>CALXTF010000009.1 GCA_944391335.1 uncultured Alphaproteobacteria bacterium
CTGTTGGTGGTGCCGTAAGAATTATAAATTGCCCCGCCATAAGCAGAAGAAGTACTTGAAGCATAATTACCGATAAAATCGCCGGTAATGTCGCCGATGGTGCCGTCATTATCAATCGCCCCGCCGCTACGAGAGGCATAATTACCGATAAAATCACCGATGATGCTGTTGATGGTGCCGTAAGAATTATAAATTGCCCCGCCATAAGCAGAAGAAGTACTTGAAGCATAATTACCGATAAAGTCGCCGGTGATGTTGCCGATGGTGGCATTTCTATCATTATAAATAGCCCCGCCAGAAGAAGCATAATTGCCGATAAAATTGCCGGTAATATTGCCGATGGTGGTATTAGTGCCACTATTATAAATAGCCCCGCCAGCAGTAGAAGCATAATTACCGATAAAATCGCCGATGATGTTGCCGATAACCGCACTTGAATCAGCATCCGCATAATTGGCTATCGCCCCGCCATAAGCATAAGCATAAGCACGAGAACCGGAAGCTGTTGCGGTAACGCTGTTGTTAATAAAATCCGCCGTGATATTGCCAAGAGTTGCTGTTGCTCCGCCGGTGGCAAAATTCGCTATCGCTCCGCCATAATAATAAAGATATTTGAGAGAGAGGCCAGTCACCGTCAAAGTCGCGGTTGCTTGGTTGCCGCTAAAAAGCTTGTTGCTGATATCTCCGTAATCTCCAGAAGTATGACTAATCGCTGCCCCTCCGGCTTCATAAGTTTTGCTAGCACTTAGATTTGTTATAGAAAAATCTTTCGGTGAGGCGGTCACAATCTCATAGTCGGATGGTTTTGTATATTGATAATAAAAGGATTGAGTTTGATTATTAGGTAAATTAACTTCCACCGAACCGTTGGTTTGTCCGCCGGTTAAGGTGCTGTCGCTCCATTCGATATTGCTTGAGGTTGAAAAGGTTTCCGGTTTTAAGATGACTTTATAATATTGAGGCGTTAAATTGCCCTCGGCGTCGGCTTGATTAATGATAAAGTTATAATCACTCTCCGTTCCTTGAGCGTATTCAAATACACTATCGGGAATGGCGGCAATATCAAAATTATATTTAACGCCGTTTAAGTCAAATATCCCATTGGCGTCTGCAATCAGTTGTCCCGCGGATGTTCCGGCTAAAATGGTTAATAAGGAAGCGTCGCTGCCTTGCGGAATAAAATAATATTTAACATTATCAATCGTGACTTCAACCGCTCCCGCGGGCAGATCCGTATCGACTTGAGTTAAGGCGTAATCGCCGCTTAAAACAGAACCTTGCGCTTTCAGCGCGTCTAACGTTGGTTCAAATACTGCCGCTGTTGCCGAGGTTGAAAGTATCGTCCCCGCCAATAAAAGATAACAGATACCGTGTGATTTTATCATTGCCGTCATCCTTCTTTTGTTAAAACAACAAAATTTTTTGAAAAAGCACCATCGTTTTTCAGTTGTAGGTATTATTATATTCTATCTTATCAATTAATTCAAGAAATATCGTTAATTCTATGTTAAACATTTTTAATTAAAAATTAAGCATAAAAAATCAGGTCATTATCCCGATAAATACGTTTTAACGACTTGATCTCGTTCAAAAAGATAAAGTAAATTCCTTAAAGCCTGTCCCCTCGGTGAAGAAAGCGTCGGATCAACAGAAATAATCATTTTGGCATCTTTATAAGCCGTAAAAAGAAGATCTTCATGTTCCGGCATTTGCGCCAATAGAAATTGTTCTCCTCCGCTTTGCTTGGTGCCAAGTATCTCCCCGCCGCCGCGAAGTTTTAAATCTTCTTCGGCTATAATAAATCCATCTTCCGTCTTGCGCATGATGTTTAAACGCTTGTATGCCGTATCGCTTAACGGATATCCATAAAGCAATACACAAATAGCCGGTCTAAAACCACGTTTAACACGACCTCGTAATTGATGTAATTGCGCTAAACCAAAACGCTCGGCATGCTCTACAATCATAACCGTCGCTTGTGGAACATTCACCCCGACTTCAATAACCGTCGTGGCAACAAGTAATTTAATCTCTCCGTTTTTAAAACGCTCCATTATCTCGTTTTTTTCTTTTTCTTTCATTTTTCCATGAACTAAACCAACCGTCTTTCCAAAAATATCAGATAAAATCTCAAACCTGTTTTTAGCTGCCGCTAAATCTACCTTTTCCGATTCTTCAACTAAAGGACAAACCCAATATATCTGTTCCCCTGATTCAATTTTGTGTCTAAGCGCAACAATAAGATCTTTTATTTTTGTAAGCGGCATAACTCTTGTGTCAACAGGTTTTCTGCCAATCGGCAACTCATCTATCTTAGAATATTCCATATCCCCATATGTCGTCAAAAATAAAGTCCGAGGAATGGGAGTGGCCGTCATCACCAATACATCCGCACAATTCCCTTTATCCGAAAAACCTAAACGTTGATGAACCCCAAAACGATGTTGTTCATCAATAATAACACAAGCTAAATCCGCAAAAACAACATCCTCAACAAAAAGCGCGTGCGTGCCTATCAATATATTTATCTTTCCCGCCTTTAAATCGTCTAAAATTTCCCTACGATGCTTCCCTTTTATCTTTCCGGTCAAAAGTTCCGTTTTTAATCCAATCTCCTCTATAAGCGGCGCAATCGTATCATAATGCTGCTTGGCTAAAATCTCAGTCGGTGCCATAATAGCCGCTTGAAAACCACACTCAACAGCGTTAAGCATCGTTAATAACGCAACAATCGTCTTGCCACTCCCAACATCTCCTTGTAATAATCGCAACATCCTATATTCACTCGCCTGATCTTCATATATTTCACTAAGAACTTTTTGCTGCGCATGTGTTAATTTAAAAGATAACCGACTTAAAATTTGTCTTCGAAAACAACCGTCTCCTTTTATCTTTCGCCCCTTTTGTCTCTTTATATTCTCTCTGACCAGAGCAAGAGATAACTGGTTAGCTAAAAGCTCATCATACGCTAATCTCATTCTTGCTCGTGATAAAGGAGCCAAATCCTCTATCCCCTTCGGATGATGTAGCTTGTATAATGCTTCATTAAAAGAGGGTAACGCTAAAGACTTTTGATAATTTGGATCAAGCCATTCCATCATCAACGGCATCTTCGTAAAAGCTATATGAACTAATCGATAAATAAACTTGTTGGTTATACCGGCCGTTAAACCGTAAATCGGTTCTATTTCCGGAATCTTCCATATCTCTTCAGGTAATACAATGTAATCAGGATGACTCATCTGCCAGTGATCCTTGAAATATTCAACACGTCCGCTGACAATCCTTAAATCATTTATGGGTAAGCTTTTGTTAATCGTTTCAGAATAAATCTTAAAAAATACTAAAACTAATCTATCTCCTGCCTCATCTTCACAATAAACTTGATAAGGCTGCTTGCTGCTCTTAGGAGGTATATGCCTTAAAACTCTTATCTTTAAGGTGTTTATTTCTCCACTCTTAACCTGCTTTATGGCTGCAACATATCTCCTGTCATTAACACTATATGGTATATGCCATAATAAATCTATAACTTTACAAATACCCAGATTTTCCAATAACCGCTCATATTTCTCTCCAACGCCGGAAAGAGAAGAAAGACCAGAAAATAACGGATATAAAAAAGACGGACGCATGGTTCATAATCTCTAAAAAAAGATTGATAACAAAATTAATTGTATATATTTTAAAAAAAGTTGTAAATAAGGAAGATTAATATTATGGAAAAATCTCTTAAAAACCAAATTACTTCTCTTTCATCAGTCAGCGAAGGATATGAAGCTTTCGCTGTCGCTGATATATGGAAAAATTCTCAAAACGATGTGCTTTATGTCGCAAGTAACGGCTTAACTTTAGAACAAAATGCCGATATTTTGCAAATTCTGCTCCCAGATACCGAAATTCTACGTTTCCCCGCATGGGATACCGTCCCTTATGACCGCGTTTCTCCTAACCCTAATATTATATCTCAACGAATAAATACTCTTGCTAAACTTGCCTTTAATCCCGAAACAAAAAAAACAAGAATCATCGTTGCAAGCGTCGGTTCAGTCTTACAAAAAATTCCTCCTAAAAAAGTATTCCTTAACGCTATGAAAATAATCTCCGTCGGAAATGTATTGAATTTTAATGATTTCCTTCATTATGCCTCAATCAATGGTTATGCTCGTGTCGAACAAGTCATGGAACCTGGAGAATACGCCGTCAGAGGCGATATTATCGATATTTTTCCAACCGGAGCCAGTCAACCTTTGCGTATAGATCTGTTCGGTGATGAAGTCGAAAAAATACGCCGCTTCGACGTCTTAACCCAAAGAACAATCGGTGAAGAAAAAAATTATACCTTCCAAGCCGCCGGTGAAGTGACACTAGATGAAAACAGTATTAAAAATTTCCGCCGGCACTATCGCGAAACTTTCGGTGCCGCTTTTAAAAATGATGAAATTTACGAGGCTGTTTCTAATGGACGTAAATATATGGGTATGGAAAATTGGCTCCCCTTCTTCTATGACGAAAATTTACCCGACTTGTTCCAGTATATACCTCAGGCAAAAATTATCATCGGACGTAATGTCCAAGATTCCCTGCCGGCTAAATGCGAAAGTATCTCAGACCATTATTCCGAACGCTTGCAAACTTTGAATCCTAAAAATGAATCCGATGTTTATCGACCTGTCCCTCCTGAACAAATGTTCCTAACCCAAAATGAAATCGAACAAAAATTTAAACAAAAAAATGCCATTAAATTAACTCAATTAAATTTACCCAACAATAATACCAATATGGATACAGGTGTTATCCCTGGTCGAAATTTCTCCACCGCTAAAAATATCAGTACGACACAAGTCTATTCGGACCTCTTGGCTTATCTTAATGAATATTCTAAACTTAAAAGAATTATTTGTTGCTATACCCAAGGTTCTCGCGAACGTTTGTTCTCTCTGATTAATGAAGCAAAAAAAAATTCCCCTTACAGTAATACTAAAATAGTTCTTGCCGATACTTGGAATGAGGCTCTCAATAAAAATGATGTGGCCTTATTAATCATGCCTCTCTCTCAAGGATTTAGAAATTCAAAAATATGCTTGATTTCTGAACAAGATATCTTAGGTATACGTCAACATCGACGAATAAAAAAAGTTACTTCCAAAGATTTTATTTCCGATTTGTCTGCCTTAAGTATCGGAGAATTAGTCGTTCATATCGAACATGGTATTGGGCGTTTCATGGGATTGGAAACCATTACAGCAGGAAATGCTCCCCATGATTGTTTGAAAATTCTTTACGCTAATGATGATAAATTATTCGTTCCTGTCGAAAATATTGAGACTGTTTCTCGTTATGGCGCAGATGATGAAAATATTCGACTTGACACTCTCGGAGGTGGAGCTTGGGAAGCTAAAAAAACAAAAGTTAAAAAAAGAATTCATGAAATCGCCGAAAAATTAATCGCTATCGCCGCAGAAAGACAATTAAAAAAAGCCGATAAATTTATTCCCCAAGAAGGTTTATATGATGAATTTTGTTCTGGTTTCCCTTATACCGAAACAGATGATCAACTTAACGCTATTTCCGACGTCCTTTGTGATTTGGCCGCCGGAACACCTATGGATAGATTAATTTGCGGCGATGTCGGCTTCGGTAAAACAGAAGTGGCTCTTCGCGCAGCATTTACCGTAGCTTTATCCGGAGCTCAAGTCGCCTTAATCGTCCCAACAACACTCCTTGCTCGACAACACTATTATAATTTCTGCCAAAGAATGAAGGGCTTTCCTCTCAATATAGCTATGCTGTCACGCTTACAAACATCGACAGAAGCAAAAAAAATCAAAGAAAATCTTAAAAACGGTTCCATAGATATTGTAATCGGAACTCATGCCTTACTTGCCGATAATATTGAATTTAACAATCTTGAATTATTGATTATTGATGAAGAACAGCATTTCGGCGTCTCACATAAAGAAAAACTTAAAAATCTTAAATCAAATGTTCATGTTCTCACTCTAACCGCAACTCCAATTCCAAGAACTTTGCAAATGTCGTTAACAGGCGTTAAACAACTCTCAATTATCGCAACTCCACCTGTGGATAGATTAGCCGCTCGTACTTTCGTTATGCCTTTTGACAGGGTGATGATAAAAGAAGCTGTTTATCGTGAAAAATACCGCGGCGGACAAACTTTTGTCGTTTGCCCAAGAGTTTCCGATATTAATAACGTTTATGAAATTTTACAAGAATTGGCTCCTGATGCCAAAATTCTTATAGCCCACGGACAAATGCCGGTTAAACAATTGGAAGATGTCATGAATTCTTTCGCCGATCATAAAGCCGATATTCTACTGTCAACGACAATTATTGAATCAGGTATCGATATGCCGACAGTAAATACAATGATTGTGTATCGCGCCGATATGTTTGGTTTAGCACAGCTTTATCAACTTCGTGGACGTATCGGACGTTCAAAAGTAAGAGGCTATTGCTATTTTACCATACCGGCACAGAAACACTTAAAGCCTATTGCCGAACGCCGCTTAAGTATATTACAAGCTCTGGATAGTTTGGGCGCAGGTTTTTCTTTAGCAAGTCACGATATGGATATTCGCGGTTCCGGTAATATTTTGGGAGAAGAACAATCCGGTCATATCAAAGAAGTTGGAATAGCTCTTTATCATCATATGTTGGAAGAAGAAATTGAACGCATTAAAGCCGGAGAAACACTTGAAAATCAGAAATCAACAGATTGGAGCCCCCAGATTATTACCGGTGTGCCGATTATGATACCCGAAACTTATGTTCGTGATTTAGGTATACGACTTGGTTTATATAAGCGTATAGGAAATCTTGATACTTCTGAAGCTCTGTTGGATATGCGTGAGGAACTCATTGACAGATTCGGTCCTATTCCCCAAGAGGTCGAAAATCTTTTGAAAACAGTCGAAATTAGACAATTGTGCAAAAAAGCTAATATCGAAAAAATAGATGCAGGAGCTAAAGGATTTTTAATTGCTTTTCATAATAATGTTTTCCATGCTCCGGAAAAACTCATAAAAATGATTGAACGTTCATTCGGTACTATAAAAATTCGGCCGGACCAAAAAATCTTGATAAATGGAGATTTAGAAAGCTATCCTCAGAGATTATCCGTAATTCGTGAATATATTAATCGTATAAATCAACTTTAATAAAAATAAGCACTGTTTTTTTAAAAACAGTGCTTATTAATTATATTTCCCAATATTATTGAGAAATTTTATCTTCATTATTATTTTCTTCTTCAAAAGAATTGAAAAGTTTATATTCAACCATATCACCGATTTCAATACCATGAGCCTTAGTATCGCCGCCATTTACTTCAAGAACGGCGTATGCAGGGTAGGGAGCAACAATAATTTGTGTGGAATTAGGTTCGGCATTTTCATAAATCCAATAAATCATACCATCTTTATCAATAAAAATCATATCAAGAGCTATTTTGGTATCTTTCATCCACATAGCTGTTGGTGTATCAGTTAATTTCGATAGATCAAAAATCATACCCTTATTTTTATCAAGGCTTTCGCGATTCATTAATCCGGTCGTAAGCTCATCACGAGATTGAGCTAATTCAACATTATAAATAACTTTATTTCCTTGGGCATCAGTAATAACCAATTCTTCTTGGCTTTCTTTTTTAGAACAAGCCGTAAGCATCATAAACATTATAAAAAATGAAAATATTTTTGACATTATATATTCCTCCATATTTAAATATTGTTTTTGTCAGTATAACAAGTTTATTAATAAAAACAAATTTATTTTTAAAAAGTTATCAATTTATGTTTTTTAAATCTTGTGTAATTATGTTTCTTAGGATAAAACAATATAAAGTTTAATCATATATGTATAGGTATAAAAATGTTGTCGGGGATAAAAAATATAAAAAAAGCTATTTTCTTAATTAGTTTAGCAACAATCGGCGGTTGTGCGTCAACCGTTGAAGAAAACAATTATCAAGAATCGGAAAAAAAAGCTGCTATTGAAACTTATCGTCCAATTCATAAACAATTAACCGAGACTAAAATATTAGGCTCTGATGAAATTAATGCCGCCTATGAAGATAAAAGAGAAGCAGCACCGGTAATACCTGTAATTCGTCAAAATCAAACCGATATGCAAAAATTAGATAAAGAAAAAGAATTTAATAAAATTCTAATGGGTGAAAAAGAAAAGAAAATAGAAAAACAAATTTCTCAAAAAAAAACAAACATTCCGAATGTAACCCCCCCAATAAATAAAACGGAACCAAGTATCGCATATCAAGCAGCAACAATTTTCTTTGCCGACGGCAGCACCGTTGTTGCTTCGAAATATTATCCCGAATTATCTAAAATAGCGCAAATGGCAAAAGAAAAAAATGCACATATTACTGTTTATGGTTTTTCTTCCAGTCGCACCAAAGATATGGATATAGCTAAACATAAAATGGTAAATTTCAAAATTTCATTAAAACGAGCCGAAAATGTGGTCGCAGCGTTAGTCAAAGCCGGTGTTGATAAAAACTCTATAAAACTGGAAGCACTATCTGACACAATGCCTCTTTATTCGGAAGCTATGCCGGCAGGTGAACGAATGAACAGACGTGCCGAAATTTATGTGAGCTATTAACTAAAATGTCTGATAATACAGCCGTTTGTATTGATTTTGAAAATACTGTTTCCTTAAACGGCAATTTATGGAAATTCGCGCCGTATAATGAAAATACCGCGGAATTAATCGCTTCCAAATATGGCTTGTCAATAACAATTGCGGGTATTCTCGCCGCTCGAGGCGTAAAAATAAATGAAATTGATTGTTTTTTACATCCTAAAATACAAAATTTAATGCCTGATCCGGTTGTTCTTAAAGATATGGAAAAAGCATCGCAAAAAATAGCTAAAGCAATCATAAATAAAGAAACAATAGCTCTTATCGGCGATTATGATGTTGACGGAGCGACTTCCTCATCTCTTATGAAATTATTTTTACATGATCTAGGTATTGAAGTTCCTATACATATTCCCGAACGAGAAGAAGGATATGGTCCCAGTCGTCAAGCCGTTGATGATTTTTTAAATTCCGGTGTTCAATTGTTAATCACAACCGATTGTGGAACGACAGCTTTTGAGGTATTGGAATATGCTCAAAAAAATATGGATGTTATTGTCTTGGACCATCATGAAGCGGAAGTAAAACTGCCGCAAGTGTATGCTGTCGTTAATCCTAAAAGATTAGATGAAAGTAATGATTATCCAACTTTAAAATATTTAGCTGCCGTCGGTGTTGTTTTTATGACCATAGTTGCCGTAAACAGGGAACTTCGTCAACAAGGTTTTTATAACACCCATACGGCACCGGATCTATTAAAATATCTTGATTTAGTCGCTTTAGGAACAGTTTGTGACGTTGTCCCTTTACAAGGACTAAACAGAGCTTTTGTCAGTCAAGGATTAAAAATTATGTCCTTGCACCAAAATATAGGTTTACAAGCCTTAATCGAGAGATCGGGAATAACCGAAACATTAGGAAGTTATCATTTGGGCTATATATTAGGACCACGAATTAATGCGGGAGGCCGTGTCGGCGAATCTTCTGCCGGTAGTCGTTTGCTTTGTGCAAAAAATAAACAACAAGCTATGCTTTTAGCCGAAAAACTTAATCAATTTAACGAAACAAGAAAAGAAATAGAAGCACATGTTTTATTAAAAGCAATAGAAATTCTTGAAGGAACACCTCAAAAATATCCTATGGTTTTTGTATATGGCGAAGATTGGCACCAAGGGGTCATAGGTATTGTTGCCGGAAAATTAAAAGAGAGATATGGTCTTCCTTCATTTGTAATGTCGATTGAAACAGATGAAGTAAAAGGTTCGGCTCGATCTGTCGCCGGACTTAATGTCGGTTCATTAATTATTGCCGCAAAAGAAAAAGGGTTATTAACAAAAGGAGGCGGGCATAATATGGCGGCCGGCTTTTCGCTAAAAGAAGAAAATCTTGAGGCCTTTAGAGAATTCGCAGGAGAATATATTTCTAGTTTTCTCGGAAAAGAAAAAGTTATTCCGGTTGTGGAACTTGATGGAATTATAAGTGTCAATGCAGCAACAATAGATTTTGTTGAACAATTGGAAATGTTGTCTCCCTTCGGCGCAGCTAATCCGGAACCTAAATTAATGTTGACCAATGTGAAAATCATTAAATCCGATATTGTCGGCAGCGGTCATATACGTTGTATTCTTGGATCTACAATCGGCGGCAGATTAAAAGCAATAGCTTTTCGTGCCGCAGATTCAGAAATGGGTAAAGCCTTGCTTAAATCCAATGGTGAAATTTTTAACTTGGCAGGAACATTGCGTAAAGATTGTTGGTTAGGGAAAAAACAAGTTCAATTCATTATAGAAGACGTTATGAGAGGATAAAATGTCCAATAAAACTCCTAAAGAAAAAAAACACCTTATAAGTAAAATAAAAAAAACTCGTAAACATCATGTTTTTATGGCTCTTGGAGCTAAAATAAGAGCTTACTTTTTTACCGGTATTTTAGTTACGGCACCTGTTTCAATAACTTTTTATATGGCATACAAAATTATTATTTGGATAGATAGCGTGGTTAATAAACTTTTACCGCCACAATTTAAAACTTACTATAACGAACTACCTTTTACCATTCCGGGGTTAGGAATAATCATTCTTACAATAGCAATGATTGTTATCGGTATGTTTGCGGCAGGTTTTATCGGTGGTTTTTTTATTCGTCTCGGCGATTGGATGTTAAAAAAAATGCCTCTGGTTTCAAGTGTCTATTCTTTACTAAAACAGATTTTTGAAACATTTTTATCTAAACAAAATAAAGCTTTTAATCAAGTCGTATTAGTTGAATATCCGCGTAAAGGGACATGGGTTTTAGGATTTGTAAGTACTAATACCGAAGGTGAAATCAAAGATATATTAAAGAAAGAAATGTTAAATGTTTTTATTCCAACCACCCCCAATCCAACATCAGGTTTTTTACTATTCATTCCCAAAGAAGAAGTTGTCTTTTTGCAAATGACGGTTGAACAAGGATTAAAATTTGTTATTTCAGGAGGTATTGTATCTCCACAAAAAAAATATGAAAAGCGTTAATTATATATGGTTGCTAAACAGTAGATATGTTGATATACTTAAGGCTTAAGCTAAGTTAGGAGGTTTACATGAAAACAAGATTTTTACTAACAAAAGTAATATTTTAGCTTTACTATGATTTTATAAAGAAAATACTTGATTTTATAAAAAAAATATATTATGTTTTTTTCACTTCCGGAAATGTGGGTTTGTTAAACCCCGCTCAAAATTAAATTTTGAACCTACCGGGACAATAATTAAAATAAAATAATCAAGGAAAAACTAATGAAAAGTATTGTAAAAGCTAAGAAAAAAACCAACCGCAGTTTACATGCCAATCTGTGGGGAGATCCCAAAAGTCCATATCTGAAACGTGAATACGGTCCAGGACAACACGGCGCACGCAAAAAGAAGTTATCTGACTATGGTCAACAACTGCAAGCCAAACAACGTTTGAAAACCTATTATGGTAACGTATCAGAAAAACAATTTCATAAATATTATGTAGAAGCAACAAGAAGACGTGGTGACGCAGCCGAAAACTTAATCGGTATTCTTGAGTCCCGTTTGGATAATTTAGTCTTTAAATCTAAATTCGTTCCAAGTATCTTTGCCGCTCGTCAATTTGTTAATCACGGTCATATCCTTGTTAATGGCAAGAGAGTCAATATTCCTTCTTATATGGTTAAGGCAGGAGATATTATCTCAGTTAAAGAAAAATCTCAACAAATGCCTATGGTCGTGGCTTCTTTGGAATCTAACTTACACGAAATTCCATCTTATCTTGAAGCAGATTCAAAATATAGTGTTAAATATGCTTTTGTTCCAAAATTCGACGACGTCCCTTACGCCTCAGTTATGGAACCCAATCTGGTTATCGAATTCTATTCAAGATAATATCTTTGTCAAAATGTGTAAAAACCTCGAAATTATACAATTTCGAGGTTTTTTTTGCTTTAAATCTAAATAAAATTGTGTTTATTATATATAAAGTTAATCAAAAAAATTAAGGAATAAATATATGGACGATATTGTCATGGAGAAAAATCCAGAGCAATTTCCGCAAACAAAACGCTCCTCTCATAAAAAAAAGAAAAAAATAAATTATCCTTTATTAAATTATTTGTTTGATCTCGTTATCTGCTGCTTGATATCTTTTTCATTGCTTGGAATAAATTTTATTCTTTTCGCCGCTTCGGGACCTATAAATATCTTTAATAACGGCGGTTTGCGGTCAGAAATCTTAATTATTCTAATAATCCTGTTTTTCTGTATTGTCCTTCTTTGCTTTATTTCCTCTTTTCTAAAAATTCTTATGTATCTTCTAACCGCTTTGATAAGCAGTTTATTTACTTTTTCCATGATACATCAATTCGCTAACTTTACTATCGGAAGTTCAGGACAAACCGAAATCTTTTGGTCTGTCGCCGTTGGCATAATTATATTCACAATTTTAATACTAATCCCTAAAAAATTTAAAAGCTTACTCGCACTAATCGCCGTTTTCTGTTTCGGAGCCGTCCTTGTTAATCAAAATATCAATGGTAATGAGTTTGTCGTTTATTCCGATAATTCTCTTCTCAATACTAAAACAGACGACGATACAAATGAAAAAATGATTGTAATTATGGCGGCTAACGCACCTTCATATGCCTATTTATCAAGTCTAAAAGAAAGTGACGCTTCTGCATTTTATAAAAATCGTTTAATGAAAATTATGCTTGGCTTTTATGTTAAAAATGGCTTTAGACTTTATCCTAACGCATATGTTACACATAATAATCAATTTGTTAATGCCGCTAGAAATCTAAATTATACAGCAGATGAAAAAAACTCTTTTCTGCAAACTCAAGTCTTAAAAAAAGGCTATTGGCAATTTAAACAAAGAGAAGATTTCGAAGCTTATTTAAAAGATAACAGCGTTTATGAAAACTTAAAAAAAGATGGTTACAAAATAAACGCTTATCAGTCACATGGAATTAATTTATGTAATCAAAATAATAACTTGGTCGTTAATCGATGCGTCAGTAAAATAAATTTCCCCCTAAATATCGATGGTGTGGAAATGACTAAAAGTGATAAAATTCAAATTCTGTTAATACAATGGTTGGAAAGTACAGGGCTTTTCGAAAATGAAAATATAATGAAAAAAATATATCAAGGGATGAAACCTATATTTAATCCCGCTAAAACACCTTTAACCGGTTTTAGCTATAAAAATCTATATGTTATAAATTCTTATAAAAGTCTTGAATTATTACAACAGGATATAGCCGCAGATAAAGGCCGTAACGCCTATTTCGTATATCTTGATTTACCATCGGATATGTATGTTTATGATGATATGTGCCGATTATTGCCCCCATCTCAATGGCTTCCCAAATATCACCATCCTTGGGTGGATAAGCAAAGCTTATTAGAAAAAAGAAATGCCTATTTAAAACAAACAATGTGTTTGTTTGGTCAATTAGAAAAAATGATGCAATTTATATCTCAAATACCCAACAATGATAAAATAACCATAATCATTGAAGGACTTGGAGGAATGGATGATCTGTTGGGCAGCGGAAATACCAGCTTGTCTGAACGGTTTAGAAATGGACAAATGGTTACTTTAGCTGTTCGACTCCCAACAAGTAAAGGTATAGTTATTAATCAATCAATCTGTCCTATGGAAGAAATATTAAATAATAGCTTGTCAAATGGAAAAAAATGTACTGAATTTAGTCGTACAACATTATCTAAAAGTACTAAAAAAGCTATAAGAGAATCTATAAACGCAGTTTCTTATACAAACACAATTGCGCAAAAATCTCTACAAGAGTTTAATCAATGGTATAAAGAATGGAATAAAATAAACTATAAAGCACCTAAAATAGAAAATATAAAAACATCTCTTTTTCCAAGTGAAAATCCTCCAATTGAAAATGAAAAAATCTTGTCAAAAAGTATTAATCCTAAAGAAATAAAAGTTAATCCAGAAGATAAATTCCAAACTTTGTCAACTTTTACAGAAGATCATCTCAATAATGAATAAACAAAAGATTATGAATAAATGGAAAATATTTTGTAAAAATAAAAGGGCTTTGTGGTCTTTTCGATTGCTTTTAGTCACTTTATTTATTAGTCTCTTTGCGGAAATATTAGCAAATGATCGTCCCTTGTTATTAAAATACAATGATAAATTTTATTTTCCCATGTTTAAAACCTATCTGGATAAAGATTTTGGAGGAGATTTTCCAACACCTGCCGATTATAGCGATCCTTATCTTCTAAAAAATATAAAAGATAAAGGGTGGCTGCTCATGCCGATAATACCGTTTTCTTTTAATACTGTTGATATGGAAATGAATGTTCCCACCCCGGCAGCTCCATCAAAAAGACATTGGTTAGGAACAGATGATGAGGGTAGGGATATTGTCGCTCGCATTATCTATGGTCTGCGCTTATCTTTAATCTTTGCCTTTCTTCTAACCTTAATATCTTCATTTATTGGTATTTTAACCGGCGCAATACAAGGATATTTTGGTGGAAAACTTGATATTTTGATGCAACGTTTTATCGAAATATGGGAATCTTTACCACAATTGTTTATTTTAATAATCGTTTCAAGTATTTTCATACCGACCTTTTGGACATTATTAGTTATTCTTCTTTTTTTCTCTTGGACCTCATTAACAGGTATGGTAAGAGCCGAATTTATGCGCATTCGAAATTTTGAGTTTGTTAAAGCTGCTCAAATTTTAGGTGTTGGCAATTGGCGAATTATATGTCGTCATATTCTTCCTAACGCGTTGATTTCAAGTGTTACTTTTATTCCATTTATTCTCTCAGAATCCATAGTCGCTTTAACGGCCTTAGATTTTTTAGGTTTAGGTCTTTCTCATGAATATCCGTCATTAGGCGATTTAGTACGTCAGGGAAAAGATAATTTACAAGCTCCATGGATTGGAATATCAATATTTATCGTATTATCCATTTTACTCACATCATTAATTTTTATTGGTGAAGGAGTTCGAGACATATTCGATACAAGGAAAAACAATCGATGAATCTACTTAATATCAACAATTTAAGTATTTCTTTTAAGAATGAAGACAATAGTTATAAAACAGCTGTCAATGATATTTCATTTAAATTAAAAAAAGGAGAAATATTAGGTATTGTAGGAGAATCCGGTTCTGGTAAATCAATTACGGCACTTTCAATATTAGGTCTGCTTCCTTTTCCTAAAGCACAATTAGGAAAAGATAGTTCAATATCTTTTGAAGGAAAAGAATTAAGGGATTTACCCGAAAAAGAATTTTGCAAAATTAGAGGAAATAAAATAGGATATATATTTCAAGAACCTATGTCTTCATTAAATCCGCTTCATACCATAGAGAATCAAATATCAGAAAGTCTGATTTTGCATCAAGGATGTCATGAAAAGGATGCTCAAAAAGAAGTTGTAAGATTATTGGAATTAACAGGAATTCAAAATGCCCAAAAAAGAATGAAAGCATATCCATTTGAACTTTCAGGAGGGCAGCGTCAAAGAGTTATGATAGCAATGGCCATAGCGAATAATCCGGATATATTAATAGCCGATGAACCGACAACAGCTCTTGATGTAACAATTCAAAAGCAAATACTTAATTTATTGATTGAATTAAATAAAAAGTTGAAGATGGCAATTATTTTTATCAGCCACGATTTATCTGTTATTCGCCAAATAGCTCATCGTGTTTTGGTTATGAAAAATGGAAAAATAGTGGAAGAGGGGGATGTCAGACAGGTTTTTGAACAACCTAAGCACCCATATACACAAGAATTGGTAAATGCTCATATGCTATCCAAAAAAAACAATAATAAAACAAATAGTGAAATCCTTAGAGTAGAAAACATAAAAGTAAACTTCCCGCTTAAAAAAAATTTATGGGGAAAAATTATAGATGAATTAATTGCTGTTGATAATATTTCCTTTTGCCTTAAAAAAGGAGAAACTTTAGGAATTGTGGGAGAATCAGGATCTGGAAAAACAACTCTTGGCTCAACAATAGTAGGTTTAGTTCCATATACGGGAAATATCTATTTTAATCAACAGGAATTGAAAATTATTGATAAAAAAATAAGAAAAAAAGTTAGTAAAGATATCCAAATTGTTTTTCAAGATCCCTATAATTCCTTAAATCCGAGAATGAATGTTGAAGAAATAGTCAGTGAGGGATTGTTTGTTCATTATCCGCAAATGTCTGCCAGCCAACGACGCAAAAAAACTCTGGATGTTTTAATTGAAACCGGTTTAGATGAAAGCGATTTAAATAAATACCCACATGAATTTTCCGGAGGACAAAGACAAAGAATAGCAATTGCTCGAGCTTTGGTACTGCAACCACGACTACTGATTTTAGATGAACCGACATCAGCACTTGATGTTACCATTCAGGCTCAAATAATAAAATTATTGCAGGAAATTCAAGAGAGAAGGGGATTAAGTTATATCTTTATATCTCACGATATGAACGCTGTACGCGCCATGTCCGATCAAATTATGGTTATGAAAGACGGAAAAATAGTAGAATTCAATAATCGTGAAAATATTTTTTTACATCCACATGAAGAATATACTAAAAAATTAGTTGCTGCTTCTATATAAATCTTATTTTTTTCACTTAATATAAACTTCCACTAGCTAACGCAAGTGGTATTACCTGTTCCGAACTACGTTCGCCCTGCCCAAAAGCTTCGCAAGCCTAACGGCTGGGCAGGTATGTCTACATCTACCTTTTTTCG
Organism: uncultured Alphaproteobacteria bacterium; assembly: GCA_944391335.1. Lineage (GTDB taxonomy): Bacteria > Pseudomonadota > Alphaproteobacteria > RF32 > CAG-239 > JAFUYI01. Next base: position 16,891 of record CALXTF010000009.1, read on the forward strand.
CAGGTAGTGTTACGTTCGAATCATAAAAATGACGTAAATTGACGCTGTCTGTTTGAATTAAAAACATTTTTATCATTTATTAGCAATAGAATCAATAAATTAGCAATATATTTTAATATTTAAAAAAACTGAATTTTGATTAAAGGGAAGTCTTTTTACAGGTTTTGTATTTTAAATATATTTGTCGCATAATCTATATTATGTATAGTTTAATATGATAAAATAATATACTGATATTCAATTAATAAATTTAAATCATTATTTGTGGTATATTACTTTTTTAAAAAAAACACATATAAATTAATTCTGTATCAATAAAAACTCTATAAGCTCAAATAAATTTTAAAAAATCAACAAAGTTTGATGGTATATTTTCAAGTCTGACATAAAAACATTTTTAAAATAAATATTCATAGCAAAACATTAAATACTTCATAAGCTTGCTGTTATTTAACCATATGAGAGTTTTTTTGAAAATCTTGATTATTTTTTAGAAAACAAACACTTCGTATCGATTAAGCGTTAAATTTCACAGAAACCACTTATTCATTATTATTTGTAAAAAACTTATTATTTTTAGGAAAACCAAAAGGTACTTGTTTACCGACTTGAGCTCGATGCCCCAACCAGGTTAATAACTCTTTTTCTGTACTAATTCCGCCGCTGCGATTAAAACTAAAGCCATCTTCTTCATTAAAAAATTGAATATCAGCTAATTTGGCATCTCTGTATTTTTGCAAACAGACGCCCCTTCCCCTTACCAAAGTTGGTATTTCTTCTGTTTTGAAAATAAGTAATTTTCTATTATCACCTACAATAGCAACCATATTTCCTGCAACTTTTAAGCAGAATAAAGCCTTATCTCCTGCAGCAATATTCATGATTTTACGTCCGTTTCTGGTTTGTGCAATAATATGGTTCTCATCTATAATAAATCCATATCCCTTTTGCGAAGCCACTAAATATGAAGCCTTGGGTTCAAAAACGAACATGGTGCTAACATCATCATTATTAGCTATATCAATCATTAGACGGAGAGGTTGACCAAATCCTTTTCCGCTTGGTATTTCATTGGCGGGAATATTGAATATTTTTCCGGAACTATCCATAATTACAAGTTTGTCCGTTGTTTGAGCGTGTAGAGCTATTTGTAAAGCATCATCATCTTTAAATTTAAAATTATCATTTAAATCAAGATGTCCTTTTAAGCAGCGGATCCATCCTTTTTGGGATAAAATAACCGTAATCGGTTCTTTTTCGACTAGAACCTCAAGAGGAACTTCTGTTTCTTCAACTTCTGAAAATTCTGTTCGTCTACGGCCGAGAGCTGTTTTTTTGCCGAATTTCTCTTTTATTTGCTTAATTTCAACTGCAATTGTCTGCCAACGTTTTTTTTCATTATTAAGCAATTCTTCAAGATTATTTTTTTCTTCGGACAGAGTTTCAAATTCTTCTTGAATCTGGTTTTCTTCAAGTTTACGCAAAGAACGTAATTTCATATTAAGAATAGCTTCGGCTTGATTATCGGTTAGATTAAATTCTTTTATCATAATTGATTTTGGTTCATTTTCTTCGCGAATAATTTCAATTATGCGATCAAGATTAAGGTAAGCTATTAGATATCCGTTTAATATTTCCAGTCGGTAGTTGATTTTTTCTAAACGATACTTTGTGCGTCTTATCAAGACATTATGTCTATGTCTTAAGAATTCACTTAAAACTTCTTTAATAGACATAACTCGTGGAACACCATCAGAATCAAGCACATTCATATTGAGATTAAAACGACTTTCCAAATCTGTTTGTCGAAATAAATGTTCCATCAATAAAGATGCATCTACTTGACGATTTTTAGGTTCTAAAACAATACGCACATCATGAGCCGATTCATCACGAATATCGTTTAGTAAAGGAATTTTTTTATCAATTAATAAAGAAGCGATTTTTTCAACTAATTTAGCTTTGGGAACCAAATAAGGAATTTCTTTTATAACAATTTGATATTGTCCATGGCCTAAATCTTCTTTTTCCCATTTGGCACGGATACGAAAAACACCTTTTCCTTGAGTATATGTGTTTACAATGCTTTCGAAAGGATCAACGATATATCCTCCTGTTGGGAAATCAGGACCTTTAATTAATTTTACCAATGGCTTAATTTCGCATTCAGGATTATCAATTAAATATAAAAGCGCGTCACAAATTTCACTAAGATTATGAGGAGGTATATTTGTTGCCATACCGACGGCAATACCGGAAGAGCCGTTGCATAAGAGGTTTGGAACCATAGCCGGCATAACTACGGGTTCACTTTCTTCCCCATCGTATGTATCCATAAAATCGACGGCATCATCGTTTAGACCGTCCATCAAAGCGATGGCAAACTCTGTTAATCGCGCTTCTGTATAGCGCATTGCCGCAGGACCGTCGCCATCGATGTTCCCAAAATTTCCTTGTCCGTCAACCAAAGGATAACGAACCGAAAAATCTTGAGCCAATCTTGCCATTGCTCCATATACGGCACTGTCACCATGAGGATGATATTTACCAATAACATCACCAACGACACGAGCGCATTTTTTAAATCCGGATTTGGGATCAAGATGAAGTTGCCTCATGGCATATAATAAACGTCTGTGGACCGGTTTTAGTCCGTCGCGAACGTCAGGCAACGATCGAGAAACAATAGTTGACATGGCGTAAGATAAATAACGTTTACCAAGTTCTTCAGCTAATTGAACATTTTTAATTTTTTCTATATTTTCTTGCATATTTTTTCCTACAAGCCCAGATTTTCGAGCAAGTTACCACGATTTTTAGGAAATTTCAAGCCATGAACTTGAAAAAAATTCTTTTTGAGGAAAAAACCTGTCATTTCTAGCAAATTTTTTACTTCCATAGATGTAGGATTATCTGATTTATTTATTATGAAATGGGGATATAGGTAGAGTTTGTCGGCGTATGGTTTTCCGGATTGGCTACAAACGGCGCGTCCGCTTTTAGGGGAGACATAAGCCAGATTTTGGGTAGTTCCTGTATCGGCACACGAATTTAAATCCAAGCCGACGCCCAAGTATTCGAGGAGATAAAATTCGAATAAACAATAATATGTTAGCCAATTATCTTTGTTTGAAAATTTAAAAAACAAGTCTATCTTATTGTAAAAACTTCCTAAATTTTCGTTTTCCTGCAGACAGCAGATGCATAGAGAACAAAGTGAAGAGAGCGATGCTAGTTTTTGTGGAAAATTCATAAAATTAACCGAATTGGGGGTTAATAATTCAACCTTAAAATTCGGCATATTTTCTTCCAAACGCGCCCAAGCTGTTATATAAATTTTGTTTCCTTGTTGATATACGCCTAAATTCTTTTTATTGCCGCCTCCTCTTATAAAACCATTAATTAAACCATGTTTTTGAGTAACAACATTAATAATTAATGAATTTTCACCATATCTGCGGCTTGAAACAATATAACCTTCGTCTTGAAACTCCATTTTTAAGCCTTAAGCCTGCATCGCTTATTATAATTAATAATCGTGAATTATACTTTTATTGACTTTATCAAAAGCCATTAGTTCGGAAATAACGCGCGGCATATCATGCAAAGCTATTGAATTTGGTCCGTCAGATAAGGCTTTATCTGGATTTTCATGTGTTTCTATAAATACGGCGGCTATACCGACAGCAACGGCTGCACGTGCCAATACGGGGGCTAATTCTCTTTGTCCGCCTGATTTACCGCCAAGACCTCCAGGTTGTTGTACGGAATGAGTGGCGTCAAAGATAATAGGACATCCTGTGTCTTTTGCCATTTGAGAAAGACCGCGCATATCTGTAATTAAAGTGTTGTAACCAAAACTTGTTCCACGTTCTGTAATACAAACATTTGAGTTGCCGCTGTCTATTGATTTCATTACCAAATTTTTCATATCCCAAGGAGCTAAAAATTGTCCTTTCTTTATATTTACGACTCGGCCTGTTTGTGCTGCGGCAACGACCAAATCCGTTTGGCGACACAAAAAAGCCGGAATTTGCAATATATCCACATGATCGCCAATTATTTGACATTGTTCTCTTTCATGTATGTCTGTTATAATTGGACAACCATATTGTTTTTTTATTTCATCAAAAGTACGAATACCCTCATCTATGCCAACACCGCGAGGAGAACGAAGAGAGGTGCGGTTAGCTTTATCAAAAGAGGCCTTAAAAATATAATTGATGCCTAGTTTGTTGGTTATTTCAATCATGGCTCCTGCAATATCAATAGCGTGTTGTCGGCTTTCTATTTGACATGGTCCGGCAATAAGTGCTATTGGTAACGTGTTACCAATTTCAAAATTGCCGATTTTTATATTTTTTTGTATTTCCATTTTTTTCTCCTTGTGTTTTTATAGTTAAAATGTCCACTTCAACCAAGCGAATAAAACATTTCCATCGTTTTTGACACCGGGGACGTAGGCTGCTTGCAAAGCAAAACGTTTATATGAAATACCTGCTATAGGCAATGGTAATGGAACAGGAATATAGAGATATTCTTCTCGTTGCGTAATTCCTATTGTATATCCGATACCGGCTTTTAAATCTCCCGTATCATCTAGTCCCCAATTATAAAGATATGCATAACCAATCATTGTTTCCGGATGATAGTTTGAATCTTCAAATACCATGGCATATACGCCATGCCATTCATTTTCATCCCAAAAACTTCGTCCATAACCAATTCCCCATGGTTCTTCATTATATCTATCAATATGTTCATCATCGTAAAACAAACGATTATGCCATGTTAGAACAGGAATATAAAGATCGTTATTTCCACAATTAAGAGCGTATTTAGAATCGTCCCATATTTGAGAAAAAAAATCTTTAATAACACTGGCTTTAGCGGAAAAAGCAAAACAAGTGATCAATGTTGTTAGATATATTATTGTTAATATTTTCTTTTTCATGTCTTCTTTTTATTCTTATTAATTGTTTTTTTGCTAGTTAATTATAAAAGTCGACTATTGTCAATAGCTGCTTTAATAAAAGAAACAAACAACGGATGTGGTTCAAAAGGTTTCGATTTTAATTCAGGATGAAATTGTACGCCTATAAACCAAGGATGTTCGGGACGTTCTACAATTTCAGGAAGTTTTCCGTCGGGAGATTTACCTGTTATTGACATACCGGCTTTAAGCAGTAATGGTTCATATTTCATATTGACTTCATAACGATGACGATGCCGTTCGCTGATTTGCTCTTTACCATAAATTAAAGCAACTTTTGAATGAGCAGCAAGAATACAAGGATAAGCTCCAAGACGCATCGTTCCTCCTAAATCACCATTTTTTGTTCTTAGTTCTTGAATACCGTCTTTATCCCATTCGGTCATTAAACCGACAACAGCTTCACAATTTGCATCAAATTCGCTGCTGCCGGCGTTTTTAATTCCGGCAACATGACGTATTGTTTCAATAACAGCCATTTGCATACCTAAGCAAATACCAAAATATGGGATATTATTTTCTCGAGCATATTGTGCTGCGGCTATTTTCCCTTCAGTTCCACGATAGCCGAACCCCCCGGGAACAAGTATGCCGTTTACATCCGATAAATAAGAGGTTGCTCCGTTTTTTTCCACATCTTCGGCATCGATCCATTTTATTTTAACCTTAAAATGATTGGCCATACCTCCATGGGTTAAGGCTTCAATTAAGGATTTATACGCTTCTTTTAATTGATATTTGCCAACAACGGCAATTTGGACATCGCCTTCCGGATTTTCCGTTACTTTTTCTATATGCCTCCATCGGCTCATATCTGCCAAGGGCGCGTGAAGACCAAAATATTTACATACTTCCGCATCTAAACCTTCTGCCGAATATGCCGTTGGAACATGATAAATGGATTTAGCATCTAAAGCTGTAATCACCCTCTCCTCTCGCACATTACAAAATTGAGCTATTTTTCGTTTTTCGTTTTGAGGTATTTCTATTGGTGAACGGCATAATAAAATATCCGGTTGAATACCATATTCCTGTAATTGTTTAACCGAATGTTGTGTCGGTTTTGTTTTAAGTTCACCGGCTGTTGGAATATAAGGAAGCAAGGTTAAATGGACAAACATTGTTTTTTCACGTCCAATTTCATAAGCTAATTGTCTGATAGCTTCTAAATAAGGTTGTCCCTCAATATCTCCGACTGTTCCTCCTATTTCGCATAAAACAAAATCTTCATCATCAATATTGGATAAAATAAAATTTTTAATTTCATTAGTTACATGAGGAATAACTTGAATAGTTGCGCCTAAATAATCCCCGTGACGTTCTTTATCCAGAACTCGTTGATATATTTTACCAGAGGTAACACTGTCGTTTTTTGTTGCGGGAATGCCCGTAAATCTTTCATAATGTCCCAAGTCCAAATCGGCTTCGGTTCCATCATCTGTTACATAGACTTCTCCGTGTTGACAAGGATTCATTGTTCCGGGATCAACGTTAAGATAAGGATCAAGTTTACGCAAACGTATTTTAAATCCTCTTGCTTGCAACACCGCCGCTAAGGAGGCTGAGGCGAGTCCTTTGCCTAATGAAGAGACGACTCCTCCGGTTATAAAAATAAATTTTGTATTCGGATTTTTATATTCAGTCATTATAAAACTTCCTTATATTTAGATTTTAAAGTGACAAGGACACCTTACGAGATAAGGTGTCCTTGAATTTTTCATTAATTTGTTCATTTATTTTTCCGCAGTTGGGACATCAGGAATTGTTGAAGTTTGAGATTCTACTGCATTAACATTTGATTGATCGAGTATTGATTGATTATTGGTATTAATATGATCTCTATAATAGAGTGATAGAGATAAACTTGTTATAAAAAACAGCGTTGCCAAAATTGCGGTTAAACGTGTCAATAAATTCCCCGTACCGCGTGCTGTCAAAAAGTTTCCCGCTCCCGAACCGCCGCCGAGGCCGTCTAATGCGCCGCCACCGGAACGTTGCAACAAAATCAAGGCAACCAAAAAAATAGCTACCAACAGATGAATAACTAATAAAACCGTACTCATTATAATTTTACCCTTATTTATAAGTTTATAAAACAGATTTAATTATTGCTAGAAAGTCTTGTGCGTTAAGACTGGCTCCACCGACTAAAGCTCCATCAACATCGGCTAATGATAAAAATTCCTTAGCATTGGAAGGTTTAACTGATCCGCCATAGAGAAGGGATATTTTGTCAGCGTTTTCTTTTCCCATTTTTTGAATAAGCGCGTGACGAATAGCCGCGTGTACTTCTTCAACATCATCACAGGTGGGCGTTTTCCCCGTACCGATGGCCCAAATCGGCTCATAAGCGATAATGGTATTATCCGCATTGGCATTTTCGGGAACAGATTCCATAATTTGATTGACGCATACATCAATTGTTTGACCGTTTTCGCGTTGTTGTTGTGTCTCACCTATACAAATGATGGCTGTAAGTCCGTTTTCGTAAGCTGCTTGTGCTTTTTGAGCCACAACTTTATTTGTTTCAAAATGATCTGTGCGACGTTCTGAATGACCGAGAATAACATAAGAACATCCTGCGTCTTTTAACATTAAAGGACTAACATCACCGGTATGCGCTCCTTTTTTTTCGCAATGCATATCTTGGGCGCCAAGGGCTACGCCACTATTTGAAAGATATTCCTTTACCTTATATAGCAATGTAAATGGCGGACAAAGAATAACTTTACATATATCATTAAGTTTTTCTTTTGAGTTTAATTCTTCAACACCATTGACGACTTCTTGTGATAAAACAGTAGCTTCATTTAAAAGACCGTTCATTTTCCAATTGCCTGCAACTATTTTTTTTCTATTCATGATTCATTATTCCTATTTAATTTTGCTGGTTGAGAAATTAGCATATTAAAAAAAACTTTTCAACATTAATATTTTACAATTGCATATAATAAGAAATTAGTTATATATTACAAAATAGTTTTAAAGATAAATATAACAGGAAAAAATGAATGATTACGAAATTACGCAAAGCTCAAGACTCATGGTTAGCAAAAGGTGTTTTAATTCTGACAGCTTTGAGTTTTATGTCTTTATTCGGAATTTCAGGATATATTGACAGTGCCACCGGCAATCGCGCGGTTATAAAAGTCAATAATCAAGAAATTAATCAAATGGATATAAGTAGACAACTTAATGAAGAAATTCAAATTGCTCAAAAAATATTTGGTGATCTTGAAATTACAGATGAAATTCGGACTGCCATGCTTAGCGGGTTGGTCGATAGAAATCTTAATAAAATGATCGTTCAAGAAACAGCGGATCAAAATAAAGTATCTGTCAGCGATCGACAAATTCAAGGTATTGTTTTTTCTCAACCTCAGTTTATTGATGAAAATGGAAAATTCAACCATCAACAATTTAATTATTTCCTTTCTCAATCAGGGCTAAATGAACAGCAATATATTGATAATATACGTCATAATCTGGAAGAACAATATCTTGTTTATGCTCCCGTAAGCGGTTTTAATGTGCCTTCAATCATGAAAAAATATGTCGCTCAAGCCGAAGCTGAAAGAAAAATTTTCAAATATATTGAAATCAATGATAACGATATGATTGTTGATAGAGAAATATCTGATGATGAAATTCAACAATATTATGAAGACTTTTCAACAGAATTTATTGTTCCGGAAACCAGAGATGTTGATTTTATTGTTCTTTCTATGGATGATATCGCTGCTCATGTTAATGTTTCCGATGAAGATATTAATGCTTACTACGAAAATAATATGGATCAATTCGTAAAGCCTGAAACACGCAACGTCTTACAAATGGTTTTTAATAGTAAGGAAGAAGCCGATAAAGCCTATAAAGCACTTGCGCAAGGAGAAGATTTTTATAATGTTGCCCAAAAAATGGCTGGGCAAATCAATGAAGAAACCCAATTGGATTATGTCTCAGAAGATATGCTGCTTGGAAATCTTGGACGTTTGGTCTTTACTGCAGGGCAAAATGAAATCATTGGTCCCGAAGAAACTGAAATGGGATGGCATATTATGCAGGTTATAGATATTCGTCAGGGAACTAAAACAGATAAAAATCTTGTTAAAGAACAAATTCATCAAATTATAGCTAATGAAAAAGTCTATGAAACAGCTTATGATCTCATTGCCAATATTGAAGATCGTATCGGTGCCGGAAGCTCTTTAACAGATGTGGCTAAAGAAATGAAAGTAAAAATATATCATATCAAAGGGTTGCAAGAAAACGGAAAAGTCAATTCGTTACCCGATTCTTATAAAGAATTAACTAACAATTCTGATTTCACAGATATGGCTTTTTCATATAATCAAGGAGAAACTTCTCAAGCTCTCGAAACAGATAATGGTTTTGTTTTTTTACAAGTTTCTTCCATAAAAGATAGTCATCAACAAGATTTAGCCGATGCCTTGCCTACTATAAAAAAATTATGGCGTAAAAATGAAAAATCAGCTATTGCTCAAGAAATTGTTAATGATGTTATGCATGATTTGGAAAGCGGCGACAATATTACCGATATAGCCAATCGTTATCATCTGAAAATAACAACAACCTCCCCTCTTACTCGCAGTGAAAGTTTTGCAAACTTATCACAAGCTCAAGTATTAGATATATTCAATGAAGATTTTGGCAGTTCAAAACTCTTTGAACAAGAAGGAATTTATATTATAGCGGTTACGGATAGACAAGCATCACCCCGCAACCTTACAGAAGATGATATGGAATTAATTGACAAACGATTGCAGCTTGATTTACAACAAGAAGCTGCGGCAGCTATAATAAACAGTTATGGTCAAGATTACGATATTCGCATTAAATACCGCCTGTTAGGATTAGCCGATTAATAAAAGCCGCTTAGGCGGCTTTTATTATACCTAACATATAAAATTAGAACATCAAAGAAAATTTTAATTGCTTTTTTATAAGATTAATTATAAATATATATCCATATGCGGGTATAATTCAATGGTAGAATGAGAGCTTCCCAAGCTTTTAATGCGGGTTCGATTCCCGTTACCCGCTCCAAATATTTTGAGAAAACAATTTTTTGGGCTTCAAAGATAAAAATTATTCAAAATTATGGATGAACAGTATGAAAAGAGATTTTATTACAGAAAAACAGTCTCATGATCTTGGTCTTATCACAGATATAATAAAACCGGTTATCGGTAATATTTCTTCCATTCGTTCATGTATGTCCGAAGCCTGTAATTCCTATGCTTATCTAGTTAATGATCATTTTATTGTTAAATTTGCAAAAGATGAAGAAAAATTAAAAAAAATTTTTTTAGAAAGAGATGTCCTTTCCTTTTTAAGGGGTAAAACAACTTTAAAAATTCCGCAATTTAATGTTTTTTTAAATGGTTTTAATTTTTCTTTACATGAAATAATTAAGGGAGAGACTTTTCTTAACGAACATTATCAAAATTTGTCTAATAAAGATAAAAACCACTTCTGTTATGATATTGCGCTTTTTATATATGAACTACATTCACAGACCAAAGAAATAGAAAAGTTGAATATTCCAATATTAAAGGGAATTACCAAAATATATCATATTGAAAAGATTAAACTTTTCTTTAATTCATATTCAAAAATTTCACCAAATGAAAGAGAAATTATTTCAAACTTTTGTGATGAATATATAAATACCGAGAAAACTTGCAATAATGTTTTTGGACATTTTGATATTCAACCTAAAAATATAGCTTTTAATTTTATGCAAAATAAAATTAACGGGATTTTTGATTTCGGGGATTGTGGATTTTGTAGTCCATCTTACGATTTTATTCAATTCGGAATTAAATATAAGCCAGAAATTTTAAATAATGTACTTAAACATTATAAAAATTTATCAAATATTGATTTTAATTTAGAACAAATTTTAAAAGGTTCGATGTATCGTATTCTTTATTGTCTAATGCGAGATATTGAAGAAAACAGGCCGATAGAAAAAGGATTAGAAACGTTTCGCGCTAAAATATACCAATAATTTTTATTTATTAGCTTAAATTTTTGTTTGATAATTGTAATATAACAAGATTTTCATTGTAAATAAAACTTGATATATAATATTTTTTATGCTAAACAAAATAAGGAAAAAATATAATTATTACTAAATCTTTGTGATATGAAACTTGCAGAACAACTTGATGCGTTGGAAAAACATGACTACGATCGATTAATTGATTATGCAAGGGAACATCCCCTGCAACCGCGTATTGTAGTAGAAATGTTATACCAATTACGCGCACAACAACAGGAAGCACATATTTCACAATAATATTTGCTTCATCTTAAAGCCGTTTTTTGAGCAAAGCTCAAAACGGCTTTTTTTATTGTGTCGTCATATAGGAAAAAAACAAGTTTATTTGAAAGCATCTATTGCAATAAAAAACAAATGAATTTTATATAAAAAAACTCCTCAACTTGAGGAGTTAAATTTTATCTGGGGCGGATTATGAGACTCGAACTCACGACATCTGGTACCACAAACCAGCGCTCTAACCAACTGAGCTAAATCCGCCAACTGACGAAATGTTTTTACCTAATTTAATCTTGAAAGTCAAGTAAAAAAACTAACGATGAAATAATTTATCAATATCTTTTAATTTCATTTCGATATATGTCGGACGTCCATGATTACATTGTCCGGAATTTGGAGTTTGTTCCATTTCTCGTAAAAGATGATTCATCTCGGCTAAATTCAAACAACGACCTGCTCTTACCGAACCATGACAAGCCATGGTTGCCACAATATGATTAATTTTATCTTCCAATGCAAAATATCCTTCCCATTCGGAAATCTGTTCCGCTAAATCATGAACAAGTTTTGATACATCACAATCTTTTATTAAAGCTGGAATTTCTTGTACCATAACTGCTGTTGTACCAAACTCTTTTATAACTAGACCTAATTGTTCAAAATTTTTTATATTGTCCATCAATTGCTGCTTTTCAACTGGTGATAACTCGACAATTTCAGGAATTAAGAGTATTTGCGTTGCCAAATGACGACCTTCTTGAAAAGCTTTTTTCATTTTTTCCATAACAATTCGTTCATGTGCTGCATGTTGATCAATAATTATTATGCTATCTTCTGTTTGAGAAATAATATAAGTATTATGAAATTGTGCTTTTGCCTGTCCTAACACTCCACAATATTCATCACATAATATATGGGTATCTTCTTCTGTTCGAACCGAAAATTTTCTTTCCAATTCCGGTAAATTTGATGTTTTTGAATAAGTTATAGGTTTAGAGGCAAAAATATGTGATGATGATTTCATATGTTGATCATTTAAAATGAACATATCCTGATTTAAGTCATTTGTTTTTTCCACTCTATCTTGTAAAAAATGTTCTAAATTAGAGGGAACCGCTGTTTGTTGGCTGCCTATGCTTAATGCATTACGAATACTGCCGACCAAAAGACCGCGTATGGAAGCCGCATCAAAAAAACGAACTTCGGCTTTTGTTGGATGAACATTCACATCAACAAAATTTGGATCTACATCTATAAATAAAGCGCAAAGAGGATATCTTCCATTTTCCAAAACCCCTTGATAAGCTCCTTTAATAGCCCCAAGTAAAAGTTTATCTCTAACAGGACGATTATTAACAAATAAATATTGTGATAACGTATTAGCTTTATTTAATGTGGGAAGGCTTACATAACCACTAATTTTTATATGTTCACGCGTTGTATCAATTAAAATGGAATTTTCACCAAATCCACGTCCGATTACATCGATTAATCGTTTTAATCTGGCATCAAATAAATCTCCCTGACAGGCGTTAAGTGTTATTTTTTTCTTTTCACCATCAAATAGATAAAAAGATATTTGTGGATTAGCCAGAGCTATACGATTTATGATATCAATACATTGCGCGGTTTCACTAGCCGCTGTTTTTAAAAATTTAAGTCTTGCCGGTGTGGCATAAAATAAATCTCGTACAGTTACTTTTGTTCCATAAGATGAGGCAATTGGTAAAATTTCTTTTTTATCTCCATTGCTTATATTAAGCTGCCATCCGTTTTCTTCTTGTTCATTGCGGGTTGTTATTGATAAACGTGAAACAGAAGCAATAGAAGGTAAAGCTTCACCGCGAAAGCCAAGATAACTTATATGAAAAAGATCATTATCCGGAAGTTTAGATGTGGCATGGCGTTCAACAGCCAAACTTAAATCTTCGCGATTCATTCCTTTGCCATTATCTTTTACATCAATAAGCGATTTACCGCCGTCAACAAGAGTTATTTCAATAGAAGTTGCACCGGCATCGATTGCATTTTCGACAAGTTCTTTTACTGCAGAGGCCGGACGTTCAATAACCTCTCCCGCTGCTATTTGATTAACTAAATTATCAGGAAGAATACGAATTGACATTTTATAACCTTATTTACGCAAATCTTTAATTAAATTAATGAGTTTACGCGTAGAGCTATCATGTAACCCTGAAGCTTGACCTTGTAATTCGGGTAAAATACTCAAGGCCATTTGTTTTCCAAGTTCCACTCCCATTTGATCAAAAGAATCTATATTCCAAATTATTCCTTCAACAAAAACTTTATGTTCATACATGGCGATTAACATACCTAATGTATATGCATCTAATTTTTTTATAACAATTGTATTGGTCGGGCGATTTCCTGCAAATGACTTATAACGTTTTAGGCTTTTAATTTCAGCTGTGGTTTTGCCTGTTTTTGAAAGTTCTATAGCCGCCTCTCCTACTGTTTTACCTCGCATTAGAGCTTCACCTTGAGCTAAAGCGTTGGCGACCAAAATTTCATGATGATCTCCTATTTCATTATGAGAAATAGCCGGTACAATTAAATCCAAAGGTACAATTTGTGTGCCTTGGTGTAAAAGTTGAAAAAATGAATGTTGTACATCTGTTCCGGCACCGCCGAATAAGACTTGTCCGGTTGCATATTTAACAAATTTATTAGTTAAGGTTACTGATTTGCCGTTACTTTCCATATCTAATTGTTGTAAATAAGCCGGAAGAAACCGTAAATCTTGATCATATGGAATAATTCCTTGTGTATGAAACTTAAAAAAGTTATTATACCAAATTCCCAAAAGAGCTAATATAACCGGTATATTCTGAGCAAAAGGCGCACTACGGAAATGACAATCCATAGCATAAGCACCATCAAGCATTTTCTCAAAATTATCCATACCAACGGCAAGAGCTATTGATAAACCGACTGCCGACCACATGGAATAACGTCCGCCTACAAAATCCCAAAATTCAAACATATTATCTGTATTAATACCAAATTTTGCCACTTCTTTTGTATTTGTAGATACTGCGACAAAATGTTTGGCCACGGCATATTCTCCTAAAGCATCTATTAACCATTTACGACATGTTCGTGCATTAGTTAATGTTTCAATTGTCGTAAATGTTTTAGAAACAATAATAAATAATGTCGTTTCCGGATCAATTTGGCTTAAGACATCATCACAAGCGGAACCATCAATATTAGAGATAAAATAACATTTGATGTCTTTAGCCCAATATTCTTTTAGTGCAGTTGTGGCCATTACCGGTCCAAGATCCGATCCCCCTATGCCGATATTGACAATAGTTGTAAGTTTTTTCCCCGTAGCTCCTTTAAATTCACCATAACGAACGGCATTTGTAAATTTTTTTATTTTTGCCAACACCTGATTAATTTCCGGCATAACATCTTTACCATCGACATATATGGGGGTATTGCTGCGATTGCGTAAAGCCGTATGTAATACGGCTCGATTTTCAGTTTTATTAATTTTTTCCCCTTTAAACATCGCTTCTATTTTATCTTTCAAGTGAACTTCATTGGCTAAATCCAATAAATATTGCATTGTTTTTTCATTAAAGCGGTTTTTAGAATAATCCAAATAAAGTGGACCAAGAGAAATGTTATATTTCAAACCACGTTTAGCATCAAAAGCAAACAAATTTTTCATTTCGGTATTTTTAAAAAAACGATAATGAAAGGATAATTTTTTCCATGCTTTTGTTTGTGTAACGTTTTTTTCCATTGTTATTTCTCCTTAAAGTCTAATTAAATTTTCCAATACTGATTAAGCGTAGGTTTTGGGAATTAAAATATTTTGCTGCCGCTTGGTTAACTTGTTCCAAAGTAACATCTGAAATATAAGTGTTTCTTTTTTGTAAAAAATCTATACCAAGATTTTCTTTTTGCATATAAACAAGCATTTCTGAAATATTTGTAATATCGGCAAAACGTAAATTATAAGAATTGAGCAGATAATTTTTGGCTATATTAAGTTCTTCTGATGAAACACCTTCTTTTCCTAATTTGCACCATTGGTCAATCAATATCTCCTCGACACGATTAAAATTTTCTGCAGTTGTAGAGAAACCGCCAATTATCATAGAGGTCTTAGTCGGAATATAAAGACCTGTATATATTCCATATGTTAGACCTTCTTTTTCACGAGCTGCTTGATTGAGACGAGAATTTAATCCTGAACCGCCTAAAATATGATTAGCTATATATAGAGGATAAAAATCTTTTGACAATCTTTTTGCCGCATTTGCACCAATAAAAGCTATGTTTTGAGGCAGGTTTTGATTATTGTGAACAAAACCGCTGGCAAGATATGGCGATACAGGTTGTATTTCATTATTTGTATCAACGATTGGTAAAGAGCCAAAAATTTCATCTAACATTTTTTGAGCTTCATCAACAGTAATATCACCGGCTATACCGACAATTAGATTATTTTGACCTAGTTTTGAAGTAATAAATTTTTTTATATCGCCTGAAGATATCTTTTTTATATCTTGTTTTTTACCAAGTGGATTTTTCCCATAAGGATGGTTAGGAAAAAGTTCTTTATTTGCTAATAAAGAAAGTTGTTGATTAGGATTTTCTGTTTGTGCTTTCAAAAGAGCGTATATTTGTTTTTTTATACGTTTTAAATCTTTATAATCGATGCGAGTTTTAAGAAGTGTTTGTTTTAACAAATCAAAAGCTAAGGAAGAAAATTGTTTTGTTGTTAATAATGAACCGGAAAAATCATCAACATCGACTTTATAATTAATTGAAATAGCGTGATCTTCCAATATTTCCTTAAATTCCTGAGAATCAAACTCACCTGCCGCTTCAGCTATTATTGCCGCTGTTAATTTGGATATTCCTTCTTGTCCGTTGTCATCTAAAGCGTAGCCTGCCTGAGTAAATAAAAAATTCATGCTAATAATCGGATTAGTGTTATCTTCTAACAAATATGCTTTAATACCATGTTTAGGAGAAATAATTTCCACAACCGGCATAGAAAATCCCTGATGTTTGAGTTCGGAATTTTCAATAATATCTTCCACTTTAATTTTGTTTTTAGAAACATAAAACAAACTGATTCCACAAACGGTGATAAGTAGAATAATGGAAAAAAATTTTTTATTCATTTGGTTCTCCATTATTTTGAGGGATAACGACGCCTTCAACCATGGGGACGGTTGTAAATATTTCTTGTGCGGCTTGTCGAACAGACTGAGCATCTACTTGATTAATATAATCGGCATAATTTTGAATATCTTCTTTTGACATTCCGATAGTATAAAGGGATCCTACAATATAAGCGGCATCGAAAGGATTGTCTTTTAGGTAAATCAAACCGGCAAGCATTTTATTTTTTACTTTAGTAATTTTTTCATGATTAATATTATCTATGGCATTAGCGATTGCTTCATCAAGAGCAATTGTTAATTCTTCTGTTGAAACACCTTGAGCCGGTATGAGAGAAAAATTAAAAGTTCCCTGCCCTCGAGCCGCATAATCATAAGAAGATGAAACTCCGATTGCTTTTTTTCGTTTAACGACCAGTTCTTTATAAATTTGAGAAGTATCACCTTCGCCCAAATAAGCCGATAATACGGATAAAGCATAAATTTTCTCGGGATGAGTATTGTAGGAATCGACGATATAACGGCGAACGATTCGCGGCAATTGGGCTCGGGGAAGTTTCATGAAAAGTTTAGTTTGAGTATAATTATTGATTTGAGGAAAATGGGCTTTTTTAGCTGTTGGACGAACCGGAATTTTTCCGTAATATTTTTCCGCCAGTTTAAAAGCTGTTTGAGCTTGAATATCACCGGAGATGACAATAACAACATTTTCCGGCGTATAGTAATTTTTATAAAAATCCATAACATCTTTTTTAGACAAAGATAAGATTTCATTTTCTTGGCCTGTAACCGGCTTGGCATAAGGAGAAAATTGCCATAAATCTTTTTGTAAAGTTTCATAGAATATGGACAAGGGATTATTTTCCACCATTTGTTTACGTTCTTGAAAAACAATATCACGTTCAATCAAAAAAGCCTCATCAGAAAAATCAAGATTTTGCATTCTATCTGCTTCAAGAGCCATAGCCAATTCAAGTTTACTGATATCGAGATTTTGATGATATGCTGTATAATCATGAGAAGTAAACGCATTACTTTCGGCACCGTTAATTTGCATAATTCGGTTAAAATCACCGTCGGGTATTTTTTTAGAACCACGGAACATAAGATGTTCGAGAAGATGAGCGGTTCCTCCTTTTCCCAATTTTTCATCGACGGCACCGACTTTATACCATACCATTTGTTTAACAATAGGTGCTTTATGATTTTCAACGACCAAAACGGTTATACCATTTGTTAGTTTATGTTCATAAATATCAAACAAATGAGAGCGAGCAGGAAAAGTCCATAAAAAAGCGATGAAGAAAAAGGTTAAAGATTTTATCATTTAAGAAATTTTTCCACACAATTACAAGTTATTTATTTTCATCGGCTTTTTTTTCATGGGGACGGTTGGTCTCAAGTTATAATTTGGCGGCAGCAACAATTGTTTTTGTTCCGATACTTTTGAGGCGTCTGGGATTTTACGTTCAAGTCCTAAATCTTCTTTCGTGGCGTTACATGCGCCAAGAAGTGAAACAAGTAATAATAGGGATAATATTTTTTTCATTATTTTTGCTCCTTTATTTGTTTTTTTGTTGGATATATCATACTATGTAAAATAATCATAACGGCACCGATACAAATACAACTATCTGCTAGATTAAAAGCGGGCCAATGATATGCGTCTATATAAAAATCTAAAAAGTCAAAAACGGCACCGAAACGTATTCGATCAATTAAATTACCAACCGCACCGCCAATAATCATTCCTAAAGCGATTTGAATTAACTTTGTTTTTTCTTTATACAACCACCGCAGAAGTATTGCAACAATGACGATTACGATTAAACATAAGAGCAATGTTCCGATAACCCCGCCGTTATTAAATAAAGAAAAACTGACACCTGTATTCCACGCATGAACCAAATTAAAAAATGGCATAATAATTATAACGGATTGTTCATTAAGCACAAAAGTCAACATTAAAAATTTTGACAATTGATCTAAAACAATAACCATAACAGCGATAACAATACCTAAAAGCAAAATTTTCTCCTTAGAAGACATATAACAATGATACATATTATAACAATATTTTTATGATAAAAAAGGACTAATTTTATTTTATGGACAATTTGTCAGAACAAAAGCAATTTAGCAAGTCCTAAAAAAATAAAGTAGCCGCCGGAATCTGTACAAGCAATTAAGAATACACCTGATGCAATTGCCGGATCAATTTTAAGACGATTAAGGGTAAGAGGAATTAAAATTCCAATAAGACCGGCTATGGTTAAATTACAAAGCATAGCCAAGGCAATAATATAACTCATTGTTTTTTGTTGAGGAAACCATAAATATACGGCAATACCAATCATAACCGCGAATAAAAGACCGTTGCATAAACCAACTAAAAATTCTTTACCTATCATTCTCCAAGTGTTGCGAGAATTAATTTCTTTTGTAGCTAAAGAACGAACGACAACAGCTAATGTTTGTTGTCCCGTTGTTCCACCCATTGAGGCTACTATCGGCATTAAAACGGCTAAAATTGACAATTGAGCAATAATATCGCGAAAACCGTCGACAACTGACGCGGCAATAAGTGTTGCAAATAAATTTGTAATTAACCATATTGAACGTGATTTAAAAATACTAAAGACGGAGCGATAAACATCATTACCTTCATTACCGGTTAAACGCATAATGTCTTCATTAGTTTCTTCATGAACAATTTCAACGACGTCATCAATATTGATAACCCCGATAAGATGTCCTTTATTATCTACGACCATAGCCGACATCCAACCATATTTACGAAACATATGAGCAATTTCTTCTCGATCGGTGTAAACATCAATAGGTACAATTTCACCATCCATAACCGTATTTAATTTTTCATCGGCTTTTGCGCGTAAAAGCTTATCCAAAGCTATTTCTCCGGTTGGTTTGAGTGTTTTTTTATCGACGAGAAAAATGGTGTAGAAATCATCTGGTAATTCATTATTGGTTAAAAGATATTGTTTTGCTTCTTTCACCGTCCAATCATCCGGTATACTTACGAAATCTCGTGACATGATACGACCGGCTGAATCTTCCGGATAATTAAGAGATGATTTAACTTGATATTTAAGTTGGGGATCCAGTTGGTTAATAATTTGTTCTTGTTCTTTATAATCCATATTTTCGAGAATTTCGACAGCTTCATCAGAATCGAGTTCATTAACGATTTTAACAATTTGATTTTCATTTAAGCTATCGAGAACCTGTTCCTGAACGACTTCGTTTAGTTCCGGAAATACGGCGGGATCGATTTTATCACCAAGTATTTTAACCAACTTCATTCGGTGATGAATATCTAAAACTTCAATAAGTCTGGCTAAATCATATTCATCTAAACCTTCAACAATCTTTTTGACATGAATGTCGTCATTTTCATTTAATCCGATAATTATTGAATTAACGAATTTAGGACCTAATCCGAGATTGAGTGTTCTTTTTTTAGATATTTGATGATTGAAACGTGAAACTTTTCTTTTAGATAAAGGTTGTTTTTTTCTCAATTTTTTTTTCATGACAACCTCCTCTTTATGAAAGACATTTTGATAAATTTATGACTGGTGCGCCCGAGAAGACTTGAACTTCCAAGAGCTTAGCTCATAACGACCTCAACGTTACGCGTTTACCAATTTCGCCACGGGCGCGCAATCATCATAAAGATAGTGCAGAAATAACCTGCTTTCAGAAAATAATCAAGTATTTTTTTATATAAAAGAGCATTTTTTTAGTTTTTTTCCATAACCGCTGTAAAAAATCCATCTGTTTCACTCATGAATGGATTGAGTTTTAGATAATATGGATTGTTGAATATAAAAGGAGAATCTATTTTATTTTTCCAAATAGAAGAAAGGTTCATCAGTTTCATATCTAAATGTCGAGAAAGAAATAAATTAACATTATTTTCATTTTCTTCTTTAAGAATTGAACAAGTCATATAAATAATTCTTCCTTTAACGACCGTATGTTCATAGGCTTTTTCCAATATATCTTGTTGAGTGCGGACAAGTTCATTTAATTGTTGAGGCGTCAACCGAAATTTAGCGTCCGGAGATCTACGCCAAGTTCCTGTTCCCGAACAAGGAGCGTCAATTATAAACCGTGTATACATATCTGTATTTTGTAAAGATGTTTTAACTTTAATATTATGAATACCAAGTCTATTCATTCGCGGATATAAAGCTTCCAATCGTTTTAAATTAATGTCGTGAACATCAATTTGCCCTTTATTTTCGAGTTCTGCGGCAAGAGCCAAAGCTTTTCCTCCGGCTCCGGAACAATAATCAATGATTTTATCACAACAATTCACATCACACATTAAAGCTGCTATTTGAGAGGCTTCATCTTGAGGTTCAATATATCCTTCTTGCCAGATGACGCAATTATTGAGATTAATTCTTTGAGATGAGCGAATTCCTTTAGGAGCATAAGGCGTTGGTCGAACATCAAAACCTTCTGCGTGCATTTTCTTTAAAACGTCATCTCTACTTCCTTTGGCAACTCTAAAATCAGCAGGAGCAGGATGTTTCATGGCTTCTAACAAGGCGGAATCATTAATTTTTTCAAACAACCAATCAGGACATTCACATTCAACAGCGGCGGGATAGACATATTGCGGAAGATTAACCAGCCATTGCTTTTCTGCTTGGGTTAATCTGGGAAGATTATATTCTCCACCGAGATAAATATCTTCAAGATTTTCATGACGCAAGTAATAAAGAAGCATTTTTTTAGGGTCTGTGCTTTGGGTATCAAATTCCAACCGCCGCCGATGACGAATAATTTCCCATATTTTATTACTGATAAATCTTCTATCTCCACTTCCGATATAGCGGCGATTGCGAAAATAGTCATTAATTAATTGATCGGCAGGTTCTTGATCCTTAAAAACAATTGTCATCAAATCCAATACCGCCATATAACGTGCAGATATTTTCATGATTTATTTTTCCTTTATTTGTCGAAAACCAATAGCTACTAAATATTCTTCCGGAGATGTCTGGCGACTGGCATGAGGTTTAAAATGCGAAACTTTAACAAAGCTCTTTTTAATTTCATTTAAAAAAGAACTTTCTGTTCCGCCTTTAAATACTTTAGCGATGAAAATTCCTCCTTCTTTCAAAACATCTTTAGCAAAATCATATGCCGTTTCAACCAATACCATTGTGCGCAGATGATCTGTTTGTTGATGACCGATTGTATTTGCCGCCATATCACTCATAACCACATCGGCTTTTCCATGTAATAATTGTTTTAGTTTATCCGCAGCATCCGGTGCGGTAAAATCCTGTTCAATTAAAGTCGCGCCAAGAATAGGCTCTGTTGGTAAAATATCTATTCCAACCACCTGCCCTTCGCCTTTATTGCGTTTTACGGCTATTTGCGTCCATCCTCCTGGGGAACAACCAAGATCGACAATTGTTTTACCACGCCCTAAAAATTTAAATTTTTCATCAAGTTGAATTAATTTAAAAGCGGCTCGCGAGCGAAATCCTAACCTTTTAGCTTCCGACACATAGGGATCATTAAGTTGACGTTCCAACCATTTTGTAGAAGATGGCTTTCTATATTTAGCGGTTTTGACATGAACGGTGAGATTTCTTTTATTTCCTATAATTTTTGCCGATCTGCTTTGAGGCATATCTACTCTCCATTTGCTAAATCATAAATTATACTGTCAACGGCACTTTTAAGCGAAACAACAATTTTATCAGCTTTAATGTCTTGAAAAATTCTTGAAAAAATAACACATGATGGTTGAAATATTTTTGCTCTTACAGGTCCGATGCAAACATTTTTAGACATTTCTTCACAACTCATGTGTTGTACTTTTTTAATCGCCTGATTAAACTCATAAACATCTATTCTTACACCATCTGCACGACTTCTGTCATATGTTTCCCAATTACGGGCAATATGGGTTAAACGCAAAGGAACGCTTGATGTTGCCAAGTAACTTATATTTCCAAGATATTTTTCCAAATGACTTTCTTGAACAAACTGTTGAGTATATAATGATATTTCTTTATCAAGTAACACCGCCTTTTTAGGATCGTATTCATGAAACGAATATTTTTCTGCAGCCAAGCGACTTCCAAGAGGAATAGAAATTGTTTTAAGAATTTCCGGATTTTGTTTTCTGGTAGCCAAAGTAATTTCTGTTGAACCACCTCCAATATCATAAACAACAACATAATCTGTTTTATCTTCCGTAACATTAAGTAAAGCACCTTTTAGGTTGAGAACGGCTTCTTGATAACTATCAATAACTTCTATATTAATACCGGATTGTTGTTTTACTTTTTTAATAAAGATGTCTCCATTTTCGGCTACTCGACATGCTGCGGTAGCTATGGCTCTATATTTATCAACATGGTATTCATTCATGATTTTTTTATAATAACAAAAACAATCTATTCCTCGAGCAATTGCCTCATCGGTAAATTTATGATTTTCATGCAATCCTTCACCCATTTTTATAGATGTTGATGTTTTATAAAGAGTTTTTCCCTTTTGATCGGCTATTTGTAAACGACACGAATTTGTTCCAAGATCAATGGCGGCCAGCGTTATCTGTTTCATTATTTTTTCTCTTATTTTTAAATTTATATGATCGATAGTATTTTTTGTGTTGATTATGCATCATGTCAAGTAATATACCTTCTCTGATTCCTCGATCTGCAACAGTAATTTCGCGTACAGGCCAAAAAGAACATATTGCTTCAATGATGGCGCATCCTGCAATCGTTAAATCAGCTTTAAGTGGTCCGATACAAGGATGTTTTCTACGTCCTTCATCCCCCATACAACGAATTTTATTAATAGCATGATTGATACCTTTGGCGCTAATGACCAGTCCATCAACAACCGAGCGATTGTAATGTTTTAAGTTAAGTTGAACTGCTCCGAGAACTGTTACGGTACCGGATGTTCCTATAATTTGAATTTCACCATTTTTGATTGCTTCGCTGATTTTACAACGTTGTTCAAAATCCGATAATATTTTATATGTTCTTTCAATAATGGTATTATAAGCCAAATCGGTCATATCCTTATTTGGAAAGGCTTCTGCAACAGTTACGACGCCATAAGGTAAAGAAACGTATTCTTCAATAAAAGGTTTTCCATGACGATTAAGTTTAGCTAAAGATATTTCTGTTGATCCGCCCCCTATATCAAATACCAAAGTTCTTTTAATATTTTTTTTTAAAAGTGGCAAACAACCTATAACCGCCAAACGAGATTCTTCTTGTGAAGAAATAATTTCCAAATTAAGTCCTGTCTGGCGTTTAACTTCATTTAAAAAATCTTTACAATTTTTAGCTCTTCTGCAAGCTGCGGTTGCGACAAAACGAGTACGATAAACAGGTGCATACTCATGGATAATTTCCGCACAAATTTTTAAGGCTCGAATTGTACGCCTAATTGCTTCACGACTAAGCATGTTATCTTTTATAATACCCTCGCCCAAACGTGTGATACGGGAAAAAGTTTCAGTGATATGAAAAGAAGATTTTGTTGGTGAAGCAATAACCAAGCGGCAAGAATTTGTACCGAGATCAATAGCTGCATAATTATGGGGTGTAAGATTATCTTTACTAATGATGCGGCTGTTTTTTTTATATTTTTGCATTTTTCATATCAATCAATTCTACAAATTTTAAATTTTTATTATTGTGAACGATTTTTCTCTTTTGGACAAGTATTTTTTATAAAAAAAACACCAATATATATAATTGAATTGAGAAATTGAAATTTGATAAAATTTATCAGGAACATAAGAGCGATTATTATTCCGGATAAAGTTCTTCACGGACAATTTTTCTTAATTCATCAATTACCACCAGTTCTTTATTTTCATTTTGATAGTGCCAATACATCCAACCATTGCAAGCTGGGGCATGTTGCGCAACGGCTCCCATTTGATGAATTGATCCATTACCAAAAGTAGAAATAAGGGTTCCATCAGAACGAATTAAAGCGCATACATCGCCTTTGGCATCATAAAGCTTATCACCTGCTTTAAGTAAGCCACATTCAATAATTGTTCCAAAAGGTACTCTAGGTTGTCTTTTTTTGGTAACATATCCCAGACACGCGTCATTACGAACACGATTAATTTCATTAATACGAGCTGATGCGCCTTCAACATATAAAGGATCACGTTCTATACCTATAAAATTACGTCCGAGTTTTTTAGCCACAGCTCCGGTGGTTCCTGTTCCAAAGAAAGGATCTAATATAACATCGCCGACATGACTTGATGACATAATGACACGATAAAGCAAGGCTTCCGGTTTTTGAGTAGGATGAAGTTTGCTTCCGCCATCAGCTTTCAAACGTTCTTTTCCGGTACATAGAGGCAATTGCCAATCACTACGCATTTGCACATCATCATTCATGGCTTTCATGGCCTCATAATTAAAAGTATATTTAGATTTAGGAGTTTTAGCCGCCCAAATGAGTGTTTCATGAGCATTTGTAAAACGAGTTCCTTTAAAATTAGGCATTGGATTAATTTTATTCCATATAATGTCATTTAAAATCCAAAATCCTAAATCCTGCAATATATAACCGACACGAAAGATATTATGATAAGAACCAATAACCCAAATACATCCATCATCTTTTAACACTCTACGCGCGGCAGTCATCCAAGTGCGTGTATATTCGTCATATTCCTTAATAGAAGAAAAGTTATCCCATTCTTCATATACACCGTTGACATGGGAATTATCCGGACGTGTTAATTCTTCACCTAATTGTAAATTATAAGGAGGATCGGCAAAAATCACATCGACAGATTTTTCTTCCATTTCGTTCATTATTTTAACACAATCATCATTGATAATTGTATTAAGGATATTTTTGGTTTCAATACTCATCAGTTTTCTTTCTTATTTAACAACAGAAGCAGTATTGCAAAAAGAAGTTATAAAATTATTAACAAAAACTGATAAAAAAACTTTTTTTGGCTAAATAATCAATTATCAAATATTTTTAATTTAAAACATTGCGACAGGTTAAATAAAATGAATTATAAGAATTTTTTTATAGGTTTATAACTATGTCGATGTTCAGGAGTTACACCATATTTTTTTAGACCTTGCAGATGTAAAGAAGTTCCGTAACCAGAATTTTTTTCAAAACCATACCCCTGATATTTTTTAGCCAATTCTTTCATGAGGTGATCGCGATAGACTTTGGCGACAATTGAAGCAGCTGCTATTGATAAAGACCGACCGTCCCCTTTAACAATTGATCGACAAGGACAAGGGAAAACGGTTGGTGTTTGATTACCATCCAATAAAGCGAGTTTAGGTTGATTTGGAATTTTTTCTAATGCTCTTTTCATAGCGAGAAAAGTTGCTTGTAAGATATTGAATTCATCAATTTCTTGACATGAAGCTTGTCCTATCCCGATTTGAATATGTCCGGCTTTTTGTTCTTGCAACAAGCGTGCAAATAATTTTTCTCTTTTAAGGGGAGATATTTTTTTTGAATCATCAAGATTAAGTGTCAAATCGGCGGCCAATTGATGATTTTTAATAATGACGGCAGCGGCAACGACTGGTCCAGCCCACGGTCCCCGCCCTGCTTCATCGATACCGGCGACATCGAAATCGTATTCATTTTCAATAGAAAAATCAGGCATTTAAATTTTCTTCTTTATTTTTTATATAAATATAACGCATATATTTATATGATTTTACTTATTAATGCTCGATAGGCTGCGTCATATCTTGATCGTTATAATTATTTTTAATAACATCCACAAAGCGATTTCCCGTATTTTTTAAATCTTCAGAATGTTTTGCAACACCATGAGTTACGGATGTAAAATGACCTAATGTCTTATAATAGACAGTTTTAGGATGCATTCCAAATCCAAACCATGCGATAGTTAAGGCTATAATGATTAAAACAATGAGATAAAACAAAGCTTTCATATTTTTTCCTTGATAAAATTATATTAACAAATTTATTTTCGTCTTCTTGTTCCCAATCGACGCGGGGCATCAAAAATAATAGCGGCTTTACGAACCAAAGCATCGGTCAAACCATCTTTAGTCAGAAGGAATTTTTTGGCCGTTTTTTTTCGTTCGAGATAATATTTTGCCTTATTAATAATGTTCGTTTGTACGAAAGGATTAACAGGGATATTGATTTTTATATATTTATTCAGATTAAGCAGATCATATTTTTTTGTATCGGGATTATAGACGTAAAAGCTGTAAAATAATGAGCGTTGGAGTAAAAATTCCTGATGGTTTATATCTTCACCTTTAGCGATAGAGTTTTTAGCTTCCTGTTCCGGCAGCATTTGTGCGAATTTAGGATATCTTCGTGAGATTTCATTTTCGGTCCAATATTTTAGTTTTGTGTTAAGCACAAAATCCATATTTTTCAATAGATTGTTTCTTTCTGTTATATTTTTATCATCGAGGAGAGCGAAACAAGGTTCTAAATTTCTTAACATATTCCAATCACCTGTTTTCCAATATTCTCCTAAACGGTAGATGGTTGAGGCGAAATGGGAACTTCTTTCATCTTCGACCATGAGATAGTAAATATCTTCAGGGGATAGAGCCACGGATTTTGGATGCAAGCAACGGTTATCCAACAAGATTTTATTACGAAACTGATGAAATTTTTGAATAAAAAGACCTATATAATCATTACGAATATTTCGAATTTGGCGATAAGCTTTATGTAAAGCTGTATACCTGATAAGATCTTTATCTTTAAATAATTTTTGAAGGAGTTCATTTAATAAAACATCATCTGGTTTTTCTTTTAAGAACCAAGAATGTTTACGTTTTAATTTTTCTTTTTTGAAAGTTTGTTCTATTTTTTGAATTAGTTTCCAATCCTCTGGTTGGAAGAGGTATCTATTTTCGACAATAACGATTGATTTATTTGTTATTTTTCCACGATAAAAGAGTCTTTGTTCGGGAATGACATCGACTTTATAAGTTACATTATTCCAACGAACGTGATGGGTAAGACTTTCTCTTTCAATGGAGATACCAATACTTTTTAGCATTTTTGGCATAATATCTTCTGATATTTGAAATGAATCGGTAATCAAACCGGATACTTCTCTAGGAGCTGCGTGTAAGAAGCCGTTATTATAATTAGCTGGATTAACAACGATGTTATTATCGAAACTATCGGTACGTTCGCGGCTATCTTCTGATTCGATAAAAAACATTAAATCTTGTGTTGCGTGGGTGTCGATTACTTCTTCAAGTTTGGAAAAATTTTCGAGGATATCTTCATGCAATCCGTTCTGAGCCGCATATTCGGCACAGCTTAGACGAGATATTTTTTTCATTGTTGAATAGGCGTTATATTTACCAAAATCATCTGCTGAAATTTTCAAGAGCATATTACGAATAGTATTATTGACTTGCCTATTAACAACGAAGAAATTTCCTCCTTTTCCTGCGACAACGTCCATTTTGACACCTCAGTCATTCTTATCATAATATGTTATTATAATATAAAAAAGGTATAATTAGCAACAATTTTTTATTTTGATAATAAATATTCTATATTAATTTTTTGGGGATTATATTATTACTTGTTTGTACGGAATTTAAACAATTTACATTTATATATAAACATATTTATTTTAGGTTATGCAAGATTTTAAGCTTAATTGGATTCGCATAAAGATGATGTATATAAACTTTATATAGATGTTGTTTAATTTAATATATGACATTAAGCTAATCTTGATTAAACAATTTTCAGAGGAGAAAAAAAATGGAATTTGCAATTTTTTTAGTTATTGTTGTTTTTTTATTGTTATTAACATCTGTTGTTATAGTCCGTCAAGGTTATGAATATACTATTGAAAGTTTTGGTCGTTTTACCCGAACCCTCACTCCTGGATTACATTTAATTATTCCAATAATTGAACGAGTTGGGGCTAAAATCAATCGGATGGAACAAGTGCTTGATGTACCCTCTCAAGATGTTATTACCAAAGACAATGCTACGGTTCGTGTTGACGGAGTTCTTTTTTTCCAGATTCAACAAGCTGCAAATGCTGCATATCAAGTCAAAGATCTTCATATAGCCATTCTTAATTTGATTATGACCAACATTCGTACAGTCATTGGCAGCATGGAAATAGATGAGCTTCTTTCGCAACGCGATGCTATTAATCATAAACTTTTATCGGTTGTTGACGAGGCAACCATTCCTTGGGGTGTTAAAGTAACACGTGTAGAGATTAAAGATATCACGCCGCCGGCAGATCTTATCAACGCCATGGCAAGGCAAATGAAAGCCGAGCGCGAAAAACGGGCTAATATTCTTGATGCGGAAGGGATACGACAATCAGAAATACTAAAAGCCGAAGGTGAAAAGCAAGCTGTTATTTTAGCGGCTGAGGCCAACAAACAATCTGCCATTTTAGCAGCGGAAGCCAATAAAGAAGCCGCTTTCCGAGAAGCCGAAGCGAGAGAACGTTTAGCTTTAGCTGAAGCCAACGCAGCTAAAATGGTTTCGGAAGCCGTTGCCGGCGGCAGCACTCAATCTCTTAATTATTTTCTTGGTCAAAAATATATTGATGCTCTACAAGGTATTATTACCTCTCCTAATCAAAAACTTCTCATGCTGCCTATGGATACGGCTAATGTCATGGGATCAATTGCCGGTATTGCTGAAATTGCTAAAGAAGTTCTGCATGATCAAAAAGAAACATCTCTTAAAGAGACAAAAGGAGAAAATTAATGACTTATATGGAATGGTTTACTTGCGGTCTTTTGTTTATATTCTTAGAATTATTTATTCCGGGAGTTTTTATAATCTGGTTTGGATTTGCGGCTTTTGCATCGGGGATAATTATTATTTTTTATAATCTTTCTTTAATTGAACAAGCTCTTGTTTTTAGTGGTTTTTCTACTTTTTTCCTCATTTTGGGATGGTTTATTTATGGCAAATTTAAAAACAAAGAAGTTGAAAGCCAATACCGCTATTTAAATGATCCGGCCGGAGCTCTTATCAATAAAACATTTTTGCTATCTGAAGACACCATTGATGGTCGTTCTAAGGCTATTGTTGGCGATACTTTATGGATTGTTGAATGTCAAGAAGAACTAAAGAAAGGTGATAAAATTAAAGTTATCGGTATTATTGATGGTGTTATTTTGAAAGCAGAAAAAGCGTAGGAATAAGATTTCATCAAATTATCAAAGAATTTATCCGATCTAAAAAGTTTACAAAGAAAAACAAATAAGGGAAAGGAGCGGTTAGCCGCTCCTTTTCTTTGAGAGAGTTTGTGGTCTCGACAATTGCGAGAAGTTGTAAGCCTTAACAATTGCGAGAGGACAGCCAAGCAGTTTAGAAAGCGTAATTGAGACCGAGACCAAAAGTTGCCGCTTCATAATCGCTGCCAAAGGTATAATTTGCCCATCCAAATCCGGATAAGCCGCCGCTAATTCCAAAACGAGTACCTAATTCTATTCTTCCTAAAAGTTGATCATGATATGAAGGTATTTCTCCAATACCTGTAATCTTTACATGATCACCGTTGGTAATCGTTTGAATAATACTCGGTTTAATATAAACACTTGATGTTTGTGAATTCTGGCAGAAATTATATTCTAATCTGAGCCCTGCTTCAAACTTCCATTGTTCTGTTGCGTCATAACTAGCTGTTTTACCTACTTCGTCTTCAATATCATCAAAATCTGATCGAGTATAAAAGACACCTAATGAAGGTTCTAAAGCTAAATTATTATTAAGCCAATAACGACGACCGCCTTCAATTCCTCCACTAAACTGTGTTCCGTCGGTATCTGTCTTCATACCGTCATCTGTTTTGATATCCGCTTTTTGAACGCCGCCGTATAAAGTCGCAAAAATCCACCAATCATTTTTATCATAACGATAGTATAAACCGGCTAAATAACTATCTAATTCTATTTCCGAACCAATCGTTGAATAAAAATGCTTGCCATCTCCGCTTAAATCATAATCTCCATGGCGATAGGAAACAAATATACCTATACGATTGTTGATATCATGTTGAAGATCCCCTCCGGCTTCAAAACCCCAAATATCCGAATCTATTTCAAAAGGATTATCTAAAGACGAGGTGTTATATGATGGTGTAATCCATAAGTTATAATCACCTCGAACATCACAACAACCAAGATATTTGTTCGCTATTACTTTAGAAGATATGGTGCGATGCAAATTACTGGTTTGTTCTAAACTAACCGCGGGAAGAGAAGCATATGCAATAACTTCCGGTGCAACACTAATTGATGT
This sequence comes from uncultured Alphaproteobacteria bacterium, assembly GCA_944391335.1. Lineage (GTDB taxonomy): Bacteria > Pseudomonadota > Alphaproteobacteria > RF32 > CAG-239 > JAFUYI01. Next base: position 47,684 of record CALXTF010000009.1, read on the forward strand.
TTGTGGAACTTCAGAATCATCATTTCCCGGTACATCAGGTACATCAGGTTCAGGAACATCAGGTACATCAGGATCCGGAACATCAGGTTCAGGTACATCAGGATCCGGAATGACAGGATCCGGAACATCAGGATCCGGTTGATCTACAGGTTCAACATTGACGTATTCGTTTGTTTCGTCATTCATGGTCAAATACCATGTGTGATCAGTCGTTCCCTCTCCCGTCATACCAACATCAAACATATAGGGACTGCGGTAGACACGATA
>CALXTF010000010.1 GCA_944391335.1 uncultured Alphaproteobacteria bacterium
TCGGGGCTGTAGCTCAGTTGGGAGAGCGAATGGTTCGCAATCATTAGGTCGGGAGTTCGATCCTCCTCAGCTCCACCACTATAAAAAATCGGCTTTATAGAGTCGTTTTTTTATTATCAAAAAAATGTTAAATATTTTATATTTGTCTTATTAAATAAAAATAAATAGTTAATAATCAAAGAGATATAAAAAAATAAAATAAAAATATTCCTTAAGCGTTGCTTAAGTTTATCATGTTTTATTATCCTTGTAAGACACTTAATAAAAAAACATTTTTAAGGAGAAAAAATATGAATAAATTAATTGCAGTTACATCCTTATCATTAATTTTTGGCTTTTCTAGCGCAGCTTATGCCCAATATAACGGGGCAGCAGCACCCCGCGGAGGATTTACCGGTCCCGGTCTTTCGGTATCTACCGTTGCAGAAGCCGTTAAAATGAGTGATGATCAACCTGTCGTTTTAGTAGGTCAAATAGAACAAAGTCTTGGAGATGAAAAATATCTATTTAAAGATGCGACAGGATCGGTTACAATAGAAATAGATAATGATGATTGGCGCGGTGTCAATGTCGGTCCATCAGATACAATAGAAATTACAGGGGAAGTTGATAAAGATTTCTTTGATGTCAAAATTGATGTTGATACAGTCCAACTGAAAAAATAACAGGAATGTTCTATGCGAGTCTTATTGGTGGAAGATGATAGATTAATAGGTGACGGATTGAAAGCCGGGCTTGAAAAGCTCGGCTTTGCCGTTGATTGGTTTACCGATGGTTTAGAAGGAGAAGAAGCTCTTTATCAGGCCCCCTATGAAGTTGTCATTTTAGATTTAGGTTTGCCCGGACAAGACGGTTTGGATATATTAAAAAAATGGCGGACCAAAGGGCGTAAAGAACCTGTATTAATACTAACCGCAAGAGGAGACGTGGATCAACGAATAATAGGTTTAAATAGCGGAGCAGATGATTATCTGGGAAAGCCTTTTTCATTAAAAGAAGTACAGGCTCGATTAAACGCTTTGGTGAGACGATCCAACGGAAGCAGTTTGCCTTTGTTGACCTATAAAAATATTTCTTTTAATCCACAGACTCGTCAAGTTACACTCAATGGAAAAGAAGTAATTCTTTCGCCTAAAGAGAATAATTTACTTGAGTTATTACTCTTAAACAAAAATAAAATTCTCTCTAAAGAAGCAATTGAAAATAAAATCTATTCGTGGGATGACGAAGTACAAAGTAATGCGGTTGAAGTACATATACATCATTTACGCAAGAAACTCGGACGTGATTTTGTACGAACGATTAATAAAATAGGTTATATATTGGAAGACAAATAAATGAAAAAACTAAGTCTTAGACTCCGATTGTTATTATTTTTCACAGGAGCGTCCTGTTTAATTTGGCTTTGTTCGGGTTTATTATCATGGTTTGAATGCCGCGAGAAAATAGATGAATTTTTTGATCAGTATCAAATTTTAATGGCCAGACAACTTGCTTCTGCGGATTGGTCTTCTTTAGCTCCAGAAACTCAAAATATCACTAATAAAATTATCAAGCATATTCATAATGCGGATGAAGAAGATGAAGCAATAGGTTTTGCTGTATTTTCACATTCAGGGGAAATGATATTTCATGACAATGAAAATGGAAAATATTTTCCCTTTTCACCTTATGTAGGTGAATTTAGAAATGAAAAAGTTGATGAAGAAGAATGGAGAATCGTAAGAGTATATTCTGTGGATAAAAAATATGTTATTGCCGTTGGACAAGAAATAGAATATCGAACAGAAGTCACTCTTGATATGGTTGAAGAATTCTTAACGCCGTGGCTTGGAGGATTGTTTTTTTTACTTATTATTGTTATTTATTTTGTAGGAAAAGAATTTTCCTCTTTACGCGAATTAACCAAAGAATTGAAGAAACGACGTCCTGATGATTTATCCGCTCTATCTACCGTTAAACTTCCAAAAGAAATAAAACCATTAACCGACGCTATGAATGGGTTACTAAAAAAAATTGACGCCATGTTAAAACGTGAAAAAAGTTTTATATCCGATTCCGCACATGAATTACGCTCCCCTCTTACAGCACTAAAAGTTCAACTTGAAGTGTTGCAACTAACAGAAAATAAATCTCAATCATTAACCGAATCACTTAATAAAATGGATTTATGCGTTCAAAGATGTACCCGCCTTGTTGAACAATTGTTGTTTCTTTCAAAATTAGAAAGCGGTTTGACAACTTTTGATGAAAAAGAAAAAATTTCATGGTCGGAAATTGTTGCTATAACCCTTGATGAATATAAAGAAAACATAGATAATAAAAAACAACATATAATTACAGAAATAGGTACTCTCTCTCCCATAGAAAAAGGCAATCACATTTTACTTACAACTTTAATGAGAAATTTGTTGGATAACGCGGTTAAATACAGTCCGGAAGGGGCAAAAATAACGATTTACATATCAAAAGACAGGATTGAAGTTCATAATTCGGATGTTAAAATTTCCGCAAATCATCTTCGTCATTTAAGCGAGCGTTTTTATCGTCCCGCCGGACAAAAAGAGAATGGTAGCGGACTTGGTTTATCCATAGTTTCTAAAATAGCAGCTCTACATAAGTGTAAGATAGAATTTGATAACCAAGGAGATGGTTTTTCAGTAATTATTTCTAATATGTAACATTTATAGACAAAATACTTGACAGCTAAAAATAAGTTTTGTATTATACTTTATAAGAAAAATTTTTAATTTAATATAATTATGGAAAAGAAAAAAAGCTTAAAGAGACTATGGATTCCAACTATTGGTTGGATTTTAGTCGGAGGGTTTGTAAACAACTTATTTGTAGCCCCTTTTACAGAAATTTCATTGGTGGATTGGAGTGGATTAATTACCTCTCTAGGTGTTTTGCTTAGTATTAGTGGAACAAGAGATTATTTTTTAAAAGAATCCCTTGATAAAAATCCGGAAAATGTTTCAGGAAAAGGTTGGCAAAGATTGTGGATACCCTGTGTTGGATGGGCTCTTGCCGGTGGTTTTTTTATAAACTGCATTTTAGCTCCTTACATCAATTTGCAGATCAATGATTGGACGCAATTGATAGCAGCTTTAACAGTTATGCTTGGTATTAGCGGAGCTCGTGATATTACTCTTCGCAAAGTGCCGACTAAAAAAAACTCTACGGAAACAAAAGAACAAGAAAATGAGTAAAATTTTCTTTGCTTGAATAATAAAGGACGGAAAACCCGTCCTTTATTATTTTGTACTATGCCTTGACAGGGAAAAAATATCATGGTTAAGTGAAAAAAATAAACGGAAAGAATTTATGACTAAACATTTACTTAAAACACAACGTTTTTTACCTTTATTTATTACACAATTTTTTGGAGCTTTTAATGATAATTTATTTAAAAATGCTCTGTTGACTTTTGTTGCCATAAAAATGATCCATCAAGCGGAAATTCTTTCAAATCTTATTGCCGGACTATTTGTTATACCTTTTTTTCTTTTTTCTGCTGTTGCCGGAGAAATAGCCGATAAATATCCTCGACATATAATCGCTCGTATTCTTAAATTTATTGAATTAATCTTAATGATTGGTGTGGGATTGGCTTTTTATACACACAATCTATTTTCCTTAATTATAATTATTACTTTGATGGGAATTCAATCCGCTTTTTTTGGACCTGTAAAATATGCACTGTTACCTCAACAACTCAAAACAGATGAATTAATTACCGCTAATGCTTATATAGAAAGTTCTACTTATACGGCCATTTTATTAGGGCTAATTCTTGGGACTTTATTACCAATAAAAACAACGATTGCTTTATTGATTTTATTTGCCGTGATCGGTTTAATCGCCTCGTGTCAAATTCCTACAACTTTACCCTCTCGTCCAAAAGCAAAGATATCTCTTAATTTTTTTAAAGCAATCATAAAAAATTATCGTTTTTTATCTAAATATCGATTAATTTTTATGAGTATATTAGGAATTTCTTGGTTTTGGTTGATAGGAGCCTTAGTCGCCGTTCAAATCTATCCTTTGTGTTCTCAAATTCTGCATACAGATAAAAGTGTTATTACTTTCTTTTTGATATTATTTTCTTTGGGGATTATTGCCGGTTCTTTTTCCTGTAATCAATTACTCAAAGGTTTTATTAATGCTGTTTATGTTCCAATTTCTGCTTTTGGAATGGGAGTTTGTTTGTTTTTAATTTATTTATTTATTCGCAACTATCCAACTCCTTTAAATACCATATCTTTTTTTGATTTTTTTACCCTGCCTTATTCATGGGGATTGTGTATGACATTATTTTCTTTGGCTTTTTTTGGCGGATTATTTGTCATACCTCTTAATGCTTTTATTCAAAATCGAGCTCCCAAAAAATATACCGCAACAGTTATTGCCGGAAATAATATCTTTAATGCTTTGGCTATGACCATTGCCGCTATTTTTGCTATTGTTTTCTTTTCTTTGGGGTTTTCTTTGTCTCAACTCTTTTTAATTATTGCTGTTATTAGTTTTATTATTGCTTTATATATTTGCGCCTTATTACCTGATAATATGACGCGTTCTTTATTACAAAGTTTACTTCGTTTTTTATTTAAATGCCGTGTTGTCGGAATGGAAAACTTTAAACTTGCCGGTCGAAAAGTCCTTATTATTTCCAATCATGTTTCTTTACTTGATGGAATTTTATTAGCGGCTTTTATGCCTCAACGAATCACTTTTGCTATCAATACCGAATGGACGCAAAAGTGGTTTATGCCTTTTATTCGGTTACTTGTTGATTTTTATCCGATTGATAGTCATAATCCTTTATCAATAAGGAATTTAGCGGCTCAGATTAAAAAAGGGCGCAAAGTGATGATTTTTCCTGAAGGTCGAGTAACAACAACCGGTGCCATGATGAAAATTTATGAAGGTGCTGGTGTTGTCGCCGCACTTAGTGGAGCTAAAATTTTACCAATAAGAATTGATGGCCCCCAATATTCTAAATTTTCTTATTTAAAAGATAAATTTCCAACAAAAATTTTCCCTAAAATTACTTTAACGCTTCTTTCACCATGTAAAATTAATTTTTCTGATCGTCATAAAATAGCGCAGCAACTTTATAAAATAATGGTAGAAATGCTCTATAAAACAACGGAAAATGAAACCAATTTATTTAACACTTTACTTTTTTCAACAAAGAAATATGGGCGTCGGCACATGGTTTTGCATCAATATGAGCATCATTCTTTAACTTTAGGAGATTTATTATATCAAAGCTATCTGCTAGGTGTTGCTATCAAAAGACTTTATCCTAAGACAGAAAAAATTTGTTTATCATCTGTTGAAGGAATAGATGGATTAATATTGTTTTTTGCCATAATAGCAGCGGAAAAAACAGTATTTATAGGTCAAAAGAAAGATTATCCAATTTTAAATAAAATAACCGATGTTAATGTTAAAATTAAAGATAAATTTGTAGCCTTTTGTCATTGCTTATTTCGACATCAAATACCAACACCCAGTGAAAAAATTGCTATTGTTTTGTCTTATAATAATAAACCTATATCTCTATCACATAAAAATTTACTTTCGATTTGCAATCAAATAAATACAGTTTTATCTTTCAACATTAAAGATAAAGTGATTAATGCTTTTCCTCTTTTTAGTTTTGTAGGATTAACTTTAACAACATTGCTTCCTCTTTTTGCCGGTAGTCAAATTCTCTTTTGCCGACAAATTTCTTATATTCCGGAAATTTGTTATGACGCACAAGCAACCATAATTGCAGGAGATGATTATTTTTATAAAAGAATAGGTAAAATAGCACATCCTTATGATTTTTTTAATTTTCGTTATATTTTATGTGATCAATCATTAACTGCAGATACTTTTGATTTGTGGGTAAAAAAATTTGGTATTCGAATTTTATGTGGTTGTTTTTTATCTTCGGTTGGTGCTGCAATTTCTTTTAATACGACTATGAATAATCGTTTTGGATCATGTGGAATTTTATTACCTGGAATTAAAAAAGAAAGGAATTGCCTTATTTCCGATTCTTTTGCCGGAAATCAAATACAAATACCAAATAATTTTTCTTTTGATGATGATGGGTATTTATTCATTAAATAATTTTATAATTTTTATTCTGAATAAGAAAAAAAGGGAAGTAAAATTACTTCCCTAATGTGTTACAAATTACTTACTCATGACTTCGTGTACAAGTTTAAATCTTGCTTCATTTACCGTGTTCCACATTCCCAATTGCCAGTTAGCATTTTTATGTTCTTTAGATAGAAGGACTTGGGGTGACAAAAGCAATGGATCCAATGTTGAAAGGTCATTTGTTGTTTGATTGATAGCAATTTCTTGCTCGAGTTGTGCCACTTCTTGTTCCAATGCTTTACACTTTTTCTGCTGCAAGACAATAATTGATGTTGCAATGAGTAATAACACTGCCCAGATGGCTTTTCCAAGATTTTCTTTCATAATTCATAATATTAAAATAATTCGACATAATTACATTTTATTAATGGAAGAATTATAGATTACTTCATCTTGAAAATCAAATATTTAAAAAAAATAAGTCAATCAAACTTAAAAGAAAGAGAAATTTAATATACAAGAAAGATTAAAAGTGAAAAAATATTTATCTTAATTAAGAAAAAAGACATCAATTTGTTATTGATGTCTTTTTTATGTAGCGTTGTTTTTATCTTTACTAATTGGAGAACAAATCAAACAGAAAAGAACGTATAATGGTGGAGCTAAGCGGGATCGAACCGCTGACCTCTTGAATGCCATTCAAGCGCTCTCCCAGCTGAGCTATAACCCCATACATTCTTTACTAGCCTTTTAACATTATTTTTTTTTAATGTCAAATAAAAAAGATAGATTTTATCTTAAGAATTTAGATATTTGCTAAATATCTAAATCATCGACAAATTTCGCGCGTTCGATGATAAATTTAAAACGTAGTTCTGGATTTTTTCCCATTAAGCGTTCAACCATGCGACGAGTTTCAAAAGCATCTTCTTTGCCTTCTTCGGTATTTGTAGCAGGTATAATAACTTTTAATAAAGTCCGTTTATATTTATCCATAGTTGTTTCTTTAAGTTGAAGTGCGCTCATCTCTCCCAAGCCTTTAAATCGACTGATTTCTGCTTTTTGATTACCTTTAATTTCTTTTTTTACGATTCGATCTTTATCCTCATCATCTAAAGCGTAAAAATTTTTTCCGCCAATGGATATTTTGTAAAGGGGTGGAGTTGCAATAAATAAATGGCCATTTTCTATTAATTTTGGCATTTGTTGATAAAAGAAGGTCATGAGTAATGAAGTAATATGGGCGCCATCGACATCGGCATCGGTCATAATGATTACCTTTTCGTAGCGTAAATTTTCTTCTTTGTAATTATCTTTAATTCCGCAACCCAAAGCTTCTATCATATCTTTAATTTCTTGGTTTTGAGTAATTTTATCCAGAGAAGCGGATGCGACATTTAAAATTTTTCCACGCAAAGGTAAAATTGCTTGTGTCATACGATCTCTGCCTTGTTTAGCGGAACCACCGGCCGAATCGCCTTCGACGATAAAAATTTCTGTATCTTCTGCTGCAGATTTACTGCAATCGGCTAATTTTCCGGGTAGACGCAGTCGTTTGGTCGGAGTTTTGCGATTTTGGATTTTTTCTTCTTTCTTTTTCTTTCGGAATTCGGAACGAGAAATGGCATATTCGAGTAATGCGGAAGCATTTTCCGGATCGGAAGACAACCAGTGATCAAAAGAATCTTTTACGGCTTGTTCAACTAATCGAACAGCTTTACTGGAAGTTAATTTATCTTTTGTTTGTCCTTGGAATTCTGGATTACGAATAAACACGGATAACATAATACAGGCATCACTTAGAAAATCTTCATTTGTAATTGTTGTTGCTTTTTTGACATTAGCCATTTCGGCATATTCTTTTAATCCACGGAGTAGAGCTGATTTAAAACCAATTTCATGAGTTCCGCCTTGAGGTGTAATTACCGTATTGCAATAAGAAAAACAGAAACCGTTTTCATCTTCGGGCCAAGTTACCGCCCATTCGACTTTTCCTTCATCATTTGCCAACAATGATTCACCGGTAAAAGACATTTTATTAATTGTTGTACGACTACCGATTTGATAATTTAAGAAATCTCTTAATCCATTAGGAAAATGGAGTTCAGCATAAGCAGGTGTGACATCACTTTCGTTTAATAGTTCTTGTGCGCATTTCCATAAGATATGGATACCTTTAAATAAAAAGGCTTTTGAACGCGCCATGCGGTATAATTTATTAGGTGAAAAGCAACAATTAGCACCAAAAATTTCAGGATCCGGACGAAAAGTAATACTTGTTCCTCGGCGATTAGGCGCGTTTCCGACTATTTCTAATTTATCTAGAGGTTTTCCTTTAGCGTAATGTTGTCGGTATAATTTTTTTTCACGAGCGACTTCAATAGTTAAGCTTTCGGATAAAGCATTAACAACGGAAGAACCGACACCGTGCAATCCTCCGGAAACCTTATAAACATTACCGCCGAATTTTCCGCCGGAATGTAACATGGTCATAATAACTTCCAGAGCGGATTTATCAGGATATTTTGGGTGAGGATCAACAGGAATACCGCGACCATTATCACTAATTGTTACCGAATAATCGGCATTAAGAGACAATTCTATTCGGTTAGCGAAACCGGCAACGGCTTCATCCATTGAATTATCTAGAATTTCGGCCACCATATGATGTAAAGATTGTTCATCTGTTCCGCCAATATACATACCGGGGCGAGCGCGAACAGCTTCTAGACCTTCTAGAACTTGGATATCTTGTGCAGAATAGTTATCTTCAACCACAGCAGTATTATCAAATAAATCCGTCATATTTTATCCTGTTTAAAAAGTTTAAGTTAAAATAACGCAAAGACAAAAATATAGCAAGTTTTTAAGTATAATTTTCCGCTGTTTTTATTAGAAAAAAACCGGTTTGATAAGGAAACAAACCGGTTTTTTCTAATAAAGGGGAGTATTTTTATTTAACCTCTTCAAAGTCGGCATCAACGACTTTTTCATCTTTAGGTGCGTCAGATTGTGTTGTTGATGAATTATCTGCAGCATTTGACGCTCCTGCGTTTTTATACATAGCTTCGCCCAACTTTAAGGAAGCCTGCATTAAGCTTTCGCTTTTTTCTTTGATAACGGCCAAATCATCGGCTTCTAATGCCGTTTTCAAAGCTTTAATTTCTGTTTCGATAGCCTGTTTGTCAGCTTCTGAAATTTTATCGGCATTTTCTTTTAAAGTTTTTTCGGTTGCGTGAACCAAACTTTCCGCCTGATTTTTAGCTTCAACGGCTTCTTTTTTCTTTTTATCGGCTTCGGCGTTAGCTTCCGCATCTTTGACCATTTTATCGATATCCGCGTCAGACAAGCCGCCGCTAGCTTGAATACGAATAGCTTGTTCTTTGTTGGTTGCTTTATCTTTAGCGGAAACATTTACAATACCGTTAGCGTCGATATCGAATGTGACTTCGATTTGCGGCATACCGCGAGGAGCAGGAGGAATTCCGACTAAGTCAAATTGACCGAGTAGTTTATTATCGGCGGCCATTTCACGTTCGCCTTGGAACACTCTGATGGTAACTGCGGTTTGACCGTCTTCGGCGGTTGAAAACACTTGAGATTTACGGGTTGGAATAGTTGTATTACGATCAATTAAACGTGTAAAAACACCGCCTAATGTTTCAATACCCAAAGACAAAGGTGTAACATCCAAAAGCAACACATCTTTAACATCACCCATTAAGACGCCGCCTTGGATTGCAGCACCGACGGCAACAACTTCATCCGGATTAACGCCTTTATGGGGATCTTTACCAAATATTTCTTTTACTTTTTCTTGAACTTTAGGCATACGGGTCATACCGCCGACTAAGATGACTTCGCTGACTTCATTAGCTTTCAAGCCTGCATCAGCCAGAGCTTTTCGGCAAGGTTCAACGGTGCGTTCAATTAAATCATCGACAAGTGATTCTAATTTAGCGCGAGTTAATTTAATATTTAAGTGTTTCGGACCGGTTGCGTCTGCGGTAATGAACGGCAGATTTACATCTGTTTGAGTTGCGGAGGACAATTCAATTTTAGCCTTTTCTGCGGCTTCTTTCAGACGTTGCAATGCTAAACGGTCATTTTTTAAATCAATACCGCTTTCTTTTTTAAATTCATCAGCCAAATAATTGACAACGCGTTGGTCAAAATCTTCACCACCTAAGAAAGTATCGCCGTTAGTGGATTTTACTTCAAATACGCCGTCGCCGATTTCCAAAATTGAAATATCAAATGTTCCGCCGCCCAAATCATATACGGCAATTGTTCCGTTTTTGTTTTTATCTAACCCATAAGCCAAAGCTGCTGCGGTAGGTTCATTAATGATGCGCAAAACATCCAAACCGGCTATTTTACCGGCGTCTTTTGTTGCTTGACGTTGTGAATCATTAAAATAAGCCGGAACGGTAATAACTGCTTTATCAATTTTTTCACCTAAATAACTTTCGGCATATTCTTTAATTTTTTGTAAGACTATTGCGGAAATTTGCGATGGAGCGTATTTTTGTCCTTTAACTTCCACCCAAGCATCGCCATTATCGCCAGAAACAATTTTAAATGGAACGAGTTTTTTATCTTTTTCCACTTCAGGTGAATCATATCGACGGCCAATAAGACGTTTAATGGCAAATAATGTATTTTCCGGATTTGTAACAGCTTGACGTTTAGCCGCCGCACCGACAAGACGTTCATTATCGGTAAAAGCAACAATTGAAGGTGTTGTCCGCGCGCCTTCGCTATTTTCCAAAACTTTAGCTTCGCCGCCTTCCATAACGGCAAAACAAGAATTTGTTGTACCTAAATCAATACCTATAACTTTATTGCTCATAATTTTTTTCCTTGAATTAAATTTATTATACTAAACTTTTATATAGGGAGTATAAAATTCATAAGCAATAGGTTAATGAATTTTTTTTATTTAAAATTTATAAAGGAATATATTTAAGAGGTTTTATTTAGTAATTTCAAAACCATTTTTGCCGTTTTCAAGTATTGTGGAAGCAAAGGAAAAATCGTTTTGATTACAAGAATAGATACGATATATTATATCACCTGCCGTGACTTGATCTCCGGTCTTTTTTAAAAGATCAATACCTGCGCCGGAATACTGACCGCTTCCACAAAGTATGGCAAGACGAGAGATAAAATTATTATCGATTCTTTTTATTGTGCCATCTGTTTGTGCAACAATATCTCTGGTTAAATGTCCAAGTTGCAAGGGTTGTTTTATTTTTCCTTGAGATTTTATAATTTGTTCCATACTGTCTAGGGCTTTTCCTGATTTTAAGAGTTCACGGGCAACGACATAACCTTGACCGCCTCTTAATTTAGGATCAAATTCCAAAATTCTTCCGGCTAAGAATAAAGATTTTTCTTTTAAATCGTTGGGAGCGTCTTCTTCATTTTTTAAAACTTTCATAACATCACGAGCTTCAAGTACGGAACCGATACCGTTTCCTATGGGCTCAGAACCATCGGTAATGACAACCTCAACGTGAATTTCTAACATATCTCCGACATATTCGATTAATTTTCGTAAACGCATGGCTTCTTGAGTGTTACGAACTTGGGTATGTGAACCGACGGGAATGTCGACTAATAAATGGGTAACGCCTGCGGCGGTTTTAACGGCTAGAAAAGAAGAAATACATCTTTCAAGAGTAGCCAGACCATTTTGTTGTTCTATCGATGAGATAATTTTATCTGCCTCGGCTATTCCTAAATTTTCTAAACTGACGATAGCTCCTCTTTTTTCAAATACTTGTTTTTTTAAGCTGCGTATATCAAGATTGATATTTGCAAGAACGGACATTGTATCCGCAGAGTTGTTAGCATTTGAAAATGATGGAAAAATAGTTTTAGGAATAGGTAATCCGTAAGCACTGACAATAGCAGTTAGAATTAGATCGGTTTTATTTCCGGGAATATTTCCTAAACAATAATGATCGGTAACAATATCTTCATTTCCCCAATCAACAATTCGATCTCCGCGCAAAGCTTCGGTTAAGCTCAAAAGTTCATTTGGTGTAATAAAAGAACCAACAGCGACTAAAAAGGAAGTAATATCCATATTGGAATACCGTCCGGCATTAATATCGTCAATGATATTTTCATAATCTTTATCACTTAAGATATTTCCGTTAATTTTACGATGAACAGCAGCCAAGCTAGGAGCTGGAGGAGTTAAAGTAAGAGTTACTTTAGAACCTTCGGATAAGCCGATTTTTTTAAAAGCTTCGGTATTTAACCCTAATTCATCAGGACGTATAATTTTATTATTATCGACAATTTGCAAAAAAGCGTAAACGGGATTTTCTCCGCCATGGACTTCGATTCGTGTCATTGATTTTATATTATCAATTTTGTAAATAGAACAATCACGATGAATATAAGCGATATTTTCGTTAAAAGAGGTAATCGGTAAATGCTTTAATTGCAACATAGCTTTACTCCGGTCATAAGTTTTGCCGATTATCGGCGTTATTTAATCACCTTTAGTTTTAGATATTTCTTTTTTGGTTTCTTTTTTAGTTAAATTGTTTTTTATTTTTTCGTTTTTATCTATTGCAGATTTTTCAGCATCTTTATCTTGATGAGATATTTGTTGGTTATGACAAGTTAAGAGATTTAAGATTTTAGCTAAGACAGGTTTCATTTCATTTCGAGTAACGACCAAATCGACCATACCGTGTTCACGGAGATATTCTGCGCGTTGAAATCCATCCGGTAATTTTTCTCTAATTGTTTGTTCTATGACGCGGGGACCTGCAAATCCGATAAGACATCCTTTTTCGGCAATATGAATATCACCAAGCATGGCAAAAGAAGCAGATACGCCGCCGGTTGTTGGATCTGTCATAATTGAAATAAAGGGCAGACCATTTTCTTTGACCATATTTACAGCAGATGTTGTTCGAGCCATTTGCATAAGGGATAAAATACCTTCCTGCATACGAGCACCGCCGGAATTAGCGACGGTAATCAGAGGTATTTTATGTTTAACAGCTTCTTCTGCGGCTTTAACGATACCTTCACCGACAGCCATTCCCATTGAACCGCCCATAAAGGCAAAATCAAGAGCGGCAACGACACATTTGACGCCGCCGATAGTTCCGGTAGCGACTTTAATAGCATCTTTATTTCCGGTTGCTTTTCTATAATTACGCAATCGGTCGACATATTTTTTTGAATCTTTAAATTTTAGCGGATCTTCTTTTGTTTCGGGTAATTTTATTTCTGTAAAACTATTATCGAACAGAAGTTTTAATCTTTTATCTAGATAAAGGCGTAAATGATGTCCGCATTTAGGACAAACATACCATGTTTTTTTTAATTCTTTAGAGAAAAGGAGTTCTCCGCAGCCTGGGCATTTAAGCCATAAATCATCGGCGATTTCTTTAGGCGTTGTTTTTTTTATTTTTGGACGAACGAAGTCTGAAAGCCAATTCATGTCTTAATCCTTGATATAAGTTATAAACACCAAAAATCATCATTTTTTTTCTGTTTATGTTTAAACAGATTTGATAATTTTTCTTTAAGTCCTATTTTAGTTTGATTTTGAGATGGTTCGGCAGTTGGAGTTGTTTGAGCTTTTTTGGCATTTTGTAAATCATCTTTTAAGCTTTCTATTTGACCGGTTAGTTCTAGTTGTTCACGATTAAGTTTTTTGTTTTGTTTTTGTTGGTTTCGCAAGGCGCTTCTAACGGGGGCGTACAAAAGCCAAGAATCTATTTTACCGATAATATATCCGAGAACCAATAGGAAGACAATGGCAACACTTAAAGAAGCTGTAATTGTAATATCCAAAGGCCATAAGCTAAAAGAGGCCAGATCATTATTTGAGAAAGCGAAAATTGCAATGACAAGGATCACTGGCAATCCAATTAACATTCTTACAAAACCCATTGTGTTGCCTTTCTAAAAAGAGTTAGATTTTATTTATTCAACATTTCATAAAGCTGTTTGCCGGTTTTAAAATGTGGAATAAGCCGTTTTTCTACTTTTATTTTTTCACCTGTACGGGGATTTTTAGCGATTCTCGGGGATCGAGTCCTTACCGAGAAAGCTCCAAATCCTCTAAATTCGACACGTTCACCTGCGGCTAGAGCGTTAATGATGCTATCCAAGATGACGGAAACGATACGATCTATATCTCTTAAGGTTAAGCTTGGATTTTTAGCTGCGATTTTTTCAATTAATTCAGATTTAGTCACTTTATACACCTCATAAAATTATTTTTTACAATAAAATACCTTTTTTTGATTTATAAATCAATACATCTTTTTATACATTTATATTTTTATCTAAAATTGATTTTGCACAATCAGTTTGGATAACGTCTGTTTCGCCGAGACGGTCGATACGTCGTTGTATTTTGGAAGAAGAAGTTTTAATATCGTTAATATCTTTTGCGGCTTGTTCAAAATGTTTATTTAAGTTATCGACACGTTCACTAAGTCGGCAAATATCTTCGATTAATAGGGAGACTTCACGGCGAATAAAACCGGCTTGTTCTTGCATATGAACATCTTTCATAACGGCTCTTATTGTATTTAAGGTAGCCATTAATGTTGTAGGTGAAACGATCCATACTCTTTGTCGATAAGAAAAAGCGACGATATCGGTAAAATGAGCGTAAAGTTCGGCATAAACGGATTCGGCGGGTAAAAACATTAATGCCGAATCAGCTGTTTCACCGGGAATGATATATTTTTCAGCAATATCTTTAATATGTTTTATAACAGAGGTTCTAAAAAATTTTCCGGCTTCTTGTTTTTGTGTTTCATTTTCCGCAGATCTAAGGGCTTGATAACTTTCTAAAGGAAATTTTGAATCAATAACAATGACACCAGGCGGGTTAGGTAATTTAAGAAGACAATCGGCTCTTTTTTGATTGCTTAACACTGTTTGAAAACTATATGCCGAAGGAGGAAGAATTGAAGTGACAAGATCATTGAGTTGAATTTCGCCAAAAGCACCTCGAGCTTGTTTGTTAGAGAGTATTTCTTGTAAAGAAACAACTTGTTGAGAAAGAGAACTGATTTTTTCTTGAGCGGCGTCTATTTTAGCTAATCTTTCACGTAAAGCGGCTAATGTTTCTTCGGTTTTTCCTCCGGAAATCCGTAAACCTTCACCTACGTTTTGAGTTACTTGTAATAATTTCTCATCAACTAATTTTAATAATGAAAGTTTTTGATCCGTTATTGTTTGAGTGATTTTATTTTGTTCTATTGTGTATTGTTCGGCTAATTGCGTGAGCCGACCCGAAAGTTCAAATTGTAAACGCATTAAATCATCATTTACTTTTTCTGTTTTGTTTCGCCGCAATAAGAAAAAAATAAAGATAAAAGACAATAAAATTATAAAGCCTATTAGACTGATTTCAAATTCGGATAAATTCATTTTAAGGTTTTAACCTTCAATATTCAAGTTACGTCCCATTTCAAGAAATTTTTCATTACGCTGTTTTTTTAATTCATCACGAGAGAGCAAAAGCAATTCTTTTAAATGACGGTAAATACAATCTCCGACTTTTTCTATCGTAGCCATAGTGTCTCTATGGGCTCCGCCTTCTGGTTCCGAAATAATTTCATCGATAACATTTAGATTTTTTAAGTCGTAAGCGGTTAATTTTAAAGCTTCTGCCGCTTCTTTTGCTTTATCGGCCGAACGCCATAAAATTGAAGCGCATCCCTCAGGGGAAATAACCGAATATATAGAATTTTCAAGCATCAAAATACGGTTTGCGGTTGCAATGGCAATAGCGCCGCCGGATCCTCCCATACCGATAATAATAGAGATTAAAGGTACTTTTATTTGGAGACATTTTTGAATTGAAGAAGCTATTGCTTCGGCTTGTCCGCGGGCTTCGGATTCAATGCCCGGATAAGCGCCATCCGTGTCTACAAAACAAATAACGGGTAAATTAAATTTATCGGCAATATTCATTAATCTTTGTGCTTTGCGGTATCCTTCAGGTTTTGCCATGCCGAAATTATATTTAACACGAGTTTCAAGATCTTGTCCTTTTTCTTGACCAAGGACAATAACCGACATTCCTTTAAAACGCCCCATACCGCCAATCATAGTCGGATCATCGGCAAATAATCTATCGCCGCATAAGGGGACAAAATCTTCTATTAAACCGTTTATATAATCCAAACATTGAGGTCTATGCGGATGTCTTGCAATTTGCACACGCTGCCAAGGAGTAAGATTAGCGTAAGACAGTTTAATTTGTTTTTCTAATTTTTGTTGCAGGCGGTTTATTTCTTTGCCAATATCAACGTCGCTGTCTTTTGCCAGAGTATTTAAGGTTTTAATTTTTTCTTCCAATTCATTAATTTTTTTTTCAAAGTCCAAAACGGCAGGTTGGTTATTACTCATTATAAAATTCTCTCATAAAATTTCCACAATTTGAGTTTTTATAACACATTTTATCATAAATTTCGACTATTATTTTTTATAACTGTGTACATCACAGCAAAATATTTGATTGAAATATGAGCAAAAGACCGTTAGTATACATTAAATATCTGGATAATTGCTAGGGAGAATGGTCGTGCTTACTTTCAGCTTTTTTATTGCTGTTTTTTTTACTATTTCATGGATTGTTTATATCGGCGCATACGTCTTTTCTCATGTGGAAGGAATGGAATTGTCCGCTTTGGGACTTATGGATATCGCCGTGTATGTTATGTTGATGGTAGCTCCTTTATTTATCATATGGATGATATGGAATGCCTTTTATCGGTTACACTTTGAAAAAAACATCGTTCGTCAATTTAAAAATGTTGAGGCGCAAATAAGACAACAACAAGAATTTATGCAAACATCTGTCCGTTTGTTTTATCAATTTCAAAAAAATAATGAAAAAAATTTTATTCTTAATCAAACAGAGCTGTTTATTGGGGAATTAAACGGTTTAATTGCCGATATACTTCAACGTTATAATTTTATTACCGATTCGGAAGCGGCTAAATTGTGGATGACGGCGGAAAAAGGAAATAAATGGGGATTTGCCAAGGCTTTGATTAATATGCAAAATACAAGTGTTGATTTTGATGGACGTTTGTATCGTATGGCATTAAAAGAAAATATGTTAAGCGGTACGATTCATGAATTTTGTGTACGTTACGCGCGGCTGATTGAATTACTTAAAGATTGCGATCAAGAAAAAATTTTTCTCAATATTATTGAAACAGGAGCATTAGGAAAAGTTTTTGCAATTTTGGCTCCCCTTTTTGATAACCTGCAACAAGAAAAAATGCAAGAATATGACGACAATACGGAAAAAACAGAAATTACGGCAGATGTTAATATGAAAATTGAAATTCATAATCCTGAAGAACAAAATTTATCACCTTCTCAAGCGCAAGAAGTGGAGAACATAAAAGAACAAGAGCCAATCGAAAATGAAAAATTATCGGAAACACAAATAAATGTTGCAGAAACAACCAAGGAAAACAACGAACAACAATTGATAAATGAAAATGAAAAGCAAAAGGAAGAAAAAACGGAAGAAAAAAAGTTAGAAGAAGAAATTAATCAAATGTTTTTAGGTGCGGGTGTTCGCGGAGATGATGATAATTATAATGAAAAATCCTTTTTCTTTCCTAAATTTAGCCACTTATTTAAACGTGGAATAAAACATAAACAAGCCTTGCCGTCAAATGAAGATGAAATAGATCCCTTAACGCTTGCTTTAGAAAGAAGTTTCGGAAAATTAGCTGAAGACGCACCAGCACCAAAATCTCGTTTGGATAAAATATTAAACGCTAAAGATGAACAAACAGAAAATGACGAAAAATATACATTTGCTTCAACAAATGAAACAATTTTAAAATTACAACAAGAATTAGAAGACTTGAAAATTGAAAATCATACAGAAATAAATGAAGAAGAAAATTTAAATTATCAAGGCGGGAACAATGAAAATAATTCTAAATCGGAAATTTAGAACTTTCTTCATTTTATTTGGAATGCTTCTATTGTCTAAATCCGTAATTGCAATGGAAAGTTCCTCAATATCATTATATAATAATCCTAAATATACGGGAAAATGGGAACATTTTGAGTATGTTAATCCCAATGCACCCAAAGGAGGAAAAATCGCTTTACCGGCTTATGGTACTTTTGATAATTTTAATCCCTTTATTTTTAAAGGAATTGCGGCTACGCAAGTTGTTGCTTTAACCATGGATTCTCTGGCTGTTGTTCCTGATGACGATATTACGACGGCATATCCGTTGATTGCTAAGAAATTTGATTTAACGGAAGAATATATAGAATTTTTTATTGACGAACGGGCAAGATTTTCTGACGGAACAGAAATTACGGCCGATGATGTTATTTTTAGTTTTCAAAGCCTAGTAGAAAAAGGATCGCCTTTTTATAAAATTTATTATGCGGATGTGGATAAAGTTGAAAAAACAGGAAATTTAAGTGTGCGGTTTTATTTTAAAGAAAAAAGTAAAAATAAAGAACTTCCTTTAATTTTATCACAAATGTTGATTTATTCCAAACGAGATTGGCAAGGCAAAGACTTTGCAAAACCTTATCTTAAAGCTCCTCTTGGTAGTGGTCCCTATGTATTAACAGATTTTGAAACCAATAAGTATTTAATTTTTAAAAGAAATCCGAATTATTGGGCAAAAGATTTACCTTCGCGCAAAGGCTTTTTTAATTTTGATGAAATTCGCTATGACTATTATCAAGATACGACAGTTACTCTACAAGCCTTATTTTCCGGTAATATTGATGTGCGAGAAGAATATATAGCTAAAATATGGTCTACAGGCTATGATAACGATAAAGTAAAAAAAGGAGAAATTATTAAAGAAGAAATTCCGCATAGCGAAACAGCACGTTTGCAAAATTTTGCGTTTAATCTTCGAAAACCGCAATTTTCAGATCGCCGAGTTCGACAGGCAATAGGTTTGGCGTTTAATTTTGAATGGGCTAAAAAAAATTTATTTTACAATCAATATGAAAGGTTGACAAGTTATTTTACAAACAGCGGAATGGAAGCCAAAGACTTGCCTAAAGGAAAAGAATTGGAAATTCTCGAAAAATATAAACAACAATTACCGGACACAGTTTTTACAGAAGTTCCCACTCATCCAATATATAGTGATTATATTTCAGCACGGGAAAATTTACGCCAAGCCGTAAACTTGCTTAAAGAGGCAGGATATGATTTTGTTAATGGTAAAATGACAAATATGAAAACAGGACAACCATTGAAATTTGAAATTTTAAGTAATTCGGCCAACGGTAGTTCTTTTACACGAGTTATGCTGCCATTTTTACAGAATTTAAAAAAAATAGGAATAGATGCTTCTTTTCGTAATTTAGAAGTTAATGTTTTCAAGAACAGATTAGATAACTTTGATTTTGATATGGCAATTATCACATTTCCCATTAGTCGATTACCCGGTAATGAACAAAAGGAATTTTGGGGAAGTTCAAGCGCCGATGTTAAAGGAAGTTTTAATATTATAGGCATAAAGAATCCGGTTGTTGATAAATTGTTGGATGGTTTGGTTTCGGCACAAACAAGAGAGGATTATAAAGCATATATAAGCGCACTTGATAGAGTGTTGCTTAATGAATATTATATGATTATGCAGTGGTACGCACCGAAGAAACAAGTTGCGTATCATAATAAATTTTCTCATCCACAGACGGATTTAAAAGTTGGATTTCAACCTTATACATGGTGGATAAAAGAGGATAAAAATTAATGCGCAATTATATTATTAAAAGATTGTTTTTAATACCAGTAACTCTTTTAGGAATTTTATTGATTAATTTTATAATTATTCAATTGGCTCCAGGGGGACCTATTGAACATACATTGGCAAAGTACAGGGGAATGAATGTTGACAGTGCGTCTCAAATATCTTCTTCGGTTGAAATGCAAATGAACGCTCAAGATAATGTTTATCGTGGAGCGCAAGGCGTTCCGGAGGAATTAATTAAGGAATTAGAAAAACAATTTGGTTTTGATAAACCTTTGGGTGAACGTTTATGGAAAATGATAAAAGATTACGCGTGTTTTGATTTTGGTCATAGTTATTATCAGGATAAAAGTGTTTTAAAACTTATTGGTGAAAGGATGCCCGTTTCAATATCTTTAGGTTTATGGTCGACATTAATTATTTATTTAATAGCGATTCCGTTAGGAATAAAAAAAGCAACAGAAGATGGTTCTCAATTTGATGTGTGGACCTCATTTATAATTATTCTCGGATCAGCAATACCTGTTTTTCTTTTTGCTGTTTTTTTAATCGTTTTTTTTGCCGGAGGAACATATTTTCAATGGTTTCCCTTACGCGGATTGAGTTCGGATAATTGGGAGGAATTAAGCTTTTTTGAAAAAATATTTGATTATTTCCACCACATAGCTTTACCCGTAACGGCGATGGTTATAGGTGGTTTTGCCAGTTTAACAATGCTTACAAAAAATTCATTTCTTGAAGAATTAAATAAACCATATGTTTTAACGGCAAGAGCCAAAGGTTTGAATAAAAATCAAATATTATACGGTCATGTTTTTCGCAACGCGATGTTAATTGTTATTGCAGGTTTCCCCTCGCTATTAATCAAAATGCTGTTTACGGGATCTCTGTTGGTTGAAGTTATTTTTTCTCTTAACGGATTGGGCTTGTTAGGTTATGAATCGATTATGACGCGGGATTATCCGGTTATTTTTGGAACTTTATATATATTTGCATTATTAGGATTGATTTTAAAGTTAGTAAGTGATGTTACATACTCACTTGTTGATCCACGAATTAATTTTGAAAAAATTTAACAATAAAATGTAACAAATTGTAACAAGATGTTAGAAGATTTAAAGTTAAAAATATGATATACATATAATCAAAATAATATTCTAACCCTTAAACTAAGGACATTTAAAGTATGGCTAAAATCAAAATCGGCGTTATTGGCGCAGGTATGATGGGTAAAAATCACCTTAAAACATATAAAACTTTACCCAATGTTGATCTTGTAGGTGTTTATGATATATATCCCGAAGCGGCAAAAGCTGCTGCCGAAATGTTTGGCATTAAAGCTTTTAAGTCAATGGAAGATGTTGCAAAACATGTAGATGCGGTTAGTGTGGTTACGACATCTGTTACCCATGCGGATGTTGGAGAGTTTTTCTTAAATCATGGAATACATTGCATGATGGAAAAACCTTTGGCAACCTCTGAAGAAGGATGTTTGCGCCTTATTAATGCGGCTAAGAAAAATAATGTCACATTACTTGTCGGACATATTGAAAGATTTAATCCTGCAGTAGAACAAATGGGTAAAATATTAACCGATACATCTAAAATCCGTTCTTTGACGGCTCAAAGAATGTCCGCGGCTTCCGGACGTATTACAGATGTTGATGTGGCTATGGATTTGATGATACATGATGTCGAAGTTATTCAATCATTAGTCAAATCTCCGGTTATTAATGTTCAGGCAGCCGCAGTTAAAACATCGGATCATATGGATGGAAAAGATTATATTACCGCCGTACTTGAATTTGCAAACGGGGTAACGGCAAATATTACAGCCAGTCGTATAACACAAGCTCGTGTTCGAACATTAACAGTAACGACCGATACAAATTATATTGATATGGATTTTATTAATCAAAGTATTAATGTCCATTCACAAGGGCGTATGCCATATGTTAATCAAGAAAATATTCCGGAATGGATGAATTATGGTCTAAAGGGAAGTGTTGAACAATTATTTATTCCAAGTAATCAACCTCTCAGTGCAGAACTCAGCCATTTTATAAGCTGCATTAAAGGAGAAGCAACACCAAGAATTAGCGGTGAAAATGCACTCGAAGCATTAAGAGTTATTTGGCAAGTGGAGGATAAACTTGGTTTGCTTAACAATCAGAAAACAGCACCTTTAAAACAATCTTATTCAGCGGCATAAAGATATCTAAATCTAATGATACAACGATATAAAATTATTATAGAATATGATGGAACAACATTACTTGGTTGGCAAAAACAACAAGACGGTAAAAGTGTTCAAGAATTTTTAGAAAAAGCGATATATTCATTTTGTCAGGAAGATATTGAAGTTTATGGAGCGGGACGAACGGATGCCGGAGTCCATGCTTTAGCTCAAGTCGCGCATTTTGATTTACAAAAAGAAGTTGATGTTTTTCGCCTACAAGAAGCCTTAAACGCACATTTACGAGCAATGGAAGCACCAGTAGCTGTTTTGTCAGCGCAAAAAGTCGGATCAGATTTTCATGCGCGCTATTCGGCAAAAGGAAGGTCGTACCTCTATAGAATTACGACCCGTCGCGCTCCATTAATAATAGATAAAAATCGAAGTTGGTTGGTTGTTGTTCCCTTAGATGTAAAAAAAATGAGAGAAGGAGCAAAATATCTTATTGGATATCATGATTTTAGCTCATTTCGTGCGGTTAAATGCCAAGCCAAAACCCCGCTTAAAACCCTTGATAAATTAGAAATCATAGAAGAAAAAGAAAATATAATTTTTTATGTAGAGGCACGTTCTTTTTTGCATCATCAAGTGCGTAACATGGTTGGAACCTTAAAAATGGTGGGAGATGGACATTTATCACCAGAAGACATTAAAACAATTCTTGAAGCGAAAGATAGGCGTCGAGCCGGTCCAACCGCACCGGCTTGTGGACTATATCTTAAAGAAATTATGTATTGATAATTCATAAAAATACAGTTGTATTTTTTAATAGCTCCGTTATACTTTTCTTTATCAATCGGCCATAAAGGAGAAAAGAAATGGCACATTTGATTAAAATCTGTATGGGAAGCTCTTGCTTTGCCCGCGGAAATGCAAAAAATCTCCAATTAATCCAAAGCTTTTTGGATCAAAATAACATTAAAGCCGAAATAGAATTAGTTGGAATGCGGTGTTGTAATCGTTGTGCCGTTGGTCCCAATATTACTATTGATGACAAAGAATATCATCATGTCGATAATGAAATGCTTCTTGATATATTAGAAAAAATTTTATTAACTTCTGAGAGAAAAAATGTCTGATCGTAAATATCCGTTATATACCATTAAAAATAATTGTATGGACTGTTATAAATGTGTCCGCCGCTGTCCGGTTAAGGCTATAAAAATTGAAGACAACAGCGCGCAAATTATACCGGAATTATGTATTGCTTGCGGAACATGTTATCGTGTTTGTCCGGCAAAAGCCAAACAACCGCGAAATGATTTAGCCAGAGCAAAATATTTAATAGAATCAGGAAAAGATGTTTATGTTTCGTTGGCTCCATCATGGATTACAGAATTTAAAGGGTTATCAGAAGAAAAAATGATAGCTTCACTTCGCCGTTTAGGTTTTAAAGGAGTTGGTGAAACAGCGGCAGGAGCCGAAGAAGTTTCCGCACATATAGCGCAAATGTTGAGCGAAAAAGAAACAGGTTTGTTTATTTCTACGGCTTGTCCTTCTGTTGTTGAATATATCCGTAAATATTTACCGGAAATGATAAAATATTTAACGCCGCTTTCCTCTCCGCTTCTAGCCCATTGCCAAATGCTAAAGAATAAAATGGGACAAGATATAGAAATCGTTTTTGTTGGTCCGTGCATCGCAAAAAAACTTGAAGCAGATTCTCATCCCGAACTTTTAAGTTTGAGTTTAAGTTTTAATGACATTCGCCAGTGGTTTTTAGAAGCGGGAATAATCCCTGAGGAAATACGCAGCAGCGTTTATGATAAATTTGTGATGACTAAAGCACAAGAAGGAACGGCTTATCCCATTGAAGGAGGAATGATTGAAACCGTAAAAGCTTATGACAAAACGAAAACAGCTTATATGATGCAACTTTCCGGTATTCAAAATATAAAAAGAGAGTTATCAAATATGCATCCGGAACAATTTAATCGTCCGGTGTTTATAGAATGTCTGGCTTGTGTTGGTGGTTGTGTAGGGGGACCATGTATAAGCAATCGTATTTCTGGTTTTGATAAACGTATAGAAATATTGGAACAAAGCGATTTTTCTCAAGAGGCGGGAAAAAGATCTCCCACAACAGATATTACATTGCAATATGCACAAAAGCAAATTATTGAAAAAGAATATAGTGAAGCACAAATACGCAAAGCACTTTCCATGATTGGTAAATATGGTGTTGAAGATGAGTTAAATTGTGGTGGTTGCGGCTATGATAGTTGTCGTAATTTTGCAAAAGCGATGCTGTCCGGTAAAGCAGAAGCGGAAATGTGTGTTTCTAATATGAAACAACAAGCCCAAAGAAAAGCAAATGCTCTTATACGTTGTATTCCCTCCCCCATAGTTATTGTCGACAATAATTTAAATATTATAGAGTATAATGAAAAGTTTGCGGAAACATTTTGGCAAGAAGAAAAACACGCGGAAATATATGAACAAAAAGATTTAAGAGGAGCGGATTTACGCGATTTTATAGATTTTACGAATTTATTTTCGGCTTCGCTTGATCTTGGACAAGATATTCGTCGGGAGCATGTTCGTTTTAACAATCACCTTTTTGATGTTGTCGTCTTTAACATTGATAAAAAACAAATAGTTGGAGGAATTATTCAAGACGTCACAAAAATGGAAATGAAAAAAGAACAAATAGCAGAAAAAGCTCGAGATGTTATTCAAAAAAATTTATCTACGGTTCAACAAATTGCTTGCACACTTGGAGAACATATGGCGGAAACGGAAATATTATTACGATCAATAGCCGAAGATTACGCCGGCAGCGAACCAAAGAGTAATATTGAAAAATCAATAAAGTCATATGAGGAAGAAAATGAATAATTCCCTATTTATTGATGTTGGCTCATACCAAAAACAAAAGAATGGAGAAGATTGCTACGGTGATACGATTTATTCAAAAAAAATTCCGGAAGAACGTCGAGTGATTAGTATTCTTTCTGATGGTTTGGGAAGCGGCGTTAAAGCAAATATTCTTTCTTCAATGACGACGCGTATGGCAATGAAGTTTATGGAAGATAATGCAGATCTTTTACGTTCATCAGAAATTATGATGGATGCCTTGCCTATTTGTCAGACAAGGAAAATCAGTTACGCAACATTTTCTATAGTTGATAGTGAATTAGAAGGGAAAACTCGTATTTTTGAAATGGATAATCCACATTTTATATTCATTCGCAATAATAAATCATTATCAATTAAAGGACGAAAATTTTCTTCTCCCAAATGGAAAGAACGAGCGATTAATGCTTCACAAATTATGACACAGCCGGAAGATAGAATTATTTTAATATCAGATGGAGTTACACAAGCAGGTATAGGAAATCAAAAATATCCACTTGGATGGGGACGTCAAGGATGTATAGACTATATATTAAAAGAAATACAAAAAGATCCTCGAATTTCTTCACAAACCTTGGCGCAAAAGATTGTTGAGGAAGCCTTAAATAAAGAAATAGGTAAAAAAGCAGGAGATGATATCAGTTGTATCTGCATATATTTTCGGATACCTCGTAAATTACTAGTTTTAACCGGTCCGCCATTTGATGAAGATAAGGATCATGAATTTGCCGAACTTGTTTCAGATTATGACGGTAAAGTTGCTATATGTGGAGGAACCACGGCAAATATCGTAGAAAGAGAATTATGTTTAAAATGTCAAATAGATAAAACAAGTTTTGACACACAAATACCGATGTCATCAATCATGGAAGGAGTTGATTTGGTTACAGAAGGAATTTTAACCTTGACCGATGCATATCGTATGTTAAAAGAAGGAATAGATAGAAAATCAAATGTTGCATCAGTACGTTTGGTTAATTTACTTCTTAGTAGTGATAAAATAGATTTTGTGGTTGGAACCAAAATCAATATTGCTCATCAAGATCCCAATTTGCCTATGGAACTTGAAATCAGGCGCAATATTGTAAAAAAAATATTTAGATTACTGCAAAGCCGTTATTTAAAAGAAATATCAGTTAGATACTTGTAAGGAAAGGAACAAAATATGGAAAAAATTAAAATAAAAATTTGTTGCGGAACTTCTTGTTTTGTGATGGGTTCAGCGCAGATTCAAGTATTAGAATTTGCTCCACCGGCAGATATCGCCGATAAAATAGAAATAGAAGAATCTCGCTGTATGAATTATTGTAAAAATACAACAGCAAAATATAATCGAGGACCATTTGTTTTAGTTAATGGAGAATTGATTGAAGAAGCTAATTTTGAAAAAGTCGTTAATAAAGTAAGAGAAATATTAAATCAGGAAAAATAATGCTAATACCTAAAAATAATGCTAATCAAATGCGGACACGTATTTTGGTAAAAATTGTTGAAAAATTTTTGCAAGGAAATTTTGCCGATGCAGATAGGATCCCCTTAGAATTAAGACCTAAAGGAGGAGAAGTCAGTCGTTGCTGTATATATAAAGATCGAGCGATTCTCAAATATCGATGTATGGCAAGTATGGGCTTTTCTCCAGAAGATGAAACAGATGAATTAACTAGTTTAAAAGAATATGGAGAAAGAGCTTTAGAACGTCAGCAACACGCAGATAATAAATTATCAGTTATTACAGATGCGTGTTCTGCATGCGTACGTTCACGTTATATGGTAACGGATGCGTGTCGCGGATGTTTTGCAAAACCTTGTCAAGTAAATTGCCCCAAACAAGCCATAACAATAATTAACGGTCGTTCAACAATAGATCCTGATAAATGTATATCTTGCGGTAGATGTCAGGAAGTTTGTCCGTATCATGCCGTTATTCGTGTGCCGATACCTTGTGAAGAAGCTTGTCCGGTAGGAGCAATTAGTAAAGATGAAACAGGTAAAGAACATATAGATCCGCAAAAATGTATTCTCTGCGGAAAATGCTTACAATCATGTCCTTTTGGTGCCATCGTTGAAATGTCGCAAATTGTTGATGTTTTAAAATCTTTATCAATAAAGACCAAAAAAGTTGTAGCCATGTTAGCTCCGGCTGTTTTAGGACAATTTCCGGGAACAATCAATAATCTTATAGGTGCATTAAAAAAACTTGGTTTTGCAGATGTTGTTGAAGTTGCGGTTGGAGCAGATATTACAACGCGTAAAGAAGCTGCCGAATTTATTGAAAAAATGGAAAAAGGCGAGAAATTAATGACGACATCTTGTTGTCCCGCATATTATAAAGCGGCAGATGTACATATTCCGGAAATAAAACCATTTGTTTCTCATACACATACCCCCATGTATTATACAGCGGAATTATTAAAAAAGGAACAACCTGATTGTATATCTGTATTTATAGGTCCATGTTTGGCAAAAAGATTTGAAGCGGAAAGTGATCCTAATGTTGATTATGTACTGACATTTGAAGAAATAGGAGCAATGTTAGTTGCGTCAGGAATTAATGTTTCGGATTGCCCACCGGAAGATTTTACTAAAATTTCATGTGCTCAGGGGCGTCGTTTTCCTATTAGCGGAGGCGTTGCTGGTGCTGTA
Organism: uncultured Alphaproteobacteria bacterium; assembly: GCA_944391335.1. Taxonomy (GTDB): domain Bacteria; phylum Pseudomonadota; class Alphaproteobacteria; order RF32; family CAG-239; genus JAFUYI01. The sequence goes on from CALXTF010000010.1 coordinate 27,604, forward strand.
GCGAGTTTAGTGGAAGGTAAAGCGGAATTTAAGCCGACAGCCATCAATGGATTAAATAAGGCCAGTATTAAACTTTTAAAACAATATGCGACCAAAGGTTCGGAGTTTAATATGGTTGAAGTTATGTGTTGTGAAAGCGGTTGTGTCGCGGGTCCGGGTTGTGTCGCTCTTGCTAAAAAATCAGCGATTATGGTTGAAAATTATGTTAAGACGGCACCTGATTTAAGAGATAAGAAGGACTAAAAGAAAGACCACTTATAGTGGTCTTTCTTTTTTATATTTTTTTGTATTTCTATTATTTATAAAAGCAGGATTTTCCTCATGAACAGGAGAATGAGAAATTTCATCCAATAAATTCACAAAACTTTCAGCAAGGCCATGTTTTTTACTTCGTAATAGACGCATATAAGCACACACAAGTTTCTGCACATCAGTTCTTTCCTCAATCGGACATTTTCCGGTTTGCAAATTGATAGATTTATTTTCTGGTAAATAGCTAAAGACTTGTTCAATTGTATCAGGCGACATATCTTCAAAAAAGAAACTGACAGGAACATCGAGCAGACGTGAAAATATCCATAAACGTTGAGCGGAGAGGCGATTTCCACCAATTTCATACTGTTGAATTTGCTGATAACTAATACCGGCAAGAATTGCTAGATCTTTTTGGGCAATACCAAGATACATTCGCCTAAGGCGTAATCGACGACCAATATGAATATCAATAGGGTTTGGTTTGCCGTCTGCCATACGACCGCGAGAAAGTTGTTGTTTTGTAACCATAACTTAAGCTCCTTATAGTTTATTTTATTAAATGCAAGTCCGCCAACAATAAATTCCAGACTTATTTTTATATGAGACTGAAACAGGAAATAAAACAAGGACTCGCTACATACCTGTATTTCGTTATAGATACAACATTTTATTTGTATCTATGTGACAGATTAACCAAAATAGTGTTTGATTGCAAGCAATATATTTATTAAATTTAAGGTTGTGTATATTAATGATAGATAAAATTTAATAATTATAAAAAGAATTTTAAATATCACATATTAAATAGAAAAGAGATTTAATTTATAGAAGCTAAGTATTTTCGAAATAAAAAAACCGTCAGTAATAGTCACAGACGGTTTTTTATTAAAATCATTTAGAAGATTTTATTTCTTTTTTAAGGCTTCGCCGAGGGCTTCACCAAGAGAGGAACTAGCCGAAGAGGTATTAGAATATTCTTCTAAAGCCTTCTTTTCTTCTTCAATTTCCAAAGCTTTAACGGAAAGACCTAATTTTCCTTTTTTCTTATCCATACTTGTAATTTTGGCTTCGATTTCATCACCGATATTATATTGGCTGAGATCTTGACCGGCCTTATCACGGGATAAGTCAGATTTTTTGATGTTTGTTGTTATGCCATTAACTTCAACATCGACTCCTTTATCGTCAATATTTGTAATAACAGCTTTAACAGTATCGCCTTTTTTGAAACCATCAAAAGCAGAAACATTTTCATCTTCGACTAATTGTTTAATACCAAGGCTGATACGTTCTTTTTCAACATCGACATCAATAATTTTAGCTTGGATATCCTGTCCTTTGGCATAATCTTTTACGGCATCTTCACCTGATTTATCCCAAGAAATATCTGATAAATGAATCATACCGTCTATTTCATCTGTTAAACCAATGAATAAGCCAAATTCGGTAATATTTTTAATTTTACCGTCAATAACAGACCCGAGAGGGTGTTCTTCAATATATGCGGCCCAAGGATTAGGGGTACATTGTTTAATACCGAGGCTGATTCTTCTTTTTTCGGGATCGACTTCCAAGACTTTAACTTCGACTTCTTGAGAAGTAGAAACGATTTTTCCTGGATGAACATTTTTGCGTGTCCAACTCATTTCGGAAACATGGACCAAACCTTCGATTCCATCTTCGAGTTCAACGAATGCGCCATAATCGGTAATATTTGTTACTTTACCTTTATAGATTTCGCCGACTTTAAATCTATCTTCGACATTTTGCCATGGATCATTTTCAAGTTGTTTCATACCCAAGCTGATACGTTGATTATCTTCATTGAATTTGATGACTTGAACTTTGACGGTTTGACCGACGGACAGAATTTCTGCCGGATGATTAATACGTTTCCAAGAAATATCGGTAACGTGTAATAAACCATCGACACCACCCAAATCGATAAATGCACCATAATCGGTAATATTTTTAACAACACCGTCTAAAATAGTACCTTCTTTGATAGTGTCGATTAATTCGGCGCGAGATTCCGCACGAGTTTCTTCTAAGACGACGCGTCTGGAAACGACGATATTTCCGCGAACTTTATCCATTTTAAGGATTTGGAAAGGTTGGGAAATTCCCATTAAAGGCGTAATATCGCGAATAGGACGAATATCAATTTGTGATCCGGGCAAGAAAGCGATGGCACCATTTAAATCGACGGTAAAACCACCTTTGACGCGGCCAAAAATGATACCATTAATACGTTCATTAGCATTCATGGCTTTTTCAAGATCCTGCCATACTTCTTCACGGCGAGCTTTTTCACGAGAAAGTACAATATTTCCATCACGATCTTCATAACGATCGACGTAAACTTCGACCATATCGCCGATTTTTAATTCTGGATTTTGTCCGAATTCACGAACAGGAATACGGCCTTCAGATTTCAGACCAACATCGACAGTTACAAAATCGGGTGTGAGTTTAACGATATTACCTTTAACCACGGAGCCGATGATACCATTATCGCCCATTTGTTCTTTTAATAAATCGGCAAATACCTCATCAGTTTCGGGGATATTAATTTCTGCAGTATTCATAAAATAAAAACAATTCAAAATGCCTTTTCCGCGAAAGCGGATGGACTTGTACGAATTAGAAACATCCATAAACATCGTACCCTATTATACGGATAGATCTTTTATACATATAAATTATTATTTTTCAAGCAATTATTTTAATTTTTTTTCAACAATCCGAGAGGCGATATCTGCCACTTCTTGAATATTTAGCTTAGATGTATCTATAATAACGGCATCATCGGCTGGTTTCATGGGGGCCGTTGACCGTTGAGAATCGCGTTGATCTCTTATTATCATATCATTTAAGACTTCTTCATAAGATGTGGATATTCCTTTTTGCTTATATTCATCGAATCTGCGTTGAGCGCGTACTTGAGTTGAAGCGGTAATAAACAATTTAACATCGGCATTTGGACAGATAACAGTACCGGTGTCTCGTCCGTCATAAACAACACCTTGCGCTGGGTTGCCGTCAGCAAAAGTTGGTTTTAAGGCAAAATTCTGTTGCATTTTAAGCAGAGCCAAACGGACTTTGGGATGGGCGGAAACAATAGAGGCGGCACTACTGCCAATATTACTGCGGAAATCAGGATGTTTTGAAATTTCCATCATTTTAATAAAAGTAAGTTGTTGCGCTGTTTTTTCTGCTAATTCTTGATTATGAATATCATCATGTGCCAAAAGCATTGTTAATCCAACGGCACGATATACCATACCTGTATCGAAATAAGCCAAATGATATTTATTAGCTAATATTGCAGCTAAAGTTCCTTTTCCTGCAGCAGCAGGTCCGTCAATAGTTATAATCATATTTTTTATCCGTAACGAAAACTTAACTAAAATAATATATAAACTTCTTGTTTAAGAAGAGCAAGATTCGTTTTTTGTTATACAGAATTTATTTTGCCGAAAGGAAAAAATTTGCCTAAAAATATTAAAATACGTTTATATGTGCCTATTCCTTTAGAAATTGGTAAACAAATTTCACTAGATGAAAGTCAGAGCCGATATTTAGGTGCGGTGATGCGTTTGTCAGAAGGTTGTGAAATATTGTTATTTGATGGTCAAAATGGTGAATTTATCGGAGAAATAATAAAATTAAGGAAAAAAGAAACAATTGTTAAACTAAAAAAACAAAATAAAATATATAAACCCATGCCGGATATATGGTTGTTATTTGCGCCGGTCAAAAAAGACAGAACGGATTTTATTATAGAAAAAGCAACAGAGCTTGGGGCAAGTCGAATTATTCCGGTTATTACGCAGCGTACAATTGTTGAAAAAGTCAGAATAGAAAGGTTTCACGCACAAGCCATAGAAGCGGCGGAACAATCGGAACGTTTAGATGTTCCGGAAATAGGAGAAGCTGTTTGTTTAGAAAAATTGCTTACAAATTGGCCGTCAAATCGTCTTTTATTTTTTATGGATGAAAGCGGTAAAGGGCGATCGGCATTAAAAATTTTATTAAGCTCAAATCAACCGGCAGGAATACTTGTCGGGCCGGAAGGCGGTTTTTCTGAAGAAGAATTTTTATTATTAAAAAAATATTCATTTACACGAAGTGTTAGTCTTGGTCCGTTAATTTTGCGAGCAGAAACAGCTGTTGCTGCGGCATTAAGTTTATGGCAAGCGGTTAATGGTAATTGGGGAGATAGAAATGATAAAAAAATCCAGTAAAATTCCACCGGCGCAAAGAGCGGCGGCAAAAGAGCAAATACCGCTTTATCAAAGAGAGTTTTATAGTTGGTTATATGAAAGTCCGCGTTTAACACGTTGGTTTGATCATCAATATTTATTAAATATTTTAACTTTTGGAACCAGTTCTAAAATGGTTAAATCATGTGTTGATGAAATTCCAATTTCATCAGATGTTTTACAGATGGGATCGACATTTGGAGATCAAATAGGAAAATCTGCGGCCAAAGTAGGTCTTTACGGTCACTATGATTTATTAGATGTAAGCATGGTTCAGCTTCGTCATCAACGAAATAAATATTGTTATTTATATCCATTTATGCGTTTTATAAATGGAGATGCTTCGCGTCCAATAAAAAAACGTTATGATATAGTTATTTGTTATATGTTATTACATGAAGTTCCTTCAGCAACGAGGGAACAAATAATCAATAACGCGCTTGATTGTTTAAAACCAAAAGGTAAAGCGATTTTTATTGATTATAATAATTCAGTCATATGGCATCCTTTACGATGGTTAGTTAAAATTTTTAATCGTCTGTATCAACCTTTTGCGGAGAAGTTATGGCATAATGAAATCAGAAATTATGCGCGTAATCCCTCGGGATATTACTGGCGAAAGACGACTTTTTTAGGGCGTATGTATCAAAAAGTAATCGTTACCAAAAAAGAAGGTTTATATTAAAGGCGTAAAAATAGGAAATTTACTTAAGCAAATTTTCTATTTTATGAGCGATTTCATAAGCGGGATTAAGTTTTTTTTCTGGTATAAAATCAATTGCGCCTAATTTTTCAATATCAACGGCATATTTACCATCAAAAAGTGATTGAACAAATTTTTGATGTTTTTTTGTCATCCAGTTTTTACCTTGAAAGATCATTACGGGTTTACCTGTTCCGCAAGCTTCACAGACCATAGAGACAGAATCTCCGGTTGCAATGATACGATCTGCGCAGGCATAGAATCCCATAATAGGATTTTCCTTTTCCTCGCCCCAAAGATATGTATAGGCGGGGATTTGTGCTTTATTAATTTTTTCCATTAAAATATTTTCAGCCTCTTTTCCTGTTCGCCGCGAAGAGGTAATTAAAATAGAACCACTAACGACGTCATGTAATTGAACGATTCGTTGAGCAAGTAATTCAAAATTTTTAGGATCGACAGGTTTATTTTTGACGGAGCCGCCGACAACGACCATTGTCCATGGCTTAGGTAAATTAGCAAAGACGGGTTCCCATTTGATTTTATTTTCAGCTAACGTTTCGGGAAAGATACGGTGAGGACTTCCGGTAATATAGAAAACATTATCCATATTTATTTTTCCGCGGTCATGTTCGGATAAGACCAATAAATCGATTTGATCGCAGCCGTATTTTCCGGGATACATTAATTGAATAATTTTAGTTTTGCCTGAGGAGTGTTTTTTTATCCATAAAGCGATGGGTAAAGTTCTGCGGCTAACAGAAATAACAGCATCAGGGAAATTTTCACCTTTTAAGGGAGAGCTTTCTTTTGTATTGACGCCGATTAAAGAGCTGCGACGCACCCAATTAGGTAAAGCGGCAAATTTTGTATAAACGATATTTTTTTCAACAACATCAAAATGATCACTAAGCTTAAGAATAATCCCTTTAGCTTGTCCGACGCTACCGCGGCGATCATCAAATAAGGCCCAAATAACTTTTTTCATGTTTAATAACTCTAATATTTTTATAGTAAAATGATTTAAATACTATTATATTTAATATAAAAACAAATACAATATATTTTTATGAGGAGTTTTGGTTATGATAAAAAAGGCGCTATTGTCATTGTTTTTATTGTTTTTTTTGACATCTTCGGCATGGGCACAACTTTCAGCCACTCGGGAAGAACAATATATTGCCGTATTAAAAGCGGTAGTTAATTATAAAATTAATGATGTTGAATATATTCGCAATATAGAACGCCTTCGTGAAGATCAACGTTTTAACGCAAAACTTCAAAAAATGTTGGATAAATTAAGTAATAACCGCAGCAAAAACACTACCAACCGTAAAGTTATGGATATATTAGAACAAGCAGGTAAAGATTTATATAGATTGTTGGATTAAGTATTGTTTAACCAAAAAGCGGTATAAGTGAAAACAAAGCATATAAATAAAGGAAAGAATATGAAAAAACTAAGATATATCATGTTGTTTGCAACAGTAATGCTTGGAGGATGCCAACATCAAGAATATTATTATACTTCTAATGAAGATATATTAACTTCACAAGAAACAACATCTGTTGTTCATGAAGAATCAAAAGTTACTGTTTCTAGCAGTAATGGTTATAAAGAAAATGCATCGATTAATCAAAATGAAGAAATTCAATCCCCGAAAGCAGAAACAGAAGTGGAAATTATGCATCCTGATGAACCGGTGGAAAAACTTGTTTATGATTCAGCCTATGACCGTTTTTTAGATAATGTTGTTATTAAGGCTCGTTCAGAGAATTATGTAACTTATGAATATAAAGATGTTCGAGTAGATGAATTAGCTCCTTTGGCTTCTCGTTATTGTCAAGAACACGGTAATCGTACGGCTGTTTTAAGAGACGTTATTTTATATAAAAACTATGCACGTCGAGCCACCTTTGATTGCTTGCGCTTGCAATAAGCAGCAAAAATTCCTATATAGATACAAAGAATAACAAAAAAAGATTATCGAGAGTATCCATGGGAAAAGATTTATATAGTATTTTAGGGGTTAGCAATAGTGCGAGTAAAGCGGAAATAAAATCCGCCTACCATAAATTGGCGCGCAAATATCATCCGGATGTTAATAAGGATAATCCGCAAGCGGCAGAAAAATTTAAAGAAATTTCTGCGGCATATGATATTTTGGGTGATGATGAAAAACGTAAAAAATATGATAATAAAGAAATAGATTCTGATGGTAAAACAACGGGATTTGGAGCAGGTTTTGGAAACGGCAATCCCTTTGGTCAGGGAGGATATTATTCCTCATCTTCCGGTGGGCAAAGTGCTAATTTTGATTTTTCTTCAATATTTGGAGATGACATTTTTTCAGCTTTTAGCGGGAATCAAAGAGGTTATCAAGGCTTTAGCAGTGCCTCGCGTCGTCCGCGGAAAGGCGAAGATTTAACATATACGATGCGCATAGATTTTTTAACGGCGGTTCGAGGCGGAGAAAGACAAGTCAATCTCAACGGTAAGAATATTAATGTAAAAATTCCATCAGGAACAATTGATGGCCAGACTTTAAGATTAAAAGGACTTGGGAATCCGGGACATTACGGCGGTGAAACAGGAGATGTTTTAATTACCCTAAATGTTGATAAACATCCTTATTTTGGTTTAGAAGGCCAAAATATTACCATGGAATTGCCGATTACAATTAAAGAAGCCGTTTTAGGAGCAAAGATTACAGTACCAACCATTGATGGTCAAGTAGCGGTGAAAGTTCCTTCTTATGCGGGCAGCGGTGACAAATTACGGCTTAAAGGAAAAGGAATTAAAAATCGCAACGGGCAAGGAGATCAAATTATTACATTAAAAATAGTTGCTCCGAGGGCCAAAAATTCAGATTTAGAGAAAGTTTTAGAAACTATGCCGGATGAAAATGTAAGGACTTTTTAATGAGACTGGAAACATTACGGGATTTTGAATGGTATAATGAAGCCAAAGAAGTTTCCTTTGGGGAGCATGGCGTTAAAATAACAGCATCACCAGGAACTGATTTTTGGATAGATGGCGGTGTTGGTTACAGTAAAGATAATGGTCATTTCTTTTTTTGCCGGCGGCAGGGATCTTTTGGATTAACGGTGTGTTGGCGTTTTGGAATACCGATAAATTTTGCTCAATGCGGGTTAATGGTTAGAGTCGATGAAAGTCAGTGGTGCAAAATATCAATTGTATCCAAGAACGGCAATAATCAAAACATAGCTAGCGTCGTCACGCATCATAATGGTTCAGATATGGCCATGACGCCGATTCCATCTGGTTTATCGGAAATCTGGTTTCGTATAAAAAGGAATAATGACGGGGCTTTTGAGCTATTTTATTCAACGAATGGTGTGATATATACGGCTATTCGTCGTTTTAGATTAACGACAAAAGAAGAAGTCTGTGTGGGTGTTTTTATGGCTAGTCCATCGGAAAAGACTTATACAGCAATATTGTCGTCCATAGAATTTAGTGATTATATTCCGTAGAACCAAGCGATTCCACATTTATAATAATTATGACAATGACAGAATAAAGAAGCTTCAGCTGGGGAAAGAGGTAAATCCTCAGCAGCATATTCACCGGCATCAAGGTTTGAAGGGAAACCGCGTGGAGGAACCACTCCGGTAGGACTAACGACTAAAAATTGAAGTCCGACAGCTTTTCCTCCCCAATTATTTGACGCCAAAGTGATACACGCTTTTTCGGTTAATCCATTGTAAATCATGACAAATCCTGTGTTTGAAGCGATAGGTTTGATAATAACTTCTCCATTTAGGCGATGATAGAGTTTTTGATCTTTTTCTGATACATAACTTCCACTAATTAAATTTAAGCTAAAGATTTCTTTATCTAAGTTATCAAAAGATTTTTGTGTGTTATAAAGATTTCGTATTTTCTGCGATGTTAAGGTAATATCTTTAATAGTGTTATTAATCTTAATTTTCTCCATAGCGAGAGAATAAGCAAAGATAAAGGAAATAGACAACACGGCAGTAAGGGCTAAAACACCAAGAATTTCAATCATTGTACGCCCATCTTGAGAAGATCGATAAATAAACATTTTTCTCCCCTATAGAATAATTATTTATTATATCATTTTATAATGTAAAAAAATAAAAAACAATTAAATAAATTCATTTAATGATGAATTGTATTTTGCTAAAACCAATACCTTGTCTCATAAGACTCCAATGATGAGAGTCGTTATTAACAAATTCCAAGGAAAGCAAATTATTTTGAAAATCTTCTTGATTAAGATTAAGGTCAAAGGACTGATTTCCGATAATTTTATGATTAAAAGTAATTTCTCCTATTTTTTTACCATTTGCGAGGACAAGGAAAGTTCTATCCATAAGAGAGTAAAGAGTGGCGGCTTCAAACACCAGATTTATATTTTGAGGATGATCCATTTTCAGGTTAAGTTGCCGCAGCCATAATCTTCCCAAGCTAAAATCGGCGAGATCAGAATATGGTATTAAAGATTTAAGTTCGTCAGGTTTTTGAAAAAGGATATTATCATTGATTGGCAAATAAAGCTTATTTTTTAATTTTTGCAGAGTAACATTTTGTCTTAAATTATCTAAGAACCGAGAATTTTGTTCAATCATAGTGTCTAATTTTGAACCATATTTTTCAAATAGCGTTTGTTTTGTATTAAATAAAGAACGACCTAATCCAAGAGAAGGCATATTATATCCGAGAGCTTCCATAATTGTTGGAGCAAGATCAAAAGTTGTCCATTGATGTTTTTTCTTATCTTGACGTTGAGAATTAAGGAAAATATTTTCAATACTCCGTTGTTTGGGTGCGTTTATATAAATATGATTTTTTTGCCCATGAGCTAAATGGTCGCCAATAATGACAAGAGTCATGTTGTTATAGAAAGGTTGATTTTTGCACCATTCGATAAAATCTTGCAATAAAAAATCGGCGCATTTTATGGAGTTTTGTAAAGAGAATTTATTAATCGGGCAGTTGGGATCAATATAATTTTCTTCACCATGAGTATTAACGGTTACCGCGAAAATCGAAAAGGGTTGGTTTATTTGTTGCATTTTGACAATGGTCTTTTTTATTTGTTCATATAAGAAGCTGTCTCTAATGCCCCATGAATTTCCAAATATCAGCGAATTATTCGGATTTTCTTTTTTCCAAGCGTCTAACCCTTTGGTAACGTGAAAATTATGTTGTTGGGTAAAGAAAATAGTATTGGCGAATTTTAAATCTGATGATTTATAAAAAAAATTTTTATAACCGTTTGCGGCAAGAATGTCGGATATGCAGCTTAATTGCGGAAAGAAAAAGTAAAAAGAATCCATATTGTCAAGGTTATAATTTTCCTTAAATCCACATTGAGATGCGAGTAATCCTGCCAAAGTATATTTTATTGACGGGAGTTGATAGAAACCATCAAAAGATAAAGCTTTTTGTTTTTGCAGGTAAGGTGTCAGAATTTCATTTACATATTTATCGTTTCGGTATTGTTTTTCTAAAGATTCAACATAGATAACGATTAAATTTTGTTTTTTTAGAGGGAATTTTATTTTTTGCGTGTCAATACGAACAAAGTCATCTTCAAACAGGGAGGAATAAACATTTTGATTGGTTATAAAAGAAATAAGGTTAAAGACGTAAACGACAGCGGCAACGGATAAAACAGAGAGAATATTTTTAATTTTAGAAGGCAAAAGAGATAAGATAAAAGAAGGGAGTATAACCCATAAAGCAAAATTGATGACAATATGAGGCATAACATCATTTATTTGCGCGAGATTAATAATCATCTGTTGAACAGATATATCTCCAAAACAAGTGTAAACCCATATAGAAGCGCATCCAAGACAAATAAGAATAAAGTAAAATGTAAATGATAAGTATTTCATCTTTTAAATACAGATAATGTCACCCATCCAAGATAAGCAAGTTTTATATAGCTATAAAAAAATCATTCCTTTTATTAATGGTAAAAGGAATGATTTTAAGGAATATTTTATGATTAATTATAATTCCA
>CALXTF010000011.1 GCA_944391335.1 uncultured Alphaproteobacteria bacterium
TCATACGGTTGGAGCCGGTGTTGTATCTAAGATCATCAAATAATCTTTATAAAACAACAAAACTTGAAAACTCCCGATATAATCTCGGGAGTTTTTTTCTGGTTTAAACAAAATATTAACTGCTTAAAAACAAATGAACGAATTTCATCCTAAAATTGGAGAGTAGATAAACTAAATTCAAAAGTTTTTTATAAGCCAAAAGAAAAATTTATGGGTTATTTTGATTATTGCCGCCGCCGAAAGGAGTAATTTGACCAACACCGCCAAAGTATTTGCGGAAAAAGCCTTGTTCCTGTTCAGGAGCATTTGTTTCTTGCTGACTGATTTGAATTTGTTTTCCTTTTTGCTGATCTAAATGTTCAATATCGGTAATAGTACCATTTTGATTAAACTTAATGACTAAAAGTTTACGGTCGATTTCCTCAGGACGCATAAAAGCGATTTGCTCAATTTCTGATGACATATATATCCATGTGTCACGATCAAGAGTCACAATAGATGAGGGAGATCCTAAAAGCTCTTGCACTTGACTTTGTGTCATTCCCATTTTTAATTGTTCAATTTTTTCGTTTGAAGGCATATTGCCTGTATAAGTAATAAAAGTGTCTTGAGCGCAAGCTGTAAGCCCTAGAAGAGCGGTACACCAAAAAAATTTTTTGTAGATTGACATTTAAATTATCCTTATCAATATATTAAACTACATAATTATATAACACGGGGAATAAATTTATGCAAAAAAAAATTTCATATCCGTTAATAGTGGCGGATCTATCGCAAACACAACAGAATTATCATCTTCAAGCTAATAAAGAACAATGCCTGTATCTGGCAGAAGTTTTACAGCTTCCATCTGTTTTAGAATTTCAAGCAGATATGCTTCTTAAAAATAAATATACAGAAAATACACTTATAATTCAAGGCCATATTATAGCGGTTGTTGAACTTGAAAGTGTCGTTTCATTAGAAAAATTTAATAAGAAGTATGATTTTGACTTTTCTCTGTGTTATGACACTAAAGCGACTTATGCAAGTCAACAAGAAGCAAGAGAAGATTGGAGGGCAGATGTCCCGGATATCATCGAAGATGGAAAAATAGATCTGGTGGATATTGCAATAGAACAAATAGCAATACGTTTGGATGATTATCCACGCCTACCGGGAGAAGTTTTTAATTTTACTCCGGAATTTGATGAAAATGAAAAAATAAAGGAAAATCCTTTTACCATGTTGGAAAAACTAAAGAAATAAAAAATTATGCTTGCAAAATATATTTTTTTTGAGTAAAAGAGCTTTAACCATTTCAGAAATTGTGTAAATTATGTTGCAATTGGAAAAAAATTGTAGTAAAACCATTTCTGAAATTTTTTGAAATAACAATGTTTTTATGAAAAGAATAAGAAAATGGCAACACCAAAACATAAAACTTCAAAATCACGTCGTGATATGCGTCGTTCTCATGACGCGCTAAGCGCAAATGCTTATCATGAATGTTCAAATTGCGGCGAACTTAAAAGACCGCACCATGTTTGTCCGTCTTGCGGTCAATACGATAAACGTGAGGTCATAACCAAAAAAACAGCCGAATAAAATTGTTATAAATAAGATGGAGCAGGGCTTTGTCCGATAATCTTGTTATATCTGTCGATGCAATGGGGGGAGATAATTCCCCTCGAGTCGTCATTGAAGGAGTCAATATAGCCGCCAAAAAAAATCCGGATGTGCGTTTCCTCTTGTTCGGTGATGAAACTAAAATAACACCATTGCTTAAACAATACCCTCGATTGGCAAAAGTATGCAAGATATGCCATACCGAAGAGTGGGTTAAAAATGAAGATAAACCTTCTCAAGTAATCCGTAACCGAACAACCAGTATGTATATGGCAATCGATGCCGTCCGTTGCGGACGCGCACAAGCAATTGTTTCTGCTGGAAATACAGGCGCGTTAATGGCAATTTCAAAAATGCTTCTGAAAACAATACAGAAAATCCATCGCCCCGCTATTGTAACAATAATGCCTCATATTAATGGACGCTATGTCATGCTCGATTTGGGAGCAAACACGGAATGCGACGCTATTAATCTTGCAGAATTCGCTATTATGGGAAATGTCTTTGCAAAACACGCATTGGATATTAAACACCCTAAAGTGGCTCTCCTAAATATTGGAGCTGAAGCCATGAAAGGTAAAGAAGAAATACGCCATGCCTCAAGAATGCTTCGTCATTCACAGATAGATATCAATTATACAGGATATATAGAACCTCATGAAATATCAAATGGTGCCGCTGATGTGATCGTTGCCGATGGATTTACAGGTAATGTCGCCCTTAAAACAACTGAAGGTACAGCAAAACTTGTCGTCCGTTTGATAAAAAAAATAATTAAACGCTCATTCTTGGCTAAATTAGGTTTACCGTTTATGCTCGGGGTGATTTATAAAATTAAAAAGAGTATGGATCCACGTCTTTACAATGGTGCAATGCTTATCGGCCTTAACGGTTTAACCGTTAAAAGCCACGGCGGCACCGATGCTTTGGGATATTCCGTCGCTCTTGATAATGCCGCTAAACTGGTAAGACAAGATTTTGTGGCAACAATACGAAAAGAAATAGAAAAAATCGATTTAGATGAATTAAATCAAGAAAATATTTATGAAGGATACTACGTATGACAATTATTCGTTCACATTTGATTGGTACCGGATATAAATTACCGGCAAAAATATTAACTAATGATGATTTATCCCAAATGGTCGATACAAATGATGAGTGGATTAGTACGCGTACTGGAATAAAAAGCCGCCATATTGCAGCAGAAGGTGAATTAACTTCTGATTTATCTTATGAAGCAGCACTTATGGCTATTCAAAACGCTCAAATAAAGAATCAAGAAATAGATTTTATCATTGTGGCAACAGTTACTGGTGATCATACTTTTCCGGCAACAGCCGCTAAATTGGCTAAAAAATTAGGTCTTAAACCCGGAACTCCCGCTATGGATGTTAACGCCGCTTGTTCCGGTTTTGTCTACGCTTCGCAAATTGCCGATAACATGATACGTTTAGGACAAATAAAAACAGCTTTGGTTATCGGTGCCGAAACTCTTTCAAGAATTACAGATTGGACGGATCGAAATACTTGCGTTTTATTCGGCGATGGAGCCGGAGCAGCAATTTTTCAAGCCGTAGAAGGTCTTGGAACAAAAGATGATACCGGTTTGTTGGCAACTAAAATATATGCCGATGGTGAACAATTTGATCGTTTATATTCTGCAAGCGGTGTTTCTATAGATCAAAAAGCAGGTTATATCCATATGGATGGAAAAGAAGTATTTAAAGTCGCTGTTCCAAGCCTCGTGCAAGGTGTTGAGGAAAGTCTTAAAATCGCGGGTCTTTCAATAGAAGATGTTAATTGGTATGTTCCTCATCAAGCAAATTTACGAATTATAGATTCAGTTGCTAAAAAATTAAATATAGATATGGAAAAAGTTATCGTTACAGTCGATCACCATGGTAATACCTCCGCAGCCTCTATTCCTTTAGCCTTGGCTGAATCTTTTGCCGCCGGTAAATTTAAAAAAGGCGATGTTATTGCTATTAGCGCAATGGGAGCGGGATTTACATGGGGCGGAATGATTTTGCGTCTGTAACAATTTTAATACTAAAAATATTCTCAAGGTTAAATATTAACTTAAACATATATTAAGAGGGAAAAATAATGAAAACACTTACTCGTGCCGATATTACTGAAACTCTATTTCAAGAAATTGGTTTGACACGCAAAGATTCTGGAGAAATTCTAGATATGATTCTGGAAGAAATTTCTGATAACCTTTCTCAAGGAAACGATGTAAAATTATCATCTTTTGGAACTTTTTCTTTACGTGATAAAAAATCTCGAGTAGGTCGAAATCCTAAAACCGGTGTTGAAGCAGAAATAACATCGCGCCGCGTCATTTCTTTTAAACCTTCACAAACAATGCGCAAGATTATTAACCGTAAGAAATAAATATGGTCGTCAATAAATCTAAAGCCGCTTTTCGTACAATTGCCGAGGTTGCAGAAGAACTTGGTGTAGGAACTCATGTACTCCGTTTTTGGGAAACAAAATTCCTGCAAATTCATCCCATGAAAAGAAGCGGTGGACGACGTTATTATCGACCGGATGATGTGGCGATACTTAAATATATTAAATATCTTTTGTATGTACGTCGTTTGACTATTGAAGGGGCGCAAAAAGAGTTAAAAAGTAAAAGTATTAAAACGTTAATCGGTCAAACAATACAAGATGACTTTTTTATTGATGAAAAAGAAACTGTAAATAACAATGATGTTATCAAAGAACTTTTAGAAATAAAAAATGATTTGGTTAAAGCATTGAAATCCTAATATTTGAAACAGTCTGATTGAAGGCTGTTTTTTTTATAAAATATAGCAGAATAAATCTAGTGATATTCTAAAAATATAAATCGATAAATAAAATATTATTTTGTATCCTCACTATTTATTTTGAAAAAAGTTTTTTCTTTTAAGTTTATTGTTTTGGCAACGAGAGAAGCCGGAAAAGTATGTAAAGCTGCATTATAATCTCTGACAGCAGCATTATATCGGTGACGAAAATTTTGAAAATCATCTTCAGCAGAAATCCATTCTTTTTGCATTTGTTGAAACAATGGATTTGAACTTAAATTATTTGGGAATTTATTAAGTAAATATTGAATATTTTTACTGCGTAAATATTCTAATTTTTGATATTCTTCAAAATCGTTTTTAATTTGCGGAGAGGGGAAAATAAAATTTTCTTCAGAAATTGAGAATTGCTGTTTTAAAAAAGAGACAATTATTTTATTTAAATCAGCACGTTGAGAGAGACATTTTTGAAGTTTATTTAAAGTATGATTAGAAAGGGCGTCAAGTTTTACAAGTTGATTATAGAAAAAAACATATCCAACTAATAAAATAATAAGAATAGAAACCCCAATTATCATAAGATTTTTCCTTATAAAAAATAATTATAAAAATATAATAACGAAAAAATAAAAAAACAATTTCTTAAATATAATTATCATAAAATAATTTATAAATTTATTGTTGAAGGAGAATTTATGTTAAAAAATAATAATTATAGCGTGATGAAAATTATTGGAATGATAAGATATTCTTTACCGACTGTTTTTGCCGGCGGCGTTCTTTGACGAACATATCACTTATATTTCGCAAGTTTTAATGATTTTGCTTATGAAATATCAAATTGTTTATACTTTCTTTCTTCTTGGTGAGCTTTCAATTTGGTATTGACTAGACGAAAATTTTATGCCAACTTATATATGTAACTAAACAATTATATGTGAATTAAATTATTTATAAACAATTTTAAAAGGTTACGTATATCGGCAAGTATTTTCAGGGCAACCTGATTAGAAACCGCGTGGCAAAAAATAAAATGGACAGACATCCAATCATTCAAGTAGAGAGAGTCAATAGCAAGTGGTATCATTTTGATATCACCTTTAGAATCAATCTGAAGGCTATACTAAAGTTTATAATCCTGCTCGCCATATCGGCTGGTGTTATTTTCGTTGGCTACTGGCTGATGAAAGGGGCTGTTGCGCTTGCGGGATTGATATGGGAAGGTTTGTATTGGCTGAGCAGACAAGGGCTTTGGCTCCTCGGTGCAGTAGTTTTGGCATTTCTGATTTGGGCTTTAACGAAAGTCAACTGGTGCAATATCAAAGTCGGAGCGAATATATGGAAATATATTCTTCGGATTTTGGCTCTGATTGTGGCTATCCTCTGCCTTATCTTTTGTTTCAGAAGTTGTAATAAAGAGGATAAGATCATTGATGATGGTGTGGTTGTAATTGACAATTCAAAAGATTTTGAGCGTCAGTTTGATGAAACTTTTGATTATGTTGTAATTTCCCGCGCATATCTTGATGGTGTGCAAAACGCCGGCGATAAGATTAAGCGAGCGCTAGTTGGTCTTAAGTATGTTGATGGAAAGCCGGTTTCACCGGATGATTTTTCATATTCTCTGGCTAGTCAATAATATTGCATTTTTAATTTAAAACAAATTCTGGAATATATTCATACTCCAGAATAAAAAAATAATATAAAATTAAAAAAAATCCTATTTGCTTTTTAGCAAGTTGTATCTGTATTTAAATTAGTTTTAAAAAAAACGATAACCTCAATAATCATTCGTAACTCTTGAACAACTCAAAACAAAATGTAAAAGTATTTTTGGCAATTGTCTTTATCCGTGTCTTTAAATACCCAACTGTTATTTTTTTCAAAAATAACAAAATGAGAATGTCCGGAAAATTGTTTCTTTGTTTCTAAAAAGCCTGTAATATCTGGAGTTGTCAAAGGCTTGCCTGTAATATTCTCAACATATTTTGCATACTGCCTATATAAAAGCTCAGATTTTTTATATTCCACTATTGTAAGACCGTATTTTTGCGCAAGAAATTCAAAAGTCTGATAAGAAAAATCAAATTGGTGATGCGGTGGAAGATTTAACCATCCGTTTTCATTAATAGTTAAAATTCCCTCAGGATCTGGTGTGCTGAATATTATTTTTCCCTTTTTATGTAAAAGATTTACACAATTTTGCATAAAGGTATCGTTATCCCATACATGTTCAAGAACTTCAAAAGCGCATACAATATCGAATTTATTTTGAATCTTTGCAATATCAATAGGTATTGTTTTAATATTTTTTTGTAAACAAATTTTTGCGGCTTCCCGATTATATTCACTAGCTACAGTTTCAGGAACCATGTGTCTAATACGTTCTATAAAATTTCCTGTTCCGGAACCAATTTCAATTAAACTTTGAGGTTTTAGTTTATCAATATATTGTGATGCATCTCCATATTCTTCACGATATTGAGGATAGTACCCTGTTTTTATTCTTTTTTCTAAAGTTGCATAAAAGATTTCACTATCAGGTAAATGATAATTATAAAAATACAATCCACAATTCATGCAACGACGTTTTTCCAAATAACAATGGCGATATACATCGGCGATTGGATTAAAGTTTATGCGTCTGACCCAAACGTCTATCATTGCATCAATGGAAAATTTACCGACCATCATAAAGTTTTTTGAATGGCATATAGGACAGTCATATAATTCTTCTTTTGAAACAATATTTCTAAGGTTAGAATATGGCTTTTTATATTTGTATTTATGTTTCTTTTCAAAAAAGCGTGGACCAAGATATGTATTATAAAAAATACTCATAGATTTTATCCTTGTGTAAATAATATATAAAAAAATAAATGTTGTAAAAATAAAACGGTGTCATAAATAAAAAGGCCATAAAAGCACATTTTATTTCTTTTCCTTGAATCAAAAAATAAAATCAAGAAATACAATTTAAAATTGTTTTGGCAAATGTATGTGACGGACTTGGTAAAATCTTAGGCTTTAGATCTTGGGGTTCTATTTTCATATACAGACTAAAGTTAACAAAATCGTCCCACTCAATGGCGAATTTCGGACACAATATACGAACCAAATTATAACAATCAGGTCTGATTTTTGCATCTATTTCTATACCTTTTGTGCAAATCGCGGTGGTAATGGCGGCATTTGCTGTTTCACAGCTAGAATAAGAGTCCATGGTATGTGCGACCAACAAATTGTCAAATCCTAAAATTCCGGGATATATATTACCGATCATCAACATATGAGAAAATTCTTTTTCATATTTTCCAGAATAAATACGCCAATGTTGTGGGGTTCGATCTTCGTCACTTTGTGCTATATTTTTGCAGTTGTGAAAAACAATATTATTTTTTTTACATGTCTGTTCATAAAGAAAATCAGATACATCATTCGGTGTTCGCTGACTATTAACAAAAACAACGCTATAGCCGCATGAAACTAATTTTTGAGCATCTGTTAGCAGTTTTTTTGCAAATTGCCGAGTAAATTTAATTTCATTACCTTCTACTCTTCCGCCTAAACAAATTACAACTTTTTTAGAGCAGATAATAAAGTTGGATAATTTTTGAATTTGCACCATTAATTCTGAATTATCTTTGTTATTTTGCAGCGAGGTGATAAAATCTTTTTTCTTGTCTTTTACAAGATTGAGATTAAAATTATTTATTATTCCGATGGTAATTAAACTTTTTTTTCGTAAATCGGCGTCTTTTAATAAACGGATACGCGATTTCAAAGTTAACAAGTGCTCGGGAACATTAATTAAATCAACATATTTATATTTATGAAGCCGGCTGGTGAGTACAGATGTAAAAATATTGCCTAAATCATGTTCTTTATAATATTCTTTAACGGCTCGACAAATTGCATTCACATTTTTTCCGGCAAGTTTGTTTTCTGCCTGATTGTATGTGACAATGAATACTTTGGGCGTGTTTTTTTTAGATTTTAAAAAGTTATCCAAGATAAAAAATACTTCTTTTTTAAAAGAGGGATAATTAGGAAATTTGCTTAAGTTCATATTTTCTTTTAAATCACGAACGTTGTTTATTCCGGCAGGTAACAAAAAGGCATTATCATAATCATAAGTATCACCGGTTAAATCTTCTAAAGCTTTAAATGCGCCGTATATTTGATTAAGATAGCCACGATTAGCTGTTCCCCAGGCCATAACGTCAAAGTCGGTTTTCTCCATAAAAAATCCTCACAAAATAGGTTACTTTATTTCTATTTTGAAAAAATGAATATTTCATTAAAAAGAAAACCATGAAGAAACATTATTCTAAATCAAAAACAACATCATAATTATGTCTCTCTTGATAAGTCATTATTGTAATTCTTGATTATATTAATTAAAAGGCAAAACTCGCTGTTTTGGAAAATTTTTATATTTTTGACAAATTTTATATTGACAATTAAAATAAAATATGGTAATAATCATATATATGAAAGAAATTATTATTCTATTATTATTGCCAAGTATTCAATAATGATAGATTATTTTATAAATCAAAGAGAATATACTTGGTATTCTTTATAAAAATGTAATTATTATGAATAATTCCGAAAAAATTGAAGAATTCGTGTCTCTAATGAGGAAAAGGGACTTCGTAAAACTAAAAGAGTTATTGGATGCAGGATTTGATCCAAACTCAGAGTATGAAGTTGAAGAAAGTTACAGCTATGATAATGGACTGATACATGGAACAGTAAAAGTGCCATATCAACTTTTGGATCTTTACCTATGTCAAAATTCTCCTGCTTTACAAAAGCTTTTACGTCATTATGGCGGAAAAACATGGGGTGAGCTTAATGAGGAAAAACGCCTCAAAGAGATTAGCGAAAGAAAAAAACGAGAAGACGAAGAAGAAGCTAGAAAATTGGCGGATTTGGCTGAGGTGGAAAAACTTATTAGTAATGCGGAGTAAAGATGAAAGTCCTGAAAATTGTGATAACAATTTTCAGGACTTTTTTATGATTCGAACGTAACACTACCTGCGTAAGCAGGTAGATGTAGACATACCTGCCCAGCCGTTAGGTTCGCGAAGCCTTGGGGCAGGGAAAACGTAGTTCAAAACAGGTAATACCACTTGCGTTAGCTAGTGGAAGTTTATGCCAACTTATATATGTAACTAAACAATTATATGTGAATTAAATTATTTATAAACAATTTTAAAAGGTTACGTATATCGGCAAGTATTTTCAGGGCAACCTGATTAGAAACCGCGTGGCAAAAAATAAAATGGACAGACATCCAATCATTCAAGTAGAGAGAGTCAATAGCAAGTGGTATCATTTTGATATCACCTTTAGAATCAATCTGAAGGCTATACTAAAGTTTATAATCCTGCTCGCCATATCGGCTGGTGTTATTTTCGTTGGCTACTGGCTGATGAAAGGGCTGTTGCGCTTGCGGGATTGATATGGGAAGGTTTGTATTGGCTGAGCAGACAATGGCTTTGGCTCCTCGGTGCAGTAGTTTTGGCATTTCTGATTTGGGCTTTAACGAAAGTCAACTGGCGCAATATCAAAGTCGGAGCGAATATATAGAAATATATTCTTCGGATTTTGGCTCTGATTGTGACTATCCTCTGCCTTATCTTTTGTTTCAGAAGTTGTAATAAAGAGGATAAGATCATTGATGATGAACTTTTTGCCAAAACCAAACGATTTTTGGAAGAACACTTAAACAAGGATTTGTTTATTTTTGCAGAATTTCAAGATAATATGATTGTTGCCACCTGTGGCTTATCCCTTCTTAAAACCTTACCGCAATGTTGCGATAATGGTGTTTACGGCTATGTTTGTAATGTTTTTACGCTGGAAAAATTCCGTTCTAAAGGAATACAAACCAATTTAATGGCTCATTTGATGGCTTTTGTAGAAAACAAGAAGATTAAAAGATTGCTTCTTTCTTCAGATAATCCAACAGCAATTCATATCTACCAAAAATTCGGCTT
Source organism: uncultured Alphaproteobacteria bacterium (assembly GCA_944391335.1). Lineage (GTDB taxonomy): Bacteria > Pseudomonadota > Alphaproteobacteria > RF32 > CAG-239 > JAFUYI01. The sequence continues at coordinate 10,418 of CALXTF010000011.1, forward strand.
TAAGAAAGATGATTGGGGATATAAGTGGATGGCGATTTTTTGATGATTAGGGGATAAAAAGCTATCATCATATTCATCTTCTAAAACATTTTCCAAACTTCTTGATTTTATTAAATTATCTTTACATATTCTATACTGACATATCGCCAGAGAAAAGCAAGTACTTTTTAGGAAAATATTACTGGTTTTCAATGATTTAGGCTGTTTTTAGTTAAAAGTTTTGTCTTTTAGAATTTAAAATTTGTCTGAAAATACCAATTTTGTTATCTGCTTTAGGAGCATTTGATATTTCAGCTTGTGGCAATGGTTTTACATTATCAGCATTGGCATCAAATTTATCCATAAAGCAAATTAACTTTTCGTTAATATTCTAGTTTATGGGTGGACAGAAGCAAGCTCTTTTTTGTTAAAATCAATAACTTATATCTAAAAACAGCTTAATCCATAAAAATATGTTGATAAATTTGATGTGCGATATCCTATTGAATTTTAATGGTAATTTCGGAGTGGTGGTAGCTCGGTGGTAGCTTGAGCCATAAAAAGGGGATAAAAACGCTATTTTTGAGTTGAATTTAATAGGCTAAATAAAAGAAAAAGCCCTTGAAATTCAAGGGTTTGGAAACTGGTGCCGACACACGGACTCGAACCGCGGACCCACTGATTACAAATCAGTAGCTCTACCAACTGAGCTATGTCGGCTTCAAAACTTTATCACTTATATACCTCCGCTTTGTGAAAGTCAATAATAATTTTTTATTTATTCGAAAATTGTTTATTAAATTTATAAACAGACGCTTTTTGTTCTCTAATTTCTTTACATTCCATCGCTTTTTGTAAACTGCCGAGTTTAACTGCTTCTGTGTAAAGATTTATTTTATAATTAATTTTTTTCATGTAATTGTCAAGTTGAAGCATTTGCCGTTCTAAATTCTTCTTTTGTTGCTTAAACATTTCCAAACGTTTAATAAGCGTACTATCTCCTTCTTTATTCCAATCAATATATTGTTTGATGTCTTTTAAAGACATGCCAACGCCTTTAAGACATTCTATAAGCTCTAACCAAATAATATCTTCATCAGAAAAAACTCTCAATCCAGAAAGGTTTTTGTGTACAAAGGGTAATAATCCTAGTTTTTCATAATAACGCAACGTGTATGTGGTCAAACCTGTTTTTTGAGCTGCTTGTCCAATAGAGTATCCCATTAAATTTCTCCTTAACCTACCTTATTTATTATTAAATTCATTCCTTATTTCATCAAGATTGTTATAAAAATTGTTTATTACTTGCCCTATGATAGATAATATGGTATTATAACATATCTTTTAGGAAAATTATAATGAAATTTCTTATTTCAAAATCTGTATTTATAAAAATAAGCAAAAGCTTAATATTTAGTGGTTTGTTTTTCTTTGCCGTTCGCAGCATTGCCATAGAAGTATTTTTAATTCCTCCTGAAAATAATTATATTGTGCCTGCAGGACAAATAATGGAACCTCAAATTGAGAATTTTACATTTGCGGTTGCTAGTGATACAGGAGCTAAAAACGGGCCTATTGAACAAATCGTTAAAAATGCTCAAAAACAAGGAAATAGTTTCCTTCTTTATTTAGGAGATTTAGTTCGTTATCGTAATATCAGCCATTTCCGTTGGATCATTTCTGAACTAGATGAAAAATTAGATTTTCCTTTCTATATGATACCAGGTAATCATGAAATTACAAATCGGTTTGGTCGAGACAATAAATATCTCTATAAAATGATTTTTGGTTCACCTTATTATTGGTTTTCTTATGGTAAAGTAATGTTTATCGGTTTAGATTCTTCCGAAGAAAAATATGATGAAAAACAGTTAAAATGGCTAGAGGATATTTTAATTAAAATACGTCCTCATTTTAAATATTGTATTATTTATACTCATGTGCCGCCGACAAATAATATTTTATGGAAAAAGAAAATAAATATTGATCCTTCTGTAAAAAGACTCGGTGATATTCTAAAAAACAACAAAATTGATTTACTTCTTGCCGGACATATTCATCAATATTCACAAACAACAATATGGGGAATTCCTCTGGTTACTTTAATGTCCTCAGGACAAAAAATCCGCTCGAATATTAATAAATACGGTTATGTTTCAATAGAAATAAATAAACAGGGTGTTAAATCAATTACACCTCATTATTTGAAAGAAAATATAGATAATGAATATATTGAACTTTTAATTAGCAATATACTGGTGGATGATCGTTTTTTGGTCGTTTCTTTATCTTTATGCATCATAGGTTTTATTATGTTGATAATATCTGTTTTATTTTTGAGTGAGAGATAATCGATTATGCTGATATAAAGATTTAATTCGACGGATATTATAATAATATCCCAAGCTAACGACGATAGCTCCTCCAATCCAAGCAATTGGACTGGCATAACAAAGGCCAATATAACCGAATTTTGCGGCAAGATAAACAGCAGCAAATATTCTTAGACTTAGTTCAACCATACTCGAAATCATGGGAATGACCGCTTGCCCCATTCCTTGTAAACTGTTGCGAAAGATAAATATTTGTCCGAGAAAAAAATAAAATAAAATACTAATATGTAGATAAGTTTTAGCAATATCTATAACCTTGTGATGATCTTCAGAAACAAAAATAGCAATAATATTCGTGCCAAAGAAATACATAATTAAAGCCAATAAAATACTTAAAGACAATGAAATCATTGAACATTGAAAAACACCGCGGCGAATCCGTCCAATAAGTTTAGCTCCGTAATTTTGAGCAACATATGTGGCCATGGCTACACCAAAAGAAACCATAGGTTGGGTGGCAAGTTGTTCAACGCGTAAAGCAGAAATAAACGCAGCAATGGTATCGGCGCCAAAAGTATTACAAACACTTTGAGTAATTGTAGTACTTAAAGCAATAATTGAAAACTGAATAGCCATAGGTAATGCAACAATTAAATGTTGTTTGCAAAAATTCCAATTTAATTTCCAATCTTGTTTTCTTGGATGCAATAGAGGATATTTAAGTCCTATATACACCAGACAGCAAATGGCGGATACACTCATTGCGCAAACTGTTCCTAAAGCAGATCCTTTTATTCCGAGTTTGAAATAATAAATAAAAATGACATTAAAAATTATGTTGAGTAAAGTTGTAAAAATAAGGAAATAAAGAGGGGTTTTGCTATCTCCCAACGCTCGCATAAAACCTGATAGTAAATTGAAAAAGATAATTATAATTACGCCATATGCGATGATACGCATAAAATTTTGGGCATCTTCCATAATTTCATCCGGAACATTCATCAACTTAAAAAGAGAATTAAGGAAAATCAACATAATAAAAGTCGCGGTTAAAGTAAAAATCGTACTAAGTATCGTTGCTGTGGTTACCGAACGACGCAACCCTCGATAATCATGGGCGCCAAAGCGTTGCGCGGTAATGACGGTTAATCCGTTTGTAAAACCGATACTAACCATAACCAACATGAAAAATAAAGGAGTAGAGACGCCCACGGCAGCCAAAGCTTTAATACCAATCAAACGACCGACAATAATAATATCGGAAATACTGTATAATTGTTGAAACAAATTACCGATTAATAATGGAATTGAGAATTTAATGATTAATTTAAGGGGAGTGCCCGAAGTCATATCCTGCATGATTTTCACCACTTTATTATACTTCGATTATGATGTAATGGGGTATAATCAATTTTAAAATATTGTCAATATGTATTTGTAATATAAAATTAATATAACATTTGTAAAAATAATGTATATATAATATACATAATCAAAATTAAAACAGGAATATGTAAAATGACATTAATAAATGATGAAGAATTTTCTGATTTATATGTTACCCCGCAAAAAGAGGCTTTTATATGGAGTAAAAAAACAGCGTATGGATTGCAGCCTGTCGTTTTTGACGATTATTCGGAATTTATAGAAGAAGTAGAAAATCGTTATGAAGGACAACCAAGTTATTTGGTCGTTTATAATGGATATAATTATCGTGTTGAAAGAACTGTTTCTCTTTACGGTGTTCAATATTGCATACGCAAAATGCCGTTATCGGTACCTGATTTTAATACTTTAGGTTTTCCACCTGTTATAGCCAAGCATTTATGTTCTTTAGGTCGTTCATCCGGTTTGTTATTAGTTTCCGGAGCGACAGGTTCGGGTAAAAGTACGACCATGGCATCTTTGCTCAAAACATTTTTAACAACGGAAGGAGGATATGCTTTTACGATTGAGAACCCTATTGAAATGCCTCTTGATGGAATTTATCGTTGTCCCAGCGGTGATTTTGGATTATGTAAACAAACTTCGGCACCTGGTGGAATGTGGGCAGAAGGGTTAAAAGCCGCTTTGCGTTCGGCTCCACGTTATATTTTGCTTGGTGAAATAAGAACTCCAGAAGTTGCTTGTCTTGCATTACAAGCGGCAATGTCCGGCCACTTAATATTTTCAACCATACATGCTAATAGTGTTCCCGATGCCGTAAACTCTTTAGTTAAATATGCCGCTTCCGGTGGAGTTAGCGAAGATATGGCTTATGAACTCGTTTCCGGAAGTTTGTTGGGTTGTATTCATCAAATATTGGTTGGTGTTCCCAAAATGTTAAAAGTAAGTAGTTTATTTACCAATCCAGATGTCACAAAACCGGATCAAGTTCGAGGGATTATTAAAAGCGGTAAGTTGAATTTTGCTACGGTTATGGAAGCTCAAAATATTAAAATGCTTAACGGAAAGCCATTATTTACAGAGATATAAAAAAAATTATACCTTATAATAAAAAAGTAATACAAAATAAAAAACCTCGGTATAAGCCGAGGTTTTTTATAGTTGTTATTGTTACCCGTTATTTCCTAAAAAGGAATCAACTCGATAACGAAAGTATTCGCTCAATGATGTTGGGTCAGAAATTTGATTTTGCAGATTATCCAATTTCTCATAACCAAAAGTAGAACCATCATTGACTCTGACAAGAACAACACTAAGTGGTTGTGATAGATTATAAGTTTCGATGAAATTATATTCATCATCATCTTGGTAGTTAATTATAGAAAAAGTATATAGATTTTGATAATATTGATTATATATTTGTTCTATCAGTTCTATGGTTTGCGGACAAGCATAACAATCATCATTATTGTAAAAGACATAAATTATGGAACGTTCATAAGTTGGATTTTCTTCTTCAAAATATTGTTCTATCGGTTCTGTTGGAGAGGATGTCCCTTCAAATTCCAGATTTTGTGCGTTTACATTTACCGAAAACGGTATAGCCAATAAAAAACATATTAATTTTTTCATACTAAAATTCTCCGCTTAAAATTATATTAAAGCGAGGAACATACCTTTTCCAACCATACTTTTTCGTCTTCTTCCAAATAAGGTGAAATTTTTTGGTAAACATTTTGATGATAGTTGTTTAGCCATTGGATTTCCTCGCTTTCTAATAGATATTTATCAATCAGGCGTTTATCAATAGGGGCTAAGCTGAGAATTGAAAAATTTAACATTTGAGAATGTTCGTCGTTTGAGATTTTTGCCAAATTTTCAATACGGATTCCGAACTCTCCCTCTTGATAATATCCTGGTTCAATAGAAACAATCATATTTTTTGCAAGCGGATAAGCAGATTTTCCCATACTTAGATTTTGTGGTCCTTCATGAACATTTAAAAAGCAGCCGACGCCGTGTCCGCTTCCGTGTTTATAATCTAAGTTTTTTCGCCACATAACGCTGCGGCAAATAGTATCCAACACCGATCCCGATACACCAACTGGAAATTTTGCGGTAGCTAAAGCAATATGAGCTTTTAAAACAACAGTAAATTTTTCAATTATTTCTTTTGATGGCATACCAATAGCAATTGTACGGGTAATATCTGTCGTCCCGTTAAAATATTGCCCGCCGCTATCGAGCAGTAAAACCGAGTTTTGAATAAGTGAAGAACAATTATTTTTTTCTGGTTGGTAATGAATAATAGCAGCGTTTGGACCGCTGCCGGCGATAGTAGGAAAACTTTCGGAGTAAAAAAGAGGTTGTTGATAACGTAGTTCATGTATTTTTTCAACAATATCATATTCATTAAGCTTTTGATTTTTGTTTTGTTCCAACCAATATAAAAGTTTGCAAACGGCAATACCGTCGCGCAAGTGGGCATTGATAATACCTTTTAATTCTGTTTCATTTTTAATAGCTTTTAAAATTAAGCAAGGATCTGTCAGGTTGTGAAGTTTGATATTGTATTTTTCCGCAATTTTACGAATAGCATCAGGAGTATATTCAAAATCCAAGGCTAAGTTTAATTCTTTGATATTTGCGATTTCTTTATCGATTTTTCTTAAAGATAAGACTTTATGCGAATTATCTTTAGGAAATTCAAGATTATCGGCAAACAGTGTTAATTCTCCGTTATCTTTAAGTAAAGCCATTATACGAGCGACGGGTGTGTCGGGTAGGGCGTCGGAACGTAGATTCGTAAGCCAAGAAACACTATCTGCGGCCCCCAAAAAACAAGCTTGATAGTTATTATTTTTAAGGAAAGTAATAAGTTGTTCTTTTTTTTCTTCACAAGTTTTACCGCAATATTGTTGTTCATGAATAAAGATATGAGCTGTTTCAAGATCAAAAAGCTCAGGTTTAGCCACAAACTTAATTTTTGGCAGAAAAGTTTTCAAATCATCTATTTGTTTAGCAGACACACACCAAGAATTATATTCTATTTTAGCTTTTCCGTCAAAGTTTGCTTTAAGCCATTGAGTGATACCGTTTGCTTTGCAACAGATAACGTCAACTTCATTTGAATTAGTTTGTTGCTTGGCTTGGATTTCGTAACGACCATCAACAAATAAGAAAGCTTTTTGTTGGGTAATAATTAATGAACCGGCAGAACCTTTGAAACCGGTTAAAATTTCAATTTTATTTTCGCTGCTGAGGAGATCCTGTCCCAAAAATTGGTTATTGCGAGTAATAAGCAGTGCATCGTATTTTTTTTTGGTTAGATAGGTTTTGATTTCATTTATGTTCATTTTAATTTCTCCATCAGCGCGGCGCGCCAGTTTTCGTTTGCGATAATTTTGATTAATTGTAAACCTTGTTTTTGATGTGCGTCAAGCACCCATTCAGATTGTTCATCAATAAAACCCGACAATATTGCATATCCACCCGTATCCAAACAAGAAGAAAGTTGAGGAGCCATTTCTATAAGCGGACGTGCCAGAATATTGGAGAAAATTAGTTGATAAGGAGCATTTTTGATGACCATATCATTATGATATCCATCGCCTGATTGAGCAAATATACGTTGTTGGATAAGATTATCTTCTGCGTTTTGCAGAGTTACAATAACAGCTTCCTTATCAATATCTGCGGCAACAGCAATTGGTTTATCCCATAATTTCAAAGCACAAAGAGCTAAAATTCCCGATCCGCAGCCCATATCAAGGATTTTATCCGGATAAAAACCCAAATGGTAAATTTCACTTAATAATTCAAGGCATAAACGTGTTGTTTGATGTTGTCCGGAACCAAAAGCGGTAGCGGCATATATTTTTAATTTGAGTTTATTGTTATCTGGAATTTTTTCTTCGTGAGTGCCATATATGTAAAAATCTTGAGTTTCAAGAGGTGGAAAATAAATAACGTTTTTTTTAAGCCAATTTTCGGCAGGAATAAAATGACATTTGTATTTAGGTAATTTTATTCCCCAAGCTTTAGCATCATTTAACATTTGTGTTTCTTGTTTTTTATCAGCCAAATATCCTGTATATAAGATTTTTCCGTTTGGAGAATAATCACAAGTACTCGCTATAAAGAAATTCTCAATAAATTCTTCAAATAAAGAATTATGTTCTGAAAGTTGTTCAAAAACGATTTGCCAACAGTTTCCGGATTGTATATTCATAAAAATGTCCTAAAAATGATAATCAATTGTTTACTAAATAAAGTTTATAGTATATAAAAGTTAAAAATTATGCAAATTTTTAAAGAGAAAAGCAGATGAAAACACTAATCATATTGGGATTGGCAGTTATCTTAAACGGCTGTATTTATGCCGGAGAAATTTCATTTTTGCCAGAACGTAACGATTTAATCGCAGATCTTTCTAGTTATCATATTGAATATCTAAATAAAAGTGGTCCGAAATTAGTTAAAACAGAAACGGTTACCGAATCTGATTTTGCACCTAATAAAATGTTGACTGCTTATAAGGGATACTCAATAGCTGATACGAAAACCTATACACGCAACTATTATACTCAAGAATCTATATTAGCACCAACCGATGCTGAATTAAATTCCGAACAAAGTCCCCTTTATATTAAAGCAGATAAAAAGTATGATATTATAGGACAAGTTGAAATCAATGGTTTAATTTATGCTGTTGTGCCTAATCCTAATGGTAATGAAGTCATGTTGGTTGATAATAATGGATATTTGTTTAATCAACTAGGCGTCATACGCAACGATAGATTGGTATTATTAGAAGCAGAATATATCATACAACCTAAAGATTTTCATTTTGAACCGGTTACAACCAGTAAAGTTGTTCAAAGTGAAATGACATGGGGATTTGAAATCAAATATGCCGGTATAAAACTTGATCGTATTGTCTTTACGGTTATGGAATATAATCCAAATAATGACGATTCGGGGGAATTTGTGAAATATAATTATCCGAACCGTCCTGGAGAAATTTCTATTCGAGGTCTGAAAATCAGAGTATATGAAGCCAATGATGCCAAAATCGAATATATGATTATAACCGATTAAAATTTATCAAAAGATATAAACAATATATGTTATAGGAGAATTAATAATGTCTGGACATTCCCAGTTTAAGAATATTATGTATAGAAAAGGGGCGCAAGACGCCAAAAAAGCCAAAGTTTTTGCTAAATTGGCGCGTGATATCACCATTGCCGCTAAAAGCGGGTTGCCTGAACCGGATAAAAATCCACGTTTGCGTTTAGCAATACAGGCGGCCAGAGCTGAAAGTATGCCGAAAGATAATATTGAACGCGCTATTGCTAAAGCAACACAAACAGCCGGAGGTGATGATTATGTTTCCATGCGTTATGAGGGATTCGGTCCGGGAAAAGTGGCTGTTATCGTAGAAGCATTGACAGATAACCGTAATCGTACAGCAGGTAATGTTCGTACGATTTTTGGTAAACGAGGAGGTGCTTTGGGAGAAACAGGTTCGGTTGCTTTCAATTTTGAAAGAATTGGTTATATTAAATATCCTTCTGATGTCGCCGATGCGGACACAATGTTTGAAAGCGCATTGGAAGCAGGAGCTAATGATGTTTTTTCTGATGAAGAATTTCACGAAATTGAAACTATTCCTGATGATTTAGGTAATGTTACCGAGTCTTTAGAAAAGAAATTCGGTACGCCTTCTGCTTCTCGGTTAGATTGGAAACCTATGGTTAAAACCAATATTAATGATGTCGAAACAGCTCAAAAATTGCTCGATTTTATTGATGCATTGGAAGATGATGATGATGTTCAACAGGTATATCATAATGCTGAGATAGCCGATGAAGTTATGAAAGTTTTAGAAGGTTAATAAATTTATTGTCATCCTTAAAAAGGGGCAGGCGTTTTAAGCTAATGCCCCTTATTTATTAAAAGAGGAAAAAATGGTTAGAATTTTAGGACTTGATCCGAGCTTGTCATCGACAGGATGGGGAATCATTGAAGCAGAAAATAATCGAATGCATTATGTGGCGGATGGATATATTAAAACTGATGCCAAAATGAGTATAGCCAACAGATTAGCCGTAATACACAATCGTTTGAATGAAGTGTTGACCACATATCATCCCGATGAAGCGGCAATTGAACAGGTGTTTTTAAATGATAATCCAACCTCCACCATTAAGCTTGGTATGGCGCGAGGCGTGGTTATTTTAGCTCCCTCTCTGTTTGGTATTGGAGTAACGGAATACGAACCGAATAAAGTAAAAAAAGCAGTGGTCGGGGTTGGAAAAGCGGCAAAAAATCAAGTTGAAACTATGGTCAAAATATTGCTCCCTGGTTGTAAACCGAAAAATAACGATTCATCTGATGCTTTGGCAATAGCTATTTGCCATTTTAATTATCGTGGAATGAATAAATTAGCCACAAAAACAGGAGACTAAAATGATTGAAACAATAGTTGACGATGTTCGTTTATTAATGTCAAAAGATAAAAGCGGCCATGGTTTTGAACATATTGAAAGAGTTTTGCATTTGGCTCGAAAGCTTGCTGAAAAAGAAAATGTCGATATTGAAGTTGTTGAATTAGCGGCATTGCTGCATGATTGTGATGATTATAAATTGGTTGGAGAAGATAAAGCCAAAGAATTGTTAAACACCAAGCGGATTATGGAAAACAATCAAGTGAGTTTGGAAACACAGGAAAAAGTCCTTAAGATTATCCGTTCAATGGGTTATTCCAAAAGTTTACAAGGTATCCGTCCGACAAGTCTGGAAGGAAAAATTGTATCTGATGCCGATATGCTTGATGCTATCGGGGCTTGTGGAATTGTACGCTGTATGCAGTTTGCCATTGAACGATGCAATCAATATAATGCGCCTGTTTTTGAAAAAGATGTATGGCCTAAACCGGATATGAGTGTTGTTGAATATAGATCTTATAATCGAAGAAATGATAATTTTATTAATCATTTTTTTGAAAAATTGCTCAAAATAAAAAATATTATGTTAACCCCGATGGGAAAAAAAGAAGCAAAAAAAAGACACCAAATTATGGTTGATTTCTTATATAATTTTTTTGAAGAACAAGAACTTGAGGATTGGAAAAACTATCTTAAAGATTATGAAAATAAAAATTCAAAAACCAGTTAAATATGTTCTGTTCTTGTTTCTAAAATCTAAAAAAGAGTTGCGAAAGATGCTTTTTTCTTATAAGCTCTAACCTTAAGGAGATAATTGATGATTGCTAAGTTAAGAGGAATTGTAGATAGCTTTGGCGATGATTATGCCATTATTGATGTTAATGGCGTCGGCTATTTGGTTTTTTTATCTTCACGAACATTGTCTAAGTTAGAAAAAGGAACGGAAGTATCTTTATGGATAGAAACAATTGTCAGAGAAGACAGTATCAGTTTGTATGGATTTTTCTCACCATTGGAAAAAGAATGGTTTTTGACTTTGACTAAAGTTCAGGGTGTAGGTTCTAAGGTTTGTTTGAACATTTTATCGGTTTTGACGCCTTCTCAACTTTCGCAAGCTATAGCCGCACAAGATAAAAATTCTTTTTCCCGCGCTAATGGCGTTGGTCCGAAACTGGCTGCCCGAATAGTTAGCGAGCTTAAAGGAAAAATAGTCTTGCTATCGGATAACGCCGATGCTTCCGAGTTGGCAGGAGAGGTGGTTGATGTTATTCCGATAAAAGCAAAAACAGAAGAAAAAACGGCAAGAAACATAGAAGATGCTATTTCGGCTCTGGTTAATCTTGGTTATCAAAGAATTGAAGCTTATCACGCCGTTAATGCGGTGGCGGTAAAAATTCCTGAAGCCGATGTTTCGCAATTGATTAAAGCTGCTTTGAAAGAATTTGCAAATAAGGAAGTATAGTCTATGGAAGAAAGATTGGTATCCCCTAAACAATTACCCGAAGATGAATTACAAGGTTCTATGCCCGTAAGTTTACGTCCGACCTCTTTGGCGGAATTTGTCGGACAACGTCAAGTATGTGACAATTTGAAAGTTTTTATTGAAGCTGCGAAAATCAGAAAAGAAGCCCTTGATCATGTGTTGTTGTTCGGTCCTCCGGGATTAGGAAAGACAACATTAGCGTCAATTGTCGCTAAAGAGTTGGATGTTAATTTTAAAGCCACTTCCGCTCCGATGATTTCTAAATCCGGTGACTTAGCGGCAATATTGACTAATTTAGAAGCTAATGATGTTTTATTTATAGATGAGATTCATCGTTTAAATCCGGCGATTGAAGAAGTTCTTTATTCGGCAATGGAAGATTTTCAACTTGATTTAATTATCGGTGAAGGTCCGTCGGCTCGTTCGGTTAAAATAGATTTGCAACCGTTTACTTTAGTAGGTGCGACTACTCGTTCAGGTTTGCTATCGACCCCATTGCGCGAACGTTTTGGAATCCCGTTGAGGTTGGAATTTTATTCGCCCGAGGATTTAAAAAAAATAGTCTTGAGAGGAGCCAGACTCCTCAATGTTCCGATGACCGACGAAGGGGCGGAAGAAATTGCCTGCCGTTCACGTGGTACACCGCGTATTGCCGGACGTCTACTGCGTCGTGTGCGTGATTTTGGAGCAATGGCCGCCGCCGGAAAAATTGACGCCGCTTTGGCGGATAATGCCTTATGCCGCTTAAATGTCGATAAATATGGGCTAGATGCTTTTGATAAACGTTATTTAAATTGTATTGCCAAAAATTACGGTGGAGGGCCGGTTGGTGCCGATACTTTGGCGGCGGCGTTGTCAGAAGAAAGAGATACGATTGAAGAGGTGGTGGAGCCGTTTTTGCTTAAGCTCGGTTTTTTACAAAGAACGCCGCGCGGACGTGTGATTACCGATGTCGGTTATGATTATCTCGGTTTACCAAAAGTCAGAAAAAATATTAAAAGTTATCAAGATGATTTATTTGAGGAGTAAGATAAATGGAAAATTTGGTTGATTCCCCAAAAGGAAAGTTGATTGACGATAAGTTTTATTTTCCGGCAAGAGTTTACTATGAAGATACCGATGCCGGTGGTGTCGTTTATTATGCCAATTATCTCAAATTTGCGGAACGCGCGCGTACCGAATTTATTCGAATGCTGGGAATTAATCAACACGAAGGTCTGGCAACCGAGGATATGTTTGGGTTTATGGTCAGAAGCTTGAATATTGAATATAAAGCTCCGGCGATTTTAGATGATTTGTTGGCTATAAGTTGTGAAGTATTGAACGTGAGCGGAGCGCGTATGGAAGTTAAACAAGAGATTTTTTGTAAAGATAAGCTGTTGGTGACTTTGACGGTACAACTTGCTTATGTCAGTTTGAACCGCAAACGTCCGGTTCGTATTCCCGATGAGTTGGTTAAAAAAATAGAAAATTTGTAATGTCGGAAACTGAATTAGTTGATGAAATTACGCTTTTACGGCAAAAGACAGGAAAAATTTTGCCGCGTGGTGAGTTTTTTAAACAGAAGAAAAATTTTTTAGCTGTTCATGTCTGGATAAAAAATTCGGATAACCTATTTTTAATGCAAAAAAGGGTGGCGTCAAAAAAAGTTGATTCCGGTTTGTGGTCGGTATGCGGAGGAGTAGTAGCGAGTGGAGAAACTTCTATTGAAGCAGCCGTAAGAGAAACGGAAGAAGAAATAGGGTTGAGATTAAATACAGAAAATATGTATTTGCTTTACCAAAATCCAGAACCTGATCCATGGGGTGGCATGGTTGACGTATGGTTGGCTAAAACGGATGTTGAAATTAAAAATTTATCAATTCAACCGAAAGAAGTGGAAAAAGCTCGTTGGTTTTCATTACTTGAATTGCAGGATTTTATTCGGAAGGGCAAAGTTTCTCCGCATATTATTTTTGCATTGTTTTCGATTTTACAAGTGTAAAAAAACTCTGTTTCTTTCAAGAAACAGAGTTTTTTTCTTTTGATTTATCATTTAAAGAACACCTTGTTTTATAAAGTATGCAAGGATAAATCCCCATACCATAGATGCATATCCAATCAGTACCAGCAAGAACCTTACCCCTAACAAATCAGGCTGTGAAACATAAGAATTAAGCGTTTTACTGTCGAACTTTTGTTGAGTTATAAAGTAATCATCCTTATAACGATACACAAAAATTTGCTCTGCAGGCTTAATTTTCTGTCCGTTTCTGATATCAATGTTGTTAGGCAGAAGAATGGTATAAGTTATATTTTCTGCCTCAATATCGTCAGCAACAACTGATGTAAAATCAACCCAATAACTTTTGTCTTCGTAGTGACTGTTGCTTTTTTCGCATAAGTAGCCGTCAGTAACAAACTCATACTTTTTTATTTCTCCCTCTTTGAAAAGTGTTACGGATTTGTTTTTTCTATGACACAATGTTGCGCATAATCAATCAATTCGTAGTCATCTTCAAATTTATTACAAGATGCCATCAATAATGCTATTAGCAGACATGAAAAATAAAAAATGTGTTTCATAATGTAAAATTTAAATAATTAGACAACAATAAATTTTTTGTAAACAAATGCTAGCAAAAATTTGTCAATAAAAAATACATTTTCTAAAATTAATTGATTGTTTAATATTTTATGATATCCTACCTATTCATCAATAGGAGTATGTAATTAAAAATAAAGAGGTAAAAATGGATACGCAAACTTTAGTGGAAACAGCACAACAAATGTCCATGTGGGATTTGGTTTGGAATTCTGATTTTGTAACTAAAACCGTAATGATTGGACTAATTGCGGCCTCTGTTTGGTCATGGGCAATTATTATTGAAAAAGTTGGGACTTTGCGCAAAGTTAAACAACTATCCCGCAGTTTTGAATCTAAATTTTGGTCGGGTGGCTCTCTTGATAGACTCTACGATAGTATCGGTAATCGTCCCGAAGATCCGATGTCTGCCATGTTTGTAGCGGCAATGAGAGAATGGAAACGTACAAATATACTAAAATCCAAAACAGATAGAGGTTTACGCGGTGTTTCCCTTCAGCAACGTATTGAAAAAGCAATGACAGTATCTATGGATAAAGAACTGGATGCGCTTGATACACGGATGGGCTTTTTAGCTTCTACCGGTTCTGTTGCTCCTTTGGTCGGTTTGTTCGGAACAGTATGGGGAATTATTAATAGTTTTAACGCTATTGCCGCCACTCAAAGCAATTCACTGTCCGCAATAGCCCCCGGTATCGCAGAAGCCTTGTTTACAACCGCTTTTGGTTTAATTGCCGCTATTCCGGCTGTCGTTGCATATAATAAAATATCTTCTGATATTGATCGTTATGCAAATCGCTTGGAAAATTTTATGGCTGAATTTTCAAGTATCCTATCCCGTGAAATCGATGATACGGCAATAAGAGCCGATATGGCAGGTGAATAATGATTTATTTTTCCTCTCCTTCTTCAAAACCACGTTCTAGACGTCCTAAACGTCGTAATGCTGATATCAATATCACTAATTTAATGGATGTGATGATGGTGCTTTTAGTCGTTTTTATGGTGGCGGCTCCTTTAATGACCTCCGGAATAGCTCTGAATCTTCCTAAAGTCGGTGGTCAAAATTTAACCGGCAAAGAGACTTCTCTTAATATTAGTGTCAGTAGTGAGGGCGATTATTATATTGGTAAAGAGGAAATTCCTGCTGATAAAATTATTGCTAAAGTCATGGCCGTTAGAAACGCTAATCCAGATATAAATGTCGTCATTTCCGGTGATACAGAGGCACAGTATGGAAGAGTTATCGGCCTAATGGCTATGCTTAAAAATGCCGGTTTTGAAAGAGTCGGGTTAAAAACGGAACCTTCACCACAACAAGTCATTGGAAAGAAATAAAAGTAAATGAAAGCGGCTTTATATAAATCACTATTTCTGCATATAGTTGTCTTTTTACTATGTGTAATAGATTTGCCGCTTTTTGGGCGTCATGATATAATATTAAGCCAACCGCCGATTATTGTGGATTTGGAACAAGTTAAAATTTCGGAAATAACCAATTTGCCCTCTAAAGCTAAATTTGCAGAAGAAAATAAAAGTCCACAAAAAGTAAAAAAAATCATTCCGTTGCCAGAGAATAAGCCTCAGGCTCAACCTAAACCGGAACCTATAAAAGAACCTACCGTTGTTGAGGATACAAAATCCGAGTCCCAAGAAGCTCCTTTGCCGCCTAAAAAAGATTTTATGGTTCCTCCTCAACCTTCAAAACCTAAACTACCAAATAAAAAATCAGAACCTAAAAAACCAACCCCTTCAAAACCGGTTTCTAAAACAGAAAATAAAAAAGTAGAAAAAAAACAAACAGTGGAAAAGAAAAAACCACAAATTAGCGCCTTAAAAAATCTAATGGATTCGGTTAACGCTTTAGAAAAAAATTTAGCCGATTCAAATACAGATGCAGCTATCAAAAAGGGAACAAAAGTCGCTAATATGGGAATTGAAGGGGGAACCGGAGGATCTTATTTTAGCGAATTATCTATATCTGAAACCGATGCAATTGCCGCCAGACTCCGTCAATGTTGGAATTTGGATCCCGGAGCTATGGGAATTGATGATATGATTATTGAAATTAGAGCTTACCTTAATCGAGACGGATCGGTTCGAGATGTTGATATTTTGGATAAATCCAGATATAATAACGATGTCTTTTTCCGTTCTGTCGCAGATAGCGCGCGTCGCGCGGTTTACATCTGTCAACCATACGATATCTTAGCGCAAAAATATGGTGATAAGTACGAATTATGGCAAACTATGCTCTTGCGTTTTGATCCGATAAATCATACAATAAAATAAAAAAAAGGACAATGTAATGGTTGAAATTAAAACACTCCCGCTTAAAACTATTTGTCGGGAAAGTTTCTCTTATATACACACCCACCTTCGTTCAATGGTAATATTTACTGTAATCCATATTGTACTATTGATCGTAGGATTTAAATTTTTGGATGGGTGGTATGATCTTTGTTTCTTACCTTGGTTAATAGTATATTATCTTTTTTGTTGTTTTTTCTTTCGTTTTTATTTTAAGAAAAAACCTTACCTTATAACACCTAAATTGATAGGAACGTTAGTCCCTTCAATGAAAATTTTTACTTTGTCTTTTTTGGTAATTACCCTATTATTGCTATTACCTCTGATACCGCTCTTCCTTGGAATAAAAACAGATTGGGGAAGTGCTTATGGAAATTACCTTCAACATTATATGGAAGAAGATACAAAAATGATGGATACCATTACGGTTTTTGTTTTACTTCTTATTAGTCCCTTTATTTATTTTCGACCAATAATGGCGTGGATAAGTTCTCTTATCGGTCGTAGCGGCGCGCTAAAAACCGCTTTTGCCCGAACAAAAGGAAATTATTGGCAAATGTTTGCTCTTATGACAATTTTTGAACTGTTATTTATTGTCCTAAAATTTATGGGAGATGCGTTAGGAATTAACGATTGGTTGTTAATTATTATAGGTTCTCCGTTAATGATTTATTTTAATTTAATTTTGGCACAGACATATGATTATTTTTTCTTGGAGATTGAGTGATGAAAAAAATATTTTTCCCGTTAATCCTGTCTTTTTTATTAGCTTTTAATCTGTTTTACTTTGTTTTGACAGCAGATAGTTTCTATCAAGAATATGTGCTTGATCGCTTTGTCTATTGGGGATATCCTCAATGGGGATTACTATATGCGGATGCTCAAACTTATTTTTATTTTAATCTCTTTTATTTGATTGTATTGTTTGTTTTGATAATCGCAGGAGTTTTTTTCTGGAGCAGAAAATACTTTAAAATATCATTTATTATAATGTTTTTTCCTTTTTTGTCGGCTTTAATGTTTTTATATATGCCGACTTATAATTGGAATAGACAATTTGCAGTATTTAATCAAGAACGCCATCATGAAAATAGTCGAATTCCGGAAGGTAAATGGTGGGTTTCTGTTGATCAAATGGAACGTTATTCCGATGTTTCGTTATGGGAAAAATTAAAAGGCTGCTTTGGACGTGGAGAATGGCCGGGAGGATATGCCATATGGGGAGATTATAGAGTATGGTTGTTACCGGATTTTAAGACAAATACACTTGGAAGAAGAGGTATGGTTTTTCATGGAGGCACAAAAAACAGTTCACCTTGGGGAATAGATTTAGGCGATCAAATTATTGATTTTGCCATTCAATTAAGACGGGCTAAAGCGCCTCTTGAAATTAACATTAATTACGGAGATGCTAATAAAAACACAAGTGGAGAAACAATGGCTGATCCAATCAATGAGATTGTAAATAAGGAAGAAAAATAAGATTTATGACTTATTGTAATAACGAGAAAATTTTTGTATAATATCTACATGAACTTGTTTATTTTCCTTTAGTTTTTCGCGAATTGCAATAATTTCGGAAGGTTCTGGCAAAGGCATATATGCAAAAATTTTCTTTTTTTGCTCTTTATCGCCCATTTTAATGTATTTATTCAAGCCTGATTGAATTTTAGGAGATAGTTTGGGAATAATTGTTTTTATGGCGGAACAACTAATTTCCGCGGCAAAAATCATATCGTCTCTTTTATGTCCGAACTTTAATTTATTTTCTGGTTCAAGAGATTGATGCATAGAGCGTCCGATAACATATACAAAATTTCCCGAATAGTTATATAATCGATTACATTCATTAAGTTTGAACTTGAGAGCTTGATTAGGCAGCATATTTTTAAGACGATCGCTTCCAATAATCTGCTCAAAGAAATCGAGTGCGGAACCAATAGGATTTTTGTGATGAATAGAAATTATTTGTTTTTCGGCTGTTTCAGCTTTACATTCTTTGTTCATTTTATATTCTTTAGAAACACTTTCAAAAGGTTTATTGTTTACCGGATCAGGAAAGGCGAGAGCGCCGATATTATTGATGCCGTTTTTAACCATAGGTAAAATATATTGATAGTCAAATGTTTTAATAAAATCGTTATAATTAAAATTATTGCAAAAAATAGAATGTTTATTTGCTTCGAATTTTTCAGATAAAACACCAGCTAATGTTTTAAAATATAATTCTTCACATTTATTTGTATAAGTTTGTTTTCGAATATTTTCTATATCAGAGGTATCGGATTTTTCTTGTGTGATACCAAGAGCTTTATCAATAATTTTAGGGGCATCTTCACCAAATTGTTTTTGCATAAGTTTACAAAAACTATCGTAATTACTACCAATATTTCCCCCTTGAGCAAGATTTCGGCCTTCCATTAACATTGTCCCGTACATTTTAAGGAACTCAGGTTTTGGGTATGCGTCGAACATACTTCTTAAATTTTTGCGAAAATCCTCATCCTTTTTTTTAACCATAAAAGTATAATCTTTGGTTTGGTTAGCATCAAAAACGTATTCTTCGATATCTGGTCGGAGACTTTCGATTGCTGTATTTATAGTATTTTGTGAATTATAGACGGCAAAATCGGAAGCTAACCTTTTTTTTAGTAAAGCTTGTTTAGTTTCAATAATTGTTTTGAATTTAAGAGCGTCGTCTTCATTAAGTGATCCGCCACAAACGGCGGCAGAGATATCATCGGCATTTTTAATTCCTATTTCATATAAGAGTGTAGCGATAACTTTAGTGCCGTTTATTTTGCAGTTATTTAATTGCCCACCTGCCAAGCCGAACCATCCCAGTTGTTTATAGATATTAAGATTGCGATTTCTTCGAATTCGTTCACGTAAAAGATCAATATTTTTTATTTCATCCAATTCATGTTCAGCCACAATATTAAAAGCATGTTCGTTATTATCTTCAAAAGTTTTTTTATTAAGAGAATTGATAGTATTATACAGATGATTTAGATCTTCTGGTTTAAGGTTATCGGCATCTGTATTACAAATATCGAGCATAGCAAGAGTTGCCAATATTCGAGTTTCGAGATTTATTTGTTCATTTTTAGATTTTGTTTTGATGGCGGCCATTATATATACTCCCAACTATGTTTTTTATAGAATAAAGCAATATTATTTTTATGTCAATAAAATATACAAAATAATGTTGACATTAAAATAATTTTAAATTATATACCAATTAACACAATATTTATCATTATTAAAATTATTTGTATGAATTTTAGATTTTTTAATTCGTTTACTTTTCTGCGAAGGTGTTTCAATCTTCCCAGAAATAAAAAGTTGCGCTGGGGCATTGTTAAAGAAGTTTCGACATCTAAAGGAGAGGATCTTCGGCTTTGTGTTCTTATAGAAAACACAGATAAGTATATTGACATTGCTCAAAGAAGAATTTTTTCTAAGGTTGATAGTGGCCTTGTAAAGCGTATAGCTCTTCCGGCCAATCGTTATTGCGGTAAGACGGAATATGTTTATTTTACCAACAATGGCTGGTATATCCATTTACCAAAAACTTTTATTATGGATATATATAGCAATTCGTGGTGGCAAGACGGGAAAACTGAGAAGGAGCTATTGATGTAAAAAGGACCTGCACATTTTAAAAATGTGCAGGTTCTTTTTTATTATTCGAACGTAACACTACCTGCGAAAAAAGGTAGATGTAGACATACCGTTAGGCTTGCGAGGCCTTGGGGCAGGGCAAACGTAGTTCAAAACAGGTAATACTACTTGCCTTAGCTAGTGGAAGTTTAGCAACTACCCGCGAAAAAAGTTTGTTATTAAACACAATATCCAAAAAACAATCCTTTATGCCTCCTAAAACCTAATATCACTTAAGTGTGAATGTTTGTTTTGAACATAAAGAATTGAAAGACTAGTGAAGTATAACGGGAAATTTAGACAAATTTTTGTTGGCTTAAATTTGCTTAGTGATATTATATTATTACATAACCAAAGGTAAAAACATGGATGAAAATATTAAAGATATAATTCAAATTTATTTATATAATAATAACTTTCGTGGTTATGATTCTCATGATCAGATGAGAGAAATATTATATAATCGACCGGACTTAGCACCAAGACATACTAACAACAGTTCAAGAATTCTTAAAGTCTAATAAAAATGATAGTGATTCTTATGGGATTGCATATGAAACATTAGGAAAGATTGTAGAAATAAAACCGGAATTGATTGATTCTGCGATAAAAGGTGTTTTGGATGCAAAATCACAGACAAAAGAAACGTTATCTTTCTTGGCAAAGTGTATGAAAAAGCGTCAATCATATGATATATCAGGTATTTCAGACGAACAACGCAAGTTGTTGTTAGCGGCATACAATATGCGTTATTCACTTCAAGATGAGATATATTACTGCTATGATAGATTGGGTATAGACAAGATTTCGCAAATGAGATTTTCCGCACAACAAAGATGTATGAATGTAATGATGGGTCAGTTAGGTAAGGAACAGAAACTTCCTGCTGAAGATGTTAATCAATATCGTAAAGATGCAGATAATAACGAAATGTATCAATCTAATGGAGATTGGTTGCTTCCTGCAAGTTTTAATGCAGCGGAAATTTTCGGTTGTTATTTTCCATCTTATATTAAAAGTACGGAAAAGCATTTGTCGACGCATGATGCGGTTTATTGGTTGCCCGAGGATTTACCGGCAAGCAAGAGAGAAAGTTTTCGTTTTTTTGTGCAAAGAAATTTGATTTATGATGATACTCACGGACAGAGAAAATCTCGTTCTTTAGCAGAAATGGAGGTTATATCTAAAAACTGGAAGTATTTGAAACTTGAAGACGAAAAGCTAAAATATAAAGACATTTTGGCAATCTGCCAAAGCCATAAATATGCTGAACAAGAATATGATAAATTTGCAACTGAAGCCGCTAAATGGGGTGTAAGTGAAAGTGAATATAAACTTCCACTAGCTAACGCAAGTGGTATTACCTGTTTTGAACTACGTTCGCCCTGCCCAAAGGCTTCGCAAGCCTAACGGCTGGGCAGGTATGTCTACATCTACCTTTTTTCGCAGGTAGTGTTACGTTCGAATCATAAAAAACACCATCGGTATTAGCCAATGGTGTTTTTTTTAATCCTAAACGTTTTATTTTGATAAGTATGTTAATCATTATAAAAATTAAAGAAAAATTAGAACTTTAAAATTCTGAGAAGATGTTGGTATAGAATTATATAATTTTTTGATTTAATGTTTCATCAATAATTAAATCAGCTTCAGTTGATTGAAGTACTTCTTCTAATGAAAAAAGAGGATTGATTTCTTTTAAAAGCAAACCTTTGGGTGTTGGTTTAATAACTGCTCTTTCGGTAACAATTAAATCTACTTCTCCGGCGGCGGTAAGGGGTAAATTGCATTTTTTTACGATTCGTGGTTTTCCTTTATTTGTATGTTCCATGGCAATAATCACCTTTTTTGCCCCGACGACCAAATCCATAGCTCCGCCCATACCGGGAACAAAGGCACCTGGGATCATCCAATTGGCAAGATTACCTTTTTCGTCAACTTGTAAAGCACCTAAAACAGTAGCATTGACGTGTCCTCCGCGGATCATGGTGAAAGCCATTACCGAATCAAAAAAAACAGCTCCCGGTCGAATTGTTACGGGAACACCGCCGGCATTAGTAATTTTAGGTTTGTTTCCAGCGTGATTATCATGTGGACCGACGCCTAACAGTCCATTTTCGGATTGAAAAATAACGTGTATGTTATGTGGAATATAGTTGGCAACTTCAGTTGGCAAGCCGATTCCCAATGTAATAACATCCCCTTGGGAAAGTTCTTTTGCAACACGACGGGCAATGGTTTCACGACATTGTTCTTTAGAAAGCATATTTCCTCACTTGACCAAATAGTCGATAAAAATTCCTGGAATTGTAATTTCAGCAGGATTAAGGGGTTCATCACAAATTTCATCAGGTTCTGCAATTACCACATCTGCGGCTGTTGCCATGACTTGATTAAAGTTACGGGTTGTACCGTCAAGGAATAAATTTCCATACGGATCGGCTTTAGTTGCATATATAATTGCAACATTAGCTTTAAGAGGTTTTTCAAGTAAATATTTACGTCCTTCAACATCAATAATTGCTTTTCCTTTTTCAACGACCGTATTAACGCCGGTAGGGGTTAAAAAACCACCTAAACCAGCCCCCGCGCAGCGAATTCTTTCAGCTAAAGTTCCAAGAGGCACCAGTTCAACTTCTAATTCGCCGGCATGCATTTGTATTCCGGTTTCAGGATTTGTTCCGATATGACCAACAATAGCTTTTTTGACAAGTTTATTTGTGATTAATTTACCACGGTCGTATTCTGGAAAAGATGTGTCATTAGCAATAAGAGTAAGATTCCCGATTTTATTGTTTATAATTTCATCAATGACTTTTTCAGGACTTCCACAGCGCAAAAATCCGCCAATCATAATTGTGTCGCCGTCATGAATTAGTTTTCCAGCTTCTAAAATTGAGATAAATTTTTTCATATGTTTTAGTCTTTTAAATTAAAATGATAATTAAATATAACGTAATTTTATTTAAAGTCACCTTTTTTGTTTTGTTGTTAAATAGGGTATTAACAAGAAAGTTCATTATATAAAATTAATGATAGCTTTTTGTAAGTGCAATAATTTTCCCAAGAGTGGTTAATTTTTCTGGTTTGGCAATACTAATAGGCGGATAAAGAGGATTGTCCGAAATAATCAAAGCAGAATGGTTAAATTTGTCTAATTGAAGTCGTTTAATAAAAATTTCTCCTTTCATTGCAAAGATGTATAGTCCATCTTCTTCAGGAACTTTAATAGAAAAATCCACCCAAACGAAATCACCATCATAAATTGTAGGTTGCATAGCATCACCGTGAGCAATCAACATTTTAATATCAAGAGGATTTGAATTTGTGAGCATATTAAATATCATTTCACTAATCATTTGTTTTCCTATAATTTGAAAAGTTATTTTTTGCTCAAAAGTTTCATTTATTTGTGGAATAATAATATCAATTTCAGCCATGCGATTTTCTGGTTTTGAGAGAGGTTTTTTCCCTTCAACCAAGGGAATGTCTTTAGTAAAACCGGAGTTATATTTTGTTAATTCTTCAAGGTCTAGATTAAAAAATTTGGCAGCAGGAAAAACTTTATTGACAGGGAAATCACGCTTACCGCATAGAAGTTCAGACACACGAGTTTTTTGCCATTGAAGAGCCTCAGCAACATCTGTTTGAGTGATGTTGTTTTTCATCATGTATTCTTTAAGCCAAAACCATTTATTACCTTTAGTGTTCATTTTCTGCTCCATTATTTTTACATTACAGATTATGTAATAAAAAAAAAAGTTTGTAAATTACAAAAAAAGTATTGACTTTCTTACATTAAGTGTATATTAATTAGAAATTAAAGAAAGGAAATCAATGAAAGAAGAAAACTACATTAATAAAAAAGAATGCATACGCAGAGGCTATATAAGGAAAAATGGCTATATCTATAAAATGTCGCTTTTAGATAAATATGCACAAAAAGGTTGGCTTGAATATGGAAATCCACGTTTTTCGAAAGATGATCGCCTTCGTGCCGCCAGAAGATTCCAAAGCGACTATGAAATGTCGCATTTTGCTTCTGTGGGAATATCCGGAACGCATGAAAAAATTGATTTACAAACTCAAAAACCAATAGATATTGAAGCTATTTGTAAAGCAAGAGAAAATTATTTTGCGGCAATTAAGCAGATACCAGAAGAATTTTTGCCGATAGTAAGAGCTGTTTGCTTAGAAAATAGGGAACTAAAAATTGACAGAAAAGAGCATAATAGACAAAGATCTGAGATGGTTTATGCACAAAGAAGAGATTTATGTAGAGGTTTAGATCGTTTAATTTCCTTTTATTGGTCGATTAAGTTTGAATAAATTCGCTTTGTCTAAAAAAAGATGTTATTATTTGTAATAAAATATTATTAAAAATAATGGTTGTGTATTAGATTACCTGTGATTTTATTTTTAGATGTAAAGGACTACAGTAATGAATATTGAAAAATATAAACATCCAAATATTTCTGATAAATATCAGCAACCTGAACAATTGCGAAGAGATTTTCGATGTTTGCTTGATATGGTTGAACATAAGAAAATTAAGACACCAGCAGCTATTCAAACATATAATCTGTTATGTGGAATAGAAGCATTACTCAATCGTTATGAAACAGTTAGTAAAGAAACCTTACTTATCATTGAAGCATTTGATAACTCACAAACAAGCGCAAAATATTTACAACATTTGCATCAAGATGCTATGCATTGTGACGTTTTTAATCCTAAGATGATTATTGATGTATAAATAAAATTTTTTTATTGATATTAACGTGAGCAGGCAATAGTTATTGCCTGTTTTTTTACTTTTCAATTGTATGATCCTAAAATAAAGAGAATATAAAGTTGGATAAAAACAAGTAGTAAGATTTAGAATAATAACTGGGAGATTTTAAAAAAATATCTTATTGTTTTTACTTGATAAAAATGAGTTATCCACAGATTGTGAAAAAAGAACTTGCATTTTTAAACATATTGTGCTATGAATTTTCCCATAATAGGCGTCTTGTAACTATAAGAGTGAAGATGCCTCTTTTACTTTTAAAATACAAATATATTTGTGTTTAAAATTTCATAAATTAAATATTGGCGGTTGCTGGCAGTCAGCAGCCGTTTTTTTTGAGGAAAATTCCGATAAACACGGAATTTTTTATGATTCGAACGTAACACTACCTGTGAAAAAAGGTAGATGAGGACATACCAGCCCAGCCGTTAGGCTTGCGAAGTCTTGGGGCAGGGAAAACGTAGTTCAAAACAGGTAATACCACTTGCGTTAGCTAGTGGTAGTTTATGTGAAATCTAATGATCACGGTCTAAACATTCGTGAAAAAATATGGCGGAGAAAATGCGACAAAAAAAGGATAAATATCAAATTGAATATGCGGAAAAATTGATATCATGGTTTAAAAACGCACCTTTATATAATACGGAAACACATAAGATATATAGTAAAAAGTCAGATAAATGTGA
The DNA here is from genome assembly GCA_944391335.1 of uncultured Alphaproteobacteria bacterium. Lineage (GTDB taxonomy): Bacteria > Pseudomonadota > Alphaproteobacteria > RF32 > CAG-239 > JAFUYI01. The sequence goes on from CALXTF010000011.1 coordinate 36,086, forward strand.
AGAAGTTTATGAAAAAGTACCGGCCCCTTGTCCGACTTTTGTGCGGTTTGCAGATGAAATTAATGTTGCTGTTCATTCTCTTGAAATATGGAAAGAAAAATATCCTGAATTTGCCGAAGCTTATTTAAAAGCACAATTATATCAAGAGGAATGGTTAATGAATGCGGCGGGACTTGGCTTTTATAATTCATCAATGTCTATTTCAGCACTTAAAGCCAATCATGGTTGGGTGGAAAAAAGTGATAATAAAAATCGACTTAATGATGAATTAAAACAAGTATTGGTTCGTTTTGTGAATAACGAAGATATCAGACAAGAAAAACAAAGAAAAATAAAAGATAATCAAGGAGAAAGTAATGAAGAAGATAATGGCGCACATACCGGAGATTTTTGCACCATTGATGACACAAAAATACCGAATTAAACTATATTACGGAGGAAGAGCAGGTGGTAAATCTTATGCTTTTGCCGATAGTCTTTTGTTATTGGGAAGAAAGAAAAAACTTTTAATAGCTTGTTTAAGAGAAATACAAGATTCTATTAAAGATTCGGTTCATAAGCTTCTTTGTGACCGAATAAATTATTATGGGTTATCTGATTATAAAATATATGAGGACAGAATTGATAATAAACTTACTAAAACACGTTTTATTTTTAAAGGATTGCGAGAACAAGACAGTCAAAAAATAAAATCATTAGAAGGTGTCGATATTGCATGGATAGAGGAAGCTCAAACAATTAGTAAAAAAAGTTGGGAAATTTTAGAACCAACAATTCGTAAAGATGGTTCGGAAATTTGGATTTCAATGAACAGACTTTATGAAAATGATCCGATATGGATGGCTGTTGCCGCAAATCCTGATAATCGAACATGGGTTAGACGGGTTAATTATTACGATAATCCTTTTTGTCCGGAAGAAATGCTTTATTTAGCCGAAAAATGTAAACATGAAAATTCGAAAAATTATCAACATATATGGCTTGGAGCTCCGCTGACGCAAGGAGCCGAGAGACTTATAAATGCCTCTTGCGTTCGTGAAGCTTTTGTTCCTAAAATCGTTTCAACGACTTCACCATTGATTATAGGATTAGATATAGCCCGTTTTGGTGATGATAAAACAGTGTTTTGTTTTCGTAAAGGTCGATTGGTGATGGGTTTTGAAAGTTATTCTAATAAGAGTAATGTTGATGTCGCTAATATTGCGACTAATTTGATTCAAGAACAACATCCTTTAAGATTATTTATGGATATAGGCGGACAAGGAGCCGGAGTTTATGATATTTTGAAGGATCGTGGTTATGGAGAGATTATTCGAGGAGTTTATTTTGGTGAAAAAGCTCTAAAAACAGATAGGTATTACAATCGCCGCGTGGAAATGTGGGATAAATTGAATCATTGGTTAATGGAACTTCCATTGCCGCAACTGCCCTGTGATGAAGATTTATTTGATGAGTTGACAATTGTTAATAAAAAATTTGATAGTCGTGGTCGATTGCAATTAGAAGATAAAGAGGAAATAAAAAAACGATTGGGACGTTCACCGGATAAGGCAGATGCTTTGGCTCTTACTTTTGCAGAACCTGTATATGATTATGGTATTCCGAAATTATATGGCAATGGCAAAGTTTCAGTAGAAGAAATGTTCTCTCTGGCGGAAAAAGAAAAAAATTACAGTTGGTAATTAATCATTTTATAAATTGATACAAACTTAAAAATAATATTTAAAAATCAAACCACCTCATTAAAGGTGGTATTTTTGTAACAAGAAAACTACCGGCTAGGCCGGTAGTTCCAAAGAGCTTATAGCTTTACAGATAAAAAACTCCTTTG
>CALXTF010000012.1 GCA_944391335.1 uncultured Alphaproteobacteria bacterium
TTAAGCCAACAGATTGGGGAAAGTAAAAAAAATTTGTTTCAAGCATAACAAAAAAGGTGGGGCTAATTTTATATAAACCTTAATATTAGGTTATCTCCAAGTCCCAAATTGCTAAAATTCTTGGTGTGCAAAGAAGCACTTTAAGACGGTTTATTGAAAGAACGGCTTAACCTTTAACATCGCTATGTCATAAGTTAAAAAATATACTATTTGGAAAATTAATTTTGTAGAGTTGTCATCTTTTATACTTCTATATCGTATGACTGATACACATAAGCAACTCAAAGACGAGTTATCAATTCTTTATCCCGATGTTACGGATGTTGAATTAAATGAAATGACAAACAATCTTATTAACTTTTATAAAATTGCGGTTGAGACGAGCTTAGAACAAGAAAAGCAAGAAATAAAATAAAGTGTCGTTGATGACAAAAACTTTTCTTCATAAATAAAATAACTTCCGGTTCTCAAAACACAGAAGTTAATCTTTTGAAAAATCAACAAAATAACGGTTGTAAAAATTCATGACAACGAAACCGGAAACTTTATCGAAACCATGAATGCAGATGATTTTTATGCTGAAAATGATGATTTTGATGATAGCTATTCTTTTGATGACGAAGATGAGGATTATTAAGCCATGAGAAAGAAATATCAGAAAGCAGTTAAAGAAAAATGCTCGGAAGCAATTATTTTTGCACGTGTATCTAGTGAGAAACAAGAAAAAGGCGCTTCTATTGAAGCTCAGAAAGAACTGATTTACAACTATTGTGCTCAACATCATCTCAAAATCATTAAAGAATTTGAAATAACAGAAAGCACAACCCGCGGTGACAGAGTGAAATATAATGAAATGCTTGATTTTATCCGTGCCCGCAAGAAGAAAACAGCTATTGTTGTTAACTGCGTGGACAGATTACAAAGAAGCGATGAGGATAATCCGGCTCTTAATAAACTCCGCAAAGACGGTAAAATCGTTCTGCATTTTATGAAAGAAAATATCATCTTGGATGAAGATTCTCCTGTTCATGATATATTTGCTTGGAAGATGAATGTATTAATGGCCGGTAATTATACAGATTCACTTTCATATAATGTTAAGCGTAGTTTTACGCACCTTTGGGAACAAGGTATATGGCCCGGAGAAGCTCCTCTTGGATATTTAAATAAGAGAGATGACGAGAACAAAGCAACTATTGTTATTGATCCTGTTCGTTCTTTGATTATTAAAAAATTATATGATGAATATGCAACCGGGGGACATTCTCTTAAAAGTATATGGAAGTTATCGCAGGAACTAGGTCTGGTATCCAAAAGAAAAAAGCGTAAAGGACGTTTTGTCAGCAGAAATACTGTTTATGATATTTTGACTAATCCTTTTTATTATGGCGAGATGTATATACAAGGCAATGTTTACAAACATATTTATGAGCCGCTTGTTTCCAAAGAATTATTTGATCGTGTTCAAAAATTATTTACTCAAAACGGCAATCACAATCGCAATAATACAACAGAATATGCTAAGACGCCTTATATATTCAGAAAAATGATTCACTGTAAAGAATGCGGTTGCCTTTTTACTCCTGAAACAAAGATTAAGAAAAACGGTAAACAATATATTTATCTAAGGTGTGGACACCCAAATAAAACATGTCATCAGGGAATTGTAAATGAAAATATTATTTTGGAACAACTGAAAACAGAATTGCTTGATAGAATTACATTGCCTCCGACTTTGCAAAAAGTTCTGAAAAATCAACTCATCAAAGATCTGGATGATACATCCGCTTTTAATAAAATAATGAAAACCAATATCAGCAATAAATTGACAGAACTTAAAGTTAAAGAGGATAAAGCTCTTGATTTTTATTTAGAAGGAAAATTGTCGCAAGAAATTTATGAAGCCAAGCAGGAACAAATCTCTAAAGAACGTCAGGAACTGGAAATCACCGCTGAAAAATATAAAACTATCAACAGCGAGATAAAACAAAAAATAATTGATGTGATGTCTATGGCAAGCAATGTATCTTTCATATTTGCAAAAGCGAATCCGACACAAAAACAAAAATTGCTAAAATCTTTAATAACGGATTGCAAGCTTAACGGCTCCGTACTTGAATATAAATTGCTTAAACCATTTGATAAATTGCTTGGATGTTCTGATTATAAATCATGGCCAGCAATCATAACCAAGCACCTAAATGAATTTGAAGAAATCAAAATTTAATCAGCTTTTTTATTTGTATATCAGTCCGTGGATTGCAAGATGTCTCCGACCATTGGATAAACCGCCGTTTTCGGCGGTTCTTTTTATATTTAGAACCAGCGACCTCGATAGGATACTCTTATAATGATATAAAAAATTTTTACATATATACAAAGTGAAAGGATATACATAACAAATAGGATAAAAAAGATAGTACCAATTCAAAAATACTACCTTTTTCGATTTTTGAAAAAATTTTCTTAAATTTTATTCCTATTCATCTGTGCTGTATTCATAATTTTAATTTTTTCTAAACGCTGTTTTTTTACATATTTTAAATAACTTTCATAAGAAAACAACATAATTGCTGAAATAACCATCGGTAATAAATAATAAATAACACGATAGGCTATTAATGCTCCAAACAAACTTGCTTGGTTATGCTCTCCCGGAATAATATACATAAACAATCCTTCAAAAACACCTAATCCCCCTGGAACTTGACTAAACACTCCTAAAACTTGTGCAATAATAAAAACGCCAATAAATGTGTTAAATGAAATATCAACAAAAGGAAGTAAAGAAAAGTAAAGAACCAAGGACGCCATTAAAATGTCGGCGGCACCGATAAAAACTTGTGCTAAAGCCATTTTAAACGAAGGCATTTCAAAAACAACACCTTTTATTATTAATGGTTTTCGGTAAAAAGCACTGAGTCCCAAATAAATTCCTAAACCTAATACTGAACATAATGTAACAATTTCCGTTGTTAATCTAGAAACAGAACCTGCTCCGAAAGCATGAGATGGTGTAATGATATAACCTACAATAATCAGAAAAAAACACGCCACTAAGTATGTAAATCCGGAAAAAGTAACCATTCTTACAATTTCTCCGCCATGAAACCGCCAACGCGTATAAAGACGATAACGAATACTTCCTCCGGAAACAATCGCATGACCGGCGTTATTACTTACGGAAAAGCCTATAAAACCGGCAAAAATCCATTTCCAAGCAGCCAATTTTCGTTTAACATAGCGCAATGCTAAATAATCATAAGATGATAAAGCGATATATCCTCCAATAGAAGCTAAACAAGCCATTCCCAAATTATAAGAAGGAATACTATATAACGCACTTTCTATATCATGCCAACTATATTTTCCTAATTGTCTATAAAGCATATAAGCAGCAAGAGCAAAAAAGAATAATCCTGCCCATGACACTATTTTTTTTAATATTTTTTTTGTTCGTGATGCCATTTACCTTTCACCTCTATATTTTATAAAATCTTTTAATATATAAGTCTAATTTTCTAAAGATATTATAAATATATCAAAAATTTTTATTTTTTTAATAATCCTGTTTATTTTAGAAGGAATCAAGTATTAAACCGGCTAAAACACCGCTTATATATAGGATAAGAGTTAATATTAAATTTTCTTTCAATTTGTGATTGACACGATAAAGCACCAACAATCCGACACCCGCACCAACTAAAGTGCCGCTCATCATTGTTCCAAAAGTAATTGCTTTTTCCATATAAAGGCTTGTTACAATAACAGATACGGAACAATTTGGAATTAATCCCAACAAACCAGAAACAATAGGACCTGCAAATGGATAAGATAAAAAATGCGTCAATCGGTCAATACCCACAAAAACAACTAACAAATTAAATAAAAAAACAAAAACAAAAACAAAAAGAGTGATTTTTATGGAATGTCCCAAAGCCGAATACCAAATACCTTTTTCACATTTACAATTTTCATTACGGCAAAAAGTTTCAACATCAACATTTTGTGGTTTTAATAATGTATTTTGTCGACAATAAAAATCAAGCATCCATCCTACAAACAAACCGATACCGGCTTTAAGCATTAAAATTTTTAAAATTAATAAAGGAGAAGCAGAACCTGCAATTAAGACAGGCAGCATTTCATCAGAAGTAGAAAGAAAAACAGCGAGTAACGTTCCTGCGGAAATAATTCTTACGGTATAAAAATTAGAAGCCGCGGCCGCCATACCGCATTGTGGAAACAAACCGCATAAAGCACCGATTAAAGGCCCTGCCCGACCTGATTTACTAATCAAATTAATCGTTTTATCTCCTATTTTTGTTTCTAGATATTCCAATATCAAATATGTTATCATTAAAACAGGAAAAAGTTTTAAAGTATCAAAGAAAGTATGTTCCACAGCATGAAGCATTGTCTCTATCATGATATATTCCTTTAAAAGTCCTATATTTGTTTTAAGATTTTTTCCACATAAGGCGGAAACATTTGCCCTGCGGGTCCAACAATATGATTATCAAAATCATAATGATTAATTGTTTCATGTAAATTAAACTCTATTGTATCCGCTCCATAATATTTGGCATTACTTGCAAAAGTATTCGCCGGATAAACGGCACCTGAAGTTCCTATTGCAATAAAGAGACGACATTCTGAAAGTAGTTTTTGGACTTGATTAAGGGAAAGCAAATTCTCTCCAAAAAAGACGATATTAGGTTTCATTTTTCCTTGAATATGACAAAAAGGGCAAACCGTTTCGACAGAAGTATCTTCTAAAGAGGTGATAATTTTACCACAATTCATACATACCGATTGATCTATTTGCCCGTGAATATGCACGACATTAACATTTCCTGCTTTTTCATGTAACAAATCGACATTTTGAGTAATAACGCTAACCGTACCGTTTTTATATTCATGTTGCAGACGTGTAATTGCAAAATGAGCGGGATTAGGCTTTTTATCTTCAATATCTTTTCTTAATTGATTATAAAAATTGTGTATTACCTTTGGATTTTGATAATACGCTTGTATTGTAGCCACATCTTCGACCTTATGATTATTCCACAAACCGTTACAATCACGGAAAGTGGGAATTCCTGACTCTGCGGAAATTCCGGCTCCACTTAAAATTACGATATTTCCATACATATCCCACTTTCCATATTATTATCTTATTTTATCCATTTACGAGCTTCTTCTAAATCTTCGGGAGTATCAATATCTGCCGGAGCGTTTTTATTTAAGGTTAATTCATTAATAAGTTTAGCGCGTATTTGCATTCCGTTTTCCAAAGCTCTCAATTGTTCAAGGCTTTCTCTTTCCTCTAAAACACCGACGGGCAATTCCACGAATTTTTTAAGAGATTCTGCACGATATACATAGATACCGATATGATGATAAAAATCATGATTTTTACATTTTTCCGGATTACGAATAAAGGGAGCTTGAGCTCTAGTAAAATATAAACAACGCCCCTCTGTTTGTCCTTGACGCAATCCCATTACGATTTTGACATTACTAGGTTCTTTAACATCATTTTCATTATCAAAGACCATGCCAACTGTTGCAATATCACATCCGGTTCGTTCAATCATTTCTATCAAATCATTATTAACCGACGGATTAACATTGACGGCATCTCCTTGAAAATTAACGACAATATCATATTTTCCTTCCGGATCTATTTCTTTTAATGCTGCGGCAATTCTATCTGTTCCGGAAGGAAGAGAAGGATCTGTTAAAACCGCTTTAGCTCCAAATTTTTCACAAGCATTTACTATAACTTGATCACCTGCGGCAACAAACACATCCCCAGGAACTGTTTTTTTTACATTTTCGTAAACGCGCTGCAACAAACTTTTTCCATTAATATCCAATAAAGGCTTATTAGGTAAACGTGTGGAGGCCATACGAACAGGGATCATAGTTACAACATTACTCACAATTATTTCCTTTCTTTTTAATTATGTCAGAAACAATATGTATAATATCTTTTTAAAAAAACTTGTCAACAAGCTTCAAAATTCATAAAGCTTGCAAAAAACATTATCTTGTACTATAACCGGCAAAAAAGGACAAAAAGAAAATGAAAGTAGATATTTTTGATTTTAAATTTGATCGTAGTTTAATTGCAGACCAACCGGCGAACCCTCGCGACAGTTCTCGTTTACTTGACTTAAGCGAAGAAGATAAAATAATTGATCGCCATTTTTATGATTTACCAGATATCCTTCATTCAGGCGACGTTTTGGTTTTTAACGACACTAAAGTGATCCCTGCCCGCCTTTACGGCAGTCGCGGGTTAGCAAAAGTGGAAGTAACCCTCTATCGACCGGTCGATGGAATTATATGGTGGGCTTTTATCAAAAATGCCAAAAGATTACACTTTGGAGATTGTATTTATTTTTATACGGATGATATTATACCGGAAAAAAGCGATTTTTCAGCATCAGTTTTAGAGAAAAAAAATGATGACGGAGTTCTTATTCGTTTTAATTGTCCTGTGGAAAAATTAACTGTAAATCTGCAAAAATACGGTTTAATGCCTCTTCCGCCATATATTAAAAGAGATAAACCCACCCAAGGCGGAGGATGGGATAAATATAACGATAAAGAAAACTATCAGACAATTTACGCTCGTTATGAAGGAGCTGTTGCCGCACCGACAGCCGGATTGCATTTTACTAAAAGAGTTTTTGACGCTTTAGAAAAAAAAGGAATACAAAAAGTGTTTGTTACACTTCACGTTGGCGCCGGTACTTTTTTACCGGTTAAAACAGAAGATACCAAAGACCACAAAATGCATACGGAATATTGTGAAATTTCTTCTGAAGCTTGTGATATTCTAAATAAAGCCAAAGCTCAAGGCAGAAGAATTATCGCCGTTGGAACAACTTCTTTACGTCTTTTAGAAACAGCGGCAGATAATCATGGCACACTCCACCCTTTTACCGGAGATACAGATATTTTTATTACACCCGGATATAAATTTAAAGTTATTGATATGATTATAACTAATTTTCATTTACCAAAATCAACTTTATTTATGCTTATATGCGCTATTGCCGGAACAGATAGAATGAAAAAAGCTTATCAACACGCAATCGACGAACGCTATCGTTTTTATTCATATGGCGACAGCTGTATCATCAAATGCGTAAATAAAATTTAAACGCTTCTTGATTATAATTTCCATAAAAAGGAGAAAAAATCAAAGTGTGGAAAAAATATGCCGTATATATTAAACAAATTTTGCCATTAATGAAAAATTCATTACTTCCCGTATTGTTTTTATATGGCGCATTATGCAGTTATTTAATTATGGCTCCGTTTAATCAAGAATGGTTAAAATTTCTTCATATCGGTTTTTTTACTCTTTGTATAAGCAGTATATGTGTCTTACTTTATTTTAACTATAATCGTCCTCTTTTTTTCATAATTTCCATGCTTATTAGTTATTGTTTAATCAACTATTTGAAATATACTCATGGTATTATTTATAATTTAAGCAGCGACTATAACAATTTAGTGTTTTTTTCCGTTAGTTGTCTGTTATTTTTTTATTTTTTACCCAATCGCCCCTTATTATCAAAAGAAACAATACAATTTATCATTATTGTTTTTATTGCTCTTGCCTTAGGAGAACATTTGGGAAGGCTTCACATATCAATTGATATTGACTTTGTCGTTTGCAATGGATGTGGATTACAAATATTTGGCTTAATTTTATTCATAACAGCATTAACAATCATGCTCATACACTCGTCTTTTGAAAATGATATTTTAACGACATCATTATTTTATGCCACAATTAACATTATGCTCGGTTTTTATTTTTCCAACAGGCCCTCACCTTTAGCTATATTTTATTTTACAGCGGCTTTAACCATTTTTACAGGTCTTATACACGCAATTTCTTATGCTTTATGCAAAGATACCATAACCGGATTAGATAATGGTAATTCATTGATTAAAAATTCGACCAAACTTCCACTAAAATATGGTCTAGGTATTATCTGCATTGATGATTATAAACACCTTTCACAAGTTTTCAAACGCTCTGGAATACATGAAATAGTATGTATGGTGGCTAACAAAATTCAAGAATTAGAACCTCAGGCACAAATTTATCGCTGTGCGGCTGATGAATTTATTATTATTTTTCCTATGGCGGAAAAAGGAACATCATTTGCTCGTATTGACCACATACGAAGACAAATAGCTATATCAAATTTTTATTTAAGCCACCGCAAAAAACCTCTAAAACTGACAGTATCATGTAGTACGGCAGATAAAAAAAGAAGTGATGTTGATGTTTTTGCTGTTTTTATCCGCGCGCATAAAATTTTACAAAAGACTTATAAATTTACACAAAACATCACTTCTCAGGCTTAAAACGACGTCTAAACAACCAAAAACCAAATAAAAGCAAAGGAAAAGATAAAATTTGCCCCATGGTAATAAAGCCGAAATAAAAACCAAGTTGAGCATCAGGCTGACGGAAATTTTCCAAAATAATCCGAAATAATGCATATAATATAATAAATAAAGCTGAAACTGTTCCTTTACGCTGTCGAACAATAGGAACAAACCGCCATAAAAGATTTAAAACAATCAAAATAACAATACCTTCACAAAAGGCTTCATATAATTGAGAAGGATGCCGAGGCAAATAACCGCCGTTAGGGAAACGTACAGCCCATGGAACATCACTGACATGTCCCCATAATTCATCATTTACAAAATTTGCCAAACGTCCTAAAAAAATACCTATTGGAGCATATAAAGCCGCCATATCCGTTAACAACCAAAAATCCAGATGATGCTTATAAGAAGCATACCACAAACCTAACACAGCTCCAACAGCTCCTCCATGAAAAGACATTCCACCTTGCCATATTTGTATAATCCGCCATGGTTCAAAGAAAAAAATCTTTCCGCCATAAAACAGGACATATCCAAGGCGTCCACCGATAATTATACCGATGGTTATATAAAAAATAATATCTTCAATTGCAGCTTTATCAAAATTAACAGCATATTTTTTCACATCACGCATCAACCATAACCAAGCCAGCAATATTCCCATTAAATAGGCCATTGAATACCAACGAACGGAAAAATTCCCGATAGAAAAGATTATTGGTGAAATATTAGGAAAAGTTAAACCTGTCATAATTACTCCAACGGTTAATCATTGCACTTTTTTGATAATTAGTAAAAAGTATATTAATTTTATACAATATATCCACATTTTTTATAAATTTTATTTTAGAAAAATAATAACCAATTGTTTTTATGTAAAAATTTAATCAATTTATTTTTACATAAATAAATAAAGTGGAAAACTTTTTAAGCCTAATTGTTTTTGCGACTCGATAATGATAATTGATAAAAGTCAGGTAAGTGTTTTTGCAAAATTTTAACAGTGGAGAAACCTGTTATGCATCCGGCTGAAACTAAAATTGTCGTTCAAAACCCAATCGATATTGTCGAGAATATACTAACTCGATACGCTTATGAACCCGAACGCCGAAGCCAAAATGAAGTTGTTATTGAAATCCAAGGAAAATGGAATGAGATGTTGCTCTTTTTTTCTTGGGAAGAAAATATGCATTGTTTACACCTTTCTTGTTTAATTAATATAGAAGATAAACAACATGATCATAATAAAATTTTTGAATTACTAGCTCTTATTAATGACGATTTATGGGTTGGACATTTTTCTTATTGGACGGAACAAAAAATGCCCGTTTTTCGTTACGCGCTTTTTTATAATCCGGAAAATAAAGATTTTTCTGCACAATTAATTAATATTATGGATATTGCCGTTAAAGAATGTGAACGAATGTATCCCATATTTAATGTGGTTATGACTAAAGGATTAGATCCCAAACAAGCTTTATATCCTTTTATGCTCGATACTTTAGGTCAAGCATAAACATTTAATATTCCGGATAATTAGTGACGGCATTACCCTGATTTTCAATTTGATTAATATCATCATTTGGATATGATTGTAAATCATAAATTCGCCCTTGAGATTCATAAAGAGTGTTTTGAATTTCATTTTCCATTTCTTGAGGAGAATTTTGCGGACTGATTTCCGGATTTTGCTGACTGGTTTGCGAAACAATATTTTCCGGTTGTGCAAAATTTGAAGGGATTATAGGCGATGGATTTTTTTCATCACTTTTTGAGTTACGTTTAGCCACCGCCGTTGGATTCGGCTGAACGATATTGACTATCGGATTACCAAAGGGATTTTGCGCATCCGCAGCTTGTTCGACACTAATTTCATTATACGTTCCTGCCGCTGTCGCCGCTTCACCGAAAATAACGGTTGGTTGACTGTTATCCGATTGAACATCTATTGTTTCTGCGGCATTTGACTGAACCGACAACAATATACCTGATAAAAGCAATAATTTTTTCATTAATTTATCCTCGTTTAATAACTTTATTAAGATAAAATAATCATAAAAGTTGTCGGTTCAATAATAACAGATAAAAAAATTCCCCACTTAAAGCGGGGAATTTATGAACATTATTTAATAAGTTTTTTAACATCTTGAGCAATCACCAATTCCTCATTTGTAGGAATAACGAAGACTCTGACTTTAGATTCCGGTTTAGATATTTCTATAGTTTGTCCGCGTGATTGATTTGCTTTTTCATCTAATTGAATTCCCATAAAAGATAAACGTTGACAAATCAATTTACGAACTTCATTACCATTTTCACCTACGCCGCCGGTGAAAACAATAGCGTCAACCCCTCCCATTGCCGCGGTATAAGCACCAATATATTTAACAATGCTATAAGTATAAACCTGCATTGCCGTTATTGCTTCTTCATCACCTGCAAAATATTTTTTCTCTACATCCCTATTATCAGAATATCCACATAACCCGAACATACCGGATTGTTTATTCAAAAGATAATCAACCTCTTCAATAGTTTTGTTTTGTGTTTTCATAATATAAAGGGGTACGAAAGGATCGACATCACCGGATCGTGTTCCCATAACGACACCAGCCAATGGTGTAAAGCCCATAGACGTATCAATACATTTACCATCTTTAACCGCACTAATTGAAACGCCATTACCGATATGGCAAGTAATGATTTTACCGGTATGGCCGATTAATTTTGCAGCTTCCGTTGACACATATTGATGAGAAGTACCATGTGCTCCATAACGACGAATTTTATATTTTTTATATTGTTCTAAAGGTAAAGCATACATAAAAGCTTCCGGTTTCATAGTCTGATGGAAAGCCGTATCAAAAACGACGACTTGCGGCACATTCGGCAACAACTGTTTCATCGCCTTAATTCCTAATACTGCGGCAGGATTATGCAAAGGAGCTAAGGATGATAATTCATCAATAATGCGAATAACTTCATCATCCACTAATACCGAATGATCAAAATACTCACCGCCATGAACGACGCGATGTCCAACACCTGATACTTCATCAAGAGATTTAAGTACGCGTCCAAGGAGTAAATCTAACACATCTTTAATTGCTTCTTTATGGGTGGGTAAAGGTTTTTCAATTGTTTCTTTATCATTATCCCCTATTTTTAGAGTAACAAAAGATCCATCAATACCGATGCGATCTGCGACACCTTTAGCAATTACTTCAAAATGATTATCATTCACATTAAAAAGTTGGTATTTTAAGGAAGAAGAACCAGAATTTAGAACTAAAATTTTTTCCATAACATTAATTTCCATTTCAAAAGTTAAAAATAAAGCATTTATTTTTTAGCCGCAGCTTGTAAAGCTGTAATAGCAATCATACCGACAATATCTTCAACCAAAGCGCCTCTTGAGAGATCATTGATTGGCGCGTTTAAGCCCTGTAAGATAGGACCATAAGCTTCGGCACCGGCAAGGCGTTGTAGAAGTTTATAGGCAATATTTCCGGCTTCGATATCGGGAAAGATTAAGACATTGGCTTGTCCTGCCACTTGACTGTCGGGAGCTTTTTTAGCTGCAACAACGGCATCAAGAGCAGCATCGGCTTGTAATTCTCCATCAATTTGAATAATTGAGTTTTCTTGTTGTTGTAATTGTTTTTTAGCCAAAGACAGAGCTTCTGTAACTTTATCAACACCCTCACCTTTTCCGGAACCTTTAGTCGAATAAGACAAAAGAGCTACTTTAGGTTTTATACCGAATTGCAAAGCGGTTTGAGCAGCGTCAACAGCGATATCGGCTAATTCATTTGCTGTTGGATTAATAATAATCGCGCAATCGGATAAAATATAGGCTTTACCATTAATAACTTCCAATATAGCGGAAGAAACAGAACGCCCTTTTTGAGTTGATTTAATGATTTGCAAAGCCGGACGCACAGTATCTGCGGTAGAATGATTAGCACCGGATACCATGCCGTCGGCATCACCGGCTTTAACCATCATTGTTCCAAAATAATTGTAATTATGCATTTGCTTTAAAGCATCATCCAAAGTTATTCCCTTATCTTTGCGGAGTTCATAAAACATTTGTGCATAAGATGTCAATTTATCGGAAGTCTCCGGTTGTATTACCTCGATTCCATCAAGAGACCAACCTTTTGCCTTATAAAATTCCTCCACATGATTTTGATTACCTAAAATAACAGGTTTAACCGCCTTGATTTCTGCAACATAATGGGCTGCCTCTAACACACGGTTATCTTCGCTTTCAGGCAAAACCACGGTTTTTAATTGTTTTGCCGCTAATGTCAATAATTGTTTTAAATATGCACTTTCATTCATCACACGATATTCCTTATTAATTATTAATTTACAAATTTGCTTGTAATAAACAACGAATTTGTCAGAAAGTCTATAAAAACTTTTGCTTTTTCATTTTCTATAGGATAATATTAATTAAATTAGTCAATAAATAGAGGATAAAAATGGAAAGAACCTTTTCAATGATTAAACCCGAAGCCGTTATTAATAAAGTTTCCGGTAAAATCATTACTGCAATTGAAGAGCATGGATTAAAAATTATTGCCCAAAAAATGCTACAATTATCTAAAGAACAAGCCTGTTGTTTTTATGCCGCTCATCGAGATAAAGCTTTTTTTAACGAATTAATAAACAATATTACGGCCGGTCCCGTTATTGTACAAGTATTATCCGGAGATAATGCCGTTGAAGATTATCGAAGCTTAATGGGTGCGGCTAATCCGGCATCCGCCGAAGAGGGCAGCTTGCGTAAATTATATGGAATTTCAATTGAAAAAAATGCAGTTCATGGTTCTGATTGCGCTCAAACAGCAGAAAGAGAAATAGCTTTTTTCTTTAATCAACTGGAAATTATGTCATAAAATCCAAGGAATATAAGAATGCAAAGACTTTTTATTTTATTATTGTTTTTCTTGACAATCATATCTTATAACAGCCATAGTGCCGTATCGTCATATAATGTGGATATAACTGTTGATGTCACCGCAGATAATGCCTCTATCGCACGGGAACAAGCCATGCATCAAGCCAACCGACAAGCTGTTAATAATATAGCCGCAAACATAACAACCACTGAAGGAATTTCTGTTTTAGATAAATTAACAGATGAACAACTTCTTAACTTCATTAAAGAAATAACCGTTCTTGATGAAAAAACTTCTAATATTCGCTATATGGCAAAACTACGAATTAACGTAAACGCTCAATTACTTAAAGAATATCTTCAAGAAAAAAATGTTCCCTTATTAATTGGCATATCAACAAATATATCTATTATTCCTATATTTCATGATAAGAATACCCCTCATGCGCTTCTATGGGAAGAAAATAACATCTGGCGGAAAACTTGGGAAAAAAACCCTCAAACTATCGGCTCAATGCAAATTACATCAATAAAATACAATGATTTCCCATATCTTACGATTAACCAAGCTCTTTCTGCAGAAACCGAATTTTTCACCAACAATAACAACACTTATGTAGCAGAAGCCTTTTATAATAATCAAAATGATCTCCTTATTAAAATAAGAAATCTGCAAACACAAAAAACCGATATCTTAAATATAGGTAATTTAGCTACCGACACATTATTAGAACAAGCCGTTAAAGAAACAGCTCGTTTCATCAGTAGTCAATTGCAGGAATTTAATATTATTACCTCTAATGAACCTGAAATGATAACTGTGCTATATAAATACAACAACTTAAGTTCTTGGTTAAAAATTGAAGAACAAATAAAAGCCATAACAAGCGTTACAGATATTCGTCTTAATGCTGTCGGTAATGGTCGAGTTCAATTTCAAATAGACTATCTTGGCGATATTAATACATTACAAAAAGCTTTAAATAATAAAAATCTCCTATTAACCTCATCCGGAAATTATTACACTTTAACTTCTAAATAAAAAGGAAAAACATTATGCCGTATAAAGTAAAAACAGAAACGATATCTACAAAATCCAACCGTTTTTTTTGGCTTACATTATTTATTTTTTTCTGTGCTTTTGTTTACGTATTACGTTCTGTTTTACTACCTTTTGTCGCCGGTATTATAATCGGCTATCTTTTTGACCCATTAGCAGATAAATTTACTCGTTTAAAAATGAACCGAACTTGTGCAACTGTTTTAGTATTGATAATTATGATGTTAATTATAATTCCATCGATTTTATTATTAGTTAATGTTATAGATGATCAACTATCTACTTTTATTCGTGTTGTTCCTAATTATATTAATTCCCTTTTACAAAAAGCAGACCCTTTATTGACTAATTTAAAAACATTATTTCCGACCCTTGAGGCAGATAAAATTCGCGAATATATTAATAATAACATGGCAAACAACTTAAAACTTTTAGGAAAGATACTTCGTAGTTTAATTTCCGGCGGTATGGCGATTGTCAATTTAATTTCACTTTTATTAATCACCCCTGTTGTGGCTTTTTATATGCTTCGAGACTGGGATAAATTTATAGAAAAAGTACGCAGTTTATTACCCAGAAAATCTAAAAAAGCAATTGAAGAACAAGCAAAAGAAATTGACCGCATGATGGCCGGTTTTATCCGTGGTCAATTAAGTGTTTGTGTTATTTTAGGTAGTTTTTACGCTCTTGGTTTACACTTGGTTGGTTTAGATTTAGGATTACTGGTAGGATTTATTTCCGGTATTATTTCTTTTATTCCTTATGTTGGTACAATTTCCGGTTTTATAATCAGTTTAGCACTGGCTTTTGCTCAATTTGACAGCATGATGCCGATTATTAGCGTCATAATTGTTTTTGCAATTGGTCAATTTCTGGAAGGTAATTTTCTAACTCCGAAACTTGTCGGCGAAAATGTAGGCTTACATCCTGTATGGGTAATGTTTGCATTACTTGCCGGAGGCGTGCTGCTTGGCTTTTTAGGCTTAATGATTGCCGTGCCAACTGCGGCGATTATTGGTGTTTTGCTCCGCCACGCTATAATGAATTATAAAAAAAGCAATCTTTATTTAGAAAATTAAATTTTGCATACATTATTATTATCGATTATGCGTGTTACCTTTAACCATATCCGATACAACAGGTGATATTTTTTCTTGAGAACGTCGTGCGCGACGAATTTTAAGAGGTTTAGCAATTTTAACCTTTTCATCGCATTCCTGTCCACATGGAAATATTATGGCTTGACTTTGAGTTTGTACTTCAGGATTAATATGGTTTTTCATATCTTCAACGACTACATTTTGTTGATTTTCAACTGTTATATTGACAGGATTTTCATTTTCTAGTTGCTTACTTTGTTCCATAATTTGAGTTTGATATTGAGAATTAACTTCATTAAACACATCCTCATTAAGGACCTGTCGATATTTTGTCATTTCATTTTCCAACATATGTTCTAAGACATCAACCATAAAAGGATCTTTTTCATACAAATCAAGAACGGTTGGTTCAATATCACCAATAAGATTAATTTTATTTTCCGTTTCGACTTCGAGTAACTTTTCTAAGAAGTTTTGTTCTTTTTTACAAGGAATAAAATGATGTGTGTCTAATTCATCAAATCCGCGTTGATTACTTTCATCAGAGAATTGTTTAAAATAATAATTTCCTTTTTTATTTTGATAAATAGACAAACCAAATTGGTACATATACTCTTTAAGAGTTTCTTCCATAAACTCGTCACGAGATAACAAATCATCATCTTCGTCCTCTTCTTCATCATTTTGAAGATTCCAACGACCATATTTTATGTTAAGATCTTTTAGACGTTTCATTTTTCTATCCTTAATAAAGCGTCGTATTTTAAAAAGTCGTTCTAATTTATTTAAGATGGTTTCTTCTTGCATGATAATAAGCTCCTATCAATTTACATTATTATAACACAAAAAAAGTAAATTTAAACCTAAAACACATTTTTAGTGATTAAAAAATTATTTTAAAATTTTTAAAAAAAAATGCTTGCAAATTTTTTAGATTTATTATACATACCTACCTGAATGTATGTTTATTTTGAAAAGAAAATGGTAAGAAAAACAAGAGAAGAAAGCGAAAACACAAAAATGCTGATTTTAAAATCAGCATTAGACTGTTTTTATGAAAAAGGCTTTTCCTGCACAACTTTTGAAGATATAGCCTCCCGCATTAATCTCACCAAAGGAGCCGTTTATTGGCATTTTAAGAATAAAGCGGAATTACTAGCCGAAATGATACACCACCGCGCCGAAGAAAACCATCGACAAGAAGGACAAATTCAAACACGCCCCGGAAATCTTTCGGATCTTCGAATTTTTTTTGCTCATGCGGCAGAATTTATAGAACACAATCCTGAAGCTCAAAAATTTATATTTTTTACTTTATTTCAAATAGAATGGTCAGATAACATATATAATCAAGTAGAAAAGAAAGTGGGAAAACTTCATGATTTTCATTTCAAAATTATCAAACACGCCCTGTCTATGGCCAAAAAGAATAAAGAAATTGGTGCGGATACAGATATAAAAACCATCAGTATTCTTATTGTCGGTCTATGGCGCGGCTTAATTAATACATATATCTGTAAAGAATTAAAATTCAATTTATCCCAAACTTTTTTGACGGGATTTGATAGAATAATTGAAGAAATTAAAATTTGAAAGGTTAAGGAAAATGAAAGTTGGAAAAATAAGCAATCGAATTATTCTTAAACGAGTAGCCATGGTTTGCTTATGTGTTGCAGCCGGTTGGTTTTTAAAAGCAAAACTTAGTCCGCAAAACGCATTTATAGCTTCCGGTATGGAGAATACGCCTTTTGTTTTAGTTGAAGAAGCACAATTAAGAGATGTCACACCAACTAAAAAATATATTGGTCATGTGGAAGCTATAAACGAAGTCAATATCCAACCCCAAGTCAGCGGATATCTGGAAAAAGTAATGTTTGAAGAAGGTTCTTTAGTCAAACAAGGAGATATCTTATTTGTTATTGAACAACAACGCTATATTGCAACCGTTAATCAACGTAAAGCGGAACTTGATAAAGCAAAAGCTAATTTCACACAATTGGAAAAAGAATATAAAAGACAAAAATCCTTAAACCAAAAGAAATTTGCTTCAGAATCTCAACTTGACACGGCATATTCAAATATGTTGCAGGCTCAAGCGGACATTAACCAAGCAGAAGCGAATTATGAGCTTGCCAAAATAGATCTTGAACATACCGAAATTCGTTCTCCAATTAATGGATATATAGGTAAAGCCCTTATTACCATTGGCAACTATGTCAGCACTTCAAGCGGAACAATGGCAAATATTGTACAAACAGATCCTGTCCGAATAGTATTTTCAGTAACAGATAAAGAAATGCTGGATTTAAAACAAAATTATAACAAACGCGGCGGAGAAATTTACAGCAAAATCATCATGCCAAATGGAAAAACAATTCAAAAACCTGTTCTTTCCCGTTTTACCGATAACTCAATTAATACCGGAACAGCGACAATATCGATATATTCGAAATTTGAAAATAATGACGGTATGCTCATTCCTGGAGGTTATGTTGATATCATGATTGGAACCGGAAGCGAAAAAAATGCTGTCGTTGTTTCACAAGCCGCACTTTCTCAAGATGAACACGGAACCTATGTTATGACTGTCAATAAAGATAACATCGTTGAACAAAAAAGAGTAACCTTAGGAGAAATTGTTGATAATCAACAAATTATCACCTCTGGCCTTACCCCTGGAGAACAAGTTATTATTCAAGGATTACAAAAAGTAACGGATGGGACGAAAGTTCGAACAGGTAATATTTCACAAACACAAGGAGAATAAGTAAATGTTCTCAAGAATATTTATTGAACGACCACGTTTTGCAATGGTTATTTCAATTGTACTGACATTAGCCGGTGCAATTGCTGTTTTTTCATTACCGATTTCCCTTTATCCGGAAATTACGCCACCGACGATTCGTGTTTCGGCAATATATCCAGGAGCCAGCGCAGAGGTTATTGCTAATACGGTTGGTATTCCTTTGGAAGAAAAAATCAATGGCGTTGAAGATATGCTTTATATGGATTCATCATCTGACGCTACCGGCCGTTACGGATTAACCGTAACTTTCAAAGTCGGCACAGATCCTGATATGGCACAAGTTAAAGTACAAAATCGTGTACAACAAGCCTTAAATAATTTACCGGCAGAAGTTCAACAACAAGGTGTAACTGTTACGCGTCGTTCATCTGATCAACTTGGTTTCTTAACAGCGCGATCTCCTAACGGAACACATGATTTACTTTATTTAAGCAACTATGTACAAAATAACATTCAAAAGAATCTGATTAGAGTTGATGGTGTTGGTGAAGTCAGTGTTTACTCTCCCCCTCTTTCCATGCGTGTATGGCTTGACGCAAATAAAATTACAGCTTTAAATTTACCCGTATCGGCTATTCAAGCTGCTATTGAAAGTCAGAATATACAACCATCTTTAGGTAAAGTCGGTTCGATGCCCGGAGATGGTCAACAACAAATGGTTTACGCTCTTTTAAGTAGTGGTCGTATCAATGATGTGGAAGAATTTAAACAAATCATTGTTCGGACAGATGAAGAAGGCGGCTTAGTCAGATTGGGAGATGTCGCGCGTATTGAAATAGGACAAGAAGATTATAATGCTTCTTCAGAATTTAATGGAGCTCCATCTGTTTCTATTGCTGTCAATATGCTTTCCGGAGCCAACGCTATTGAGTCTATGAAAAATTTACGAGCAGAAATGGCAAGGCTAGAACAATTTTATCCGGAAGATTTTGAAATGTTCGTGGCTTATGACGCAACAGATTATATCATGGCTTCCATTGAAGAAGTTATATTTACTTTAGTTTTAACTTTTATCTTAGTGGTTGCTGTATGCTATATCTTTTTACAAGACTGGCGTGCTGTTTTAGTTCCGACTTTAACAATTCCTGTATCTATTTTTGCAACTTTTGCCGTTTTACTTGCTTTAGGATATAGTTTAAACACTTTAACCTTATTTGGACTGGTTTTAGCTATTGGTTTGGTTGTTGATGATGCTATAGTTGTCGTTGAACGTGTTTTGTTCTTAATGGAAAATGAAAAATTAGATTCAAAACAAGCAACCATTAAAGCCATGGAACAAGTATCCGGTGCTATTGTCGCAACCACATTAGTTCTTTTAGCAATTTTCGTTCCGATTGGTTTTCTTGGCGGAATCACCGGTAGAATTTACCAACAATTTGCTGTTGCTATTTCTACTTCCGTAGCTTTTTCGGCTTTAAACGCGCTCACTTTATCTCCCGCTTTATGTGCAACGCTTTTACGACCGTTAAAACCTTTTGAACATGGACCTTTATTTTGGTTTTCAAAAGGAATTGAAAAATCACGCGATCGTTATGCGAGTATTGTTGGTGTTGCCAGCCGAAAAATAAGTGTTATTGCTTTATTATTCGGTTTAATCATTTGCGGGATTTTAGCTCTTTTAAATATTAGTCAAACCAGTTTTATTCCATCGGAAGATCAAGGTGCATTTTTTGTTAATGTACAACTTCCCGAAGGGGCTTCCCGCGAACGCACGGATGAATTAGTCCAAAAAATTACCCCGCTGATTCTAGAAGAAAAAGGGGTTAAGCACGTTATGAACGTTACGGGACATAGTTTAATTGGTGGTTCCGGTGAAAATGTTGCTTTTATTATTACAATGCTGGATCCATGGTCAGAACGTAAGGAAGACGAACTTTATTCAACGAATATCTTAAATCGTATTCGCAATAAAATCGGCGATTTTCCTGAAGCAAACATCAACCTATTTGAAATGCCTGCCATTTCTGGACTTGGAAACACGAATGGTATGGATTTCCGTTTACAATCTATTGATTCTTCTGATCCAAAACAACTTGACGCCTCATTACAAGGATTTATTGCAAAATTAAATCAATCACCTTATGTCTCAACAGCTTTCTCAACATATAATGCCACAACACCGCATATTTATGTTGATGTTGACCGTGCTAAGGCTGAATCAATGAAAGTAACCACAAGTGATATATACTCAACTTTAGGACAATATCTAGGATCCTCATATATTAATGATGTTAATTTTGGAACCCAAGTCAATCAGGTTATTATTCAAGCCGATTGGCCTTATCGAAAAGGCATTGACAATATTAATAACCTCTATGTTCAAAACAGCTTGGGAGAAATGGTTCCTTTAGGCGGTATGATTAATCTAAGTAAAGTTCAAGCTCCAAGCACAATTGAACGTTATAATCAATATCCGGCCGCAACAATTAATATTATCGGTAATGACGCTTATAGCACCGGCGAGGCAATGACTGCTATTGAAAAATTAGCACAAACCTCCTTACCCAAAGGTTATAGTTATGAGTGGTCAGGTATGAGTTATCAGGAAAAAGCGAACCAAGGTCAAATTGGATATTTAATTGTTCTAGCTCTGACTTTTGCTTATTTATTCCTTGTTGCTCAATATGAAAGTTGGAGTACGCCTTTACCTGTTTTAGCTTCTGTTTCAGTAGCCATGCTGGGAGCTTTACTTGGTTTATTTATTCATAATCTATCCTTGAGTATCTATGCACAACTTGGTTTAATTTTATTAGTCGGTCTATCTGCTAAAAATGCTATTTTGATTGTCGAATTTTCAAAAGAAGAACGTGAAAAAGGAACATCTATTAACAGAGCAGCTATGATTGGCTTAAAAGAAAGATTCCGCGCTGTTTTAATGACAGCTTTCACCTTTATTTTAGGAATTTTGCCAATGGTTGTCGCAACCGGTGCCGGAGCCAACAGCCGTATTGCAATTGGCGTACCTGTTTTCTATGGTATGCTTCTTGGTACAATAATTGGTTTAGTAATTATTCCAATGCTTTATGTTTTATTCCAAACACTAACGGAAAAAATCAGCGGAAAATCTAAACCATAAATAAAAACAAAAAAAATACCGTTATCCAAAAGATAACGGTATTTTTTTCATATTATACTAAAAACTATTGATCCTGTTGATGACGGGAAATAGACATCATTAATTTAATTCTATTGACTTGATTGGTTTCACTTGCCCCCGGATCATAATCCACGGCCATAATATTCGCCTGAGGAAAACGTTTTTTTATTTCTTTAATAAAACCCTTACCGGTAATATGATTAGGTAAACAACCGAAAGGCTGCATACATAGAATATTATTAACTCCGGATTCAAGAAGTTCGATAATTTCGGCAGTTAATAACCAACCTTCGCCGGTTTGATGTCCTAAAGAAACTAATCCCCGTATTTTTTTACGTAAATTTTTGAAAAACAACGGTGGTTCAAAACGTTTAGAAAAAAGAAAACCTAATCTCATTGACCAACGACAAAACTCAAGAAAGGCTATACTTGAAAGACTAATGGCATAAGCTTTCCATGATCCTTGCAAATATTTATAATTAAAAACATGATCATAAAAGCCATAAAGCATAAAATCCATTAAATCAGGAATAACGGCTTCACCACCTTCTTTTTCGACTAAGCGAGCCGCTTGATTATTAGCATCAGGATGATATTTGAGTAATATTTCACCAACTAAACCTACTCTTGGTTTACGAGGAATATCTTTTAGCGGTAATTTATCAAATTCACGGATCATACGAAACATATTAAGATCAAACATTAAAGCGTTTCCGCTTTTTAGGTTCTTTTTAATAATTTTAACCCATTTTGCTTTTAATTTTCTGACGCTTCCTTTTTCTTTTTCATAAGGTGTTAAACGGTTTACCATACGCATTAAAGCATCACCATAACAACCGGCCATAATTGTTCGAATGAGGATTTTGCGTCCGGGGACGAACCCTGGACTATCAATATTTCCGCTAACATTCATTGTTATGACGGGAATATGTCCTAAATGACATTGCTGCAATGCGCGTCGAAGTAATCCCGCGTAATTTGAAGCGCGACACCCTCCACTGGTTTGAGAAATTAATAAAGCAATTTTATTGGTATCATAATTACCCTCTTTAATTGCTTCCAACAACTGCCCGATAACCACAATAGCAGGAAAACAGGCATCATTATTCACATATTTTAGACCTAATTCGATTGCCGATTTACTGACTTTTGGCAGTTGTTCGACTTTATATCCTTCACTGGCAAACACAGTTTTTAAGAATTGAAAATGCATTGGTGAAAGTTGAGGAATTAAAATAGTATGTGTTTTTTTCATATCCGCTGTAAACACGGCAGATTTAAATACTTTTTTTGTTTGTGCAGCTTGTTGATTATGCTGCATATCTTTTAGAGCTGCGAGTAAGGAACGTATACGGATTTTAGCTGCTCCGAGATTATCTCCTTCATCAATTTTAATTTGAGCATAAAGGCGTCCTTTTGAATTAACAATTTCTTCTAGCTGATCTGAAGTAATAGCATCAACTCCGCACCCAAAAGATACAAGTTGCAAGATTGCCAGATTATCGGTATCTGCGGTAAAAGTTCCTGCGCGATAGAGACGAGAATGGTAAGTCCATTGATCACGCACCCTTAATGCATCTGGATTAGGACGGAGATGAGCTACGGAATCTTCGGTTAGAACCGATAAACCACATGAATTAATTAATTCTGGGATTCCATGATTAATAGCCGGATCAATATGATAAGGGTGTCCGGCTAAGACAATACCATATTCGCCATTTTTATTTAATTGCTCAACCGCTTTCACCCCTGCATCACGAATATCTTTTTTAAAGCGCCGCAATTCAACAAAAGCACGGTTAACGGCCATTTTAAGTGCGATATGTGAAAAATGAGCAAATAAAGGTATTGTTTTCAATCTCTTGACCAAAGCCTTAGGATCAAGAGGCAAAAATGGTGTAAAGAAAGGAATTCCTTTATCCGCGGCTTCGGTAATGTTTTTTGCCAAAACTTCGGGATATCCTGTTACAACCGGACAATTATAACAATCTGCTTGTGAAGAAAATTCTTGCTGTTCTCTTGGGATGCAAGGAAAGAAGATATAATCCACATTTTTTTCGATTAAATCCATAATATGTCCGTGAGCTATTTTAGCAGGATAACAAACCGTTTGCGAAGGAATGGAAGCATAACCGTTAAAAAACATTTTTTTAGATGACGGAGATGAAAGTTCCACACGAAAACCAAGATGTGTTAGAAGCGTAAACCATAAAGGATAATCTTCAAACATATTCAAGACTCTTGGAATTCCAATTATTCCATGTGTTGCTTTTTCTTTACTTAGCGGTTTATAATATTCGAACAATCGTTTATATTTATATGCACAAAGATTAATTTTATCATTTTGTTGCAACCCGGCACCACGTTCACATTTATTACCGGAGACAAACTTTTTGGCACTTCCAAAATCGGTAATTGTCAACATACAATGATTTGTACAACCTTGACAACGAACATTTGTTGTTTTTATTTTTAGGTTTTTGATTTCATCAAGTGTAATTAATTTTGTTTGTTGGCCATTTTCCGGTCCCCGTTTTTTAGCCAACAAAGCCGCTCCAAAAGCTCCCATTAGACCAGCCAGCCCCGGTCGAACGACTTTTCTTCCGACTTGAATTTCCAAAGCTCTAAGTAAAGCATCATTTAGAAAGGATCCGCCTTGAGCAACGATACAATCGCCTAATTCTGAAACATCATTGATTTTAATGACTTTATAACAAGCGTTCTTAATAACGGAATAAGACAAACCGGCGGCAATATCACCAATTGAAATTCCTTCTTTTTGTGCCTGTTTGACTTTAGAATTCATAAAAACGGTACAACGTGTGCCTAAGTCCACAGGATTTTTAGCTTTTAATGCTGCCTCAACAAAAGTTGGCATATCCATATTAAGTGATTTAGCAAAATTTTCAATAAACGAACCACAACCGGAAGAGCAAGCTTCATTTAAACCTATTTTTTCAATAATTCCGGATTTAATTTTCATACATTTAATATCCTGTCCGCCGATATCCAGAACGAAACTGACATTAGGAGCAAAAAAAGTAGATGCTTGACAATGCGCCACCGTTTCCACTTCATCAATATCAAGTTTTAGTCCTGTTTTTAGAAGTGCGCTTCCATAACCGGTAGCGGCGGCGGCTTTAATATTTAAACCTGTTTTTTTGCGATTATAAATATCTGTAAGAATTTCAAGAGCTAAATGGAATGGGTCTCCATTGTTTGGACCATAATAAGAATAAAGCAACCGATTTTTATCATCAATTAACACAGCTTTGATGGTTGTTGAACCACTATCAATACCGAACCAAGCGTCACCTTCATATTCTTCCAGAGGGAAAGAAACGATATTTGTTTTTTGGTGTCGTTGATAAAAATCTTTTTTTTCTTCTTCATTTTGAAATAAAGGAGGCAATTTACGAATATCATTTTCCTCTTTTAACAGTTCCAAAGAATTTATAAGCTCATTAAGGGAACATTGTTCATTTTGATTAGATAAAGCAAATAAGGCGGCTCCCATGGCAACAAATAATTCTGCTTGTTTTGGGAACACGGCATTTGATTGTTCTAATTTTAGAGTTTCAACGAAACAAAGACGCAAAGATTTTAAGAAAGCGAGAGGTCCTCCAAGAAAGACGACTTTTCCGGTAATTTTTCGCCCCCGTGCCAAACCACTAATAAATTGATTAACAACAGCTTGCATAACCGACATGGCAATATCGCTTTTAGCACATCCCTCATTAATTAAAGGGACGATATCTGTTTTAGCAAACACACCACAACGAGAAGCGATAGGATAAATATTTTTATATTCTAAAGCCAAGCGATCCATTTCATTAATATCGAGGTTAAGGAAAGTTGACATTTGGTCGATAAAGGCTCCCGTTCCGCCGGCGCATGTTTCATTCATTCTAAGATCGGTACCGCTTGTCAGGAATGTTAATTTAGCATCTTCTCCTCCTAATTCAACAATAACATCGGCATCTGGAATTTGTTGTTTGATACTAAGACTTGAAGCAATAACTTCTTGTACAAAAGGAATATGAAGATTGTTACATAATGATAACGCGCCGGAACCGGTTAGAGCCAAACAGAATTTATTTGTTGGAAATTTTGTTATAATTTCTTTTAAGATAGCAACTATTTTCTGCCGAACTTCGGACATATGTCGTTGATAAGTTGAAAACAAAATTTGTTCTTCATTATTAATAACAACGGCTTTAACCGTTGTTGAACCGACATCAATACCAAGATATAATATTTGTTTTTCTTTTGTTATATTTTCCGTCATTTACATTCCTCACCGTATTTTTTCATACAGCGTTTTAAATTTCTTTTTTATTTGCATATAATTTGGATAACACAAGAAAGAATTCTTTGCAAGAGGCATTTAGTTATGCTGCGTAAATAAACTTCCACTAGCTAACGCAAGTGGTATTACCTGTTCCGAACGACGTTCGCCCTGCCCAAAGGCTTCGCAAGCCTAACGGCTGGGCAGGTATGTCTACATCTACCTTTTTTCGCAGGTAGTGTTACGTTCGAATCATAAAAAAGAGGATGTGTCTTAAGACACATCCTCTTTCCAATATGAGCCTTCATTCATTGAAGGATTGCCAACCAGTCATGTCTACGACTTTGACACGAGCTTGATCAAAATCTTGTTTACTTAACGTAATTTGGCTCCCGTCGCTTGTAACAAGAGCAAGATTTTCATCATTTTCCTCTACTTGATGGCCGAAATTACCAAAGACACCTTGAATTTCCTGAGCCCAACCGCCGAAGAATGACAGAACGACCATTTTCTGGTTTTTAGCGATTCGGATTTTGACGCAGGATTTTTTTTCTAAAGCATCATAAGCCGACGCAATTGAAACGAATTCGGTCATACGATCTGTTGAATCCTTTTTGCACCAGTAATAACCGCCTTCTTCACTTGCCATATTGCAATACAATGGCATATCAACCGCGATATTCCTTGTTTCGATATTTGAAACCAAGACCGTTTTTTCACTTTGCGGATAAGCCGCCGATACTGTAAAAGAAAACAATGCTACAGCAATAAAAAAAATTTTTTTCATATTTATAAAGATTTAAAAAAATAGACACACTAATCAAATAAATTAATATCACTTTACAAGCATATTGTATCTTGCCATAAAATGTTTGTCAATATTTTTTTGTATAAAAAAGAACAGAAAGAAATTTTTCTGTTCTTTTTTATAATTTAATATGAAAGATAATATTTTAATTTTTTAATTCATCTATATTATCTTGAATGACAAGAGCATCAAGCGTTTGCAGCATATTGCCGTTTAGGATCAAAGTTGGCACACCGCCGACTTGGATTTTTCCGGCTAATTCACTATTGGCATCCATAATATTATTGATTTTATCGCTATCAACATCGGCTTTAAATTTTTCCATATCAAGACCGATTTTTTTAGCTGCTTCATTAATTTTATCTTCATTAACCGGAGCTTCAATAGCGAACAAAGCATTATGCATTTCGACAAATTTTCCTTGTTCTGCTGCAGCTAAAGAAGCTCTGGCGGCATAATCGGAATAAGAAGCAACAAAAGCTAAAGGTTTAAAGACAACTTTAATATCTTGGTTATTATCTATAACTTTATTGAGTTCAGGGAAGAGTCTATGACAGAAACCACAACCGTAATCATAAAATTCGACCAAAACAATTTCGGCATTTTCATCACCAACAAATGGCGAATTTGGATTATTATTAATGTCATTAATATTATCTTTGATTATTTGATTAGCGGCAGCCAAGGCTTGTTCCTGCATTTTTTGTTGATATCTTTGCATTGCGTTAAAAATGATTTCAGGTTTGTCATTTAAAATTGCTTCGACATCAGCGGCTGTAACAGTAACTTTAGCCGGCTCATTTTCTTCTGTATTCTGGCAGGGATAATAAACTTTTACCAAAGCTGCGGCAGAAAACAGCAAAGCTAAAATTGAAATAAAAAGTATTTTTTTCATAATTTTTTCCTTGTTAGAGTGTTATGTAACAAATCATCTATAATTTAATTAACTTTCTTATTATTTACAAGAATAAAAATTTTTTATTCTAAAAAAAGAGTTTTTATTAACTTTTCAGGATTATACTTAATTTAGAGTGTTAAATTTCATATTTTAATCAAGGAACTGATATGCTGCATATAAAATTTCCCGTTATTTCCAGAACCAAAGCATTAGAAGATAAAATAGATATTTTCCATGATATGCTTATTGAGGCAGCTATAACCTTTCGCCATTCAATTAAAATTTTTCTCAATAATGATCATAGCGAATATAAAAAAATTAACAAAAAAATTAAAAACATAGAGAATCAAGCTGATCAACTTCGTCGAGACATTGAAAATGATCTTTATTCACAAAATCTACTTCCTAATTTGCAAGCCGATATTTTGCAATTAATTGAAAGTCTTGATAAAATTAATAATCAAATTGATGACGTGATTTACAAATTTTATATTGAACAACCCTATATACCAACAAAATTTCATTTTAAACTGATTGAATTATGTGATCAAGTCGCCAATTGTGTTGAAAATATGGCTATTGCCTCTCGGGCATTTTTTAAAAACCATAATACCGTTAGAGATTATTCATATAAAGTATATATTTTAGAACAAGAATCAGATCAAACTTATAATGATATAAAAAAAGCAATTTTTAATTCGGATATGGAATTAGCCAACAAATTACAACTCGATCTCTTAACTACCGAAGTGGCAGATATTGCGGATATAGCAGAAGATTGTGCCGATGAAATTCTTATTTTTACTTTAAAGAGAGATATTTAATGTTTTCGTATTTGTTTATTTTAAGCAGTGGTCTTTTTCTCGGATGGTCCTTAGGAGCAAATGATGGTGCGAATATTTTCGGCACAGCTGTTGGCACAAAAATGTTAAAATTCCGTACAGCGGCGTTTATTGCCTCAATATTTGTCATTATCGGCGCGGTTACCGGCGGCAGCTATGCCGCAAAAACACTTAACGAATTGGGAAATGTCAACGCGCCGACCGGTGCTTTTATGGTTTGTCTTGCAGCGGCTTTAGCTGTTTATTGGATGACAAAAAGCAAAATTTCTGTTTCCACATCGCAAGCCATTATCGGAGCTATTATCGGTTGGAATATATATAGCAATAAACAAACCAATATTGAACTGCTTTCAAAAATTATCGGCACTTGGATTTTTTGTCCTGTTTTAGCCGGTCTTTTAGCTGTTACTCTTTATTTTCTGTTGCGTTTTATTATCAAACATGGTCATTTCAGTCTCTTACAGCAAGACTTTTACACGCGTATAGGATTAATTTTAACCGGTGCTTTTGGAGCTTATGCTCTCGGAGCAAACAATATTGCTAATATTATGGGGGTGTTTGTATCTTCTAATCCTTTACAACCTCTAAGTTTTACCGCTAATTTGAAATTAAATCCCGAACAAATTTTATTTCTGTTAGGCGGTATTTCTATTGCTATTGGTATTATTACATATTCTGAACACACCATACAAACAGTTGGACGCAATATTTTTTTAATGAGTCCTTTAGCTGCTTGGGTGGTCGTTATTGCTCAATCTCTGGTATTGTTTTTATTTTCTTCCAACGCTTTATCTGATTTTATGGAAAAACATAATTTATTATCCATTCCTCCTGTTCCCGTATCAAGTTCTCAAGCTGTAATTGGAGCCGTAATTGGAATAGGTCTTTTAAAAGGCGGTCATGGCATAAATTGGGGATTAATCGGTAAAATTTTTATAGGTTGGATTATAACACCTTTGATTGCCGCTTTACTCTGTTTTACTTCTCTATTTTTTTTAGAAAATGTTTTTAATTTAATAGTCTATAATTAATTCATCTTTTATTAATCTCACATATTTTGAGTAAAAATTAACTATCTCATAATTATATTAATATAAATTATTTATCAAGGAGAGATCATGACATTTAATATTTCAGAATTTATTCGTACCAACAGAGTCTATGTTATATGGGCGATTTTTATGGGATTATTATATCTTTTTCGTGATATGTTTGGTTTGGTTTTTATTACTTTTATCATGTGTTTTATTGTTTCGGGAATAACTCATTTTTTACGGCGAAAATATCAATTAAACAGAAGAGTCGTTGTTGTTTGTATATATTTTATTTTTTCAATGGGTGTATGCGCATTTTTAGTTTATATTCCTCCAAAACTTTTATCCGAAACCATCAATTTTACAGAACAATTACCGCAAAGTATTAATTCCGTTAAAAATTGGCTTAATAAAAATCTCGGAACAAACGAATTGGTTGCTCCTTTATTACCTCAAATAAAAGAAGCCGTAATGCCCGAAAGTGTTGTTGTCAGCGTATGGAATATTGTTCGGGGAATGTTAGAGAAAGGATTGCATTATTTTGGTTGGTTTTTTCTGGCTATACTATTTAGTTTTCTGATTATGTTTGATTTACCGGAATTGTCCCGAGGCGTCCGACGCCTGCGTTTCACTCGTCTGGCAGAATCTTATAGAGAGACATCCGACAGCATTGTTCTTTTTGCTAAAGTCGTTGGTGAAAATTTTAGAGCTCAATTAATGATTTCGGCAATAAATACAATTTTAACGGCCATAGGTCTTCATTTTCTAGGGATTAAAGCTATTGCGCTTTTATGCACGATTGTTTTTATGTGCGGTTTAATTCCTGTTTTAGGAATGTGGATATCTTCCGTACCGATTGTACTTATGGCTATTAACAGCGGTGGTATCGAGCTTGGTTTTTGGGCTTTATTAATGATTATTATAATTCATATGCTTGAAGCTTATGTTTTAAATCCAAGAATAGTTTCTTCCGTCATGCATATTAATCCGGTTATGACACTTATCATTTTATATATTGCTCATGGTATGATCGGTATGTGGGGAATGCTGCTCGGCGTCCCAACAGCCGTATATATATATAGAAAAATAAATATAGTTCAGAATATGCCGATAAGTATAAGTAAAACCGAATAATAGTGATATTTTTCACATAAATTTATAAATCTTATTAAGTAAAAGGTAAAATAAATCATATTTATCTTTTTACCGACACAAACAG
Source organism: uncultured Alphaproteobacteria bacterium (assembly GCA_944391335.1). Taxonomy (GTDB): domain Bacteria; phylum Pseudomonadota; class Alphaproteobacteria; order RF32; family CAG-239; genus JAFUYI01. Next base: position 30,492 of record CALXTF010000012.1, read on the forward strand.
TAAGCCCTTGTTGTACAAAAAACAACAAGGGCTTATTTTACATTTCTGCGACTGCTCCATCTTTATAGATGAAACTTTGAGGTTCATAGCGTCCCAATGGATCTTTCATATAAAAGATTTCACCATCAGGAATTTCATCAAAGAAGATTCTTTCTCTTTTTCCGGTAACAAGTATTTTGGTTATATTTACATCTTTTGACGCAAATACTTTCACATACACGATTCCTTTTAACGGCTTACGACCATAAGGAGCGGTACCGGCAAAATCACAAACAAAACATGGACATCCGACAGAATCATCATCTTCCATATCTCTGGAGAACCAACCTAATTTAATTTGTGTACAGGCTTTCTGATTTTCATGATCAAACAGATCCAGCTTACCTGACAGCCTATTTGAGAATAAGAAAGCCTTCATCAACTGCAAAGCTTGTTCTGCTGTTGAAACTACGATTTTTCTTTTCATATTTTAATAATTTAACAAAAATTAACATTCGACAATATGTTATCTAAAAATAATTATTTTGTCAACAAAATCTTAAAAATATTTTTTAAATTTACAATTTAAAAACATTCACCTATTATGAAAAATAATTATTTGATTTTGACACAGAAGAAAAATGATAAAAGTTTTATTTGTATGTTTAGGAAATATCTGCCGTTCACCAATGGCTGAATTTATATTTAAAAATATGCTATCCCAAAAAGGACTAACAGACAAATTTGAAATAGCTTCTGCCGCAACGGAAAGTTATAACGAGATATCTCATACGGGAATGCATTATATGGCAAAAAAAACTCTTAAATCCATGAATGTTCCCTATACCGAACATTATTCCCGTTGCATACGTCCACAAGATTACCAGCATTTTGATTATATTTTAGCAATGGATGACAGTAATATTGAAGATATTCAATCTATTGTCGGAAAAGATATCAAGAACAAAATTCATCGACTATTAGATTTCACCACACAACCGAGGAATATTAAAGATCCCTGGTACACGGGTAATTTTGATGAAACTTATTGGGATATTATTGAAGGCTGCGAGACCTTTTTAAAATATTTAAAACTTTAATTGATACAAAAACAAAGCGGTTTCTTACTGAAACCGCCTTTAATCATGAACAACGACCTAATTTTTACCGCCCTTTTTAGAAAGGTGTTCAAGATACTTCTTCACTGGCCAAGGAATTAAGTTATAACAATAACACACAACTCGCCCCAAATACCTCAAACATGAGCTTCCAAGAAGCATAAATAAAAAAAATATTGCGAACATAAATATAATTATAATATAATAGAAAATAATTTTTTAAAACTATATTTAGTATAAAAACATTCATGCCAAAAATCAAGATAAATTTGAATAATTATCTATTATATTGGTTCTGAAAATGGGATTGAAAAGGCTCCGATATCTTTCATGGAAAAATTTTTCTGATATTATAAATATTCTAGCTGCCATAAATTAAACCAAAGAATAAACATACTAGCTAATTAATTATTATTTTTATGTTTCAATTTTCTTGTACCATCTTATAAAAAGTCCAACCACCAGAATAACTCAATACATTTCTAAAACCATGCTGCATTAATATTCGAGCCACCACATAGCTTGTATAACCTTTAAAACAATGCACCATAATTGTTTTATCTTTAGGCAGTTCATTAATTCTTGCCCTAATTTGCGCGGCAGGAATATTAACCGCTCCCTCGATATGTTCTTGTTCATAAACATTGTGCGGACGCACATCTAATACCGTCATATCGGCGAAATCTGTTCCGAAATAAGGTCTTAATAAACCTTGACGCACATTTTCTATGGCCATTCCCATAATATTTATTGGATCTTTTGCTCCGGAATATGGCGGAGCATAACATAATTCGGCATCTCGTAAATCTGCCGTTGTTCCATGCAAACGCATAATGGTTGCAATCACATCTATACGTTTATCAACACCATCTTTACCAACGGCTTGCGCTCCAAGAATTTTTCCATTTTTATCATACAAAACTTTTAAAAAAATCATCTCTGCATTTGGATAATATCCGGCATGTGAATTAGCAACAATAACCATCTTTTCATAATTGACGCCTATTTTTTGCAATTGTTTTTCATTATTACCGGTAAAAGCTGCCGTCATATCAAAAACTTTAACGATTCCCGTTCCTTGACTTCCCGTATATGGATAAGGACTATTCCGCGCGATATGATCAGCAATTAATCGTCCTTGACGATTTGCAGGTCCGGCTAAAGCGATCATCTGCCTTTGCCCTGAAACAAAATTTTTAACAGCTACACTATCGCCGCATGCATAAATATCAGAAAAATTTGTTTGCATATATTCATTTGTAACAATTAACCCTTGTTGAGTTAATTCGATTCCTGCGTCTTTTGCTAATTCTGTTTCCGGTTTAACTCCAATAGCCAATATCATCATATCTGCAAGAATTTTTTTCCCTGAGCTAAGTTCTATACCATCAACAAAAACATTTTTTAAACCATCGCCAAGATAAAGCTTTATTCCTTTATCTTTCATTTCACGATGAATAACAGCAGCCATATCTTGATCAAGCGGCATTAAAACTTGCGAAGCCATTTCCACTAAAGATGTTGTAACACCCAAACGACATAAATTTTCCGCCACTTCTATGCCTATAAGACCACCACCGACAACAACTGCTTTTTGAGGTTTGTTGGTTGCGATAAAAGCTTTAATTTTATCTGCGTCGGCTAAACTTTTAACTGTAAAACAGGGCAAATTATACAATCCGCTGATAGCTGGAATAAAGGCTTTTGCACCCGTTGAAAGCACTAATTTGTCATATTCAAAAACTTCACCGTTATTGGTAACAATATTTTTAGCCTGTGGATTAATTTTAATAATCTCTGTATTCAAGTTAATATCAATATTAAATAACTTTTTCATCAACGCAGGTGTTGCAACTTGCATATTATCACGATTCTCAATCACCCCACCGATGAAATACGGTAAACCGCAGCTGGCTATTGATGTTTCAGAGCTTTTTTCAAATATAGTGATTTGCGCGTTTTCATCCAATCTTCGCATTCTGGCGGCAAAACTTGCGCCACCTGCTCCTCCGCCGACAACAACAATTTTCATTTTCTCTCCGTTACAAATTAAGAATAGTTATTATTTTATATATAAAAAATTATATATCAATAAGATATATATTTTACTCACAAAATGAAGGTTTTACTTTTTTTTATATTTTTTTGCGGTCCAAAGAGCTATTTCAAATAATAAATAAGTTGGAATAGTCAACAACAACTGACTGACAATATCTGGAGGGGTTAAGATACCGGCAATTATTAATATTCCGACAAAAACGTATGAACGTTTATTTTTAATACTTTCATAAGATGTGATATTAAATCGGATTAAGGAATAAGTAATAATCGGAAATTGAAACATCAAACCGAAAATTATTGAAAGCATTAGGGCTAAGCCGATGATATTTGAAATTCCAAACATGGCTTTAATTTCCGAGGTGGAAAAACTTATACCGAAATTAATGATTAAAGGCAGGATAAAAAAGAGGCAGAATAAGACCCCGATGATAAATAATGCTGATGAAATAAAGACAATTGATTTTATAAATTTTCGTTCATTTTCATATAAGGCCGGAACGATAAACTGCCAAATTTGTCTGGCTATATAAGGAAAACAACATAAAAAGTCTAAGACAATGGCAATTTTAATTTGTAAGATAAAAACTTCCATCGGAGAAAAATAGTTCAAAGAAATATTATTTTTTCCAATCATAATTTTTATTAAGCAATCCATGAAATAGGGCGCAAACAAAAACAGCGGAATTAAACCAATTCCCAGCGCAACAAAACATCGTATTAATGTAGTACGCAAAGCTTCAAGATGCGTTATCAGACTTTCGTCGTTGTCTTCCATTTTTATTTCTCAGATTTTTTCTCTTCAGCCTCAGCGGCTTTTTGTACGGTATCTTTTAAATCTTGAGCTTCATTTTGCAACATTTCTTTGGCTTTTTTGTATTCATATTGTGCTTTGCCCAAAGCTTTGGCAAGTTCGGGAATGCGTTTTCCGCCAAAAAGAACCAATACAACTACTAAAATCAGCGCAATTTCCGTTAATCCTAATGACATTTTTTTCTCCTTTTATAACAATTTTTGTTTTTCTACTGCCGCAATCTTTATAGCTTTGACCGGACAAGTTTTTTGACAAGCCCCGCAACCGATGCAGATTTCTGAATTGACTTTAGGAAAAGCATCTCCCTCTTTGCTGATGGCTTCTTTTGGACATTTGATGACGCATAATCCGCATTTAACACACTTATCTTCATCAATTTGTGCCAAACCGATTTGTGTTTTTTGTTTTTGTTCCAACGAAATTTTGGCAATAGCTCCCGAAGGACAAACTTCTGAACATTTATGACAATTATAATTGCAAAAACTATCTTCATAGTCAATATAAACAGTTAAATGTTCCTCATCTGCTTTTTTGATGATTTTCATCGGGCAATTTTGTACGCAGAGATTGCAGTTCAAACACCGATTGGCAAAATCTTCCGCATTGTCGGCACCGGCGGGCAATATGGATTTTTTGATTTTGCCAACTATATTTTTACTCAAAACGATGCCGCTTTTAATACCTGCTGCCAAAACAACCAAAGCCGCACCGCCAATCAAGAGTTTTCTTCGGTTGGGATTGAAGGAAATTTTTTCTTTGGGCTTTATGCCGTAATGAATCGCTTGTTTTGGGCATTTATCTAAACATTTTAAGCATTTGACGCAAGTTTCATTATCCACGATTTTGTTTTTGAAATCAATACAACCGCTCGGGCATTTTGCGGCGCAACTACCGCAAGAAACACATTTGTCTTCTTTGATATAAATTTTGTTTAAACTATATTTTGAAATTAAGCCTAAAATGGCTCCGACCGGACAAATGTTAGTGCAGAAAAAGCACCCCTTAAACCAGACCAAAGCAACTAACAAAATTAAAACGATACCGCTAAGATATGCTCCTGACATTGCCGAACCGAACAAGGTGTATGGATCTATCAAGCGCACAAGCAAGGCTGAACCTCCGATTAAAGCTCCGAAAACCAAGGCGGCAATAAAATATTTGTAAGGATGATTTTGTTGCGGTTTGCATTTACGGCGAAAGATATGCATTAATAATTTTTGATATAAGCCGAGAGGGCATAAGGTGGAACAATAAACACGTCCGAAAATAAGTGTCAGCAAGAACAAGCCTGCGAGCAAAAATATGGCAAATAAGGAAAAATCAACCAAAACTCTTTGAATTAATGCCGAAATTTGAATATCAAAAATTTTCAGAGGGTAAATTGCCGACACAAATGCTAAAATTGCAAGTATTCCTATAATAACGGCAATACTTCCTCTGATAATGTGATAAAATTTCGTCATTTTATTCTCCTTATTAATTATAAGCCGTAAATAATCACCAAGCCGCAAGCCATGATGGTGCCGCCGGCAATTTCATGCGCATAGTTTTCCAAGCTCTTAAAACGCAAGGTGCTGATGCCAAACATTCCTAATGCAACACAAAGCATCATCGTGGCAATAGTCGCGGTTGAAAAAATAAAAGTACAAGAAATTACGGCAGAAATTCCCAGAACGCTTGAGGCCGTCAATATCGGCAACAAAGCCTCACACGGACCTAAAACAAAGATAATAAACAAAACCCAAACGGAGATATTTTTATCTTGCAAATCAGGAAAGCGGTGTTGATGAGTAAAACGCTGTCTTAAAGCCCAGAGAATATATGCCGCCCCCAAACCGATGAGCGCGTAGGCGGCTATGTCTCCACGGTTTTCTTCCAGCCATAAAAAGTTTTCTTTACTCAACCAGTGTGAGAAATAAATAAAGACCAAGGCTAATAATAAAGCACTGGCAATATGTCCCAAACCGCAAATAAATGTCCAAAGCAGTGTCTTTTTTATGCTATATCCGCGGCTTTTGGCAATAGCGATGAAGGGCAGATAATGATCCGGTCCCATCACGGTATGAATTATGGCAGTTAATAAAGCGGCAAACCAAATGGCAGAAAGTGTCGCTCCGCTTGCGATTTCTGTTGCATCGAAATTGCCGTGAGCCAAAGCTGTGTTTGAAATACAAAGCAAAGTTAAAATAAAAAAGATTTTTTTCATTATCACACCTTTAATTTTGAATTGTTGTCAAAACTTCCCGAACGAAAACCTTGTAAATCTAAGGTTATAAATTTGAAGCCAAGAGATTTTAAGCTTTCTACAACTTCCATATATCTGGAAAAAATTTGGGGAAAATCTGCTTGCTGAATTTCCAAACGAGCTAAATCATTATGTACACGCAAACGCAAGTCTTTAATTTTTGGAAAAAGTTGTTTAAGCTTGATTTCTGCTTTGGCAACACGCGTTATCTCCTCTTCATCTAAAAACGTGTTATATGCAAACCTTGTTGCCAGACACGGAATAGCCGGTTTAGATGCTGTTGCTAAACCTAATTCTTGGGATAATTGCCGAATTTGAGCTTTACTAAAGCCTAATTCTGCCAAAGGAGATATTATTCCTAATTCTTGTAAGGCTTTTTTTCCGGGGCGAAATGTCTTTAAATCATCAGCATTGGTTCCATCCATAAGATAAATCAAGCCTTGTTCTTTGGAATAATCGGAAAATTTTTGAAAAATGCAGCGTTTGCAAAAATAGCATCTTTCTTGTCGGTTGTATTTAACGGCTTCTATCTCCAAGGGATTAAAGCGGAAAATTTTTTGTTTAATGCCGAATTTTTGAGCAAAATCTTTCGCATCGCT
>CALXTF010000013.1 GCA_944391335.1 uncultured Alphaproteobacteria bacterium
CACCAAAATAACGCGCTATTTCCAATGACGCGGCCACTGCCACGGTACATACTGCACAAGCCGGATTCGCATATGCGTTTGATGAAAAAAATATGCTAGAGATAAATAAAATTGTTATTAACATTTAGTTTTTCCTTATGTATTAGATTTAATATATGTATTAATAATGATATATATTAAAATTGTCAAGTAAAAATATAAATAATTTATTGAAAAAAATAATATTATAATCTTTCTATTAAATAAAATAAATTAATTGTTGTTTTTTAATTGTTTTTTTAGATTTCGAATTTGTTCCTTTAATTCTTCTTTTTGTTTCTTATATCGTTTATGTCTTTTACCAAAAGAAAAAAAAGTTTTAATTTTATATTTTATATATTTACGTTTTAATTCTTTTAATAATATTCGATTATATAAAATTTTTTGTTCTTTTTGTAACTCTATATTTTGGCATCGTATTACTTCAGCTATTTCCATAAACCTTTGTTGTTCCGTAGAATATTGTCTTTGAGGAGAGTTTATTGCATCTTCTAACCATTTTAAACAACGTTGACGTTCTTTATCCAAAATCTTGTTAATTGTTTTATAATCAATATCTGTAAATAAATCTTTATATTCTTTTATGTCATCAAAATTATCAAAACAACGGTTCTGTAAACCAAGCATTTCTAAAAGTGAACGAAAACGTGAATATCCTCTCGATTTATTCGCTAAACAGATAAAAGGTTTGTTAAAAATAATTGCAAAACAGAGACCGTGAAATGAATCAGTAATAAAAAAGCGACAGTTCTTAATATAATAGAGCCAATCTTCCACGCTAATATTTGTTTTATTTCGCGATGCATTAACCATATTAACAACACGTCTATTGCCTAATTGTTCACATACATAATCAATTGTTTGAATACTATCAGAAGATTTATCTAAAACATATGAAGCTATATAATTTTGTTCATGACAATTGCTGTTGTCTAATAATCGCTGCCATCTATCCATAGTAGTTAAAAAAACAGGATCGAGAACATGTGTCGCTTCTTGCCCAAAGGTGTTGCGGCAAATATCAACCCCATCATCTTCGCGAACAGAAATATGATCAAATCGTGAAATATAATATTTCGTTAATAAAGTGTCTTCATAACCGCCTTCCCAATAATCTAATCCGAAACTTGCTGCATAAGCAATTTTTTTAGCATTAAGAGGTACAAAGTTTAATTGATATATGTTTTTACCGAATACTTGCATATATTTATGACGCCAGACTTGATCAGAACCAACTATAAAAGTATCGGTTCTTTGGGTTAATTGATGCAAATCGTAAATGTCTTTACATTGATGGGTCATATCTAAATATTTTTCTGAAAAATATTCAGATATGGTGTTTGATATTGTTATTTTAGGCGGAACATAATTGATAACTTTAGGTATATAACCAAGATCTTTAATACTTTCTTGTAAAGCATAGCAAGTCAATAATGCACCATAATTACTACTAAACCAAAAATTTAAAATAGCACAATCATAGAGTAATCCTTGACAATATAAAACGTTTTTAGAAAATGATGTTCGTTGTAAACGTGCAAAAAAATCTTTGCGTTTCGGATGGGATAGTGATGGTGATACTAATGATGAATTTTCTTTTATAGCATATTTGATAGGAACTTTTTGATAAAATTTTAAGTGAGGGATAATATCATTAAAATATTTTTCTCCTTTTTTTGAATTTAGCAAAACAAGTGATGTTCCTAATTCGTCATTTAATTTAGGATTAACCTTTTCAATAAGCCAGAAATCCCCAAGAGTAATATCCCCTTGACGAGGAAAACGTGAAAAAGGACATTGAGAGCAAGATTGGCGTAAATTTAAATTTTTAAGGAAGGCACATATATATGGATTTTGCTTATTGCTGGAAGAATATGTGTTTTTGTTCGTTTGTATGGTGAAATAATATGATGTCCAACCTTCTTTTTTATCTCGAAAGTTAATAGATGTTATTTTTTCATTTTTTTCTTTTAACAAATCTGATGTATATTTTTCAAAACTACTTGGAGAAGGTACTCCATGGCAAATAATATCAACAGTTAATAAATTTTCATAATCTTTTTGTAAAAACGAATATAGACCTGCAACTTGACATGGGGTACCCGAAAATAAAACATATTTGTTTTGTTGAAGAAGGTCTTTTATGTTACAAAAGCAATTACCTAAATCGCTTTGAACATATTTTGAACCTTTTAATTTTGATAAATCTTGTATATTATCAATAATAATGTGGTTTAGTTTGTTTCTTTCATCAAAAGCAGCACCACATATATATCCTTTATTCTGCAGAATCAATTCGGACAATAGAGGAAAAATTGCACCAGAAGAACTTTCTTTCCTTAAATTGTCTTTAGCACCGGCCGCAAGGCATAAAGGACGTTTTTTATTTTTGTATGATAGATGTTCTGTCGGGCAAATTTTTAAACATAAACCACAATGAATACATAGATTTGTGTTTATATGCGGATAGAAAAATCCTTCATTGTTTAATTCCATTTTAATCGCATTTTTAGGGCATATATTTAAACATGCGCTGCAACCTGTGCAAATTTTTGTTTTTACAATTGTGTTTTCCATTTTATTTCTTTTTTTTATGTTTGAATGATATTTTAATAAATCCTAAGTTTAATTTAATGTGTTGTTTCGTAATCATAATAGGCATATATTTATACAATTTCTGAAAATAATAATATAATTTTATTTTTATTGTTATTTCTTTTTTTAATAAGTTATAAGTTGGATTATTCATAACATCATGATTTTTGTGGGAGGCATAGAGCCATAGTAAATATTCTTTTTTATGTTTTTTATAGTATTGTAGATCAAAGACTTTGGAAAATTTATCTAATTTACCAAGAGCATCAAGGCAAAGTATTGTTCTTCTGCATTTAGAACAAATTCCGCAGTTGTTGTTTTGTTGTGTGCAAACATGAAGATATTGGTGGGCTATGTTATAATCGGCAATCATTACTGTTTTTTCTAAACGACTTTCCGCTCCGCCTTCTGAATATATCTTTAAACAACGTGTGCTAAAACAGTTGAGGGAAAGTAGCTCATATAAAGAACAATCTTTTTGAGCGTGATTAGTTAAAGTAAATGAATTAAAATCATAACCGCTTGAACCATAAAAGTAGGTTTGCCATAATTTTTGCATACAAAAAACGGCAAACATTGAGGAATATGTATGGGTTAATAAATGATTTTGTTTAAAAGTAGTTTGAAAATTAGAATCTGTAGTTATAATCGGCAATCCTATTTCTGCTGCTGCTTTTTGGGCAATTTCATAACGTTCTTTCCGTATATGGTCAATTCCATATTTTTGATAGCAGTTATTGAAGGCTCCAACATTATTAATACATAAATGAGTTAATTTATGTGAAGGATAAGAACAATTAAGATGCTTATAAATTGCGTGCAATGAGTCAATACCGCATGAAAGACCTGTGCCAACGCCGCCTTCGTTCGGTAAAGTTTCATTCGTTATCGGGGCGTGTATTTTAACATCATGAAAGTCAGGTGCATATTTAATCAGTGATGGAATAAGATATTCATTTAGGTTAAATAGTAAATCTTCACTAACGGGTGTTTTGCATGTGATATCATGATGTGTACGCATAGCCCAATTTAGAAGACCAATTATATATGCATCGCTTCTTTCTGTACATAAATATTTTTCATATTTTTCATCAACTTCAAACCATATTGTTTGTTTTTCTGTTTGATCTATATTGATATTACATACAAGACGACTTTTATTTTGATTCTTTTCAATATATGGTTGATCTATGAAGAGCATTTTGTTTTCCTTGGGTATTTTAATTTAAATCCTAAAATTTTAATACTTACATTTTTTTTTGATGTTTTTTTAGGAAAATAATAAAGAAGTTTGAATGTTAAATAATTTTTAGCTATCAGTAGGGAATATAAGAATCTTCGCAATGTTTTGTTATTAATAATCCAATCAGTCGATGGCGAATATCGGGTATAAAAATCATGAGCTTTTTTATAAAATTGTTGTCGGAATTGTTTGTTTATTCCTTTCCATAGTTTAAATGAGTAATTTACTGTTGAAAAAAGCCATGTGTCGATTTGTTTTTGGGAAATTTCATAACTTTTTATCAGATTGTATATTTGGGCATTAATTGTGAACCAGTCAAGATAATGATAGCCGCCGTTGTTGACTGTACTTTCCATATGTCCTCGATGAAAATAGAGTTGGCTTCGGTTAATTCCTATTTTATCGGTCTTGAATAAGGCTTGCTTAAAAAACAAACAATCTTCAAATTTAAGATGTTCAGGAAAAAACAGTTTATTTTCTATTAAAAAATTTCTGTTATATAAGGTAAGAGGAGCTGTTGGCGCAAATTCCCACCAATGTTGCATATATTCTTTTCTGGTTAATATTAATCTTTCATTTTTATTTTCTAACCAATAAAAGTTATAAAAAGGTTCTTTTATATACTCTTTTTTATTTTCTATATAACTAGTTGCCGCCATTGTGAGCATATCCAATTGATCATCTTCCGCTTGTTGATATAATATTTGACAACAATCGTTAGTAATCCAATCATCGGCATCTACCAACTGAATATATTTTCCCTGAGCTATTTTTAGACCTTGATTGCGCGCAATGCTTTGACCTGAGTTATTTTGATTTAAAACAATTATTCTCGGATCTTTTTGTTTATATTGTTCAAGAATCGTTAAACTGTGATCGGTTGAGCCATCGTTCACGCATATAATTTCAATATCTGAAAGTGTTTGTTCGATTAAACTGTCCAGACATTTAGGTAAATATTTTTCTGTATTATATATAGGAACAATAATGCTAACCTTAGGAGAGATATTTGTAGTCATATATTTACTCAATAGTGATTTTAATCTTTAATCTTTATTTTTATTATATACATAATTTTTTAGCAATAGTTTTTTGAATATTTTTATTCTCTATGGTAAGGGTGATGGTTGATAATTGTTTGAATTCTATATATTTGTTCTGTTAATACGGCGCGCATTAACATATGGGGTAGTGTTAGCCTGCCAAATGAGAGGATTAAATCGGCTTGTTCTCTTGTTTGTGGAAGATGACCATCTGCGCCTCCGATAAGAAAACAAACTTCTGAACAACCTTCAAGCATCCATTTTTCTATTAGGGCGGCAAGTTCTAGTGATTTAATATTTTCTCCTCGTTCATCTAAAACCACGATTTTGGCGTTGGGTGAAACAGAAGAAAGAAGGAATTTGGCTTCTTCTTCTTGATTGGCGTTTTCATGTTCTTTTATATTTATATTCCAACCGGATCGTTTTATATATTCATCAATAATTTGTTTTTCCGGTGAATTTTTTTTACACTTACCGATAGCTATGATTGTCGCTTTCATTTGATTTCCGTATTAGAATTATGAATAATTACACTTTATATGGGAGTTTAGAACATATAAAACTACTTATGCAGTTGGGTAAAACGGATAATAACCAAACGCCAAATCTCATCGGCCACGGAAAGGCTATTAAACCAATGTTTTTTTCTAAACGATCGCCTATAATTGATGCTGCTTTTTCTGTTTCTAAGAAAAACGGCATAGGGCAGGTGTTTTTGTCTGTCAAACGGGAACGTACAAAACCTGGGCAGATAATATTAACTTGTATATTCTTGGGAGCTAAGTAAACGCGCAAGGCTTCACCATAGGCTTTTATACAAGCTTTACTGGCACTATATGACGGACAACCTGCCAGACCGTGATAACCGGCGATAGAGCTAAGCATGGCTATGGCTTTTATGCTTGAGCCTCGTCGTTTCGAAAATAAATTAATCGCAGGCAAAACCGTGTTTAATACGCCAAAGATATTGGTATTGAATGTATTATATATATTTTCATCTATTTCTTGTGTTGTTGCTATGCCTGCGTTAGCCAAAACCAGATTTAGCGGAGCTTTTTTATTGCTTTGGATAATCCACGCCTGCATTTTTTCTTTGTCATTAACATCAATGAGTGATATAAATACTTTAGCACCGAATTGTTCGCATTTTTGTTGAACATTTTCAAGTCTTTTTTTATTACGTCCGCAAAGAAAAAGATTCTTACTACCGGAGGCGGCATAATAAAGAGCCATGGCTTCTCCAATTCCTGAAGATGCGCCGGTTATCAGTACATTTGTAAATTTTGTTTCCATTTTTACTTTCCTTTAATGAAGAATTATTAATATTCATATAATATCTAAAAAAATAAATTTGAGGAGATTTTTTTACAAATATCCAAAAACGGATCATTATTAAAATTGTAAACCTTAAATACATACATGAGAAATTGTGTGGATAAAGGCAAAATATGGAGTAAAATTTATGGAAGATGTTATTAATTATTTGCGTAAGGTTCGGCGAGGAGCAATGTTTGTGATTGAAGGCCCTTCTGGTGCGGGGAAAGGAACGGTTATTAAAGAAATTCTTGCTCGGGATCCAAATATTAAATTTTCTGTATCCGTTACGACGCGTCAACCTCGTTACAATGAACAAAATGGTGTGGATTATTATTTTATAAGTGATGCGGAATATGATAAACTTAAAGAAGAAGGTGCTTTTTATGAATATGTCGATTCTCAATACGGAAGTCGCTATGCCACACTTCGTTCCGAGGTTGATCGTTTTATTAATGTCGGTGAAGATGTCGTCTTTGATTTAGATTGGATGGGGGCGCGGCAAATGAAAGAAAAAGCTGGTCAAGACGTTGTCACTATTTATCTTTTACCACCTTCAATCAAAGAAGTTCAGTCACGATTAGAAGGGCGTGGAACCGATAGTCAAGAAATTATCAAAAAAAGAATGAACCTCGTACTCGAAAAAATCAGCCATTGGAATGAATTTGATTATGTCGTTGTTAATGCTCAATTAGAAGATACTGTCGAAAAAATCAGACGGATTATATCCGGTGAACGCATGAAACGGGTTCGACAATTAGACGGTTTACAAACTTTTGTTAATGATTTAATAAATGAAGCTCATAATTTACAAAAAATATAATTGATAAAAATTATTTTTTTGATTATGCTTAGCACCAGTTTTTAAAACGAAAGTGCAAAAAATGAAACCAGGCTCTATTCTCGGACGATATATGATTAAACAGCTGCTGATTAATTTTATAGCTGTGTTGCTTATGGTGACAGGTATTATTTTGATGTTTGAGATAATTGAACTCTTGCGTCGAACGGCAGACAGACCCGATGTTGATTTCATTTTTGTTATGAAAATGGCACTTTCTAAAATGCCGCGAACTTTTGATATGGTATTCCCTTTTATTATGATGATTGCGGCTATGGTTACTTTTTGGAAAGTCAGTCGTAGTAATGAATTTGTTATTATTCGCGCCGCCGGTGTTTCTATTTGGGGATTTTTAGCACCTTTACTCGGTGCGGTGTTTATTGTTGGATTAATTAATATTTCTATTCTTAATCCCATATCTTCTTATTTATATGAAGTTTATGAAACACTTGATTATCGTTTTAAAACCAAAAATCCCAAAGCCGTTCTTTTTTCGAATAAAGGGTTGTGGATTAGAGAAGCTGTAGATGAGAACACCTTTTTAGTCCTTGAAGCAAAGTCTGTTCGTCAAGAAGGAAATGTATTGTTATTGCGCAAGGTCAGTGTATTGGAAATGGACCGCCAATCCCAACTAGTCAAAAGAGTTGAAGCTTATGCGGCAGAATTAAAAGATCATAAAATTGAATTAAAAGATGTCCGCATATATGAGGCGGGACAACCGGTTGTTAGTGTTAATAATGTAGATTACCAAACGACACTTACAATTGATAGGATTAAAGAAAATTTTATTGATCCCGAGGCCATTTCTTTTTGGAATCTACCGGATACCATTCGTTTTTATGAAATGTCAGGCTTTTCGGCTTTGCGTCATCAAATGCGGTATATGTCTTTATGGAATTCGCCGTTTTTATTATGTGCCATGTTGTTGGTGGCTGCCGTTTTTGCCCTACGACCGAATAATCGTCGTGGTGGGGTTATGTTTTTAATTGTTGGCGGTATTTCAACCGGATTTCTTGTTTATTTTCTTTCTCAAGTCATCTATACTTTTGGTATTAACGGGTATATTCCACCGCTTTTGGCTGTATGGACGCCGACTTTAATTGCCATGATGATTAGCGTGTCTATTTTAATCCATCTTGAAGATGGATAATATTATCAGATTTCAATACGTTTATTTTAGTCGTTTATTAATTTAAGCGGTTGTTGAGGTTGCGTTTTAGGTTTAGGCTTTTTAGAAGCGTCTATTCCCATTTTTTTATCAATATAGCTGCCAAGATCTTGACCAAATGTTTGTTTAATATAAGAAGTCATTTCTGTCGGTTGAGGATGAAATGTTTCCGCAGCTGCTTGGGCTTGCAGAATTTCTTCTATTTGAAGTTTCTTTTCTAAAAAATCACGTTTTTGCGCGGATTCTTCTATTCCATACACGGAAGCTATATTAAACCAAATATAAGCTTGGTATTCATTTTTTTGATAAGCCGTACCTTTGGCCAAAATATTTCCAAGTTCATTCATGGATTTGACATGTCCCTGAAGAGCTGCTTGTTTTAAAAATTTAACCGCGTTGCCGTAATTACGAGGCGTGCCTTCCGCGTTTATGTATCGTTGCGCCAATTCATATTGAGCCTCGTCATAAGATACTGCGGCTTGATTAAATAATTCAAAAGCTTTATGAAAATCTTTGGAAACAACGTAACCACGGTAATATGCGTATCCCATCATATAGGTTGCTGTAATATTACCTGTTTGAGCGGCTTGCTTAAGTAAGTCGACAATTTTTTTATCAGAAGCGTTGGGTACGGATGTTAAATAAATAAAAGCTAAATTAATAGCAGCTTCACCATTACCTAATTGAGCCGATTTATCAAACATTTCTATTGCTTTAACAATATTTTTTTGTGTGCCGATGCCGCTGTAATAGAGACTTCCGAGATTGTTAATGGCAATATTATCTCCTTGTGACGCGGCCATGGAGTAATAACTAAATGCTTTTTCTTCGTCTTGTTTAACACCGTTTTCACCATAAAGATACATATATCCTAAGGTTAAGCAGGCGTCGATATTTCCTTCATCAGCCATACGCGTTACGCGTTCAAGAAAATTTTCTTGAGTTTCTTCTTTTTGTTTGGAAAATTCTTCCGCTTTTTCTTTATCTTTTAAAAATGAAAAATTAAAAAAAGAAAACATACCTTCATCTTCATCGGTATTATTTTCTTTAGTTGTCTGAGAACTCTTAGTTTTAGAAAGAGAATTTTCTTTTTTTTGCACTTCTTCTTTTTGCGCTTCTTCGCCAAACAAGTCTATCATAGATATTTCTTTATCGGCTGCGTTTGCGACAAAAGAAAGTAGGGAGCATGAAGCAAGCAATATCAATATTTTCGGCATTTTTATAATTCCGCTGTTTCAAACAAGTTTATTTTATCATATACGAAAAAATTTTTTATTCAATAACTGTTTTGCTTTTTTGATTGCATCATCTGTGAGGGGATGTTGTTATTTTGCAAATTTTGGTTAGATTGCTTAGAAAAGACTTTATCTGGGTTTTTGCGTCCGGTAAGCAATTCTATAAGATGACGATTTTTTTGTTTATCCGTACGACCGCGTATGTTGTCACTTATATAGTCGCGTGTCTCAGGTGAGAGATTATTTCCCCATTTTATAAAATCATCAATAGCTTGTTGTACCGCTTGTGTTAGGCCCATTTGTTCTTCCGGTAGATAGCGGCTTAGGTTTAGAGGCGATTTGACACCATTTTTCCGGCTGTAGTTGTTGTTGTTAATATTGTCAAATATCATATTTATTCTTTTTTGCAGTTCTTTTTCATTACCGATAATAAGGCTGGCAGCATCCGTGTTAAAACTCCCCTTACTAGCTATTTGAAGAATTTGTTCCGTATAGGGTTCTTGATACTTTTTCTGCCACATATTAATGGTGCCTTGAACCATCAATTTTCGCCCTTCTTTGCTATCGGGATCCAAACCTTGGGCTAATGCTTCTTTATAAAAAGTGTAATCTTTTTGATAATCATTATCAAATACTTGTAAAGCTTCGTCTTTAGATTTTCCTTCCTTTAAGGCTTTTTTATAGTCGGTGATGTAGCTGTTTAGCTCGGCAATTTTTGCACTACACTCATCATATTGATTTAAAATACCATATTGTTCGGGTGAAAGTCCCGGCGCGTAAATTCCAAGTTTGTCATTGGTGCGGTGTTGTTCTTCGTGGATTCTTGTGTCTTTAAGGTTTTTATTATGGTTTGATATCGCATTCCATGCCATTTGTATTTGACTATCTTCATATTCGTCGCTGTAATATTCTTCGAATTCGTTAAAAGTGATGTCAAACTCGTGTAGAGTGATATTTTTCTCTGAATGCGAGTAGGAACCAAGAGCGCGTATTTCTCCGGGATCTGTAATCGTTATAATTTGATCCGGTCCAGCTTCTTTAAAATCTTGTGCTTCTTCTTGACGCCATTGCCTTGATAATTTTTTGGGGCGGGTTTCATCTAGATTATAATTATATTCATCACCATTAAAATTAAGTGTATATTTTTGGTTTTTACTGTCATATGTAACGGGATAAAAATCTACTCTTGCATCATATGTTGTAGAGTTTTCGTAAATGATACGGTTGGGAGATTGTGTTTGTTCGACCAATGTTTTGTTTGTGTCGTTATCTTGAATTTTTTGCTCGCCTGCCATCGAAGGAAGAGCGGAAGTTGCACGCACAGTTTCAGATAACGCCGCTTTGAGATTCGTCTGCGCTTTTTCTTTAATCCGATTTATTCGTTCTTTTATATTGTTTGACGGCATATTATCCTCTATGAAACTGATTTATCTAATTATAATTTATCATAATTTTTTGTTAGGATAAAGTGAAATTTTTGTTTCATTTTTTGTGGTTTTGGATATAAAACGCATATGTGTTTGAAAGGAATAATTCATAATGTCGGTTTTTGATCCGCCAATTTATACGATTAAAGGTGCAAAAATTCGTTTTGGCAGTAAACAACTGTTTGAAAATGTGGAGTTTTATATTAATCGCGGAGATAAAATTTCTCTTGTCGGCCGCAACGGATCAGGTAAATCAACTTTGTTGAAAATTATCGCCGGACTTATTGAGGCAGATGAAGGAGAAATTTTTATTCAACCTGGAATTAAAATTGGTTATATGCCGCAGGAAACGGATTTATCTTCGTTTCATACTTTGCAAGAAGTGGTGTCTTCCGGACTGCCGGCCGATGGTGGAGAAGACTATAAAGTGCAAATGTGGATAAGAGAATTGGAAATTGATGCTAAAGCCGATCCTAATACAGCTTCCGGCGGAGAACGTCGAAAAGCGACATTGGCGCGCGCGTTAATTAATGAACCGGATATTTTGCTTTTGGATGAACCGACAAATCATTTAGATATGCCGACAATTGAAAAATTGGAAAAAATTATCGGCGGTTATCAAGGAGCGGTCGTTGTTATCAGTCATGATCGATGCTTTTTGTCAAATATATCGCGTACGACTTTTTGGCTTGATCGCGGCGTCTTGCACCGGAATAATAAGGGTTTTGGATTTTTTGAGGAATGGCAGGATCAAATCATTGAACAGGAAATTATCGCCCAAAAATACCTTAATAAAAAAATTGCAGAAGAAACACAATGGCTGCATAAAGGCGTTACAGCCCGTAGAAAACGTAATATGGGACGTTTGCGACGTTTAATCGCACTGCGTCAGGAACGACGGGAACAAGTCAAACAGACCGGTTCCGTCAATATGGAAATTGAAAATACCGTCTGGCGGTCCAAATTGGTTATTGAAGCAAAACATTTGTGCAAATCTTTTCAAACAAAATCTATTGTTAATGATTTTTCCATAAAAGTCATTCGCGGCAATAAAATAGGTATCGTCGGTCCGAATGGCGCCGGAAAAACAACATTAATAAAATTGTTGACAAAGAAAATAGAGCCTGATTCCGGTTTTGTTCGAATCGGTAAAAATCTTGAAGAGGCGTATTTCGATCAGAATAGAGTGTCTCTTGATCCGAATAAAACTTTATGGAAAACATTGTGTGATGAAGGTGATCATATATGGGTTCATGGCGCTTATAGACATGTCGTGGCTTATTTGAAAGATTTTTTGTTTACGCCGGAACAAGCAAAATCTCCGGTTTCCGCTCTTTCCGGCGGAGAAAAAAACCGTTTAATGTTGGCAAAAGTTTTAGCACTGCCTTCGAATTTTTTGGTTCTTGATGAACCTACAAATGATCTGGATATGGATACTCTTGATCTTTTGCAGGAAATGATTAGCGATTATGACGGTACAGTATTAATAGTAAGTCATGATCGTGATTTTTTGGATAAAATCGTAACTTCCATTATTTATATGTCTGGTAACGGTAAAGCTGAAGAATATGTCGGCAGTTATAGCGATTTCTTACTCAAACAAACGGAAGAAAAAATAAATGCCAAAAATAATACGGCGGAAATAAAAAATAAAACATCTCTAAAAGATGAAAAAAAATCATCTTCCCGCAGAATTTTAAGTTATAACGAACAAAGATTGCTTACCGTTTTACCCGAACAAATATCACAAACAGAAAAAGAAATCGAAAAAATAAAAAAACAACTAGATAATTCTAATCTTTATCAGCAAGATCCCGCTTATTTTGTGCAATTAACTAAAAAACTCGAAGAATTGGAAGCTAAAAAAGAAGATGATGAAAATCACTGGTTGGAAATATCTCTTAAAGCAGAAAAAAATTCTCTTCATTAAATTTTGTTTGATCTATAAAAAAATAATTTTTTTACTTGCCAGAAATATAAATGTGAGTCATTATCCCGCTTGAATTTAGTTGCGAATCGCAACAATTGCATGCAATTATTTTATCTTTCTCATCAAGAGGAGCTTGTCTCCGCGGGTTTGATGAGGTATTTCGTTTTTTTAATCAATTAACCTTCTGCGGTCGGGGTTCAACAAGTTTGATAGCATTGTCGCAGAATTTAACCATAAAGGAATCAGGTAAGATGAAGGAATCTTATACGAGCAAACGACGTGTAAGAAAGAATTTCGGCAAAATCGACTCCGTGTCTGAAATGCCGAGTCTAATTGAAGTGCAAACCGGATCATATCGTGACTTTATCGAAAATAAAAATTGTGAATTCGGTTTGGAAGAAGTTTTTAAATCTATTTTCCCTATTAAAGATTTTTCCGGTACCGGCGAACTCGATTTCGTAAAATATGAACTCGAAGAACCAAAATATGACGTTGATGAATGTATTAAACGTGATATGACTTACGCCGCACCGATAAAAGCTACTTTGCGTCTCGTGGTTTGGGACGTCGATGAAGCAACCGGAGCTAAATCTATCCATGATATTAAAGAACAAGATGTTTATATGGGAGATATTCCGTTAATGACAGATAAAGGTACCTTTATCGTTAATGGAACAGAACGTGTGGTCGTATCGCAAATGCACCGCTCTCCCGGTGTTTTCTTTGATAATGATAAAGGAAAAACAATTGCTTCCGGTAAATATTTGTTTGCCGCCAGAGTGATACCATATCGCGGTTCATGGCTCGATTTTGAATTTGACGCCAAAGATTTAGTCTATGCTCGTATTGACCGCCGTCGTAAATTACCGGTTACTTCTATCCTTTATTCCCTTTATTCCAAGGAAACAGAAGAAAAAATAAAAGAATTGGCTAAAGAAGGTAAAAAATTAGATCGTTTTGAAATTAAAGGAATGGATAAAGAAGAAATCCTCTCTTACTTTTATGACGTCGATACATATATCGGTGATAAAAAAGGTTGGAAAGCTAAATTCCTTCCGGAACGTTTTCGAGGCGTTAAACTCAGTTTCGATTTAATCGACGCTAAAACCGGTAAAATCGTTTTTGAAGCCGGTAAAAAAATTCCCGCCCGTACAGCCCAAAAACTCGTCGATGAGGGATTGGAATTTTATCGCGTTGATGAAAATAGTTTATTAGGCAAATTCTTGGCAACAGCCCTTGTCGAAAATAAAACAGGAGAAATACTCGCAGAAGCCGGTGCCGAAATTAATCAAGATCTCTTAAATAAAATTAAAGAAACAAAACTGAATGAGTTAAAAGTTCTTTATATTGATAATATTAATGTCGGCCCTTATATTCGCAATACTCTGGAAGCCGATAAAAATCACAACCGAGAAGAAGCACTGTTTGATATTTATCGCGTTATGCGCCCAGGCGAACCACCTACATATGAAACAGCCGATGCCTTATTTAAAGCTTTGTTCTTTGATAACGAACGTTATGATTTATCATCCGTCGGTCGTGTTAAAATGAACACCGCTTTGGATATCCCTTTTGAAGAAGCACCCGATACATATCGCACTTTGCGTAAAGATGATATTTTACGCATTGTAAAACGTTTGGTCGAATTACGCGACGGTCATGGCGAAGTCGATGATATCGATCACTTGGGAAATCGTCGTGTCCGTTCCGTCGGTGAATTGATGGAAAATCAATATCGGATGGGCTTGCTTAGAATGGAAAGAGCTATTCGTGAAAGAATGAGTTCTGAAGTTCTAAATAACGTTAAACCTCAAGATTTAGTTAATGCTAAACCTATTGCTTCCGTTATCAGAGAATTTTTCGGTTCATCACAATTGTCCCAATTTATGGATCAAAATAACCCTTTGTCCGAAATTACTCATAAACGTCGTTTATCTGCGTTGGGACCAGGTGGTTTAAGTCGTGATAGAGCCGGTTTTGAAGTTCGTGACGTTCACCCGACACATTATGGTCGTATCTGCCCGATTGAAACACCTGAAGGTCCAAATATCGGTTTGATTAACTCTTTGTCTACCTATGCCCGCATTAACAAATACGGTTTTATTGAATGTCCATATCGCAAAATCGTTGATGGTCGTGTTACTGATGAAGTCGTTTATTTGTCCGCAGATCAAGAAGGTAAGTACATTATTGCGGAAGCTAATGCGGAAGTTCGTGAAGATGGTACTTTCGTTAAAGATACTATCGCTTGCCGAAAAGCCGGTGAATTTGAGCTTCATGCTCCTGAAGAAATCAATTTTATTGACGTTTCTCCAAAGCAATTGGTATCTGTCGCAACAGCTCTTATTCCATTCCTAGAAAACGATGATGCTAACCGTGCTTTGATGGGAGCAAATATGCAGCGTCAAGGCGTTCCGCTGCTTCGTTCCGAGGCTCCTCTAGTTGGTACCGGTATGGAAGCAACCGTAGCAAAAGATTCCGGCGCAACAGTCGTTTGTAAATATGACGGAGTGGTCGATGCCGTTGATGCAAATCGTATCGTGGTACGGTCAATGAATAAAAATTCGGCTGATGTCGGTGTCGAAATTTATAAATTGCAAAAATTCCGTCGTTCAAACCAAAATACCTGTATTAACCAAATTCCACTTGTTAAAGTCGGCGATGTGGTTAAAGCCGGAGATATTATGGCTGATGGTCCATGTACCGATATGGGCGAATTGGCTTTAGGTAAAAATATGCTCGTGGCCTTTATGCCATGGAACGGTTTGAACTATGAAGACGCTATCTTGTTGTCTGAACGTGTATCGCGTGATGATGTGCTGACTTCTTTACATATTGAAGAATTTGAAGTCATGGCGCGTGATACTAAACTCGGTCAGGAAGAAATTACCCGTGATATTCCAAATGTCGGTGAAGAAGCTTTGCGTAACTTGGATGAGGCCGGTATCGTTTATATCGGCGCAGAAGTTAAAGCCGGTGATATTTTGGTCGGTAAAGTCACACCTAAAGGTGAATCTCCGGTTACTCCGGAAGAAAAATTGCTGCGTGCTATTTTTGGTGAAAAAGCTTCCGATGTTCGCGATACTTCTTTGCGCGTACAACCCGGTATTGAAGGTATTGTTGTCGATGTACACGTCTTCTCACGCCGCGGCGTCGAAAAAGATGAACGCGCCTTGGCTATCGAACAACAAGAAATTTCTCAACTCGCTAAAGACCGTGATGATGAAATAGCTATTATTCGAAAAGTGTTCGATGCACGCTTGAAAGAAATGTTAATTGGACAAATCGTCGTCGACGCTCCTAAAGGAATAGCAAAAAAATCCGTTCTTACAGAAGATATGTTGGCAGAAATTCCTTCTTCACAATGGCGTAAAATCGTCGTTCAAGATGAAGAAACTATGGCAAAAATAGAAGAATTGGTTCTTTCCTATGAACTTCGCGAAAAAGGCGTTAAAGAACATTTTGATAATAAAGTTGAAAAAGTTCAACGCGGCGATGATTTGTTGCCAGGTGTTCTAAAAACAGTTAAAGTCTTTATTGCTACCAAACGTAAAATGCAAACCGGTGATAAAATGGCTGGTCGTCACGGAAACAAAGGTACTGTTTCCCGAGTATTGCCTTTGGAAGATATGCCTTATACCGAAGACGGTACACCTGTCGATATCGTGTTAAATCCACTCGGCGTGCCTTCGCGTATGAATGTCGGACAAATTTTGGAAACACACCTCGGTTGGGCGGCTAAAGAACTTGGTAAACAACTTAATGAAATGTGCGAACAATATAAACGCGGTGAAAAGACGGTGGAAGAGCTTAATAATAAACTCAAAGAAATCTACGGTGAAAAACAGTATATTCGCGAAATCGCCGATTTGACTACTGCTGAAAAAGTAGAAATGATTTCTAATGTCAAAAACGGTATTCCGGTTGCTACGCCAGTATTCGACGGTGCTCATGAAGAAGATATTAATCATATGCTAGAAATGGCCGGTTTGCCGACATCAGGTCAAATCGATCTCTATGATGGCCGTACCGGCGAAAAATTTGACCGCAAAGTTACAGTCGGTGTCATCTATATGATTAAATTACACCACATCGTTGATGAAAAAATGCACGCCCGTTCGGTTGGACCATACAGTTTGGTTACTCAACAACCTTTGGGTGGTAAAGCTCAATTCGGTGGACAACGTTTCGGTGAAATGGAAGTTTGGGCTTTGCAAGCATATGGTGCAGCCTATACCTTGCAAGAAATGCTTACGGTTAAATCTGATGATGTTAGCGGACGTACAAAGGTTTATGAAGCTATCGTTCGTGGCGAAGAAGGTTTTGAAGCCGGTGTTCCCGAATCATTCAACGTTTTGGTTAAAGAAATCAAGTCGTTGTGCTTAAATTTAGAATTGCAGAACGAAGCCGTTTAGAATTGGAGATAAAAAAATGAATGAAATTATGAAATTTTTTGGTCAGCAGCCAGCTACCGGAGATTCTTTTGATGAAATCAAAATCTCTATCGCTTCTCCTGAACAAATCCGTTCTTGGTCTTATGGTGAAGTTAAAAAACCAGAAACCATTAACTATCGTACTTTCAAACCGGAAAGAGACGGCTTGTTTTGTGCAAGAATCTTCGGACCGGTTAAAGACTATGAATGTTTGTGCGGTAAATATAAACGTATGAAATATCGCGGTATCGTCTGCGAAAAATGCGGTGTTGAAGTTACCTTATCAAGCGTGCGTCGTGAAAGAATGGGACATATCGAATTGGCTGCTCCGGTCGCACATATTTGGTTCTTAAAGTCACTGCCAAGCCGTATTTCAATGTTGACCGATATTCCGGTAAAAGCTTTGGAAAGAGTACTTTATTTCGAAAGCTATATCGTTATTGAACCGGGATTAACTCCGTTGTCAATGCATGAAATGTTGTCAGAAGAACAATATCAAGAAGCTATTGATGAATATGGCGAGGATTCTTTCCGTGCCGGTATCGGTGCCGAAGCTATCAGAGAAATCTTAGCTTCTATCGATTTGGAAGAAGAAAGAAAAAATATTCGTGCCGAACTCAAAGATAACGCATCAGAAGCTAAACGTAAAAAGTTGGTTAAGCGTTTGAAAATTATTGAGTCATTTATCGACTCTAATACCAAACCTGAATGGATGATCTTAACCGTACTGCCCGTTATCCCTCCTGAATTACGTCCTTTGGTTCCTTTGGACGGCGGTCGTTTTGCAACGTCTGATTTAAACGATTTATATCGCCGTGTCATTAACCGTAACAATCGTCTAAAAAGATTACTCGAATTGCATGCACCGGATATTATCATCCGCAACGAAAAACGTATGTTGCAAGAATCTGTTGACGCGTTGTTTGATAACGGTCGTCGTTCCCGCGCCATTACCGGTACCAACAAACGTCCTTTGAAATCTTTGTCCGATATGCTCAAAGGTAAACAAGGTCGTTTCCGTCAAAACTTGCTCGGTAAACGTGTCGACTATTCCGGCCGTTCGGTTATTACCGTTGGTCCTGAATTGCGTTTACAGCAATGTGGTTTGCCTAAAAAAATGGCCCTCGAATTGTTCAAACCGTTCGTCTATGCTAAATTGGAACTCTATGGACACGCAACAACCATTAAGGCGGCTAAGCGTATGGTCGAAAAAGAACGTCCGGAAGTTTGGGATATCTTGGAAGAAGTTATACGCGAACACCCTGTGCTATTAAACCGTGCGCCGACTTTACATAGATTGGGTATTCAAGCTTTTGAACCGGTTTTAGTCGAAGGTAAAGCCATCCATTTGCACCCACTCGTTTGTACCGCGTTTAACGCAGACTTCGATGGTGACCAAATGGCCGTCCACGTTCCTTTATCGGTTGAGGCTCAACTCGAAGCTCGTGTCTTAATGATGTCCACCAATAACATCTTGTCGCCGGCTTCCGGTAAACCTATTATCGTACCGACACAAGACATGGTTTTGGGTATTTATTATTTGACATATGATGCAGACGGCTTAAAAGGCGAGGGATCAATCTTTGCCGATTATAATGAAGTGCTGTTGGCTTTAGATGCAAAAGTTATTGATCTGCATAGCAAAATTAAATGCCGTGTCAATTATATTGATGATAATGGTGATTCTCAATATGGCTTGGTAGAAACAACAGCTGGTCGCTTAATGGTTGCCGAAATTCTACCTCAAAATAAAGATGTTCCATTCTCTTTGGTTAATCGTCTGGTTAAGAAAAAAGAAATCGGGGAAATCATTGATATTATTTATCGTCATTGCGGTCAAAAAGAAACGGTTATGTTCGTTGACCGTTTGATGACACTTGGTTTCCAAAACGCTTGTAAGGCAGGTATTTCATTCGGTAAGGATGATCTTATCGTTCCTGAAGCTAAAAAAGAATTAATCGCCGAAACCGAAAAACAAGTTAAAGAATTTGAACAACAATATCAAAATGGTTTGATTACTAAAGGTGAGAAATATAATAAAGTTATTGATATTTGGGCTGCTTGTACAGATAAAGTTGCCGATGAGATGATGAAAAATATTTCTAAAACCGAAAACGGCTATATCAATTCCGTATACATGATGGCTCACTCCGGAGCGCGCGGTTCCGCCGCTCAAATGCGCCAAGTCGCCGGTATGCGTGGTTTGATGGCAAAACCAAGCGGAGAAATTATTGAACAACCAATTATTTCAAACTTTAAAGAAGGCTTGACTGTGCTTGAGTATTTTAACTCAACCCACGGAGCCCGTAAAGGGTTGGCCGATACCGCTTTGAAAACCGCTAACTCAGGTTATTTAACACGTCGTTTGGTCGATGTTGCTCAAGATGTGGTTATTACTGAACAAGATTGCGGTACAGAAAAAGGTATTATTGTTCGTCCTGTGGTCGATGGCGGTAATGTCATCGTCTCCATTGGTGAACGCATCTTAGGTAGAACCATTCAAGAGGATATTGTTCATCCTGAAACAGGTGACATTTTAGTCAAAAAAGGAAAACTGATTACCGAAGATGATGTCGATGTCGTTGAAAAAGCAGGTGTCGAACAAGTTAAAATTCGATCAGTCTTGACTTGTGAATGTAAAAATGGGGTTTGCGCCGCTTGTTATGGTCGTGATTTGGCAAGAGGTACACCGGTGAATATAGGTGAAGCGGTTGGTGTTATCGCTGCCCAATCTATTGGTGAACCAGGTACTCAGCTGACAATGAGAACCTTCCATATCGGTGGTGCGGCTTCTAAATCTGCAGAACAATCAACAATTGAAGTTCCTTTCGCCGGAACTTTGAAACTCGAAAATAATCATACCGTTACAAATTCTGAAGGACATATGATCGTTCTTTCTCGTAACTGTGAAATTGTAATTGTTGATGGAAACGATCGAGAAAAATCCCGTCATAAAATTCCTTATGGTACCAAGGTTTTGGTAGCTGAAGGCGCTAAGGTTAAAAAAGGACAAAAAGTTGCTGAATGGGATCCGTTTACTGTTCCGGTTATTACCGAAAAAGCCGGTCGCGCTGAATGGGTCGATTTAATCAACAATATTTCTTTGGAAGAACGTGTCGATGAAACCACCGGCGTTGTTGATAATGTCGTTATCGATTGGCACTCAGGTGCAAATGCAGCTAACCTCAAACCGGGAATTTTACTTAAAGATGAAAACGGTAATCCTGTTGTATTTGATAATGGTAAAGAAGTTCGTTATTATTTATCTGTTGGAGCTATTCTAACCATTGAAAATGGTGCTGAAGTTAAAGTCGGTGATGTGGTCGCGAGAATTCCAAGAGAAAGCTCTAAAACTAAAGATATTACCGGCGGTTTGCCTCGCGTGGCTGAACTCTTTGAGGCTCGTCATCCTAAAGATCAGGCTATTATTTCTGATATTGACGGTATTGTAGAATTTGGTAAAGACTATAAGGCTAAACAGCGTATTACCGTTGTACCTCAAAAAGGCGAGGCTGTCGAATATCTGATTCCAAAAGGACGTCGGTTAGTCGTTCAAGAAGGTGATGTGGTTAAAAAAGGTGATATGTTGGTTGAAGGTACACCTGCACCACATGATATTTTGCGTGTTTTAGGCGTCGAAAAATTGGCTGAATATTTGGTTAAAGAAGTTCAAGACGTATATCGTTTGCAAGGTGTGAAAATTAACGATAAACATATTGAAGTTATCGTTTCGCAAATGTTGCGTAAAGTGGAAGTTCGTGTGCCAAATGATACAACTTTCTTAGTCGGTGAACAAGTCGACCGAGATGTTTTCGAAGCTGAAAACGAAAAGACAATTGCTGACGGCGGTGTTCCCGCTGAAGCAGATCCTGTACTTTTGGGTATTACAAAAGCTTCATTACAGACTAAATCATTTATCTCCGCCGCTTCCTTCCAAGAGACTACCCGCGTCTTAACCGAAGCTGCAGTTGAAGGTAAGGTCGATCACTTAACCGGCTTAAAAGAAAACGTTATTGTCGGACGCTTAATTCCAGCCGGTACAGGTACGGTTTTGCGCAACTTGAAGCGTGTCGCCGCGCAAAATGATAAAGAAATTTTGGCATTGCGTGAAGCGGCTAACGCTGAAAAAATTGAAAATGATCAGAGTGAAACTCCTGTCATTCAAGAACAAACAGCCGAATAAACTGTTAGGCTAAAACTAAAAAAGTCGTCGATATTATGTCGACGGCTTTTTTAAATTTTATCATTTTAACTTAAGCCCATTTATTTATTATTATAAAAAAATAAATTGACTACTGATTTAAGGCTTGTTATCTTTTAAGGGTAATCTATTAAAAAAACAACTTAAAGGAAACTTAATATGACTAAAATTTTATTTTTTGTAGGATTATGCTTATTGCTATCAGCTTGTCAGTCTTTAACTTATCATGAGCAACGTCAATTAACCGAATTACAGTATAAAGGTATAACTATTGACAGACCAGTCGGGGAGTGGGAAAAACCTGCAAGTCCGTTAGTGGCCGGATTACTAAATATACTTCCCGGTATTGGAAATTTCTATCTCGGTAATGGACGCGCAGCTCAGTCTGAACAAAACCTTTATGGATTACTCAATCTTGTAACTTGGCCGATTTCAATTTTGTGGGGTATCCCAGAAGCAGCCATCGATGCCAATACCATCAATAAACGTGATTTGTTAATGTATTATCAATATGATGAACGAGGAAAGAAATTCTATAATGACATAAAATAGTTTTTTCTTAACCTTTATTTGTTCAAATTAAAAATTTGATATAGGTTTTGATTTTATAGCTGTTATATGAGATGTGTTTATGATTTTTTCTCTATGATATTGTAAGTTCATTTTCCAATATCATAGAGAACTTAATTTATTTTATTCAATATTGGCTAATTCCGCTTTATTTAGCAAAAATTGAGGCGTTTTATCTTGAAAAGTATGATATTTTTTACTTAAAGCCAGTGCTTCTGGATCAAGCATGGCTTTTTTAACCGCACTATTGCTTAATGATGTGCTGTTTTTTATATCTTTTGGTGTCGGAGCGGCTAAAGCGGCTTCTTGTTCTTTATTTTTATTAACTTTAATTTCTTCCGGTGCTTTTAAAATTTTATCAAGAATATTTTGTGTTTCTTTAGAACGTCGGTTTGTATAAACAATATTTTGTTTATCAGTCGGCATCATCTCAAGTAGTTTTTCCATATTTTTTATTTGTTTGTTTTTTTTGATGAGATTTATGTCGTCAACCACTAAAATATTGATTTCGGAAAGTTGAATTTGTCCTTCTGTGGTCAGATCAATGAGTAAATCAGGAGAACCGATGATAACATCACAACTATTGCATCCATCGCTATCGTTTTCTTTTTCTTCATGAAAACGGCTTAAACGAGCTAATTGATCGGAAATCATAACTGACTTTTGCGAATCGGAGGTCATAATTAAAATATTTCTCTTTTCGGGACGGCTGATAATATCGATTAAAGGTAAAACATATGACATTGTTTTACCACAGCAACCGGGAGCAATGGTGAAAATATCTTTTCCTTCTAAAATGGCGGGAATAACATCAATTTGTACAGTGGTTGGTTTTTCGATACCATATTCGTTAATTGCTTTAACGGTTTGTTTGCTTAAGCCCAAATCTAGAAAATTCATTTTTTTTATCCCATTAATTATGTTTGTTCGCATTATCACTTATTTCATTAAAGAGTCAATTATTATTACACATATTAAAATTGAAAAACTTTTTTATATGCGTCCATAAATATCTTCCAGACGAACAATATCATTTTCATCTAAATTATCACCGGCTTGAACCTCAATAAATATCACATCGTCTGTTGTTTTATTTTCAATTCGATGTTTGACGCCAATAGGAATAAATATATGATCATTTGTTTTTTTAGGTAATATTTCTTCTCCTAAAGTCACTAAAGCCGAACCTTGAACAATAATCCAATGTTCTGCGCGATGATGGTGTAATTGAAGCGAAAGTTTTGAACCTGGGGTTACTTTAATTCTTTTAACACAATATGTTTCGCCACAGTCAAGAACTTCCCATGTTCCCCATGGACGGGTATCTTTCTGCCCTCGTTGATAATTATTTGACATTTTATATTTCCTTGAAAACTTAAATCTATACCATAAACACTATGCTAATCAATTAAAATAGTCAATTGATTAAAATGGTATAGATGCTATTTTGTACTTGATGAAAATAAATATACGTCTTAAAATAATATGAAATTTTATTCAAATAGGTCGTTTTATGCAATCACCAACAATTAAACAAGCTTTTGGCTTACTTAAACAAATACAGCAAATTATGAAAAAACCGACAAGTATGTCGGAACGACTTGAGTGTGTTCTTAAAACTATAATCGATAAATTAAACGCAGATGCGGCAACTTGTTATTTTACAATTGATGATAAATATTTGGAGTTATTGGCAATATACGGTTTTTATCAGCCCGCTAAATACCGCTTGCGCCTCGGATATGATGAAGGAATTATTGGTGATGTAGCAGAAAATAAGCGTTCCTTAATTATTGACAATATATGGCTGTATCCTAAATATGCCTCAAAACCGGAATTATCTAAAGAACAGGATTTTACTTCATTCATTGGTGTTCCTATATTACAATGGAATCATGTCATTGGCGTGTTGGCTCTTTATAATAAAAATAAAATGCAGCGGCAACAAGAAGATGTCGAACTTCTTGAAACAATAGCTATGATGTTGGCGGAAATCTTGCTTTCAGAAGAAGTCAGTCTATATAAAAAATCACTTATAAAAGCACGAGGAATATCTTCAAGAGAAAAAATTAAAGGTGTTTGCTTAAATAAAGGCTATGGAATAGGTTCCGCAATACTGCATCGCCGCCGACAATTCGTTACAAACATATTTGCTCAGGATAAAGAAAAAGAATTACGTCGATTGGAATTCGCTCATCATCAGATGAATGTTGATTTGGAGGCAAAATTTAATTCAACCAAACTCGGAATCGGAGAACATATTGATATATTAGATACATATCGTATGTTTGCTAAAGATAAAGGTTGGTATTCTAAAATCGCCGATAATATTAAAAGCGGCTTGGCTGCAGAAGCAGCCGTTGAGAGAGCCTATGAAGATATGTGGAGCCGATTGTCGGTAAGTTCAGATAGTTATCTACGGGAAAAATTGCATGACTTAAGAGATGTCGCCGATCGTTTACAATCTTATTTAACCGGTTCCACTAATCAATATGAAAATAATGATGCAAAAGATATTATCGTTATCGCTCAAACAATGGGACCAGCAGAGTTAATGGATTATGATTATTCCCGAATACGGGGATTAATCTTAGAAGACGGAACACCAACAATGCATGTCGCTATTGTGGCTAAAGCCTTAAATATTCCAGTTTTGGCCAAAATTAAAGGTATTTACAGCGAAATACAAAATGGGCAAACAATAGCTATCGATGGTAATGAAGGTTATGTCTATGTTAATCCATCCCCGCAAATCGAAGATGATTTTCGTCGCCGAATCGCTAAGCGAAAAGATTTACAAAATAAATTAGATGCTTTGCGCCATCTTCCCACTAAAACTCTAGACGGTGTTCCTGTCGGTCTTTATCTAAATGTCGGTTTACCATTAGATTTTGACTATATCGAAAGTACTAATTGTGATGGTGTCGGCCTTTATCGAACCGAAATTCCTTTTATGACAGCAGACACGATGCCCGATGTGGCAAAACAAGTTTCTTATTACAAAGATCTTCTTAATCGTTGCGGAGATAAAAAAGTTATATTTCGAAGCCTTGATGTTGGTTCAGATAAATTACTGCCTTATTGGGCTTATGCCGGTGAAGCCAATCCCGCTATCGGTTGGCGTTCAATTCGCATCACCTTGGATCGTAGAGCTATTTTGCGCAAGCAAATCAGAGCCTTTTTAATTTCCGCCGTCGGTAAAGAATTAAATGTTATGTTTCCTATGATTTCAGATTTGGCAGAATTTGAAGATGCGCGGGAAACATTGATGATTGAATTGGATAAAGATAAAAACCGCGGCTTGCCTGTGCCTAAAAAAGTTAATGTCGGTTTGATGATTGAAGTTCCATCAGTTATTTTTCAACTTGATGATATCCTTTCTAAAGCCGATTTTATCTCTGTCGGAACAAATGATCTGGCTCAATTCATATTCGCTTGCGATCGTGGAAATCCAAAACTTTCCGAACGCTACGACGTCTTGTCCGCTCCTTTCCTTAATGTTATGAAAATGATCGTCGATAAAGCAAATAATGCCGGCGTTTATTGTTCCGTTTGCGGCGAAATGGCAAGTAATCCTATCGAAGCATTGGCTTTACTCGGATTGGGATATCGAAATCTCTCAACAACCAGTGCCGCTTTTTTGCGCGTGAAAAGTATGATACGTTCTATAAATGTTGAAAATGTCGCCGATTATATGCAACTTCTGCTAAAATCTACGCGTAATACCCTAAGACCTCAATTAATTGCATATGCTTATGATCATGGTATTGAAATTTATTAAAAATTGTGATTGTATGTGTTCATCTTAATTTTTTACTAAAGGATAAAAATGGTGATAAAAGAAACTAATAATGAAAAAGTTAAAAAATCCTCGGAAAATAATGAAAATATTTCTGTATCTGAAAATATAAATGAAGAAACATGTCGAGTTGGTGATTTACTCCATCATGAAAGACAAAAAAAAGGTTTGGATCTGGAAACCGTTTCTCAAGTCTTATGTATAAGAAAAGTCTATCTCGAAGCTATAGAAAATGGTAATTATGTCGAATTGCCTTCATTACCATATTCTGCAGGGTTTGTAAATTCATATGCTAAATATTTGGGACTAAATAATGTCCGGATTACACAATTGTTCCGAG
Organism: uncultured Alphaproteobacteria bacterium; assembly: GCA_944391335.1. Taxonomy (GTDB): domain Bacteria; phylum Pseudomonadota; class Alphaproteobacteria; order RF32; family CAG-239; genus JAFUYI01. The sequence continues at coordinate 26,179 of CALXTF010000013.1, forward strand.
AAGAATTAGATGCTAAACCAGTGGATAAAAAAGTGTTCTTACCTGAAGATATGGCCGCTGAAGCCAGCCTTCCAAGTAAAAAATATGTTATCGGCGGTTTAATTGCTTTGGTCCTTATTGCTTGTGTGTGGGCCTTATGTTCCGGTGAAGATCAAAATGAGCAAAATATTGATAATAATACTTTGGCAGATGAAATGTCTATCGGTGAAATCGAATATTTTTCCCCAATGCAGGAAAATCAATATATCCAACAAGGTTCGGAAACTCAAAATGAAGCACCAACAGAGGTTGTAAATATATCTGAAACAACTGACAAAAATTCCTTAATAGAACCTCAAAAATCAGATGTTATTGAACAAAATAATGAGGCTTCGTTGAATGAGCAAAAAGTAGAAATACCGGCAAAATTCGTCATAAAAATCAAGCAAGAAGAAACATGGATAGAAGTTCGTGATGCAAATAAAATTTATTTTAATAAAATTATGAAACCAGGTGAAAGTTATGTTGTGCCGGAAGGAAAGGGAATGATACTATCTGCCGGAAAATATCATAGTGTTGAAGTCTATGTCAATGATCAATTAACCCCTGTCGTTAAACCAAACAAAAAAATGAATATCCCTCTTGATCCATTTGCCGAGACAAATGAATAAATTGATCTTTAAATAACTGTTCTTTTTGTTTTTAAGAAAGGATTAAAATGGTAAAATTACAAACCGTGCGCGGAACATATGATTTATATGGCAGTCGTAAACAGAAAATGAAACAAGTACTGGCAATTGGTGAAAACGTTGTTGAAAATTATGGTTTTGAGGAAATAGAAACACCAATTTTTGAATTTACGGAAGTTTTTGCTCGTAATTTGGGTGATACCAGTGATATTGTAACGAAAGAAATGTATTCTTTTGAAGATAAAAGCGGTGAAAGTTTAACGCTTCGTCCAGAAGGAACCGCAGGTATTGTGAGAGCTTTTGTTTCTAACGGAATGCAACAAAATTTACCGGTAAAACTTTATTATCATGGTCCTATGTTTCGATATGAACGTCCTCAAAAAGGCCGTCAACGTCAATTTACTCAGTTCGGCGTCGAATTATTAGGTGTTGATACACCGCAAGCAGATATTGAAGTTATTGCCATGGCTTATGACTTTTTACAAAAATTAGGACTTAGTCATCAAGTGACAGTAGAAATCAATTCTTTAGGCGATAAAGAAAGTCGAGATAATTATCGGCAAAAGTTAGTAGACTATCTTCAAAACCATATTGATGAATTGTCTGAAGACAGTCGTGTTCGTTTAGATAAAAATCCCTTGCGGGTTCTTGATTCAAAAGAACAATGCGATAAACAAGTTATTGAAAACGCTCCTCTTTACGCAGACAGTCTTAATGAAACATCACAAAAGTTTTTTGCACAAGTGTTGGCGGGACTTGACCTTTTGGGAATAAAATATCACGTTAATAATAGATTGGTGCGTGGACTTGATTATTACAATCATACCGTCTTTGAACTCGTTACCGATGAACTTGGCGCACAAGGAACAGTACTGGCCGGCGGTCGTTATAACGGATTGGTCGAACAAATGGGCGGAGATAATATTGCCGGTATAGGATGGGCTTGTGGTGTTGAAAGATTATCAATGCTCCTTGATAAAGAACCGGATGTAAAACGTCCTATCGCTATTATTCCTATCGGTGAAAAAGCCGAGAAAAAATCTCTGGAAATAGCATATCAATTACGATGCGCCGGTTTGAAAATAGATCAGAGTTATACCGGTAATCTAAAAAAACGTATGATAAAAGCTAATAAAATCAATGCACAATCCGCTATTATACTTGGTGATGATGAATTGGCACAAGGAGAAATCGTCGTTAAAAATTTAGATAGCGGTGAACAAAAAAAGATTGCTTTGAAAAGATTAATTGAGGAATTTAAATAAATGAGTTTTGCAGAAAATTTAGCTAATGTGGTTAATCGTTATGAAGAAATTTCTTCTTTATTGTCTTCTCCCGACGTAACTCCGGAAAATCTCGTTAGAATGAATAAAGAATTAGCTGAGTTGGAACCAGTGGTCGATGCTGTTCATCATTACCAAAAAGCACAAAAAGATATGACAGAGGCTCAAATAATGATGGATGATGCTTCTCTTGATAAAGAAATGCGGGAAATGGCGCAAACAGAATATTATGATTTGAAAAATCAATTACCTGAATTGGAAAAACAAATCAAAATCTTGCTGTTGCCCAAAGACAGCGAAGATGAAAAAAATGCTATTTTGGAAGTTAGAGCCGGTACCGGCGGTGATGAAGCTGCTTTATTTGCTGCCGTATTATTTGAAATGTATCAACGTTATGCGCAAAAACAAGGTTGGAAATTTGAAATCCTTGATGCAGATGAAAACGGATTGGGTGGCTATAAAGAAGCTTCTGCCAAAATTGTCGGTAAAGATGTTTTTTCAAAATTAAAATTTGAATCAGGCGCGCATCGTGTTCAACGCGTACCTGTAACCGAATCTCAAGGACGTGTTCACACTTCTGCCGCAACCGTCGCCGTTTTGCCCGAAATTGAAGAAGTCGATATGTATATTAATCCGGCAGATTTAAAAATAGATGTTTATCGCGCTTCAGGTGCAGGTGGACAACATGTTAATCGTACGGAATCAGCTGTAAGAATTACACATATTCCTACAGGAATCGTTGTTCAATGTCAGGATGATCGTTCACAATTTAAAAATAAAGAAAAAGCTCTAAATCATTTGCGGGCTAAACTTTACGATCAACAAAAATCAGCTATTGATGCCGAATATTCTCAACGCCGTAAGTTGCAAGTCGGCAGCGGCGACCGTTCCGAAAGAATAAGAACTTATAATTATCCGCAAGGACGTGTAACGGATCATCGTATCAATCTGACTTTATATAAATTGGATGATATCGTTTCCGGTGACGCTTTAGGTGAAATTATAGACGCTTTAATAGCAGAAGATCAAGCTCAACGTCTGGCAGAATTGGAATAACTTTCTTATTAAATGAAAAATAAAGAGGATAATATGAAAAAAATCGCAGTTATTGGTGTTTTAGAAAGTGTCGGTAGAGAAGTCTTGGCTTTTTTGGCCGATGGCGGTTATAAACTTTCCGAAGTCGCGGCTCTGGATGTCAAAGCTCCTTTGGGAACACAGGTCTCTTTCGGTGAAGAAAATGATATTGATGTATATAATCTAGATGATTTTGATTTTTCAACAGTCGAAATTGCCGTTTTTACCACTACAGAAGAAATTTCACGCCGCTACGCGCTTAAAGCGGCACAAAAGGGATGTAAAGTTATAGATTGCAGCGGTGCTTTTTTTACGGATGGCGATGTTCCCATGATTATTGCCGGAGTTAATAATGAAAAACTCACTAAGGCTCCAAAAAATATTGTCAGCGTGCCTTCGGCAATCGTGACACAAATATTACTCCCTCTTAAAACCGTTGATGATTTGTATAAAATTAAGCGATTAATCATTTCAACTTATACATCAACTTCCGCTTATGGAAAAGACGCCATGGATGAATTATTTAATCAAACTCGAAAAATATTTATGAATGAGAGTTTGGTCGATAATCAAAAAGTCTTTGATAAACAAATTGCTTTTAATGTTATTCCCCAAGTAGAGGATTTTATCGGAGAAGAAACTCGTTGTGAATGGATTATTAATGCTGAAAGTAAAAAAGTGCTTGATCGTGATATCAAGGTTCATGCAAATTGTGCTTTTGTTCCCGCTTTTATTGGAAATGCGGCTTATGTCAATGTCGAATGTCAACATGAAGTCGATGTCGATGAAGTGCGAAAATTAATGAAACAAACAGAAGGGGTTATTGTTTTTGATAAAAATGTAAAAGGGGGATATGTTACCTTAAATGATGTGCAAGGTGAAATAGAAGTATATATTAGCCGCTTAAGACAAGATGCCTCTATTGAAAACGGCTTTAGTTTTTGGTCCGCAGCCGATAATTTTCGGTTCGGTCTAGCTGGTAATATCTATAAAATTATACAATTATGGCAACAAAATTAATTTAATTCTCGCGTTAAGGAGGTGTAAAATGAAAATTTACCAATTATGGAAAATAATCGCATTTTTAATGATGTTTGTCTTTCAAACAGCTTATGCCTCCGGTAATACAGTAAATAATGATTATCTTGGATTAAATTATGAGACAATTACAAAAGAACTCAATAAAATTGAAGAAAATTTGAAATCTGGTAAAACTGATGCTCAAATAATTAATGAATATGTTTCTTTTTTAGGTGAAATACGCTCTCGTTTACATGAAATTCAACCTTATTTAGAAGTGAAATTAAAAAATATTAATAAAAGAATAGAAACATTAGGTGAAGCACCGGCAGAAGGTGAAGAAGAACTTCCTCTTATAGCCGAAAAACGAAAAGAATATAATGAAGAAGCTGTTCATCAAAAAGGACGAATAGCTGAAAATGATCTGCTTATTAATCGTATTGATGAATTAACCGGATTAATTGTTGCGGTACGGAATAAGATCTTGTTTGGTAATTTGTTTATATATCAGACACCTCTCATCTATCCTTCTATTTTCTTAAAAACAACACGTTTATTTTTTGATTTTTGTTTTAAAATCATAAAATCTCCAATCGATTGGTATCAGGAATTATCTCAACAACAAAAACAAACGGTTCATTCTAATTTATTACCTGTTTTGTTGGCTATTATTATTACTTTTGCTTTCGCTTATATGCTCAGAGTGCTTATTCTTAAATATCTTGGTTATAAAAAAAATGTAACGGAAATGCCTCCTTATGTTACAAGAGTTATGGCAGCTTTTTTTGTTGCTTGCGCATATGGTATTATACCTGCTATTTTACTGGGTAGTTTTTTAGTATGGGCTGTTCATACTCAGATTTTAGTCATAGGCTTTTTTGGTATAACATTATCAAGTGTTTTATATTATTTATTATATATTCTCTTGGCTAACGCCGTTGTCCGCGTTGTGTTCGCTCCATATAACAGTATGTGGCGGTTAATTAATATTGATGATGCTAAAGCCAAACAAATGACGGGGACTTTCTATTTTAGCTTTTTCTGTATCGGCATTAGCGGAATGTTGTTACATATTGCTGAACAAGCCGGATTGTCTTCTGAACTCTTATATTTTTTATCTTTTGTTAATAGTACCATAAAAGCGGCTTGTCTTGTCTTGATCGTTAAAAGTGTTTTTGGCGATGATGCAGCTTTAGTTGAAAATATGAATGAGGATGAAGCCGATATTGCCGATACTAAAGCAAGAACCGCTTTTCGTCTTATTTTCTTAACATCAATATTCGCCGTCGTTATTGCCGGTATTTCTTTGTTTGGTTATCCTCGATTGGCTGCTTTTATTATTAATCGATTTTTAATATCCTTATTGATTATCGGTGCGTTTATTGTAATTAATAAATCAGTTTTTGAGTTAATTAAACGGATTCTATTATTTAATTTTTGGATTAAAACTTTACATATGCGACGCCGTTTAATTGAAAAAGTAGATTTTTGGTTAAATGTTATTTTAAATCCTTTGTTTGTTATTCTTACCATTTTAGTTATTTTATCTTTATGGGGGGTATCAACAGATTTATTACTGCAAAGTATTTCAAAACTTTTGTTTGGTTTTAAAATCGGCGGTATTGAGATTTCCTTATTATCAATTTTATTAGGAATAGCGGTCTTTTTCGCTTGCATTAGTCTTGTCAGAATTATGCGGCGTAAACTTTTTGATAATATATTGTCTCATGTTGAAATGGATGATGGAATACGCCATTCTTTAGCCTCTGGTTTTGGTTTCGTTGGTTTTGTGCTTGCGGTTTTTCTTGCAATAGCCGTTATGGGTGGAGATTTAAGTAATATTGCTTTGGTCGCCGGTGCTCTTTCTGTTGGTATTGGACTTGGTTTGCAAGGCGTCGTTAATAATTTTGTATCCGGAATTATCTTGTTATTTGAACGTCCCGTTAAAGTGGGTGACTGGGTGATTATTAATGGTGAGGAAGGACAAGTTAAGCAGATTAATATTCGTTCAACAGAAGTCGAAACATTTAAAAAATCAAGCGTTATTATTCCTAATGCCACTTTACTTTCAACATCAGTAACTAATTTGACACATAGTAATAATTGGGCTAGGCAATCTGTAACTGTTGGTGTCGCTTATGGAAGTGATGCTAAAAAAGTAAGTGATATATTATTGGAATGTGCCAAAAATAATCGTAAAGTATTAAAAAATCCGGCTCCTTATGTTTTATTTCAAGATTTTGGCGCAAGTAGTTTAATTTTTGAGCTGCGCTGTTATACCAGTGATATTTGGACCGGATGGATGATACCAAGTGAACTGCGTTTTGAAATCGATAGACGTTTCCGTGAAGAAGGTATTGAAATTCCATTTAATCAACTTGTCGTTCACCGCGGTGGTGAAGTTAGTGAAGAGTCTCAATCCCAATTCTATGCAAAACGTTTGATTGCTGAACATAATCTGAATAATGAAAAAAATGTTGAAAATGTGGAACATTCAAAAATTGTGACCAAAAAGGATAAAAGTAATGTTGATTAATGATTTGAAAAATAAAAAAATCGCCGTGTGGGGATTAGGGGCAGAAGGTCAACAAATTGTTCAATATTTACAAAAACATAAAATTACTCAAAATATTATTTTGCTAAATGATGATATAATTAAATTACCAGTTTGGGCTCAAGAATATTCATTATTTTATGGTGAAAATCTTGTCGAAGGGCTTAATCAAGCGGAAATTGTCATAAGATCTCCGGGGGTAAGTATTTATCGTGATGAAATTATAGAGGCTAAGAAAAACGGAACAATAATAACTTCCGTTACGGATTTATGTTTAAACGAGTTTTTAAAACGACCTAATTGTAAAGTAATTGGTATTAGCGGTTCAAAAGGTAAAAGCACGAGTGCCAGTGTTCTGGCTTATATTTTACAAAATATGGGATATAAAACAGCTTTGGGCGGAAATATAGGAACACCTATGATTGAATTGCTTGATGGTGATTATGAATATGTAGTTGAAGAATTTTCAAGTTATCAAGCTTCTGATTTAACAGCTTCACCTCATATTGCCATGTTTACTAACTTGTATTATGTCCATAGTGATTGGCATCATGGGCATGAAAATTATTGTCGTGATAAAATTCATTTAATTGCTAATCAAACAAAGGGTGATGTATATTTTGCAAATTTTCAAAACCCTCAATTGTTATTATATACAAAGCCTTATGAAACAAATCGTCGTTGGTATAACACAGTCGAAGGATTTTATGCGCAAAATGGCATATTATATCATCGGAAAAATAAAATAGTTGATATTAGACAATTAAAGATAAATGGTTTTCACAATATGGAAAATTTAGCAGGTGTTTTTTCAATTCTAGAATATCTGGGGATGGATATTGATAAAGCAGCTCAATTATTAAAAGATTTTGAACCTTTGCCTCATCGTCTGCAAAAGGTTCTAATTAAAGATAATGTTTGTTTTATTAATGACAGCATTTCAACAGCACCGGAAGCGGCTATAGGGGCGATTAATAGTTTTGACGGTAATATTGTCCTTATCTCCGGAGGTCAAGACAATCAACAGGATTATCGTCCTTATGCTCAAGCTGTAGAAGAAAATCAAAAGGTTAAAATGGTATTAACTTTGTTTCAAACCGGACCCAAAATTGCTTCTTTCCTTCGTCAATATGTGAAAAGAAAGGACTTTGAGTTAGTTGAAGTTGATAATTTAGAACAGGCTGTGAAATTAGCTTATCAAAAGTTAAAAGTTATTGGAGGGGGAACGGTCTTATTTTCTCCAACAAGTCCGAGTTTTGGATATTATCATAACTTTATGGAACGTGGAAACCATTTTATTAAAATTGTTCATGCTTTATAAAAATAAAGCTTGTGTTTTATAGAATATTATTATAGGGTAAATCCTATGCCAACTTAGCTCAGTTGGTAGAGCAACGCATTCGTAATGCGTGGGTCGAGTGTTCGAATCACTTAGTTGGCACCAGTTTAGAAAAACAGCAACAATTTAGAGA
>CALXTF010000014.1 GCA_944391335.1 uncultured Alphaproteobacteria bacterium
AAGGAGTTTTTTATCTGTAAAGCTATAAGCTCTTTGGAACTACCGGCCTAGCCGGTAGTTTTCTTGTTACAAAAAACAAGCACTCTTTTCGAGTGCTTGTTAAAATGGCGGAGAGTCAGGGATTCGAACCCCGGGAGGAACTCACGCCCCTCGTCTGATTTCAAGTCAGGTGCATTCAACCACTCTGCCAACTCTCCAAAATTATATAAAAGAAATCTTCCAAACGACTCCTTTTAGATAAATGTTGTTTTGTATTTACCTAAATTTATCCTTTACGTCAAGTTTTTTATTTTCTTTTTCCTATCAAACGCAAATAATCAATAATATAAACAACAACCAGAAAACAAAAAGCACGAAGCAAGATAATATATAAACCGGCGCGAACGCTAAAAAAGAAAACTTGCACAACCATTGAAGCGACTAATGAGCAACCAAGCATCGTTAGCCAATAATATTTGACGCGGCTAAAAGCAAAAGCGCAGACAATTGCAGGTACAAAAATTTTCCAATCAACAATCATTTCCTTTAATATTCCCAGACTAACAGGAATAAATTTTGTACCGGTAAACATACTGGCAATAATAACTATAACACTCGTTACTAAAATACTAAAATAAATTTTTTTTAGACTCATTATCCGCTCCTTTTATTTTTATTTAGAAGTAATAACAGTAATTATTTATTTTGGCAATACCTAACAAAAAAAAACTCCGATTTAAATCGGAGTTTTTTTAGGACTACAAAGAATTAGAAAGTATATCTAATACCTGCGGTAACTTCCATAAGGTTGTCTAGATGCTTTGCACCAATATAGCTGTATCGTCCAACAACACGAGCAGCTAGATTCTCTGTAAAGTCATATTGCGCACCTATACCAAAACGATAACCCATTCTTTGTTTATCATCGCTACCATCATGATACTTAACTTTCATATTATAGTTAGCAAAACCTAAAGTACCAAGCAAATTAAAACCATCACATCCTATCGGAAGATATCCATAAGCGTCCAAACCATAAGCATAGAATTTAGTTTTCATATGATTGATACTTCCTTTATGCGATTTAACTTCTGCTGATTGTTGGAAAAATGCTTCCAAACTGGCATAAGATGTAATCCAAGTACCAACATCGACCATTAAAGAATTATAGCTTTTTTTAGGTTCAAGTGCTAAATCTTTATAGTCAGCGTGAGAATAGACGTAATCCAAACCAATATAGGGTCTGAAGTCCTTACTCATATCCATAGCGTTTGCACTTACAGAAAAAAGGCAAGCAACACCTGCTAACAGTAATGTCTTTTTCATATTATAAACTCCATTTATAAATAGGTTTTTGTTATTATCTTTACTTAGTCTATTGTAAATATTATAATTGTTATAATATTACTGTGTGTTGATGTAGACATTGTTTCTTAAAATTAAAGAGTATCTGCTAAAAAAAATATGCTTTAACAGTAAGAAAATATATAATATTAAGGAAAATTAATATGTTATGTCCTAAAAAAAATTGTACTTTATGCCCAAGACTGGTTGCTTTTCGTTATGAAAACCAACAAAAATTTCCTCATTTCTATAATGCTCCCGTTCCATCTTTTGGTCCTTTATCTGCAAATTTGCTTATTCTCGGTATGGCTCCGGGATTAAAAGGTGCTAATCAAACCGGTCGTCCTTTTACCAATGATTATGCCGGTGATATTCTTTATTCAGTATTAAAAAAATGTGGTTTCGCTACTGGAAACTACAATCGATGCGCTAATGACGGTTTAATCTTAAATAATGTTCGTATTGCAAATGTCGTGCGCTGTGTTCCCCCTCAAAATCAAGTTATTGCACAAGAAGTCAACAACTGTCGACAATTCCTTCTCGCAGAAATTGAAAATCTAACCAATCTTAAAGTTATTCTTACTTTGGGAGGGGTGGCTCATAATGCTCTACTATCTGCTCTCGGCTATAAAAAAAGCACATTTAAATTCGCTCATGCCGCACGACACTTTTTAAACCAACATAATCTTATATTAATTGATTCATATCATACTTCTCGTTATAATGTGAATACCGGTGTTTTAACGGAAAAAATGTTTATTGATGTTATTCAATTAGTCAAAAAAGAATTGGAGAATAGTATTTAATGTCATATGATTTAATGATGCGCCAAGCTCTAAAATATCATGATGAAGGACAATGGGATAAAGCTCTAAACCTTTATCAACAAATTTTAGAAACAACTCCAAACCACCCTATCGTGTTAAATTTAACCGGATTAGCCTTGCAAAGCAAAGGATTACATAAACAAGCCACTGTTTTTTTCTCTAAAGCCATAATACAAAATCCCCAATCTGCCGAATATTATTTCAATCTTGCTTGGTCGGAAGAACGATGCGGAGAAATCGCGGAAGCTCTTAAATCCTATCAACAAGCCTTAAAACTTCAACCTAACATCAAAGAAGCTTATAACGCTTTGGGTAATATTTATTTAACCACAAATAACATTGATAAAGCTAAAAAAAATTATGAAACAGCTCTAACTCTCGATCCTTCGTATGTCGAACCTCAAGCCAATTTAGCAAAAATTGATAATGATATTCCTCAACTCATGTCTTTAGAAAAAAAATATCCTTATGAAGCTCTTATTCCTTATTATTTAGCTCTTATCTTAAGAAATAATCATAAAATCGAAGAAGCTCTTGAGGCTGCAAAACGCGCTGAAAAATTACAAAGTCATGAAGAGTATTTATTATTAACCGCCGAACTTTATCTTGATTGTGAAAAAAAACATATAGCGGCAGATTATTTTCAACGTGTACTTGCAATAAATCCTAAATCCGTTACTGCTTTAATTAATCTCGCTAATATGGAATTAGATTCAATTACCGCCGAAAAATTTTATAAAAAAGCTTTAGATATTGAACCTGATAATATTGATGCCCATATTAATTATGCTAATTTTCTCTATCAAGAAAAACGATTAAACGAATCTCTTGAAGAATATAGACAAGCCGTTATTCTTGATCCTAAACGCTCTGAAATTAGTAATAACTTGGGTATCATTCAAAAAGATCTGGGCGAATACGATGAAGCGTTGGGACTTTTTTTAAACGCTCTTTTCAAACAACCTTTATGTAAGGAATATACTTTAAATATTGCAGAAACTCTTATTCTTCTTTCTCAAACAGATAAAAATAAAGCAGCAAAAATTGCCGCTAATTGGCAACAAAAAATGCCTGATAACATTTTCGCCTGCCGCTTAAATGAAATCTTAAATGAAAAAGATAGTGAAAATACTATTAATTACACTCGTGAACTTTTTAATCAATTTGCAGAAAATTTTGAACAATTGATGACTAAACTTAATTATCAACTGCCGCAAAAAATTGCTGATCTTCTTGGAGAAATAACCGGAACAATAATTGATCTCGGTTGTGGAACCGGTCTAATAGGAGCGGTACTCAAAAACAATAACAATAAACTTATTGGCGTGGATATATCCTCCGCCATGCTCAAACAAGCAAAACTTAAAAATATTTATGATACGCTAATAGAAGATGATATAAATAATTACTGCCGACAATTGCCACCTGCTAATTTTGTTATTGCCGCTGATGTTTTTGGATATATCGGAAAATTAGATTCTATTATTGAAAAGGTATTTCCCAGAAATTTTTGTTTTTCTATTGCTGTCGACAATACTTGCAAAAATTATAAACTTACCAATAGCGGAAGATATTGTCATAATTCCGATTATGTGAAAAAACTTCTACATAAAGCGGGATATTTAAATATTCTTGAATATCAAACTCAATTACGCCAAGAAAAAGGCGAACCCGTTCAAGGAATTATATTTATCGCAAAGGAATATTAAAGTGACCCGAGAAAAAGAAAATACAGGTTTTATATGTCAAAATTGCGGACGCGAAGTCTTACCTTTAACAGATGGAAGTTATCGTAATCACTGTCCTTTTTGTCTTTACTCGTTACATGTTGATATTATTCCCGGTGATCGAGCATGTTCTTGTGGCGGATTAATGAAACCCATAGCAATTGATTATAACCCCAATAAAGGATTTCAAATCATTCACCATTGTCAAAAATGCGGCTTTGAACGGCGAAATAAAATTAGTGAAGATATCAGACAACCTGATGATATTAATGCAATTACCTCTCTTATGCGAAAACAAAATCTTTGATTTTATTTTCAGATGGGGTTTATCTGCTCAATATAATGACTATTTATATTATTAAAGGAGAAATTCATGGAAAATTATTTAAATAAACTTTATGAAGAAAGACGTTCTATTTATCATCTTGGTAATCATAGCCGTTTAACGGAACAGCAAATTACTGAAATCATTACTCTTGCTCTTAAATTTTGCCCAAGTGCTTTTAATTCTCAATCAGCCAGAGTGGTCATTCTTTATGGAAGTTATTATCAAAAATTATGGGATATTGTTCTTACCGAACTTGATAAAATTGTTCCTGACAACAAAATACAACAAACTAAAGAAAAAATAAATACATTTAAAACCGGTATTGGAACTATTCTCTTTTTTGAAGATCAAAACACAATTGAGAATCTTCAACAACAATTTCCTTTATATGCCGAAAATTTTCCTTTATGGTCTCTCCAATCTAACGGTATGCTGCAATATATGATCTGGTTAGCCTTAAAAGAAAAACAACTGGGTGCTTCTTTACAACACTATAATCCTTTAATTGATCATGAAGTTAAATTAGCTTTTGATTTACCTGAACATTGGAAACTTTTGGCGCAAATGCCTTTTGGCAGCATAGAACAACCTGCTGATGAAAAAAGTTTTTTACCCATGGAAGAAAGATTAAAAGTTTTTGGATAAATTTCTCGGCACATTTATAAACTTTAAATATTCGTGTTTTCAATTTGCTTTTAACAGTAAAAACTAGTTAAATGCTAAAGCCTTTAACAATCATAAACTTCCACTAGCTAACGCAAGTGGTATTACCTGTTCCGAGCTACGTTCGCCCTGCCCAAAGGCTTCGCAAGCCTAACGGCTGGGCAGGTATGTCTACATCTACCTTTTTTCGCAGGTAGTGTTACGTTCGAATCATAAAAAAGGGAGAAAATATTTTCTCCCTTTTTTCATACAGCAATTTTGCGAAATCCACGACAAATATCTTTTGCTTTATCGTTTAGAAGATGGGCATAGCGGGCAACGAACTCTTTTTTAAAACGTCCGTTACCGGCAAACTCAATTCCTTGTTTTCCCAAGCGTCGATACATTAAATAATGTTCAATAAATGGAAGGGAAGCATTTTTTATCATATAACTTCGCTCTGCCGGGATAAACTCCCAATACTTTAAAAACAAGTCCAATACCTGCAAATTATTATCCTTAGTTATTTGCCGTTGAACTTTTTGACCGAAACATCCACCAACAGAAAAAAATTGCTTCATTAGTTGTAAATCTCCTGTTTGATAAAGTTCCATTTGATGTTCCTGAGATCGGCGCAAAAGATCCAGTGGAGCTATATTTGCAAAAATTTTCCCTCCGGAAGAGTTTTTTCCTCTTTTTTCAATTCCGAATTTTTCTTGATGATTTTTAGCATAAATTGCCTTCTTTGTTTTTCTCATAATAATTAATTTTTAATAAGTTACTGTTTTTACAGTTATACAAGATTAATATGTTTTGTCAACTATTTCTTCGCACATTTTAATCATTGGGAAAAGCCGTTAAATCATCAACAATCATTTGATAAAAAGCAATATCGCTGATTGATGAATTTTGCAGATAATCTTGTGCCGTTTCAAGGGAAATATTTGAACGGGGAATAACGTCCTCTGCAGAAATCACACAGACATCACCGGCTACTTCCGCGACACCGCCGGAAATATAATATTTTTCTTTTGTTTGTCCTTGTTCATCAATAAGTCGAATAATTCCAGGCTGCAATTGAACAATACTGGGAGCGCGTCCAACAATTATTGTCAGATTGTCTGCAATTGTGGGTAATACTATTCCGAAAAACTCACCTGTTTTAACGATTCCATCTGGTTTAGCTAAAATCAACTGCACCTTATTTTTCATATTTAGGTTATTCCTTTTTCATTCTTTCGGCATTTTCCAGAACTTGTTCGATTGTACCGACCATATAAAAAGCTTGTTCTGGAATATTATCATGTTTACCTTCTAAAATTTCTTTAAAACCTTGAATAGTATCTTCCAATTTTACGAATTGACCTTTAGTTCCGGTAAAGACTTCCGCAACAAAGAAAGGTTGAGATAAGAAACGTTGTATTTTTCTTGCGCGTGATACGGTTAAACGATCCTCATCCGATAATTCATCCATACCTAATATAGCTATAATATCTTGTAAGGACTTGTATTTTTGTAAAACTTCCTGTACGCCTCGTGCCACTTGATAATGTTGTTCACCAACAATATCCGGAGATAAGACGCGGCTGGTTGAATCGAGCGGATCAACGGCCGGATAGATACCAAGTTCAGAAATACTACGGCTTAAAACCGTTGTTGCGTCCAAATGGGCAAAAGTTGTTGCCGGAGCCGGATCCGTTAAATCATCGGCCGGAACATAAACAGCTTGCACGGATGTGATGGATCCGTTTTTGGTTGATGTTATTCGCTCCTGCATAGCCCCCATATCTGTTCCCAATGTCGGTTGATAACCAACAGCTGACGGTATACGACCGAGAAGTGCTGATATTTCAGATCCCGCTTGGGTAAAACGGAAAATATTATCAACAAAGAAAAGCACGTCTTGATGTTCGATATCACGAAAATATTCCGCTTGGGTTAAACCGCTTAAAGCCACTCGCGCACGAGCGCCGGGGGGTTCATTCATTTGTCCGTAGACCAATACGGTTTTAGAATTAGATCCTTGTAAATCTATAATTCCCGAATCAATCATTTCATGATATAAATCATTTCCTTCTCTTGTTCTTTCTCCAACGCCGGCAAAGACTGAATAACCGCCATGACCTATAGCCACATTATGTATTAACTCTTGTATCAATACGGTTTTACCGACTCCCGCCCCGCCGAATAATCCTATTTTGCCTCCTTTGGCGTAAGGTTCCAATAAATCAATAACTTTTATTCCGGTTGTTAAAATTTGAGTTTCTGTTGATTGTTCTGTAAAAGATGGAGCCTCTCTGTGTATTGAGAAATAATCTTTAGCTTCTATTTTTCCTCGTCCGTCGACAGGTTCGCCGGTAACATTAATTATACGTCCCAAAAGACCGGGACCGACAGGTACTTCTATAGGTTTTCCGGTATTTATGACAGATTGGCCTCGGGTTAAACCATCTGTCGTATCCATTGCTATTGTTCGAACAATTCCTTCTCCCAATTGTTGTTCGACTTCCAAGACCAATCTTTTGCCCTGATTATCGCATTCTAAAGCCGTATAGATGTTGGGTAAATCTTCCAAATTATCGAATTTAACATCGACAACGGCACCCATAACTTGAAAAATATATCCTGTTTGTTTTTCTTGTTTATTCATAGACTACTCCTTTTAATTTTAATCAAACGGCTTCGGCTCCGGCAATAATTTCTATAAGTTCGGTAGTAATAGCCGATTGACGAAGACGATTATATGTCAATGTCAATCGTGAAATCATATCTTTAGCGTTTCGGGTTGCATTATCCATTGAAGTCATCCGCGCGCCTTGTTCGGATGCTTGTGAATTTATCATAATATCAAAAACGGCTTCGGTTAAGACTAAAGGCATCAACTGTGATAATAACAGATCAAAATCAGGTTCGCTTTCATAATAAGCATTTTCAAATGTTTCTTCCGGTAATTCAGATATGACCATAGGCGGTATCAACGGCAATATTTGTTTATTTTCCACATGGCGGGTAACTGCTGATTGAAAATGACTATAAACAACTTCACACACATCTATTTCTTTTAATGCAAAAAGGCGCGTAATTTCTTGTGCAACAGTTTGTGCTTCCGCATAAGAAACACCATTAGCTGATGGAGATTCCGCCGCACGAATAATTTCCTCAGTATAATATTTTTTTAAAGCATTATAGGCTCGTGTTCCAAGACAAATCAACTTCACTTCTTTACCTGCCGCTTTTAATTCTTCGATTCTCGCAAGTGCTTGACGTACAATCATTGCATTGTAGCTTCCGCAAAGACCGCGGTCAGACGATAGAATTATTAATAGATATTTACGTTTATTTTCACTTTCACGACAAATGGAGGGCAGATCTACAGAATTACCTGTTTCTTCCATATAATGTTGTATGACGCGCCATGCGCGACCTGTTGCTTGATATAAATTGTTTCTATATGTCAAACTTTTTTCCAACAAATCTTGAGCATGTCTCAAACGGGCTGCTGCAACCATTTTCATTGCCGAAGTTATTTTTTCGGTTGATTTGATTGCCTCTATGCGGTTTCGTAATTCTTTTAGACCGGCCATTTTTTTATCCTATGCTGCCTGTTGTTGTTTTGCCGACAGATATATTTCGGTAAAAGCGGCATAAAAATCATTAATTTTTCTATCCAAATCTTCAGAGATAATTTTTTGTTCTGTAATTTCTGTAATAAAATCTGTATGCAAAGAACGTATTTCTGCTAAAGATTTATTTTCGAAATCGGCGATATCGTTTATATGGATTTTATCCAAATAACCATGTACACCTGCATAGATAGCCAGAACTTCTTCCGCCACGGGCATAGGATGATGGACAGGTTGTTTTAACAGTTCGGTTAATCTTTCTCCGCGAGCAATAAGTTGTTTGGTTGAAGCATCCATATCGGAAGCGAATTTCGCGAATGAGGCCATTTCTCGATATTGAGCCAATTCCAACTTAATTTTTCCCGCCACTTGTTTCATTGCTTTAATTTGGGCTGCGGAACCGACACGACTGACGGAAATACCGACGTTAACCGCTGGACGTATTCCCTGATAAAACGCTGATGTTTCCAAGAATATTTGTCCATCGGTAATTGAAATCACATTTGTTGGAATATAAGCTGATATATCGCCGGCTTGTGTTTCTATGACAGGCATTGCCGTTAATGAACCGCCGCCGTTTTCATCATCCATTTTTGCTGCTCGTTCAAGTAAGCGCGAGTGCAAATAAAAAACATCTCCGGGATAAGCTTCTCGCCCGGGTGGACGACGAAGCAACAATGACATTTGACGATAAGCGGTTGCCTGTTTGGATAAATCATCGTAAAAAATAACGGCATGCATTCCATTATCACGAAAATATTCACCCATTGCGCAACCGGAATATGGAGCAATAAATTGCAGCGGTGCGGCATCGGAAGCTGTGGCAGCTACAACTATTGTATAATCCATAGCTCCATAATCTTTTAGGGTTTTTACGACTTGAGCCACGGTAGAACGTTTTTGACCTATAGCGACATATATACAGAAGAGCTTTTCTTTATCTGTTTTAGCTTCATCATTTATTTTTTTCTGATTGATAATGGTATCGATAATGATTGACGTTTTTCCCGTTTGACGATCGCCAATTATTAATTCACGTTGTCCTCGTCCGATGGGGATAAGCGCATCAATTATTTTTAGTCCGGTTTGCACGGGTTCATGCACGCTTCGTCTTTCGATAATTCCAGGAGCTTTGACTTCCGAATTACTATATTTTTCTGTTTTAATTTCCCCTAAACCATCAATAGGTTCGCCAAGAGCGTTAACGACTCGTCCCAAAAGTGATTTACCTACCGGTACACTGACGATACGATCTGTGCGGCGAACAATATCACCTTCTTTTATTCCTTCATCTGAACCAAATAAAACGACGCCGACATTATCTTCTTCAAGATTTTGCGCCATTCCTTTTACACCATTGGGGAATTCGACCATTTCGTTATAACGAACTTTATCCAGACCATATATACGAGCTATACCGTCGCCGACAGACAGAACGCGGCCTATTTCTGCAACATCAGTTTGTGCTTCACTGCCGGCGATTTTTGCTTCTAAAATAGCGGATATTTCACTTGCTCCAGACATTTACTTTGTCCCTTTCATCAATAATTCCAGTTTTTTGAGTTTTCCTTTTAAGGTATCATCCAACATTACCGAACCGTATTCTATCAGTAATCCGCCTAAAATTTCAGGTTTAATTATATATTTAACCACAACTTTTTTATTTAAATTTTGTTCAAGGACTTGTCGTAATTTTTCATCTTGCGTTGGGGTTAATTTTAATGCGCTAGTGACGAAAACTTCTTCAATATTATTGGCTGCATAATAAATTTTATTAAAATGAGACAGTATTTCTGATAATAAATAAAGGCGGTTATGATCTGTAATTTCATTAAGCGCGTGAACGCTTACTTCTTGTAAATCAAGATATTTTCCAATTTCTTTTATGGCTTCTTTTTTAATTTTATTTTCCCATAAAGGATTACTTAATTTTTTTATGATAGAAGCATCTTCCTTGATGGCTGTTGTCAATATTTTAACATCACGCCACACTTTATCTTCTTTTTGTTCATCCTTTGCGGCAGAGAACCATGCTTGCGCGTAAGAAGCAGCCAATTTATTTTTTAAATTTTTCACCATTTTTTCTCTCGCAACTTTATCTTAGTAACATATATAATAATTTATTTCTATTTTATTAATATTATTTTCTTTTTTTTACATAAAAGAATACGGATCAATATCTATTGTCACGCGCACTTTGTTTGGAATTTTTACTTGTTGAAGCCATTTTCGAACTATTTCTTGAATTTTTATATTTTTTGTTGTTTTTAACAATAAACGATACCTATACTTATTTCGCAGCATGAATATAGGAGCCGGAGCCGGTCCCAATACGGTAATTTCATCAGATGATGGCGCGTTATAACCTAATTTTAATGCTGTTTGTTCTGTTTTTTGGAGATCTTCCCCTGAAACAATAACAGCGGCCAATCGACCAAAAGGCGGAAGTTTTAATACAAAACGACTTTGTTTTTCAAGTTCAATAAAATGTTGTCGATTATTATCAAGAAGTGCCTTAAGTACTACATTTTCCGGATAAAGTGTTTGAATAAAAACTTCTCCATTTTTTTCTGCTCGCCCCGCTCGACCAGAAACTTGCGACAACAATTGAAATGTTTGTTCCGACGCACGCAAATCACTACCCATCAGTCCTAAATCAGCATCCACAATTCCTACAAGTGTCAATTGTGGAAAATGGTGGCCTTTGGCTAGAATCTGTGTTCCGATTAAAATATCTGTTTCGCCTTTTTCCATCTTTTCAATAACAGATGTTATTTCTGCAAAACTTCCTGCGGCATCGCTTGAAAGAACATCTATTTTGGCCTCCGGAAAACGTTTTGAAACTTCTTCGGCAATTCTTTCAACTCCGGGACCGCAAGAAGTCAGTCCATCGGGCGATCCGCAATCCGGACAACTTATAGGTTTGGTTATTGAATAACCACAATGATGGCATATCAATTTATTAGCTAGACGATGTTCTGCCAACCAAGCTGTACAGTGCGGACATTGTATACGATATCCGCAATCCCGACATATAACAAGAGGAGCATATCCCCGACGATTTAAAAATAATAATGATTGTTCGTGTTTTGACAAATTATCTTTTAAAGCCTCGACAAGTGGCGGAGACAACCAAGATACACCCCAATTCCCTTTTTGTGGTTTTTCTTTTCGTAAATCAATAATTTTTATTTTGGGAAGTTTGGCACTGGCAAAACGATTATTTAAATGGACTACGCCGTATTTACCCGTTTCTACATTAACAATGGTTTCCAAATCTGGTGTCGCTGTTGATAATATTAACGGAAATTGTTCAAATTTTGCACGCATAACCGCCATATCACGACATTGGTAATTAACGATATCTTCTTGTTTGAAAGAATGATCGTGACTTTCATCTATGACAATAAGTCCTA
Source organism: uncultured Alphaproteobacteria bacterium (assembly GCA_944391335.1). GTDB lineage: Bacteria > Pseudomonadota > Alphaproteobacteria > RF32 > CAG-239 > JAFUYI01. The sequence continues at coordinate 11,887 of CALXTF010000014.1, forward strand.
ATTTTAAATAAGGTAAAAATAAAGCGGAACGAGCTCCGATAACGACTCTGGCACAACCTTGAGCAATTGCCGTCCATGTATTAACCCTTTCTTTTTGCCCTAGACCGGAATGCCAACTAAACGGACGTATACCAAAACGCTCTTCGAATCGATTTAACCATTGTTTTGTTAATGAAATTTCCGGAACTAAAATTAAAACTTGTTTTCCTTCTGTTAAAGCTTTATCTACCGCTTCAAAATAGACTTCTGTTTTACCGCTGCCGGTAACACCGTCCAACAATGTAACGGAAAAGCCTTTTTCTATTTTTGTTTTTAAATAATCCGCCGCATTTTGTTGTTCTGTCGTTAAATCAACTTTTTTAAAATTCGGTTGAGATAGGATAAATTCTTTTTTCTTCTTAACAATTATAGGTTCTAAAACACCGGCCTTTATCAATGCATTAACCACGCCAACACTACAATCAGCACCTTTACATATTTCTGATTTAGAATATGGACCATGTTGTAAAAGATTTATAACATGCCAACGCGAATCAGAATTTTTTAATCCTGCTTCACTTAATGTTTTACCGCTTAATTTATATAAAACACAGTCGGAAGAATCATCAAAAACCTGACGAACGCTAATAACCATTTTCAAAACCAATCCGAGAGGGGCGCAATTATATTCCGAAGTAAATTCGACTAAACGGCGAAGCGATACACTCAACGGCGGAAAATCATATACTTGGATAATAGATTTTATTTTTTGATGATGAATATCAATACTTTTTCCATATTTCCATACAACCCCTATTTGTTCTTCTCGACCAAAAGAAACACGAACAATGCTGCCCAAAGGTATTTCTTCATAACTTTCATAATCAAATGTATGATTAAATGGTAATGGTAGCAAAACTCCAACTATCATATTAAGCCACAAGCTCCTTTCTTCTTATCCACTTTATCATTTGATTTTCTTAAACCAAAACACATTTTCATTAAATCCCCAACAATCACTAAAATCTGATGATAAAATACAATTTATTTATCTGATGTTTTATAAAATATTAAACTATAATTATTATAATTCTTACTTATGAAAGAAGAAATAAAATTTAATTCAGACAGTATTTTAAAGGAAATTATCCATTGTTGGCTTCAATGGTTGCTTGATCAAAGACGTTATTCCGAGCATACCGTTGATGCTTATGCTCGTGATGTTGCCGCATTTACTGTTTTTTTAGGCGATAATAAAGATATTTGTCCTAATGGTCTTTTAACTCTTGGAATTATTAATAATTTAACTATTCGTAACTTTCGCAGTTATATCAGTAATCGCCGAATGAAAAATATTCATAAAAATTCTATTGCACGCGAACTTTCTTCTATTCGCAGTTTTTTTCATTTTCTTGCCAAAAATGATTTAGGAAAAAATCCTGCAATCACAATTCTTTCTTCTCCTCGCAAAGACAAAACCTTACCTAAACCTTTAGATGTTGATGATGCGCTGAAACTTTCTTTTAACGGCGGGCAGGATGAAAAAGAAAAATGGCTTTTTTTACGGGATAAAGCTGTTTTTACTTTGCTTTACGGATGTGGATTGCGTATTTCCGAAGCTCTCAATTTAACCGTAAACGATTTCAAAAACACTAATCTTTTACGCATTCACGGAAAAGGAAACAAAGAACGTTTGGTTCCTCTTTTGCCTATTGTTAAACTTTCAATCAATAAATACTTAGAGGCGTGTCCTTATTCGCTTAAAGAAAATGATCCTATTTTTGTCGGTGCTCGTGGAGCAAAATTAAACCCCAGAATTATACAAAGAGAAATGGAAAAAATGCGCGCCATTCTTAATTTACCGGATAACGCCACACCTCATGCTTTAAGACATTCTTTTGCTACTCATTTGCTCTTTGCAGGCACGGATTTACGCTCTATTCAAGAATTACTCGGTCATGCTTCTTTATCAACAACACAACATTATACTGAAGTAGAAATTTCACATCTCCAACAAGAATACGAAAAAGCCGATCTTTTCAATGATAACAATTAGTTCGTTGACGAAAAAATATTGACAAAACCACCTTCTTGCTTTAATCTGTATTTAATAAAATAATTAACTCGGGGTAAAATATTATGAGGACAAGAGAATTCGATATTAATCAAGCTGATGGTAAAATCCTCTTAAATAATATTCGTTTAGATATCGGTATTTTGCCTAGCGGACATAAACTCTCTAAAGAAGATGTTTTATATCTCAAAATGTCCGGTATAAAAAAAATTACTCTGGGTGAAATGGAGGTTGCCGATCTCTCCGCTGAAAACGCTTTATCTAATCTCGCTCCCAAAATTGCCGGAAAAAATGTGGTTTATACTTCCCCTAAAGACAATCTTTGTAAAATTGTCGCCGAAAATGACGGTATCTTCATTTGCCAAGAAAATCGTATCGATAAATTTAATCATATGTCTTCTGTCGTCGCTCTAAATACTATCGCTCCTTATCAAAATGTTCAAAAAGGTGATGTTATCGCACTCCTTTCTACTTTATCCCCCGTCGTTGAAGAAAAAATCATTGAAGATATGGATTTTAAACTCGCCGCTAATGAACCTTTGTTATCTATTGATAAAATACAAAACGAACAAGCTGCTATTATCTATACGCATTTTTACGATGACGCCAAAGAAAATAAGCATTTCGCAGCGGTTGTTCGTAAAATGATTAAAAACTTCACTCCTCTCGGATTAGAATTTACAACAGAATATAACTGCACCCACTCCATCGACGATATTGCCGAGACTATTGCTTATGCTGCCACAAAACATAAAATTATTATGATCGTATCTGGATTGCCGGTTAATCATCCTAATGATACAATTCCTGCGGCCTTTAAAACTATTGTTGAACAAATCGTTTGTGATCACATTCCCCAAGTAAATGTTTCCGATTTATTAATCGCCATAAAGAAAAACTCTAAAATTATTCATATCCCATACAATTATGATCAAATTAAATCTACTTTGACTGATCAATTTATTCGCATCGCCGTCAAAAAAGAAAAAATAACACCGCTTGATTTTATTGATAATCGGACATTCCTCGAAACAAAAGAAACATTAACGCCCAAAGAACAAAAATTACAAATCGTCCATTGCAAAAAAAATACAAAAGATCCGACCATTGCCGCTGTTGTTCTCGCTGCAGGACTTAGTTTACGCGCAAGACGCAATAAATTAATGGTCAAAATTGATGGAAAACCCCTCTTTATGAAAGCTGTCGAAGCCGCTATTAAATCTAAAGCTTCTCCTGTCTTTGTAATTACAGGTTATGAAGCTGAAAGTTTAGAAAAATACATGGAAAACATGGATATTAATATTTTAAGAAACCATGATTATGCTTCCGGAGTTAAAACTTCTATACGGCTAGGATTAAAATCCGTACCTACATCCTGCGACGGTGCTTTGCTTATTCCTGCTGATATGCCGAACATATCTTCCGAATACATTAACAAAATGATTAAAAATTTCACTAAAGGTAAAGAAAAACAGTTGCTGATTACAACACATAACGGTTTGAAATATAATCCTGTTTTATGGAGCAGCGACTTATATTCAAATGCGGATTTAGTTCCTGAAGACGCACATTTACGTCAAGTATTCCTTGAACATTCTGATTACATCCGCCCTATCGAAACTAATACCGATACCTGCCTTGATATTAACTTTCCTAATGATTTGGAAAAAATATCTCTTGGTGAAACAACAGATTTAACATCTTTTATTAAAAAGAAAAATAATCTTTAGAAAAAACGATTTTTGCTTTCATTTATGACATTCTTTGTAAAATTGTCGTCGCGTCATATTTTTCATCATATTCTTCAACCAGTCCTATGGCATGATAATATCTGTCTAATTCGGAACTATTCAATGGTTGTGGTTGTTTTTGGAAAATATTAAGAATCTTTTGTATTTGTTCTTTTTGCGTTTCTGTTACTTGCGGACAATTTTTTGATATAATTTCAAGATCTTCTATTTTTCCGCGACAATAACAAATCAAGTCACAACCTGCATCTAAAGCCATAGAAATTCTTTCATCCAGACTTCCGCTTAAAGCTCCCATCTCTATGGAATCAGAAATTAAAATTCCCTCAAAACCTATAATTCCGCGAATAAGATAGTCTATCGCTTTTTTACTAAAAGTCATTGGTAATTTATCATCAACGGCACTAAAAACGATATGCGCCGTCATTCCTGTCGGGCAAGTATTATTTTCAATAAAAGGGTAAAAATCTTTTGCTAAAAGAGCTAAATCGCTGTTTATAACGGGAAGTGCAAGATGAGGATCTGTTTTGGCCTGTCCATGACCGGGCATATGTTTCATACACGGGCAAATACCATTATCTTCATATGTGGAAATCATTTTTTTTCCAAGTAATGCAATTTTTCGTTCATTATTTCCCAAACAACGTGATTTTAACATTTCATGAGTTGAAGGATAGGCTACATCAAGGACTGGTGCGTAATTTAAATTAATTCCGGCACGTTTCATATCATTACTAATAATTTTTGCATGTATTGCGGACATATCTTCATCTAATTGTCCCAACACATAAGCGGATGCGACTTTATGAAAATCATTACCATTAAGACGGCGTACACGTCCGCCTTCTTGATCAATGGCAATTATAACATCATCTCGCCCAACAGCGGCATATATTTCCTCTGTCAATGCTTTTATTTGTGATAAATTATCAATATTTCTGCCAAAAAGCGACACACCAGCCGGATTATTTTTTTCCAACCAATATTTTTCTTCATCACTTAAACTTAATCCACCGACAGAAACTATTGCAGCTAACATTTTATCCTCCTATAATATTTATAAACCAAGATAAACTATGGGATAAATACCAATGCAGCGGACTGATAACAGATAGTCCAAGAAAATCTCCGACCATGGGTATTATTATAATTAATATCATTAGACTTATTAAACCATAATATTCCGATGATACATATTGAATAGCCCATTTTTTATTTATCCATCCTAAAAATAATTTTGAACCATCCAGAGGTGGAATTGGAAGTAAATTAAAAAAAGCGAGAATAAGATTGCTAATAAAAAAATAAAAAATAAAAAGATATAAAATATCCGGTAAAAACAACATAAATTTTAAAATCAAACCGGCAAGAAAAGCTAAAACAAAATTAACAAAAACACCCGCACCAGAAACAATTAACATATCTTTGGGGTTATTTCTAAGACGGTGAAAATTAACCGGAACAGGTTTAGCCCAGCCAAAAACAATGCCATTGTTCAAACCTACTAAAATTAACGGCAAAAGAACAGTTCCAAACGGATCTATGTGATGAAGCGGATTTAACGTTAGTCGACCGGCTTTTTTAGCTGTATCATCGCCTAATATTAAAGCCGCGTATCCATGAGCCATTTCATGTAAAATTATAGCCAAAACAATCGCCGTTAATGATAGGAGAGAACCAACAAAAGCCATTACTCTTTCCTTGTGACAAAGCAACTTCCGCCGGCTGCTTTTATTTTTCCGCACAATGTGGAGGCTTCACTTTTATTGGCAAAATTTCCGGCTTTTAAGCGATAATATACACCTTTAACGCCAAGATCCGCACTGCTTACTTCGTAGGGTAAATCGGAAAGAATTTTATATTTTGCAGTAAGATTTGACCAAGCTTTTTGTACTGCGTTTTTATTAGTTGATGAAATCAATTGTATTTGCCAATTTCCTTGAACAACCGTATTTTCTTTTTTTATAGGTTGATTCTGTTGAACTTTAGAAATTATTTTTTCTTCTTTTACTGGTTGAGTTTTAATGTTTGAAACATTTTTTTCCTGTTCATCTGATTTTGTTTGAGTTTCTTCAACTTTCGTATTTTCATTATTTTTAGGTGTAACATTTGATGTTACTTGTTCCTCAACAACAGAATTCATTGCCTGATTTGTTATTAGCGATTCTACTGTTGTTTCATCTTTTTTTATATCTTCTGTTTGAGCGGCCCTTTCTTCAACGAGAGCTTCTATAACCTCAGAATTAGGTTGTTCTGGCGGTGGCAAAACATTTGTTTGTTCATTGTTTTCAGATTTACGTTCAAGAATATTATAAACCGTTTGTTCTTGATTCGATATGGCTATACGCCCCGGCTCCGCAGGTTGAACTTTTACTTCTTCCTGCGAACGACGAATAAGAGGAATTTCTTCTTGTTCTTCATTATGGTATTGAGGAGCAAGAACAAACCAACTGACAATTGCAGCCATTGCCAATCCTGCTAATGCTCCTATAAATAAACTACGAGAATTACTAATTTCATTTTGCTTTTCCTCTAAATCAAAATTTGCCTGTTTTTTGCGAAATTCATTAATAACATCATCATCATCCATTCGGAAATTATCCGGAAAACCATTCAACATGTTCTTTCTCCTTTTTACCACCTTAAATAAAAAACCATTTTTATCAAAAGATGTTTTTTTAGCTTTTCATCAGTTTAAAAGTAATATACATTATAAAAAGTCAAATAGTAAAGGCATAAATTTATGAAAATAGCGACATATAATGTTAATTCGATTAATGCACGGTTGGAAAACCTTACAACTTGGTTGTTTGAAGAAAATCCAGACATAATTTTATTACAAGAAATTAAATGTGATTATAATAATTTCCCTTTTTTTGATTTCCGTGCTATCGGTTATAATATTCTTATGCTAGGACAAAAGAGTTATAATGGTGTAGCTGTTTTAAGTCGATATCCAATGTCGTTGGTTTGTGAAGGATTACCAGATTTTACCGATGAAAACGCACGTTATATAGAAGTAGATATCTCAACTCCAACCGAAGTTTGGCGTCTGGCGTCAATTTATCTTCCCAATGGAAACCCTCCTTATAATAATGTTAATGATCAAACAAAATACATATATAAACTAAACTGGATGGATGCTTTTTTATCAAGAGCCATAAAACTTGAAAAACTCCCTCAACCGGTGGTCTTAGGCGGAGACTTTAATGTAATTTTAACCGAAAACGACGTTTATAATCCTAAAGCTTTTGTTGATAACGCTCTCTTTCGCAAGGAAGTACGACAAAAACTTCAAGTACTCCAATATTATGGTTATTATGATGCCTTTCGAATATTACACAAAAATGAAAATGGTTATACTTTTTGGAATTATACCGATAAAGCTTTAGTTGCCGATTTTGGAATGCGCATTGATTATTTCTTTCTTAACGCTCTTGCTGCTGATAAACTCTTGACTTGTAATGTTGATAAAAAAACCAGACAAAGTGTTTCTCCTTCCGATCATGCACCTCTCATAGCACAATTTAATATTAGCAAAATTCAAGAAGGCTAAATAATTATGCTTAAATATTTTATCTTTTTTATCTGTTTGTTTTTCCCTTTATCGGTTCATGCCGATGATTCGACTTTACTTAAATCTTTCTATGAAACAATCATTAATCATCGCGCAGAACCAATCACAGCCGAACAACTCACTATTGAAGCTCTCGATGGCCTATCCGATATTGATAAAAATCTCCTTTTTGCCAATGGTAAAGAAATGGTGTATCTTTATTATAAACGCCGACAAATTGCTTTATGGCATAAACCAAAAGATGAAAATGATCTTAACTCTTGGGTGGAAATTTCTTTAAATGCTATAAATACCGCCATTAAGTTTTCCCCGTCGGCTTCTCATAATGACTTTCAAATTGTGGAAAAAATTATGACTGCCGCAACAAATGGATTAAATGATGGTTCCCATTACTATTCAGAATTAAGTAAACAAGATGATGAAAAAAATACTTCTATACGACCTTTTGCCCGTCGTCTAATTGATGATGTATTATATTTAAGAATTGGAAATTTTAATGCTTCAACTAAACAAAACATTCTTGACGCCCTTTCCGATTACCCTCAGGCAAAAGGCGTTATTCTTGACTTGAGAGGAAATCGCGGAGGACTGTTGACTGCCGCTATTGATGTCGCAAGCATTTTTATTGACGGCGGTATTATTACATCTGTTGAAGGAAGAGATAAAAAAGCCGTCAAATATTACAATGCTGATGAAAATAGCAATTTTATTCTTCCCATGGTAACTTTAATTGATGGCCAAACAGCATCATCTGCAGAAGTTGTCGCTGCAGCTTTACTTGAACAAATACAAGCCAAAATCATCGGCACAAATAGCTTCGGAAAAGGAAGCATACAAGAAATGTACCGTTTTGAAAATGGTGGAAAATTAGCTTTAACAACAGCTCATTTTTATACCCCTTCAGGACAGAAAATAGATAAAATCGGTCTTATTCCAGATTATTGTACTACAAACATTGGTGATTCTTTACCTTCTTTGGATATTTCATCTTACACCAATCTTAGTTGCACTAAAGAAAATAGAATGAATAATAATGCCGATGTTGAATTGGCTCTAATTCTTCTAAATCAATCCTTTTAGCTTAATTTTATTATATTTACACATCTTAAAATAGCATTTATAAATAAAAACATCTAAAACTTACTTAATGATTGACATGCATCTAAACTTGTATTATATATCAATACACAACTAAAGAATGTATTTTTAGATAACAGCTAATATTAAGAGGTAACCTGTTGATGAAAAGAAAAGATCTTCAAAATATCGAAAGCCTACTTATGCTTTCTACCCTTGATGAATGTCAAAGCAAACGCAAAGCTGCAGAAACTTTAGGTGCTTCCGTTGATACTTTAAATAAATATATTAACAATTTAGAAGCCGAACTCGGCTTAAAACTAGTAATATCTTCAGAACAAGGATGCCGCCTTACTTCTAAAGGAATAAAAATTCTTAATCATATTAGTCCGCTAAAAGATATTTTAATGAATGTCTATAACGAATCAGAACGTTATACTCAACATCCAACTGTTCAAATAGGTATGGATGCAGCAAGCAGTCCTGATTTTATGCTCTACGGAATAGATTCTTTTTTCAATAAACATCCAGATATACGCATCAGCACAACTATTTTTCCAGATCAATTACAAATATTATACAACGGATTAGATATTGGAATTTCATGTTTTCCGCCTCAAGAAAAAGAAACTATTATTCTAGCTACAAAAAAATTAATTTGTAAACCTTTTGCTTCCCGCTTATACCTCGAACAACACGGATATCCAAAATCTTTTGATGATCTTATTCAAAATCATCGAATTGTTTGTAAAACTGATCAAACTTATTATGACACAAAATGTCGACATATTTTGCAAGATTGTTCAAATATTTGTTATATTTCCAATTCTAATGTCGCTATCATAAATGCTGTTCGTCATAACGCAGGGATATGTATGATGCCGGTCTGCTGCGCGGAAGATGGATTAATCTGTCTTACTGATTTTGAATGGAACAGTAATTTAACCGTCTATCTCTTCAGTCATAAACAAGTTAAAGATCTTCCTTGCGTCCGCACCGTAATTGATTATTTTAAAGAACGTTTTAATCAATTATAGTTTTAAATAATTGTTGTTTTTTGATTTTAGTTCTTGCCAATAGAACAAAAAAAGAACATGATGAATTTTAGCGGATAACTCATAACAATGTTTTGCATTTAGTAATAAATTATCCGATAGTATATTAAATCAAAAATAAACAACAGGAAAGTTTGAAAGAATGGAAAAAGATAAAGCTTTAGACGCTGCCCTCAGCCAAATCGAAAGAGCCTTTGGTAAAGGATCAATTATGCGACTTGGGCAAAATACCAATATTGATATTGAAGCCATTTCCACAGGATCACTCGGAACGGATATTGCTCTCGGAATTGGCGGACTGCCAAAAGGTAGAATTATTGAAATTTATGGACCGGAAAGCTCCGGTAAAACAACTTTTGCGCTTAGCGTCGTAGCTCAAGCACAAAAAAAAGGCGGAACATGCGCTTTTATTGATGCGGAACATGCTCTTGATCCTTCTTATGCTAAAAAAATCGGCGTCGATATTGAAAATTTACTCATATCTCAACCTGATTCCGGCGAACAAGCCCTCGAAATTGCCGATACTTTGGTTCGTTCCGGCGCAATCGACGTATTAGTCGTCGACTCGGTGGCTGCTTTAGTACCAAAAGCAGAATTAGAAGGCGAAATGGGCGATTCACATATGGGACTTCAAGCCCGTTTAATGAGCCAAGCTTTAAGAAAACTTACTTCAACGGTTTCTCGTTCAAATACCCTAATTATCTTTATTAACCAAATTCGTATGAAAATCGGCGTTATGTTCGGAAATCCTGAAACGACAACCGGAGGAAACGCCCTAAAATTCTACGCTTCCGTGCGTTTGGATATTCGACGCATCGGTTCAATTAAAGATAAAGACGATATCATCGGAAGCCAAACAAGAGTCAAAATTGTTAAAAATAAAGTCGCCCCTCCATTTAAAACCGTCGATTTTGACATTATGTACGGGGAAGGTATTTCTAAAACCGGCGAATTAGTCGATTTAGGCGTTAAAGCAGGATTAATTGAAAAATCCGGTGCTTGGTTTTCCTATAAAGGCGAAAAACTTGGTCAAGGTCGTGAAAATGCTAAAATTTTCTTACGCGATCACCCTGAAATCGCCGATGAAATCGAAAATAAAATTCGCGCCGATGCAGGACACCTTACTGTAGAAATGATGAGTGATGATTCATCTGTTTTATCTGATGAAGATTAAATAATATATATTGCATCACAAAAAGCAGAAGATAAAGTCTTCTGCTTTTTTAATTGAAACTCTTTTACTAATAAACAAAAATCTCTCTGTTAATCATTAGCTTGATTAACATATCATTTGTATTTGAAATTATGCCAAACTTCTTTACTTGTGCTCAGGAAGAAGTTTTATTAAAGTTATATCCGAAGGAGCTAATAATCTAATGGGTGGCCCCCAATAACCTGCTCCTCTTGAAATATATAGTAAACCTTCGGGTAATTGATATAAACCTGCCAAATAGTTATTAATTATCCGTACCGGTATGTGAAAAGGAAATATTTGACCGCCATGGGTATGTGATGATAATTGTAAATCAAAACCAAGTGCTAAATTAGATTGTGCTTGTGATGGATTGTGTGCTAATAATATCTTATAAAAATCATCATTAACCCCATCCAAAAGATGGGTATAATTATTTTGCTTTCTTAACATAGGTAAATCAGGAATACCCGCAATAAAAAGAGGTAAATTTTCGATATAAACACCTTTACCTGAAAGCCATACAATTCCTAAATTCTGTATATAATTTTGAATAGATATAAGTCCGTTATATAATTCATGATTTCCCGATGAGTAATATATTCCGTACCGGCTTTTTAATCTCTTTAACTCACTTACTTGTGTTTTAACAAAATTAATATCGTCATCGACAATATCTCCAGGTAAAACAATTATATCTGCATTTACGGCATTTGCTTTATCAACTAATTCAGCCACCCATTGAACAGGTTTACTCCGATCAATATGCACATCATTAATCTGTAAAATACGAATTTCTTGTTTAACCTTTGATGTTGAAATTTCTATTTCTTTAATTTGAGGAATTTTAAGACCTTCATATAATCCATATAATGACAATATCAAAGTTAAAACAATTGTGATTATATTAATTTTTGTTAATAAAGAAATATTAAAAGGACTCCACCACTGAGAAGATTGTTTAATCAGCAATGTTATCCCATAAGCCCCAAACCACAAAATATCACGCAATAAAAGTATCATAAGCAAAATAAAAGCAAAACCAAATAGGAAATATCCTCCTAATGAAATTTTACTATAAATCTCTGGAGATAATTCGCAGCCGTTTTTCAGCAAATTCATAATTATCGGCATTAACCAACAAATTAACAATAAAATAAAAATAAGTGATTTTCCTATCAAAGAGATGTGGTTATAACCGCATAATGTGCGTGTGCTTATCACACTTCCGGCTATAGCGACAATCAAAAAGGCGATAATAAAATGCAAAATGATTTTCCTTTTCGCTTAGTTAATAATCATACTTCTGCTGTTTTCCGACGACGGTATACACGTTTAGGCTTAGGTTCGGCAACAACACCATTTTCAGGATCGTTTACGCAAGAAACTGTTGTTTCATTTTTAGCTTGATGTATGTCAATAATTTTGAAAGATTTTCGTGGTTTTTTTTGAGACTGTTCTGGGATTTCTTTTGAAGAATCTGTTTCTAGTAATTGAGTTGCTTCTTCTTTAACTTGCTCATCTGTTATGGAAGCTTGGGGATTTTCTTTTATTTCTGTTTCTTCAGCGGCATTTGTCGAATTATCATTATCTTCGACTTGTTGAGATATTTTTATTTGATTTTTTCTTTCATTTATTTCAGTAACGATTTTTCGATAATGTTCCGCATACTGACGAAAGATTTCCGCATTAATATAATCATTATTACTTTGTGCATCTTTAGCAAGATCATTATAGCGTTTAATAAGATCAAGTGCCGTACCGCTTATTTTTCCGGCGATTGAGTTACTATCAAATTTATAATTTAAAGAATAGATGGTATTGTTTCCACCGCGATATTTGTTATTTGTTTTTTTCATATTTTTACCATAAGTACTAAGTTAAAGAGTAGCAGCCACCGATTGACTTACTCGAGAAAATTATTAGTTTAATTTGGAAGTTATTTTTCATTTACATTTTTAGTAAATGGCTAACAGTTGTCATCATACAAATATTTTTTATAAATGCAATTATTTTTTTAATATTATACAACGATTGATGCCATTTAAATCTTTTAGAGTTTTAATATGTTGCCAATTTTTAGCTGTAAATATTGCTTTTACTTCATCTGCTTGCCCAAAACCGACTTCTAATACCAAATATCCATTTTTGATCAACCAATTTTGAGCGTTTTTAGATAAATAGCGATAATATTTAAGACCATCTATTCCGCCATCTAGGGCTTGCCATGGATCATAATTTTTGACTTCCGGATCAAGTTTGTTAATTTCCTCTGTTGGAATATAGGGGGGATTTGCAATGATAAGATCAAAATGTTGATTTAAATCATCCTTAAGATAATCAAATACCCATAATTTTACACGTTGAGCGACGTTTAATCGGCACGCATTTTCTTGAGCTACTTTTAGAGCTGACGATGAAATATCAACCCCCATACCATATAGATTTGGAAAATCTGCAAGTAATGACAATAATAAACATCCAGAACCAACGCCTAAATCAAGAATTGTTGATAATTGATATTGTTTAATAAGATCAGCAGCGGCTTCAACTAAGATTTCACTATCTGGTCGAGGGGTTAGGACATTTTTATTGACAATAAAGTTGTATTTATAAAAATCACGTTGGCCGATAATTTTATCCAATGGTTCATGATCTAAACGTCGTTTAATTAATTGTTCCAATATATTTTTTTGATAATCAGTAAGTTCTTGTGTTGGTAAACAACCCAAATTTTGATTATCGACAACATAAGAGAACAATATTCTTGTTTCAAGACGTGGGGAAGGAATATTGGCAAGTGATAATTTTTGAACTATTTGATTAAAATAATTTTCCGTCATAAAGATTATTTTTTTGTATTTTGAAAAGGATTAACAAAGATATTGTTATTTTTCATTTTTCGAACTTTTTTTATTCTTTCTTCCATTCTTTCCTGCATACCATCCAAAGATACACAAGGAGAGAAATTTTCTTTAAATTCAAACCCCATGTTTGGTTCTGATTTTATTTCATCGACAAGTTCATTTTCTTTTTGTTGTTTCTTTTTTGCCATTTATTTACCTTAATTTCCCTCTGCCGATTCTTTTTTAACCAATTCGGATAAATGTTCAAAAGCTTTTTTTTCTATTTGGCGAATTCGCTCACGGCTGACATTAAATTTTGCACCGATTTCTTCCAAAGTATCCGGTTCATCGGTTAGCATTCGGCGACGAATAATATAAGCTTCTCTTTCAGACAGTTGGGTTAGACATTTTTGTAATAATTTATGTTTTTGTTGGGCTTCTTGTTTACAAGCCAGAGTGATCTCCAAGTTTTGTCTTTTATCAACCAACATATCAATTTTTTCATGATTATCTTCATTATTTGCAATGGTTACATTTAATGAAGCATCACCGCCTAAGCGTTGATTCATTTCCACCACATCTTTTTCATCGACGACGAGTTCGTTGGCGATTTGTTTAACGATTGCGGGTTCTAATTCTTTATTTTCATATATTCCAAGTTTTGCTTTAATGCGACCAAGATTATAGAACAATTTTTTTTGCGCGGCCACGGTACCGATTTTAACCAAGGACCATGATCGTAAGATAAAATCATTTATTGCCGCTTTTATCCACCAAACTGCGTATGTAGAGAGGCGTACTTTTTTGGTTAAATCGAATTTTTTAACTGCTTGCATTAGGCCTATGTTGGCTTCTGAAATGAGATCGGCCAGCGGCAAGCCGTAACGTCGATATGTCAGTGCGATTTTTGCGGCCAGTCGTAAATGAGATAAGACAAGTTGATGTGCTGCCGCAAGATTGTTATTTTTTTTAAAATCGGTAATGAGAGCTGTTTCGTCCTCTTCACTAAGTACAGGGAAAGTCTTAATTTTTTCGAAATATGCTTGTAAACCGCCACAATCTTGCAGAGCCGGCAATTGAGTTTTTTTATTAAGCACGACTAATGAAGAATCTGTTGTCATCAATACTCACCTTCTTTTTTATTCATACGATAGAATATTATATCCTTTTTTTCTATTTTTTCAAGAGTTCTTTTATCTTTTTTACAATTATGGTGCTGGTTTATCTGCAGAAACTTCGGGAAAATGATAATACGCGGATAATTTACCATTTTTTTCGGATATAGGAAGATTTATAATTTGAATTTTCACACCATCATTTTCTAAATTCATTAATAAATATACATTTTTTTTATCGCTATGGCACAAACGCAACTCATCGTTTGTGAGGCCATAATTAATCTTTGTCATAATCAATTCCTGAGCGGTGGCATAATTGGATGCATTATCAAAAGAATCCAAAGGAATTTCATAAAAATCCTTTAGATTCTTTAACAATAGAGATTGTTGTCGACGACCAATGATACTTGTTGCCGGATTATTTTGATAATATTGATTAATTTGAGTTAAGACAAATTTTTTAATATTGGCGTCTTGACAATCGGGAAGTTTCTTTATTTGGACTTTCTTTTCTGGTGCTGCAAAAATAACCACATTAATATCGTTATTTTCCGTTTCTTGAGCATAAACGGGAACAAGCAGATAAAATAAAGCAGCCGTAATAACGAAACAATATCGAAACACTCTTTTCTCCTTAGAAATTGACTGATTTTGGGGTTCGTGGGAATGGGATGACATCTCGAATATTTCCAATACCGGTTACAAGAAGCATCATTCGTTCAAAACCAAGGCCAAAACCTGCATGAGGAACCGAACCGTAACGACGCGAATCGAGATACCATTCATAATCACTTTCCGTCATTCCCATTTCATGAATTCTTTTAATCAAGACATCCAACCGTTCTTCACGTTGGGAACCGCCGATTAACTCTCCAATACCAGGAACTAAGACATCCATTGCCGCGACTGTTTTTTCATCATCATTTAGGCGCATATAGAAAGCTTTTATTTCTTTAGGATAATCACGAACGATAACCGGACGTTTAAAATATTTTTCTGCCAAAAAGCGTTCATGTTCTGTTTGCATATCCACACCATATTCCGGTTTATACTCAAAACTTTCACCGGATTTTTGCATAATTTCTATTGCTTGAGTATAAGTGATGCGAGCAAATTCATTATTTACAATCGTTTCCAAGGTGTTTTTGAGCCCAGGAGAAACAAATTTTTCAAATAATTCAAGATCTTCCGAACAATATTGCATAATATGTTTCACACAATAACGAACCATGTCTTCGGCTAAATCCATATCATCATATATATCTGCAAAAGCCATTTCCGGTTCAATCATCCAAAATTCCGCGGCATGGCGGGTTGTATTTGAGTTTTCCGCACGAAAAGTTGGTCCAAAAGTATATATATCGCCTAACGCCATTGCATACATTTCTCCGTTTAATTGGCCTGAAACTGTTAATCTTGCTTCTTTTCCAAAAAAATCTTGAGAATAATCAACTTTTCCGTCTTTTGTTTTTGGGATGTTATTAAGATCAAGTGTTGTCACCTGAAACATTTCTCCTGCTCCCTCACAATCAGACGCGGTAATTATTGGTGTATGCACATAACGAAAACCGCGCTCATGAAAGAAACTATGTATAGCATATGATAATTCGGAACGAATCCGAAAAGCTGCCCCATATTTATTTGTACGCGGTCGTAAGTGTGCGATTGTACGCAAATATTCATCTGTATGTTTTTTCTTTTGCAGAGGATAAGTTTCATCTGCCACATTATAAATTTCGATTTTTTCGGCTTTTATTTCATATTTTTGACTTCCGCCTTGAGATGGGACTAAAGCTCCTGTAACGGCCACGGAAGAACCGGTTGTCAATTTTTTAACTTCCTCGTAATTTTCAAGATCGCCGTTAGCTATAACTTGAATGTTTTTTAAACATGAACCATCGTTAATTTCTATAAAAGAAAAGTCTTTAGCATCACGGCGTGTTTTTACCCATCCTTTAATTAGGACTTCTGCCAAAGGATTATTAGCGGATAACAACTTTACAATTTTAGTTCTTTTTAACATTTTTATTTTCCCATTAATATTATTTTTTTGTATATATAGAACAATTCTTGATAATTGGCAATAGTCCGTCATTGACAAACAAAAATCTGTAGATAATAATATTTTTTATAAAGTTATTCGACTTATGGAGAAAGAAAATGAAAAAATTTGCATTTATCCTATTAATGCCTATTGTCTTAGCAATAGCCGGATGCGCTTCTCAAATAGGAGCTAATCAATACGATTCTGCGGCAGTTGGTTCGGTTAATCGTGTTCGCATTGGAACCGTTATTTCTGTCCGACAGATTACGGTAGCGGATAATGACAACTCTCTTGGAACGGCCATTGGCGGAATAGCGGGAGGTGTTGCTGGTTCACAAATTGGCAAAGGAGATACAGCGGCTATTCTTGGGGCTGTTGGCGGAGCATTAGTCGGCGGTGCTGCGGGAAATTATGCACAACGTGGACTTTCACGTCAAAAGGGCTATGAGTATGTTGTTCAACTTGACAATGGAGGATTAGTTACGGTGACACAAGGCACAGATATTTTATTGGCTGTTGGACAACGTTGTATGGTTCTTTATGGCAGTGGTTCTGATCGAGCTAGAATTGTTCCTTATAATGGGAATTAGTTTATAATTTAATATTCTTGTTTTCAGGCGGAAATTTCCGCCTGATTTTTTAAACTGTTCTATTTTTATAGATATTAAACTTTCAGGTTTTTATAAACCAACGAACAAAAATTATATTAATATATATTGATATATCATATTTTTTATAAAAAAACTTTTTTTTTATAAAATAATACTTGACCTTTATTTTTTTTATCTGTATATATGCACCTAGTTTTTATGACCCCATCGTCTAGCGGTTAGGACATCACCCTTTCACGGTGGTAACACGAGTTCGATTCTCGTTGGGGTCGCCAATGCGAGCGGCAGGCATAAAAACCTGCCGTTTTTCTTTTATAAATCAAGTAGTTAATATTGTTTGAATATTTCTTTTTCTTGAATAGTCATTTTTTCTTTTAATTGGGGCTGGATACTTTTTTATATCTTGTCCTGCTCATTAAGACATTCTGGGCTTTGCGGATATTTATTGCCGCTTCAACGGCAATAAATCTTCCTCAGCC
>CALXTF010000015.1 GCA_944391335.1 uncultured Alphaproteobacteria bacterium
TCCTTTATCCCTCCTAAAACCTAATATCACTTAACTGTGAAAGGTATATTAACCTAAATAACTTCTCTCTCTTTAGATATATGTAACTTAACAATATTTAAAACTAATCTTGAAATTATATACGGCACTCTTTATTTTAATCTTGTTTATTTATCCGGATTTCCTTTTAAAATAACTAAAAAAATGACATCAGTTTATACCGATGTCATTTCCTTTAATTAATATATCCCAACAACTTTATTTGGTTTCATTTGTTGTCGGCATGGTAGAACCATCTAACTGATAAGCTTCAATTTTAGATTTGCTGACAACATCATTAACAATGTTGGGCAATAATTCTTGAGCCATTTTTGCTCGTATTTGTGGTTCGGCTTGTTCAAATGTAATCGGTTGTGTGTCACGAACATCATCAACAACAATAATATGATAGCCAAAATTAGTTTTGATTGGTTTTTTTGAAACATCGCCTTTTTTCATTTTGAAAGCAGCTTCACCAAATTCAGGTACCATCATTTCTTTAGTAAAATATCCTAAATTAGGATTGGCTTCTTTTGAATATTTTTTTGCCAATTCATTAAAATCATCACCTTTATTTATTTTAGCTATAATATCTTCGGCTGTTTCTTGATCCTCAACTAAAATATGGCGGGCGCTTATTTCTTTCTGAGATTTGAAACTCTTTTTATATTGGTTATATACGTTTTTAACATCATTATCCGAAATTTTCTTTTCGACTTCTTGTTTTAAGAAAACTCGACTGGCGAGATCATTTTTCATGGCTTCCAACTGCTGCTTATATTCTTCTGTAGATTCGACACCGGCTTTTTTGGCGGCTTGTTGCAAAGCTTCACCATTAATCCAAATAGCTACCGCTTGTGGATAAAATTGCTCAAAAGTTGCTTGATTCTTAATTTGTGGTGTGCTGTCGTATGTCTTACGTATTTCATTAACTGTAATTTTTTCACCATTAACAACGGCAGCAACACCATCTTTCCCTTCTGCAGAAGCGGTCAAAGGGTTAAATATCATTACCGATAAAATAGCGGCTGTAATATATTGTGTCTTCATAGATAATACCTCCAAAAAATAAAACTAATTATAGTTATATAGCAAAACAAAAATATTCCAAGTAAAATTTTTCACAAAATTGCTAACTTTTTTCTAAACTATTGACTTTAGTAAATATAAACATTAAATGTAAGATTAACTTAAATTTTATCAAGGTAGAAATTTTATGATAGGCAAAATAGCTAAGGTGTTTTTTGGCAGCGCCAATGACCGCTTTATAAAAAAACAATATAAAATAATTAATCGTATTAACGCCATTGAACCTCAAATGGAAAAACTTTCCGACGAGCAATTGCAAAATAAAACTGTTGAATTTAAAAAACGGTTGGTGGAAGGAGAAAGTTTGGACGATTTGCTTCCAGAGGCTTTTGCTGTTGTACGAGAAGCAGCCAAAAGAACTTTAGGTCAACGTCATTACGATGTGCAACTTATTGGTGGTATTGTTCTACATAAAGGTATGATCGCGGAAATGAAAACCGGTGAAGGAAAAACCTTGGTTGCAACTCTTGCTGCGTACTTAAATGCTTTGGAAGGTAAAGGTGTGCATATCGTTACCGTTAATGATTATTTGGCAAAACGTGACGCGGAATGGATGGGACAAGTCTATCGCTTTTTAGGCTTGAGCGTTGATTATATCGTTCATGGCAAAAATGATGATCAACGCCGCGAAGCTTATGCTTGTGATATTATTTATGGAACAAATAATGAACTTGGATTTGATTACCTTCGTGATAATATGAAATTCTCTCTTGCCGAAAAAGTGCAAAGACCTTTTAATTATGCCATTGTCGATGAAGTCGATTCTATTTTAATTGATGAAGCTCGTACACCGCTTATTATCTCCGGTGCTGCCGAAGATTCTTCTGAAAAATATATTGCTGTAAATAGTATTATTCCAAAACTTAATCAAACAGACTATGAAAAAGATGAAAAAGCTAAAAGCGTTACTTTAACGGAAAGCGGTATGGAACACGTCGAACAACTCCTTAAACAAATCGGTTTGATTAAAGACGGCGGATTATATGATATGGCTAATGTGGCTTTAGTCCAACACGTGAATAACGCTCTAAAGGCACATAAAATGCAAATCAGAGATGTCGATTATATTGTCAAAGATGGTAAAGTGGTCATTATTGATGAATTTACAGGGCGTATGATGGAAGGAAGACGTTATTCTGATGGATTACATCAAGCAATTGAAGCTAAAGAACATGTCGCTATTCAATCTGAAAATCAAACCCTTGCTTCAATTACCTTTCAAAATTATTTCCGCCTTTACCCAAAACTTGCCGGTATGACCGGTACGGCAATGACCGAAGAAGCCGAATTTGGAGAAATTTATAATTTGTCTTGTATCGAAATTCCAACCAATAAACCTGTCCAAAGACAAGATATGCACGATGAAATATATCGTACGGCAAAAGAAAAATATGACGCTATTATAAAAACAATTCTTGAATGCCACGAGAAAGGACAACCCGTCCTCGTTGGCACAACTTCAATCGAAAAATCAGAATTAGTGGCCGAATTGCTTAAATCTAAAAGTAATGTCAAATTCGAAGTTTTAAATGCGCGTCATCATGAAAGAGAAGCAACAATCGTTGCTCAAGCCGGTGTTTCTGGAGCAATTACAATCGCAACCAATATGGCCGGACGCGGAACCGATATTCAACTCGGCGGAAATCCTGATATGCGCTTGAAAAATATCCTCAAAGGCGATGAAACACCAGAACAAATAGAAAAACTTAAAGAACAGATAAAACTCGATTGCGAAGCTGATAAAGAAAAAGTAATTGCAGCCGGAGGATTATATATTTTGGGAACCGAGCGTCATGAAAGTCGTCGTATCGATAATCAATTACGTGGTCGTGCAGGTAGACAGGGCGATCCCGGAACTTCAAAATTCTTCCTCTCTATGGAAGATGATTTAATGCGTATTTTCGGTTCCGAAAGAATGGCTTCTATGCTCCAAAAACTTGGCTTGCCAGAAGGTGAACCCTTGGTCCATCCTTGGATTAGTAAAGCTTTGGAAAAAGCACAACAAAAAGTCGAAGAACGTAATTTCGATATTCGTAAAAATTTGTTGAAATATGATAATGTTATGAATGATCAACGTAAAGTCATTTATGAACAACGTAGAGAATTAATGGAAACATCTGATGTTTCGGAAACAGTAGCTCAAATGCGCGATGAATATCTAAATGATCTGCTTTCACCATATTTACAGTACAGTTTATCTCCAAAAGAATGGAATTTACAAGCCCTGCAACAAGAAATTTGGCGCGTGACCGGATTTATCTTGCCTATTCAAAATTGGGCCCAAGAGGAACAAATTAATGCAGAAATAATAAAAGAGAAAATTCTAAACGCCGTCGAAGAAGGTATTATGGAGAAAAATAAAAACGTGCCAATAGAAATAGTTCATTTGGTCGAAAAAAATATTCTTCTGCAAATACTCGATCAATTATGGAAAGAACATATCGCAGCCCTAGATTATATGCGCTATACAATCGTATTGCGAGCTTATGGGCAAAAAGATCCTTTGAATGAATATAAAAAAGAAGCTTTTAATATGTTTTCGGATATGCTGGATTTATTGCGTGAAAAAGTTACTTTTTTAACTTGTCGAGCTCAAATTCAAAATAGTCATGAAGATGATTTACGCCTGCAGGAAAAAAATATCGCTATGAAAGCAATACATGAAAATCCTCAAAATCTAATAGCACCAGATACAAACTCTAAAATACAGGAAAAAGAAAAATCAGTACCTTTTCAATATGCAAAAACAGCTATTGATCCTAAAAATCCTAAAACTTGGGGAAAAGTTTCACGAAATGATCCTTGTCCCTGTGGAAGCGGAAAAAAATATAAACATTGCCATGGGCAAATTATAAATTAATAATAAAAAACTGTCTATCTCTTAAAAAATAGACAGTTTTTTATGATTCGAACGTAACACTACCTGCGAAAAAAGGTAGATGTAGACATACCTGCCCAGCCGTTAGGCTTGCGAAGCCTTTGGGCAGGGCGAACGTAGTTCGGAACAGGTAATACCACTTGCGTTAGCTAGTGGAAGTTTATTCGTTGAAAAATTTTGTCTTAAAGAGATAAACTCCTTATCTGTAAAAATTATTATAAAAAATTTATGTTATATGCATGTCAGAAAATCTATAAAATCCTAATCTTGAGTAGACCAATCTATCATTGGATAATCTTCTTTACCCTTAGGAAGCTGAAAATGCCACCATTCATTTGAAATTGTTTCAAAACCAACGGAGGTCATTAGTCTTTTTAATAATTCTCGATTATTGATTTCTTCAGCATAATGCGTATCTAAAAAACTTTGTTTAGCTTTTTCCAAATGGTTATAAAAAGGTTTTGTTATTCCTTTCGATAATTGTTTGGCGTATTTCTTTTCATACCCATCTACAGCTGTTGGAAATTTTAAATCTCTCCCTTTTTCATCTGTCAAGCAACAATCGATTGCTGTTCCATAACAATGAAGACTGTTCTCGGGTTTACTGGCAAAAAGTCCGTCTATGGGTAATAATTCTAAAATACGTTGATGCGCTTTAGGTGGACGATAGGCATCACAAATACGTAATTTAAGATTAAGCCACTCTAACTCAAGAGCCAGTTCTTGTAAACGAACAGCCGCATCAATATGAAGATAGGCGCAATCTCCAAAACCTATTTCCCAATAAACAGGATGCATAACAATATTTTCCGGTGTAGCATACATCATATCAATGATAAAACGATTACCTTTGATTTCCGTTAAATGATTTTTTTCTAAAAAATCTTTATTCATATTCTTATCCTTTTTGCTGCCATAAACCGTTATTATCTTGTTGCCAATAATAAAGATTAATATTTTCTTGTTTAAGAGCTTTCCAAAACTGCCTTGCTTGTGTTAAACTTTCTTCTGTATTTCCATCAAAAATATTAAAAATTCTTTCAAATTTGGTTAAAGTTTCCATATCTATTGATGCGCCGTCAACTAAGAATAAAAAGGTTGCTTCGTTGGGATTATCATTATCTGTAGTCAGCCAAATGGGTTGATTATCGGCATAACCATCTTTTTTACTTCCATGAGGTAAAAAGGACGTATCGTTATATGTCCATAATAATGAATTTAAAAAATCTACACGTTCTTCATTTCCAACTTTTACAACAATTTTATTTCCTGTTGCATAAGCTTTTTCCAAGAGTTTAGGTAGTACATCTTCTAGATGTTGCTTTTGTAAATGATAAAAATCAATCCGCCTCATTATTGAGTTCCACTTCAACAATATTAATATCATCTTGTGCGGCGTTTTGAATCATTAAATGCAGGGGAGTTTTTGTTTTTTTAGATTCTTTAATATGGTCTAGAGCAGCATCAAGAGTGACACAATCTTTTAAGTTCATTTTAATAATAATATCGCCGCGTTTAATTCCTTTTCGATCGGCATCGCTACCCAATTGAACACTTTCCACAATAAGTCCCATTGTTGTAGGTATAAGGTTCATATTTTTGATGACCTCGGGAGTAATTTCTTTAAGAACCATGCCTGTTTCTTGTAGAATTTTCCCTTGTTGCGATTCTGGTTTTATTTGTTCACGAGGCTTAGCTCTGGGGGATTTAGGTATATTTTCGACTGTAACTTTTATAGGGACAATTTCTTGATTACGCCAGATAACAAGTTGAACTTCTGAATGAGCCGGCATTTCTGCAATTAATCTTGAGAAATCTGTACAAGTGTTAATTTCATGTTCATTAAGGCTGA
Organism: uncultured Alphaproteobacteria bacterium; assembly: GCA_944391335.1. Lineage (GTDB taxonomy): Bacteria > Pseudomonadota > Alphaproteobacteria > RF32 > CAG-239 > JAFUYI01. The sequence goes on from CALXTF010000015.1 coordinate 5,838, forward strand.
TAATAACGTCACCGGGGAGTAATCCGGCCTTAGAAGCGGGACTATTTTCATTAACACCGGATATAATGATGCCTTGAGCGTCTTTTAGATTGAAATATCTTGCCATTTCTTTTGAATTTGGTTTGACACGAACACCAATCCAACCTCTTTTTACGGTTCCGTTTTCTTCTAATTGACGAGCAATCCAGGCAACCGTATTAATAGGAATAGCAAATCCAACACCCATATTTGTTCCGGAAGGAGAAAATAAAGCGGAATTAATACCGATAACTTCACCTTTTGTATTAAACAGAGGTCCTCCGGAGCTTCCTTGATTAATCGCGGCGTCAGTTTGTATAAAATTATCATAAGGTCCCGAGGCTATATCTCGTGATTTTGCAGAAACAATGCCGGCACTAACACTTCCACCCAGACCAAAGGGGTTGCCGATTGCTAAAACCCAATCACCGACGCGAATAGCTTCAGAATCGCCAAAAGTAACTTTATCAAGTTCAAAGGGGGGTTCTATTTTAATCAGAGCAACATCAGATATTTCATCTCCACCAATAATATCGGCTTCAACTTCTGTATTATCGAATAATAAAACATTAATAACTTCTGCATTTTCAATAACATGATAATTAGTGATGATAAAACCGTCATTGCTGATTATAAAACCGGATCCAAGGGCTATTCTTCCTTCTAAAGGATCATAAAAGAGATTTTCATCATTTAAAAGGTTGATGTGATCGGCTTGTTGAATGGTGGAAATATTTACGACGGTAGGAATTAACCTATCTGCTAATTGAGCAAAAGATGGGAAACCATATTGAGAATAAGCCGGTAAAATCGGAAAAAAACATAAAAGAAAAATCCACCACCATAATCGCGACATTATCTAATCCTTTATTTCATAGAGTTTTTGAAAAAATTGAAAAATTCACTTTCTGGCGATAATACTAAAGATGTATTGTTATCGGTAAAAGCGTTATTATAAGCTTGCAGAGAGCGATAAAAGGCAAAAAACTCTTTATCTTGACCGGCAGCTTTATTCCAGATTTCAATAGCCTGCTCATCGCCTTGACCGCGAATAATATCAGCTTGTTTTTCTGCATCGGCTAGAATGATTGTTTTATCTTTATCGGCACTGGCTCGTATTTTTTGTGCTTCTTGGGAACCTTGTGCGCGAAATTCTTTAGCTTCACGTTCACGTTCAGTTTTCATTCTGGCGTTTATTGCTTGTAAGACTTCAACCGGCAGATCTGCGCGGCGAATACGCACATCAGCCACACTTACCCCGATTTGTTGAGCATCGATTTTAACTGCGGCACTTATATCATTCATAATTTGAGTTCGTTTTTGAGATAAAAGTTCTTGTAAGGTACTGCGGCCGAGTACTTTGCGCAAGGAAGAATTGACGATTTCAGCCAATTTACTTTGAGCTTGATATTCATTTCTGACGGTTTGATAAAATTTAAGTGGATCAATAATTTTATAGCGAGTAAAACTATCAACATCCAATCGTTTTTTATCATTAAGAACGACTTCTTGAGCAGGAGGATCAAGATTAAGCAAACGTGCGTCGTAAAAAACGACATTTTGGATAAAAGGAATTTTGAGCTTTAATCCGGGATCTTTAACAACGCGAACAGGTTTACCGAATTGTAGAACAAGAGCTTGTTCTCCTTCATTAACGGTATAAATGCTGCTTGCCGCGAAAACGACTGCTACTGTAATTAAAGCGAGTAAAAAGTATTGAATTTTATTCATTATTAGATTCCTTTTTTAAGCTGTTAAGAGGAAGATAAGGAACAATATTATTACCTTTTTGTGAAGGATCGATAATTACTTTATCGGCGTTTTTCATAACATTTTCCATAGTTTCTAAATACAGACGCTTAGAAGTAACTTCCTTACCTTGTTTGTAGGCTTTATAAACAGATTCGAAGCGTTGTGCTTCACCTTTTGCTTTATTAACAACGGCTTCTTTATAGGCCTCGGCGCTTTGAAGAATTTGTGAAGCTTGACCGCGGGCATTAGGAACGACTTCATTTCGATAAGCTTCTGCTTCATTTTTATACCTTTCCATATCGGCTTTTGCCCGTTGAACTTCATTAAAGGCATCAACGACTTGTTTAGGAGGATCTGCTTTTTGTAATTTGACACGGACGATTTCGACGCCGGAATTAAAGTCATCAAGGACTTTTTGTAATTCAATTTTAGTATCTTCTTCAACTTTACCTCGATCTCCGGAAATGATAGGCATCATTTGTGATTGACCGACAATTTCGCGTAAAACGGACTGAGCTGCTACACGAACGGTTTGATCAGGATTACGCATACTGAATAAATAATCTTTGGCATTTTTAATACGCCAAACAACAGTTAAATTGATATCGACAATATTTTCATCACCGGTCAGCATATGACTTTCGGTAAAAGCGTTGTTTGGAGAAGATGAACGCGTGTTTTCGGCAATACCGAGATTAATGCTGCGTTCTTGCGTCATACTGACTTTATAAACGCTTTCAAAAGGGAAGGGAAGATGATAATGTAATCCGGGATCAGTTGTTTCAACATATTTACCAAAACGTAAAACAACACCTTGTTCATTTGTTTGTACTTGATAAAATCCGGAAGCCAGCCATAAAGCAATGATAACAATGACGGCTAATTTTGTACTGCCATTGAAACGGAAATAATTATTGTGTTGTTTGTTTTTTTGAAATTTAATTATTTTCTCTTGTGAAGATTCACCTGACCATGGTGTTTCATCATTATCATCCCATGGGTTTTTATTTTCAGCCATATTTTTACACCTCGTTGTTTATTTTATTGCATTAAAAGCAATATATAATATAAGTATCTTAAAAACAATCTTTGTAAAGACATATCAACAGGAGAACAAAAAGTGTCTATAGATGAAAAAATGCGTCATATTGTTGAAAATTATTTTGATACACAGCAAATTGAAAGTATTAAAATTTTTAATAAACGAGCAATTATCACCTTAATTAATACGAATGAAGATGATAAAAAAACACAAGAATTGGAAGAAAAGCTGCTTGATTTGCCGGAAGTAGAAAAAGTTTCTGTTATATATACGGCGGAACGTGATAATAAAGATGATACACATTGGCATTTATCAGGTGTTAAGAAAGTTATAGCGGTTGCATCAGGGAAGGGAGGAGTCGGTAAATCAACTACTGCGGTTAATATAGCTATAGCTCTTTCTCATTTAGGAATAAAAACGGCAATTTTTGATGCAGATATATATGGTCCCTCACTACCGACGATGCTTGGTTTTGAGAATATAGCACCGATTTCTTATGATGGTAAGACTTTTGAGCCTTTTGAAAGACAAGGACTTAAAGCTATGTCTATAGGAAGCATGGTTGGACGAGATACGCCGTTAATATGGCGTGGTCCTAAAGCCTGTGGTGCATTACAGCAATTATTGACAGAAGTTAATTGGGGAAATATTGATATTATGGTTATTGATATGCCTCCGGGAACGGGAGATATTCAAATTACCTTGGCGCAACAAGTTAAAATGGATGGCGTGGTTATTGTATCAACACCACAAGATATTGCTTTAATTGATGCCATAAAAGGAATTAATATGTTTAAAAAGGTCGAAGTGCCGATATTGGGAATTATTGAAAATATGAGTTATTATTTATGTCCTCAATGCGGACATAAGGAATTTATTTTTGGTGAACACGGAGCAAAACAAACGGCAGAACGTCTGGGAGAAGTTTTTCTTGGTGAAATACCTCTTGATACCTGTATTCGTCGTTATGCCGATGACGGAACACCAGTTACGGTTTTAGAACCTACAGGAAATTTAGCAGAAACTTATCGGGAAATAGCTGTTAAAATTATGGAAAGATTATCTAAATGATAATTGATTATCCCGCGAGATAATTATCTCGCGGGATAAAATTTATTTTATCTTTCGTGATAGTTTAATTATTGCTGTTTTAAGTAATTCCGTGATTTCTTTGTGTCGACTATTTAAATAAGCGGTTATAAGCTCTAAAACATCATTTCTTTGCATAATGTCATAATTTGATGTGTATGGAGCAGAAAATTTAGAAGATGAGAGTAAATTTTCTCCTTCTCTGATTGTCTTCTGATCCATATTGGCAAAAAAATAATCAATAGGTACTTGTAATATACGACTTATCATCCACAAACGACTGCCGGAAACACGATTGTCGCCTTTTTCGTATTTTTGAATTTGTTGAAATGTTAGTCTTAGGTGTTTTGCTAATTCTTCTTGAGACATGTTTAGTAATCGTCTGCGTTGATATATGCGTTTTCCGATATGAATGTCAATCGGGTTAGGAAGACCATCTTCTGTACGGCCGCGTGATCTTTTCTTTATACTGATCATAAATATTCTCCTTATTTTAGCGTATTGCATATGCAGGCCGCCGTAACAAAAGGGATAAAATTCAATTATATAGAAATTGTGAATTTTTTGTATGGCGGTCAGGGAGTTGGTAAATCACATATAACGAAATGACTCTTCAGGACTTTAAAGTTGAGAACTTCTGTACATACTCCTAAAGCTCCCCGACCATATAGTCAGGGATATATATTCATTATTCCCAATATTAAAATTAGGAAATAATGATAACGATGCATATCCCGGCACCGCGTTATATGAAAGGCTTACCACAGCCCCATACCTTTTTAGGTACTAAACACCAAAAATCTAAAAATTGGTGTTTAAGTAAAATTATATTATAAAGAATAGTTGATTGCAAGGGAAATATCAACTGAAGGTTAATTTTGCTTCTAAAGACTAAAAAAATAGAAATAAAATAAATTTTAAAATTATTTTTGTTTTTTTTCTATTTGTTTTATTCTTAACATAAGATCGTCTATTTTTAAACGCAAAGTTGTTGATGGTTTATTATCAATGGCTCTTTGTGCTTGTCGACGTGCTGTAACGATATCTCCTGTTAATAAGTTAAATTCTGCGGAAGCATATGCGGAACCGGCTAAATTATTTTGTAATCCGTAAGTCCGAGCAAGGAGTAGCCATCCATAACTGTTATCAGGGTTATAAACAAGGACTTGTAGAAGCATTTGAACAATATTATTTAACTCATCAATATTTGGATTATTTTCAAGCATGGCTTGTGCCAAGTTAAGTTTAAAAAGAGATGAATTCGGCTGTAAGCTTAGAGCCTGTTTATAAGCTTTAACCGCATCCTTGATGTTTCCTGTTTCCAACATCATTTGACCTTTTAACTCATAAAAATAAGGGTTGTTGGGTTCTTCATCAATTAAAGAGTTAATAGCCTCCGTAGCTTTATCTATATCGGGTTGTTTAAACCAAGCAATTGCATGGGCATAACGGGCGGGAATAGAATTATCGGATAAAGGATATTTTAGAAAAGTTTGTTTTGGGTCTTCGGTAAAAGCAAAAAGTTTAGCCTTTATACGTTGAAATTCTTTTTCATTTTGTCCCAGAAGAGGTGCATTAGATTCGTTTGCTGCTTTGGCGACAAATGAGATTCTTTCGTCTGTTAAAGGATGCGTGCGAAAATAATCTCGTTCGGCAATACCCTGAGTTTTATTATTTTGTTTTATTTTCTCGAGGAAGCGGAGCATCCCCATAGGTGATTGATTGATTTTTTTAAGAAGATTAATTGCCGCTTCATCAGCACTTCTTTCCTCACTAATTTGATAAGAAAGAAGTGAATTAAGAGCGGAACTTTGAGAACCGAGAATAGCAGCAATACTAATATCTGCACGACCGGCGGCGATTCCTGCTAATCCGCCGACGAGCATGGAAGCCAAACTAATACTTTGTATTTCTTGTGCCTGAATTTTATGTCGAAGAATATGTCCGCCTTGTATATGACCGGTTTCATGAGCTAAAACACCCGTTAATTCATTTTGACTATCTGCGGTAACAATGGTTCCAATATTAACAAACATTCGATTCCCATCAGCAACAAAAGCATTAAGGGATTTATCGTTAACAATAAAAATTTGACTAGGATAAAAAGTTATATTGGCCGCTTGAAATATCGGACGTAGTGTTTGATGTAAAAAAACTTCTGTTTCTTCATCAGAAATTAAAGAAAGAGCATAAACATTTTTGCAATTTAAAAAAACTGACAGTAGTAAAAAACCACTTATCAGTTTTTTTATTATTGCATTAAAGGAACCTAACCATTGATTAATTTTTTCCACCACGCAATTTTCCTTTTTTCTGGTTGAGGTTCATTTTCTTTATTTATGGCGTTTTCTTGACTGTCATAAAGAATTACGGGTTCATTTTCCGGAGTTCTTTTGTTGTTTGTCTCCTCAGAGGTTTCGTCATAGCGTCGACAATCATTATTTTTACGACGATCGAAATGTCCGCGGCGGGAATTTTTTCGATATTCATTGTTAAGAGGCGTTTTTTGAGATTTATCTTCTTTATCAAGAGAAGTATTATTCGTGATATCTGTTATTTGAGGTGTTTCTATTTCTTTAACTTGATTTTCTGATTGTTTAGGTAATTTTGTTCGTTCAATTTTGAAATCAGAAATATTTTGAATATTTTCATCAGCGGCAATAATGATTTGCATTTTATAACGTTGTTCTATTGCCACTAGTTCATAACGTTTCTGATTGAGAAGATAAACACTTATATCTCTTGGCAAAAAGACGGTAATTTTACTGGAACGATTTTTAATTCCTTCTTCTTCTAATGTTCTTAAGATTGAAACAGCACCAGATTCTATTGTGCGTACGATACCGCGTCCATGACAGCAAGGACAAGGTCTATAATTGCTTTCGATAAAAGAAGAGTGCATTCGCTGACGTGAAATTTCTAATAAACCGAAACAGCTCATTTTACCGATTTGGACTCTTGCTCGGTCTTTTTTCATGGCCTCTTTCATTCTTTTTTCTATAGCCTGATTATTTTTAGGATCTTCCATATCTATAAAATCTATCACGACAAGACCGGCAAGATTACGCATTCTTAATTGTTTTGCAATTTCATCTGCCGCTTCCAAATTAGTTTTTAAAGCCGTTTCTTCTAAATCTTTTTCTTTAGTTGCGCGACCGGAGTTTACATCAATAGAAACGAGAGCTTCTGTTGGATTAATAACTAAATATCCACCCGATTCTAATTGAACATTTGTATCATGTAATTTATCAAGTTGCCCTTCGACTTGAAAACGTTGGAATAATGGAATATCTGTTGTTTTGCAGGATTTTAATTTTTTCATGCTGTGGGGAGAAAGAATTTTCATAAAATCACAAGCAGCGTGATAGGCTTTATCTCCATCAATAATGATTTCAGAAATTTCTTTTGTAAACATATCGCGTAAAGCGCGTTTAATCAAGTTTCCTTCTTCATATATTAGTGTTGGAGGTTGTTTTTTTAAAGCATCGAGACGAATTTGATTCCATGTTCGGATGAGATAATTATAGTCACGAACAATATCTGCCTTTGTTTTTTCTTCTCCTGCCGTACGCACGATAAGGGACATTTCGTTTGGCATCGGAAGTTCATGAATAATATTTTTTAATCGTTTACGATCTGTTGTATTTGTGATTTTTCGGGATACGCCGCCGCTTTTTATACGATTAGGCATTAACACGCAATAACGTCCGGCAAGAGATAAATAAGTTGTCAAAGCGGCTCCTTTGTTGCCGCGTTCTTCTTTGACAACTTGAACTAAAATAACTTGTCCCTCTTTTATAACATCTTGAATTTTACTTTGATAAAAAAGTTTACGCATGAATAATAATTTTTTTTGGATTTCATAATCATATTCATTATCATCGTCATCATCATCAACAGCATCTTCATCATTATTATTATCGGCATTGTGACGGGATAAGAGAGAATTATTTTCTTCTTCTACAATTTTATCTTCATCTGCTCCGCAAGCTTCTGATAAAGTCTTAAAATCTTCATTATTTGACGGATTTTCGATATTATTTTCGGTTTGTTGTGTTTTAATTTTAGGACGGCGTCCTCTTCGACGCACAGGTTTATCATCATTTTCTTCTTTAGGAGAAAATTCGGAAGCCGCAGATGAATTAGAGGAAAGAGAAGATAGTTCTTCTTCTGTTTTTGAAACAGAAGTATCGGGATATAAAACTTGTTCTTTTTCTGGTTGATTAATTTGATTTTCTTCTTGGTCTTTTAACTGCTGAGCTTCTTGCTGTAATTTTTGCATATATTTTAAGGCTCTTTCCTGACGCAAGCGAATACGTTCCTGTTCTTTTTCTTTAGCGGTTTGTTTTTTATTTTCTATAATTTCATTAACTTCTTTTTCTAAATCCGTAATTATTTGTTGATCGACATAGTAATAATCGGGATGTATTTCGCTAAATGCAAGAAAGCCATGTCGATTACCGCCATAATCAACAAAAGCGGCTTGTAAAGATGGTTCTATTCTCATGACTTTTGCAAGATAGATATTACCTTTTATTTGTTTGCGATTTGAAGATTCAAATTCCACATCTTCTAATTTATTACCATTGACAACGACGACACGGGTTTCTTCTGATTGTGTGTCATCAATTAACATTCTTTTGGTCATACTAAAACTCCGTTATTTGCGTTATACGCAAAAAAATATTATTACTTTCGGAGAGAAATAGTGAAAAATATTATAAAATATCTTACGAATTTTAGGCAATTTGAAAATATATTGCCTATTTATGTTTTTTCACTTTGTAAAGGTTTACAGATAAAATTTGTATTTAGTTTTTATCTGTAAATCAAAATTTCTATCCGGTTTAAACCTCATTACATGTCAATATATCAATACACATTTTTCACTTTGAAAAAAGGCGGCAACCAGAAACAGAAATTCTAAAAATATTTACTGTGACAATTATCAATATTTCTGTTCCGGTTAAATAGATATAAGAACTGATTCTGACAATATACCGACTTAATATTAAATTACAATATGAAATTTAATTTTTTTATATTGTGGATTTTAATAGATTGGTAATAAGTCTGTATTAAATTAAAATAATGGTTAAATTTATGATGAATATTGGAACTAACATAATTTATTTATGCCGCGTTATACTTTCTTTTTTGTTGATTGTTTTTGCGGTAATGATGTTGTCTTGCCATGTCAGCGAAGCGGCAGGACGAATCAGTGGTTTAAGAATTGGACAAGGCGTCAGTAGTGTTCGTATCGTTTTTGATGCCGATAAAGAATTTGATTATAATGTTTTTTTGCTTAATTCCCCTAAGCGGTTGGTTGTAGATACTAAAAACGTTTATGTCGGTAAGGCTTTAGAAAAAACAAAAGATAAAAATAATCTTATCAGTCAAGTTCGCGTCGGTGATATTTATGATGGAAAAACACGCATTGTGTTTGATTTGTTAAAACCGGTGGTTGTAAAAAAAGTGTTTATGCTGCCGCCTCAATCTACTTTTAAATGGCGATTGGCTATAGATGTTACGGTTGCTTCTGAACGTGAATTTGCAAGTAAAACCGGTGTTAATTACGCCCATGGAGATAAAACCCTGTCTTCTGGAAAAAATCAAACATTTAAGAATGATCCACAAACAACGACCGCAGCTAAAAAACAAAATACAAAAAAAATTGTTGTTATTGATGCTGGTCACGGAGGACATGATCCCGGAGCAATAGGATATTCCGGCGTACACGAAAAAAACATAACTTTGGCTATGGCCAAGGAACTTAAACGCCAACTTGATCGTAAAGGAAGTTATAAAGTTTATTTAACACGAAGCAGCGATATCTTTATCCCATTGCGTAAAAGAGTTGAAATAGCTCGTAAATATAAAGCCGATTTATTTATATCCGTTCATGCCGATTCTGCTTTAAATCGTAAAGCTACGGGACTTTCTGTTTATACATTATCCGAAACGGCATCCGATAAAGAAGCCGCTGCTTTGGCGGAACGAGAGAATAAAGCTGATATCATCGGCGGATTAAATTTATATGAACAATCAAAAGAAGTTAGTGATGTGCTGATTTCTCTAGCCCAAAGAGAAACCCGCAACAGATCTTCAGAATTTGCCAAATGTCTCGTCGATCAAATGCGAAAATCTGTTAAACTGATTAGTGATACACATCGTTTTGCAGGCTTTGCCGTGTTAAAAGCTCCGGATATTCCTTCCGTATTGCTTGAGATGGGATATCTTTCAAATAAAAATGAAGAAAGATTGTTGCGTCAGGAAAGTTATCGCCGTAAATTGGCTGCTTCTACCGTCAAAGCAATAGATCGTTATTTTGAAGATATGAAACATAAATCTTTGTTTTAATAGGTGATAAGATAAGAATATTGTTGTCGTTTGTAATAAAAACTGATATAAATTTGAATATTAAGCTAATCAATAGGTACACATATGTTTAAAACTTTATCTTCAATACTTAGCACCTTTTTCTTTTTTGCCGTAATTGTCATGATTATCATCTTGTGCAATTTATGGCGTTTTAGTCAAACATTGCCTGATTACAGACAATTGGAAAAATATGAACCCGCCGTTACAACTCGTTTGTTTGCTGGAGATGGACAATTATTAAAAGAATATGCTGTTGAACAACGTTTGTTCGTTCCTATTGATAAAATTCCGGATTTAGTCAAACAAGCTTTTATATCGGCCGAAGATAAAAAATTTTATCAACACGGGGGGCTCGATTATATAGGAATTATTCGTGCAATACTGCATAACATAAAAAATATCGGAACCGGACGCCGTCCCTCGGGAGCATCAACAATTACCCAACAAGTGGCTAAAAATTTTTTGTTGACATCGGAAGTGTCTTATATACGTAAAATTAAAGAAGCTCTCTTATCATGGCGAATAGAACAAGCTTTTGATAAAGATCATATCTTGGAACTCTACTTAAATGAAATTTATTTAGGTAACCGTTCTTACGGCGTTGCTGCCGCAGCTCTAAATTATTTTGATAAATCTTTAGCGGAACTTACTTTGGAGGAAGCAGCGTATTTAGCCGCCTTGCCGAAAGGTCCAAATAATTATAATCCTCAAACACGTTATGAAGCGGCTGTTAATCGTCGAAATTGGGTAATCGGACGAATGGTAGAAGACGGATATATCGATGACCAAACAGCTGAAAATGCTAAAGCACGCCCTTTGACTGTGATTAAAAGAGATGATCAATTTGTAAAATATGCAGATTATTTTAGTGAAGAAGTGCGGCGAGAGATAGAAGAACAATTTGGTAAAGAAGCTCTTAATGAAGGCGGATTAATTGTTCGAACAACAGTTGATCCCAAACTCCAAGAAATAGCGACACGGGTTTTTCGTGAAAGTTTGGAAGAATATGACCGCCGCCACGGATGGCGCGGAGCGACAGACAATATCTCTTTAGACGGAGATTATATTTCATTACTGAAAAAAATATCTTTACCCGTAGGCAGCGGTTTGTCATGGAAAAAGGCCGTTGTTATTGAATCAGATAAAAATCAGGCTCAAATAGAAACAGTTGATCGGGAAAAAGGTGTTATTCCATTGTCTGTTTTAAGATGGGCAGCTAAAACACTTGACGATCAACGTATCGCCAATGCTCCGAAATCTGTAAAAGAAGTCCTAAATAAAGGTGATGTCATCTGGGTGGAAAAAGTCGATAATGAAAAAATAAAAAAACAAAAATTACCTGAAAACACATATGTCCTAAAACAAGTCCCCGATGTCGACGGCGGTATGGTCGTTCTTGATCCGCACACCGGACGAGTTTTGGCGATGGTTGGAGGTTATTCATATAAACGTTCGCAATTTAACCGCGTTACTCAAGCTCGTCGACAAACCGGCTCATCATTTAAACCTTTTGTTTATCTGTGCGCGCTTGAAAATGGATATTCACCCACAGATTTGATATTAGATGCTCCTTTTGTCTTAGATCAAGGTCCTGGCCTTCCAAAATGGAAACCTAAAAATTATACAAATAAATTCTACGGCTTAATGACATTACGTGAAGGTGTTGAAAAATCACGCAATTTAATGACCGTCCGTTTGGCTCAAGATATTGGAATGGATAAAATATCCGCTTTTACAAAAAAAGTCGGAATAAATGAACATTTACCTGAATTATTATCAATGTCGCTTGGTGCAGGCGAAACACGTTTAATAGACTTAACATCGGCTTATGCGGAAATTGTTAATGGCGGTAAAAAAATTACCCCTTATCTTGTTGAACGAATACAAGACCGTTATGGATATACAATCTTAAAACAAGATAAACGAGAATGTAAAGATTGTAATTATATAACATGGCAAAATCAACCTATTCCACAGTTGTCGGATAACAGAGAACAATTATATGACGCTTTGTCGGCATATCAAATGACTTCTATATTAGAAGGTGTGGCAACTCGAGGTAGTGGCGCAAAATTGAAAAAATTAAATAAACATTTAGGTGGAAAAACAGGAACAACAAATGATAGTAAAGAAGGTTGGTTTATAGGTTTTTCTCCTGATTTAGTCGTTGGTACTTATGTCGGTTTTGACGAACCCCGTACGCTTGGAAAATGGGAAACAGGAGCAAGTGTCGCTCTTCCAGTTTTTTATCGCTTTATGGAAGAAGCTCTTAAAGATCAACCGGATATTCCTTTTCGCATACCATCAGGTATTAAACTTGTCCGCATTAATTATAAAACAGGACGTCCGGCAGTTCCAGGCGATAAAGTCGTTATAACAGAAGCTATTAAACCTGATTTTGATTTTGAAAGCGGTGGTCAAAGAATTATCAGAGGCGATAATAATGATGATAGCCTAAATGATTATAAACAATTCGGTAATTCAAATGAACGTGAAAATTTCCAATTAGGAACACAATATTAAATATAATAAAATTAAAAAAGGAAAAAAATATGCAGGCAGAAGTGATAGCCCTATGTGATGAGATTAAGCAGTCTTTGTTGCTGCTAAGGAGGTCTCTTTGACTATGAACAAGCTGTTTTACGTTTGGATGAATTAACTAATTTAACATCCTCGCCTCAATTATGGGAAGACGCAGATAAAGCACAAAAATTACTAAGTGAAAAAAATTCTTTGGAGGAAAGTTTATCCGTACTTGAAAATAGTGAAAGTTCATTGAAAGATTTGCAGGAATTATGCGAATTAGCCGAAGCCGAAAATAATCAAGAATTAATTGATGAAATCATCAATCAATTACAAAATTTAAAAATACAAACACGTCGCAGCGAGTTAGAAGCTCTCCTTTCGGGAGAAGTTGACGCAAATGATGCTTTTTTAGAAATTCATGCCGGCAGCGGGGGAACAGAAGCACAAGATTGGGCGGAAATGTTGTTGCGAATGTATACGCGTTGGGCAGAAGCCCATCATTATAAAGTTGAATATATAGAAGAAGCGCAAGGAGATGTCGCGGGTCTAAAATCCGTCACAATAAAAATTTGCGGACATCATGCTTATGGTTGGTTGAAATCCGAAAGTGGTGTTCATCGATTGGTTCGAATTTCTCCATTTGACAGTAATGCTCGCCGCCATACGAGTTTTGCTTCTGTCGGCGTATATCCGGATATTGATGATGAAATTCATATAGAAATTAATGAATCGGATTGCCGTATAGATACCTACCGTGCATCCGGAGCAGGAGGTCAACATATTAATAAAACAGATTCGGCCGTTCGTATTACCCATATTCCAACCGGTATAGTTGTTCAAAGTCAAAATCAACGTTCACAATTTCAAAATAAAGATGCCGCATGGAAAATGCTTCGCGCGCGCTTATATGAAATGGAACTAAAAAAAAGAGAAGCAGCAGCACAAGGACAACGTGAGGAAATGGGCGATAATGGTTGGGGATATCAAATACGTTCATATGTGCTTCAACCCTATAAATTAATCAAAGATTTACGTACAGGAGTTGAAAATTCGGATGCAAAAGCGGTTTTAGACGGAGATATAGATTTGTTTTTAGAAGCGGCATTGGCAGATAAGGTTGGTCATAAATGAAAAAAGTGTCAAATAGACGGTATTTTGCTAAAAAATTTTTTGATTATTCAATAGTATTTATACTATTTTTGTTACTTTTATTTATATGGCAATTATATCGCGGTCCTATATCTGTACCTTTCCTAAAGCCCTATATTATAGCGGCATTAAATCAAGATGGAGAAAATGCGGAATTAACAGTTGAAGATGTTAATATCGAATTGGTCCGTTCAATTAAACCTATCAAAATTATAGCTAAAAATGTTATTTATGAACAAAAAGACGGCCATATTAAAATAAACGCTCCTGGAGTAGCGGTTTCATTTAGCGTTAAAGCCTTATTAAAAGGTGTAATTGCGCCCAGTTCAATAGAAATAAACAACCCATCGGTATATATTTTTACCAATTATGGAATACACGATAAAAATAAAACAGCAGAGGTTACTCATAAGCAAATAGATTACTATGTTCGGGCTTTTGAAGATTTTTTAGAGAGATTTAACTCACCAGATGAAACATATTCGGAAAGCTACATTAATGATATACTGATTAATAATGGTAAAGTAGAATTACATGAAATAGATTTAGGCCGTAAATGGGTTTTTGCCGATTTAAATTATAATTTTGAACGCAATTTTCTAGATATGGAAATGGAAGTCAATGGTACGGCTAAATTACGGGATAAATTTGTAAGCATAGGATTGGATGCGACTTATCGCCCATCGGATAATCGCTTGGCCGCACAAATTTATTTTTCGGATTTAGTTCCGGCAGATATTGTTGATACTTATGTTTCGGGAACAAAACGCAAGGATTTATATAATGTTAATATGCCGGTTGATGGTAAAATTTCTACTTTAATTAATTTTAACGAATTCATAAAAAATAAGCAAAATTTAATTGAAGCTATTGATACCGCCATAGAAAAAATCACCTTTCAAATAGAAGGAGGGCAAGGATATATATTATTTGACACGGGAGATACAAATTCAAAATATGATATATCATCTTTTCGCTTGGAAGGAGAAATAAACGGCGGCCTTGATAAAGCTTCGATTGAAAATGCAGATTTTTATATAGGCAATCAAAAAGTAACATTAGGATTAAATATTTCAGGTTTAGAAGATTATATATTGGCAGATTCTAAAAAGAATCTACGATTAGTTTTAACGGCAGGAATAAAAAAACTTCCTTTTGACGATCTTTATACATATTGGCCACGTTATATTGCGTCCGATGCATGGGAATGGTGTAAAGATAGCATATTTGGGGGTGAAGCCCAAGATGCCCATTTTGAGTTTTATTTTGGATATAATTCAAAAAATGAATCATTAAGATTAACAAACCTAAAAGGAGGAGCTTATATTTCAGATTCTAATCTGCGCTATATTAATACCATGCCGATTGTAAATCATGTATATGGTCAATTTAGTGTCTCCCCTAATAGTATAAATAT
This sequence comes from uncultured Alphaproteobacteria bacterium, assembly GCA_944391335.1. Lineage (GTDB taxonomy): Bacteria > Pseudomonadota > Alphaproteobacteria > RF32 > CAG-239 > JAFUYI01. Next base: position 21,212 of record CALXTF010000015.1, read on the forward strand.
TGCGTTGGATAAGGCTGTTTCTAATGGTATTATGCTAAATGAAGGTAATGTACGCATATATGATTTGGATAAAGATAAAAATTATATTGATATTAAGTTAGTTTCAGATTCATCAATAGAAGATGTTTTGAAATTAATAGATCATAAACCGCTTGAATTTACATCACAAATGGGATTAGAAGCGGATATCATACAAGGAGAAGCCGCAACAAAACTTAATTTAAATTTTGAATTAAGAAAAGATTTGGGGTATAAAGATGTTAATGTTACGGTTCAATCAGATTTAAAAAATATTGAAATAAAAGATATATATAAAGGTTATTCACTTTTTGCCGAAAATTTATCTTTAACTGTTAATAATGAAGGTCTGACTATTAGTGGTTTGGCAAAATTAGATGATATTCCTCTAAATATCGCTTGGAATGAATATTTTAACGAGCAGAAAAAAGAAAAGAGCCAATATAGAATTGGTTTGACAATAGATACAGGACTCTTAAGAAAATTTGGATTTGATGTTTCGCTTATACAAACTCCGTATTTTGAAGGAACAGCAGAAACACAAGCAGATATATTGCAATATAAAGATGATAAAACAGTTGTTAAAATACATGGCAATTTGCAAAAAGCGGCAATGAATTATAGTTTTTTGGGTTTTGTTAAACCTTTAGACGAATCAGCGGTTTTAAATACAGAAATAATATTTCATGGAAAAGATATTAAAGAAATTTCTAAATTTCAACTCTATAAAAAAGATTTTGATATCACAGGAAAGATTTCATTCAATAATAACCATCAGATTAATGAAGTAAGTATTGAAAAAATAGAAGGTCCTAAAACTAAAGCAAGTGCCAAAATTAAATTTTCTTCACAAAAGGAAAATCCGATTAAAATCAATATCTCTGGAGAAAGTTATGATTTATCGGAATTTTTTAGTCATCAGGCGGCAAACTCACAAACTAAAAGTTCACAAGAAATATCAAGTGATATAAAAGAGATTGATAATATAGATATAAATATAGCCGTTAATCGCTTATGGACCAATCCGGATGTTTCTGTTACAGGTTTTGCCGGCAGTGCGTCGCTGCGTCATGGAATAGGTGTTAATGAGGTTCATTTGATAGGAAATTATGATCACGATCGTAGTATGAATTTAAAAGTAGATTATGTCCCTCGACCAGATAATGAATGGCTTCTTTCAATTAACAGCACACACGCAGGTAATACATTAAGATTTTTGAGGTTATATGAAGATATGCATGGAGGTAATTTACAAATAGAAGCTAAAAGAGATTCTTCAGGTGAATTTATAGGACATGCAAAAATTCGCGATTTTAGTTTACATAACACCTCTATATTAGTTAAATTATTAACCGTAGCTTCCTTTACAGGCATGGTAGATATGTTGACGGGAGAAGGTTTAACATTTTCGCATTTTGATGCGCCCTTTAGATATCAAAATCACATATTAACCGTTAAAGATGGAAAAACATATGGTAATGTTGTCGGATTGAGTTTTAGCGGAGCATATAATAGCGCAAACGAGGATATAAGTGTTAGAGGGTTGATTTCACCGGCTTATGGATTAAATACTTTAATCGGTCGTATTCCTTTAGTTGGCAGTTTGTTAGCGGGAAAAGATGGAACGATATTTGCAGCAAATTACGCAATTACCGGTAAAGTTTCTAATCCAGATGTAAGACTTAATCCTTTATCCGTTTTAAGTCCAAATTCATTAAAAGAAGCTTTATCAAAAGTTTTTGGAGATAATACAAATGAAACATTCTAGTTATAAAATAGGTATAGATTTTCATGGAGTTATCACGGTTTCTCCGTCATTTTTTCGAGAATTTAGTGAATTAGCCTATGCCCACGGGCATGAGATATATATAATTTCCGGAGGTCCTTACATTGTTGTTCGTAATTTTCTTGATACATGGAAAATTCGTTACCAACATATTTTTTCTTTAATAGATCATTTTTCAAGCAAAGGACAAGTGGAATATTTTTCCAACGGTAATTTCAAGGTTCCGGATAATCTATGGGATCAGGCAAAAGCCGAATATTGTCGAGAGAATGGCATAGATATACAAATAGATGATACGGCGTCTTATGGGATTTATTTTGATCGTCCCTTTTGTTACTATGATTCGCAGCGGCGTTGTTGTGAAATTAGCGGACGTCATATAGATTTTAACAAATCACCGCGGGAAACATTATCATCCATAGAGGAATTTTTAGCTCGGAAACACTAAATTAGCTTATTAAGTAAAAGGCATAGAAAGCATTAATCCATTGTTTTTCAGTAAATTATTTTCATTTCTTTTAAGTTTAAAAGGTGAATTTTGACCAAGATTATTTTCAAAAACTTCACCATAATTGCCATTTTCTTTAAGATATATTTGCAACCAATTTGGTTGAATATTAAAATGCGCCCATAACTGAGGATTAAGTCCTAATAAATTACGAAGAGCGGGATCAGAGGAAGTGAGATGAATGTCAATATTTTTTGATGTTAACTCATTAGCTTCCGCTTCTTTAAGAGCGTTAATCGTCCATTTGACAATAGAGTTTAAGTTTAGATTATTTTTGCTTGTAAATGCATATATTGGGCGTATGGCAATATTTTCTGGAATCATATCGACATCGGAAACACCGGCCGGAGAATTGACAACAATATCGCGTAAAAGAATTGAATCGCCGGTTAGAAGAGTGCATCTATTAAGCAAAAAGGCTGTTTTAGCACTATGAAAATTTGGAAAACGCAATATGGACAGATCAAGTTGATAACGGTTGTTATAAGCTTCGAGTTTATTTAAATCATCACTATTATTGACCACGCACACCTTTTGTCCACGATAGGCTTTCATGGATTTTGCTTCGGCTTTTTTGTGAGCGATAAAAGTTTGTTGATCATAATACCAAACATCGGCAGCAAGAGCCGGAGTTGTAATATCTGTTGTAGCAGAGAAAGGTAAACCGCCAATCATAATGTCGATTTTGTTTTGAGCAAAAGCATCAGAAATTTGATTAGCTTCAAGTGGTATCATATCGAAACGATCATTTCGACCGAAAATAGCGGTAGAAAGGGCTTGACACAATTGAGCGTTCATTCCCTGCCAGATACCGTTTTTATCTTTTTGGGCAAGGATTTTATTTCCGGCAGGTGTACCGCAAAGTATTTTTCCTCTTGTATTAATGTAGTGAAGGTTAGAATCGTTATTGACGGATAAGTGAGCAGCTGAAGCATTTTGTATGGCAATAGCGATTAATAAACAAGATGTCCATAATTTTAGTTTCATTTTTACAACCATTCTGTTATTATACAAATAAGATATAAAAACAGTATAAGGTATTTTTTATGAAAAGTAACTATTTTTTACGAGTTATCATTTTTTTTATATTGCTTCTTTTTTGCTTTTCTGCGCGAGCAGATGCGCTGACGGTTGAAGAAGCCCGTTATTTTAGTGAGACTACGGGAAAAGAGTTATTGCAGACGTTTTCGCAAAAAGATCAAGAAGAAAAATATAAGAAAATAGATGAGATGTTTGTAAAAGATGTTGATCTTGATTATATCTCTAGATTCGTCATAGGAAAATATTGGCGGAACATGAATAGTGAACAACAAAAGAAATATCAACAATTATTCACTCAATATGCTCTTAACGCATATAAAAACTTTCCGTTATCATTTAATGAAGATAACTTAAATTATAAAATTATGGATGTACAAGTAAAAAATCAAGAAGCCTACGTCAGGACAGAAATTAATTACTTAAAGAACCAGGAAGAAACAAATAAATTTCAAATTGAATTCAGAATGCATAAAAAAAACGGAAAAATTATGCTGACAGATATAAAAGCAGGAGAAAGTTCACTTCTTTTATCATATAGGAATCGATTTTATCAGATGATGAGAGAAGCAGATGAAGAAATAGATTGGTTTTTAGAAGATTTTGCTTTATTGGTTTCATCAAATAAAAAACATTTGGAAGATGGAATTGTTTTATAGACAAATACTAGGTTATATGTAATAAATTGAATTTACTGATAAAAGAAATAATTTAACGAAAGTCTGTTTTCTTTTTTAACAAAAAATATCGATAAAATGATTTTTTTTGAAAAAAAGTATTTGCTTTATTAAAAAAAATATGTTACATTAAAAATGTCTAAAATCATTATGTTATATTACATTGTCTATTTTTATAAAAGTCTTAAATTTTAAAAAAATTTGCTTTAGTAGAGATTCCAAGACAATGTAGTTTTTCCTTTGAGTAATTAATTAAAAAAACAATTTATGAAAAAAATTATGGAGAAAAGCTACGCGCTTTTCATTTTTGTTTGTATCGCTTTGTTTTTCGCATCTTGCGATATGACTAAAAGCGAGTTTGCTTTACGCAGTAGCGGTGGGGAATCTGTTGTCGATAACGTTATCTATAACGTTACTCGAAATAATGAAAACGGAATAATCAACGCATATCGTGAAGTAAATGGGGTCAGAGAGGATACTACAGTTGTAATCCCCCTTGGAGCAGTCGAATTCACTATTACTCCGGTGGATACAATTATTGTCGGTACTCCGAGTGTTACACGCTACAATTTTGCCGAAGTAGGACAAGCCATAGAGGAAACTTATGAACAAGATGGTGTTTCTTATACGAAAACAACTCAAGTTTATAAGGATACTCTTAGCGGCTATGCTAAGGATATTACTATTACTTACCTTGATGCTAAAATGATCTTGTGGGGTAAGGAAATAGAATTTCCCAAAGCCAACGGCGGTGTCGCGGTTGTTGATGAAATTAATGTTCGTGACGAGGGTGTTAAGGATAATTACCACTATTACACAGCGATCACTCAGTATCAAGTGTTCTTCTTAGAAGGATATTCGGTACAAGAAGGCTATGAAGTTTTGGCAATCAATCTGGATGATGAGCTGATATCTGTTGAAAAAACAAATGAAGGCTTTGACTGGATTGATCCGACAACCTCCAAATCATGGATTGAAATTACAAGTACATATTCTATTTCCGGCTCTGTTGTTAATCGTTATGAAGTTCTTCTTTATAACGGTATTACAGCACCAGCAAGAGAAATTATGTATGTAAGTAATTTTGATTTAACTCCCGCTTCTCCTAATTTAGGCGTCGCTTTTGTGGCAGGAAATCGTACCGATGGCAATTTTCAAATAACTACCTATAACCAAAATTATGTTATTGGTAATAATTTATTTAATCGGACTTTTGTTTTCTCTTATGAGAAAGCTCAGACGGTAATAAATGGACAAACATTTGATATGCCATATAGAGAATACGAAAATATAAATGACGGAGGTTTTATTCTGTCAGATATGTCAAGTATTACAGGATACGATAGAAAACTCTACACACATACAATAGAAGGCGCATTCAATGGTAGATATGCCAGCGAAAAAGCAGAAGTTGAATTACGTGTAGAAGCTCAACCCGGAGGAGACGATGACGACGATGACGACGATAGAGTCACACCGTCATGGCTCGGAAATCCGGTATCCGCCAAATACACCAGAGTTCAAAAGACTGTTGGAGCAAAATTCATGGATATGATCGTTTTCGAATACGAAAATGGTGTCGTAATGGCTCCTAACGGAGTTGTTGACTTGAGTTTGGCTTACGCTTTTGATGCTTCTGTTGCCGCAGCAAATAATGTTGAACGTTGTTTGAAAAACAGCAGCTTTAGCGGTGTATGGGGAAATGGTAAATGGCAACCTGCAGGTGTTATAGAAACCAGCTCACGTTGGATTTATAACGGTATTAATTCCAGTTGGGATCATGGTGTCAATGCCAATGAGGCGGTAGCTCTCGGAATAGGAGTTGATGTAACCCCAATTCCTAGTGCTCAATCCGTAAAAATTGATGGTAACAAAATTACTATTAATTATGCGGCAAATAATGGCAGCAAAAATGCGAGTTCTTCTCTCTCTCTTCAATAATAAACCAAAAGTTTATTTATATAGCGTTTTTTTATCGTGAAAGAAGAGAAATACGTTTGTCGAAAAAATCTTTTGCTTCTCCGGATAATTATCCGGAGAAGCTTATTAAAACAAAAAATTTTAAAATTATGAAAAAAATTGTATTACTGTTGGTGGTTTTATTCTCTGCAACGATTTGTTCTTATGCTCAAACTGAAAACTATAAGTATATTAAATCATATTCGAATGGTTCGGATAATTCCGTTCGAGCTTTCTTGGATACCATATCCAAAGGCAATCAAGAAGGTTTTATGGTTGATAGTTTGATGCTTGATTATATCGAAGCCTTTGGTAATCGAAAACATGATCAAGGGTTGATAAAAGATGGAGACAATTACTATTTTGTCGGCCGAACCATTGAAGGATTTTTTGTCGGAGCCAGTATCGGAGCCAGCTATACAGCATCTGCTTCCGCATTTTCATATGTCGCCGGTTTAGAACTTGGTTACTCGTTTTGGTGGGGAGATTTTCTTGTTACCGGAAGAGTGGGCAATGATACCTTTAACGGAATGACATATTTTGCACCCTCGGCATTTGCCGAAGCCAGATTCAATCTTGTTCACTGGGGTAAGGTTAAAGATAACAGATTTTACATCGGCGCGCGTGTTGGTTATCAACATACGCAGGGAGGTATGGAAATCGGTTCACCAGATGACGATCTTTACCTGAAACAAGAATTAAAAGGTTCTGGTTTTGCTTATGGCTTGGTTACAGGTTATGAGTGGAGAGAGTTTCTTGGCGGTAATCGTGTAGGCGTGCAGCTTGCAGCGTATACTTATGATATGCAGCAAGGTGCTTATGGCACAATAGACGGTGTTCCGGTTATTGATGCCGATGATAACAGCCAAGGATGGCGTATAGAGTTAAGTGTTCGTTACTGTTTTCAATTTGGCAAGACAAAATCGAATATAACACAGGGAACAAAACTGAATTTTGCACTATAAGGCAAAGGTCAACGTAAATTTTTAGTGTCGAAGGATATTCCTTCGACACTTTTT
>CALXTF010000016.1 GCA_944391335.1 uncultured Alphaproteobacteria bacterium
CAGCCTCTCGGTTCGAGACCTGTACTCATAAAAAAACCGCCTCAAGGCGGTGCTCCTATGGCGGAGAGTACAGGACTACGCTGCTTTAACGCAGCTCTATCTCCCATTCGTCTAAATTCGCCGCCCAAGCTGTCGCTTGTCCTGCTCATTAAGACATTCTGGGCTTTGCGGATATTTATTGCCGCTTCAACGGCAATAAATCTTCCTCAGCCTCTCGGTTCGAGACCTGTACTCATAAAAAAACCGCCTCAAGGCGGTGCTCCTATGGCGGAGAGTACAGGACTCGAACCTGTGCATCGCTATTCACGATGACGGATTAGCAATCCGCTGCATTACCACTCTGCCAACTCTCCATAACTAATCTGTCCCTTATGTTTAACGTAACATTTAATATCAGTCAATCTTTTTTTTATTTTTTTAAAAGAAAAATTAATCTTAATTATTAAATATTATATATTAGTTTTTTTGAATAAATTATTTTTTTCGACCATTAGATGAAAAAATGTTGACTTTGTTAATAAATTAAAATATCCTGTAAAGGAATCAGGATATCTGATGTGATAGAATCCTCTTGAAAATGTTTGTCATGCAGTATCTTTGTCAAGAGAATAAAAATATTTCACTGCATTTTTCCAATTGATTCTAACTCCCTGTTTCCATAACAGGTGCTATATTTGTTATCTTAACAAGGAAGTTAGAAAAACAGTAGGCCCCCCAAAAAAAATATCAGTTCTTTAACCGTGATAACTTTTTGAGGAACCAAACTATGAAAAATAAACTCTTATTTACAACCGCTCTAGCTTGCTTTATTTCATTGACAGACAAATCTTATGCAGAAAGAATAAGTATTTCTATTGAAGAAGAAAGTAAAATTAATTCTTCAATTAGTAATTCTGGTTCTACAAATCTACAAGGCGGCGTGGCTTTAAATCAAGGCAAATTGTCTATTGATGATAATTTGATATTTACTAATAATCAAGCAAATGTCGGCGGTGCTTTTTCAACAGTAAACAATACACAGTCTGCTGTTGCTCAAACCATTATCGGCAATAATGTCGTGTTTGAAGAAAATCTCTCGGCAATGTAGGGAGGCGCAATTCATAACCAACGAGCCGAAACAATAATAGGTGATAATGTAAAATTTCTTAATGATACGGCTCTTGGCTATGGCGGCGGAGCCGTTTATCAAGATACAAGCGGCTTAGCCAGCTTAATATCAATAGGAAATAACGCGGAATTTATCGGTAATGAAACTCTTTCCTCTCATGGCGGAGCTATTATGAATTTTAACGCCGGTGATAAAGCTGAAATAATTATTGGAAAAAATTCTGTTTTTGCAAATAATAAAGCTGGAAAAAATGGCGGGGCAATAGCTAACTGGGCCGGAATTGTAACAATACAAAATAATGCTTTATTTTATGCTAATGCATCAATATTAAATGGCGGGGCTATTTATAATGATAATTATGGCGGTAACGCTTCAATCATATTAAATGATGAAATAATCTTCGAAAATAACTCTGCAAACGCTCTAGGCGGCGCAATCTATAATAATGGGACAATGACAATCGGAACCGTAGTCTTTTCCGGTAATAAGGCTGACGGAAAATTAAATGATATCCATAATACGGGTACATTAAATTTTATCGGAAATGTTACATTAGATGGCGGTATTTCAGGTAACGGAACAGTTATATTTGCAAATAACACAACTTTAACCGTCAAAACCGATACTACGATAATTAGTAACAATATCATCAATCAAGGGGCAAAATTATCTTTAGTCTTTGAAAATGGTTACGAAGGAGGAAATTATACTTTAGTAAGTGAAGAAGGTTCTTTAGATAAAGAATTTAAAATTACAGAAAATTCTTTATACGATATAATACCAATAACAAACGGAACATATCAAATTAGTAAAAAAGAATTAACGGAAGTCATTGATATTACTGATGCTAATCATAATCAAATGAATACTATTAACGCTATTATCTCCGGCTCAAGTGATAGTGAAAATTTTAACAATATAGCAAATCATATTAGTGCTTTATTGCAATCTTCACAACAATCGGTCTTCAATCCATGACGGGATATGAGCTATTAGTAAACGATTTTAGTTTAACACCAGAAATTGGTTTAAGGTATTTGCATATTAACCAGAATGGGTATAAAGATACGGCAGATCAATATATTTCAGAAAATAAAAGTGATATTCTAACAGCTATTATTGGAACAAATATAAGCAAAAATATTACTTTAAAAGATGAAATTATTTTACGTCCGGAATTACGCTTAGCGGCAACATACGACATATTTTATGATGGCGGAGGTTCTTCCGTTTATTTAGCTAATGGTTCTTCATATACTATTAAAGGTGAGGCTCTTAACCGGTTCGCTTATGAACTTGGTTTAGGTTTAACAACAGAATTTAATAACAAAATTGAAATGTCATTAAAATATGAAGGACAATTTCGAAAAGATTATGAAAATCATACAGGATTGTTAAATATAAAATATAAGTTTTAATAAAAAATAAGCAGTCTACATTAAAATATGTGGACTGCTGTCTTAATGATCAATTATCTACTCTTTTCAAAAATACAATCTAAAAATATGAGAAAATTTGAAAATGAACACAATAACTTCATAAATCATTCTTAATCTTATGCATTTCTTTAAATAATATATTGTTTTTTATGCAGTTTGTGTTATAATATAATTGGTCATTTAGCTTCAGGGAGAAAACTCATGAAGAAAAAAGATTTTATTAAAGCTGCCGAACTAAACGAATATATTCACCATCATGTGAAAAGATCTTTAGCTATCGGCTCAAAAACATTAAAACACGTCTCCGAACAAAATATTCGTGATATCCTTATTTGTTTTGATCAGGCTTATGCTAATTTGATTAATGAAAAACAAGAACCGGGAAGACAAGAATTCTGTTTAAAAACAAACACACCTATCGGTACAAATGCCGTTGTCTCAATTAATGACATTAAAGACGGGGCCGCTTTCGAAATTGTTTGTCGTTTGGGTACGCCTCGAGCGGGGAAAGTTAAAGTCGCTCTTATCAATAAAAAAGATATGCCTACAACAAATTTAGTACATGGTTTCTATGGACCATACGGTAAAAGCGGCAAAGCAGGTATTTATAAAATGACTTTTGGTCAACCGGATATGGATTTACCTAAACAATTAGGCGATTCTGAACCGGATGTGATAAAAGCGTATAATCAGGAATGTTGCAAATTCTGGAATGGTGATGATAAAGGAAATGCCGGACATGTATTCCTTGCTACTCCTGATGAATTAAAAGCTGTTATCAAACAAATGAATAATTATGGTATGCAAACTAAATCCTTAGAACTACGTTTGGAGGCTTTTTTTCGAGGAGGAGAAAAATCTCCTCTTAAAAAGGGATATCAGCCTCCTCAAAAATCTATTAACGCTGTAGATTTGGGAAATATATCACTATCTACTTATCATCATAAAATTAATAAATCCCCCAATTATTAACTTAGAATCTTTGTTATTGTATTGCTTTTAAGGATAAAAATAATTATTAAGAGCGTCTCATATTAAATCAGAAACAAAAAATTCTCTTTGAACATCCTTTCAAAGAGAATTTTTTTATTCAGATTACTAAATAATAAATACAGAAATACCCTTTTTATTTATTCTCCAATTAAACAATCATTGCCATAAATTCTGCTTCCGAAGCAACCTTTCCATCAACCATCGCTTTCCCTTTAAAGCTAAATACATTGCGACGGGCTTGAACTTTCTCAACATGCATTCTAAGTTGATCTCCAGGTTTAACTGTTTGACGGAACTTAACTTTATCTATGGACATAAATAATACATTAATTTTTTTGCCTTTTGTATTTTCATCTTCATTAAATGAAGCAACAACTAATGCACCTGCTGTTTGAGCCATGGCTTCAATTTGTAATACGCCCGGCATTACGGGATTCCCCGGAAAATGTCCTTGGAAAAATTCTTCATTCATGGTTACATTTTTAATACCAATCCCTTTTTCTCCAGGTACTTCCACTTCTAATCGATCTACCAACAAAAACGGATATCGGTGTGGTAAAAAATTCATGATATCTTCAATATTGTAAATTTTATTTTCAGACATAGTTTTCTTCCTTATTTAGTTATTTTTTTGAGTTTTTTTGTAAAAAAGCAACTTGACGCATAAAGTCCTTAAAAGCAACTGCCGGTGATCCCATAACAACAGCTCCAGGTGTTATATCACGCATAATTCCTGATTGCGCTGCAATTTGCGCTCCGCTGCCTACATTAATATGATCGGCAAAACCACTTTGCCCGCCACAAACAACATAATCACCAAAATGACAACTTCCGGCAATTCCTGTTTGTGAAACAATAATACAACCGCGTCCCATTTTATCATTATGCGCTATTTGAACTAAATTATCTATTTTTGTTCCATCTCCTATAACCGTATCATCCATTGCTCCTCTGTCTATACATGTGCATGAACCTATTTCCACGTCATGACCAATAATGACGCGACCTAATTGCGGTATTCGCTTATGAACGCCTTCAATCGTTTGAAAACCAAATCCATCTTGTCCCAAACGCGCTCCATTATAAATATAACAGTTGTTGCCCATTATTGTATAGGAAATATAGGCATGTGAACCTATTCGACAATTACAACCTATTTTACAATTGTCTCTGATAATTGCAAAAGGCTCTATAATTGTACCATCACCGATTTCAACATTTTCTCCTATAACAACATAATCGCCAATGGAACATTCCTCTCCTATTGTACAATTCTTACCAATGACAGCCGTTTGCGCTATCTTTATTAAAGGGCTTTTTTCTGCATACATAACTTCATTTAGGGTAAGAAAAGCCACCTTAGGATTATCACAAGTCAATACTGCTGTTTGTTTTGGCACAAAAACAGATAATTCCTCTGTCGTAATACACGCTGAGGCTTTTATTTGTGAGGCTTCAGCTTTCTTCTTATGATCGTAAAAAAAGCAAATTTCACCTTCACCGGCATGATTTACAGTATTAATATCTGTAATCACAACCGAACCTTTATTTTTCTCTTGGAGATGCGCATGACACATTTTTTCAATTTCCAAGAGCGTCGGACAACACTTTTTAATAAAAAAACGTGTATCTATCATTTTTTACTCCATTACAAACTGGTTCCAAAATTCAAACGGAATACCTCTGTTTCATCATAATCTTCTTTAACAATAGGGAAACCAAAATCTATATCTATTTTTCCCATAGGCGACAACCAACTAAATCCAAAACCTATTGAAACTCGCGGCGTATCAGAATATTCTACAATATCATAACTAACATTATCCGGCTTACCTAACATACCGACATCAACAAATGTACGTCCTTTGATGCCTACTTCATCAAGACCTATCGGAAACATAACTTCCGCACCGGAATATATCATCCAGTTGCCTCCCAAAGCATCTTCTGTATATTTATCTCGCGCGCCAATACCTGCACTATCAAAACCACGCATCGTATATCCGCCTAAAAAGTAACGTTGTGACAAACGAACTTCTTCACCGCCATAACCTACAATATAACCTCCGTTAATAAACAGCTTTAAGGTATAATCATCAAAAAATGTATTATACCAATAGGCCTTAGCATCAAATTTTAAATATTTTTCATCTCCTCCGGCTCCGGATACATCATTGCCGAATGAAAGAAAATAACCTTCTTTAGGATCAATTGCATTATCTCTTTTATCATAATACAAAGTTTGTCCTATACTTGAATCAACGTATTTTCCCTCTTCTTCTTGAATATAAATCGAAGCGCTACTGCTGACATTTTTTATTTCATCTTGACGCAACGTATACCGAACAGTTTGATAAAAATCATCCGTATAATTCCATCCAAAACGCAAACGACCTCCTATACTATCTTCATCATATGAGGCCTCATCTTGATAGTCGCTTTCGCTTTTAAACAAATCTATACCTGCGGATAATGGACGATTTAGAAAATAGGGTTCCGTAAAATTGATATTATAATCTTGAACTCGTTCTGAAACACCAACATCAAAACCTAATTGTTGTCCTTTTCCCATAAAGTTATTTTCTGTAACACCGGCTCGGATTAAAGCCCCGTTAACGGTAGAATAACCTATACCAACATTAAAATAACCCGTCGATTTTTCTGTAACATCGACATTAATATCCGCCTTATTTCCATCATTTGTCGGTTGAGTGTTAATATCAACTTTACTAAAATAGTTCAAATTTTCTATATTTCTTCGAGAAGCACGAATCTTGGAAGCATTAAAAGCATCTCCTTCATTAATACGAAATTCGCGACGAATAACTTCATCATAAGTACGATTATTACCGGTAATATTAATTCGATTAATAAAAACACGCGCTCCCTCATTAATTCGGAAAGTAATTTCCATTTCTCCGGTTGCCATATTTTTATTTAATTCCGGTTCGACTTCAACAAATGCAAAACCTCGTTTTCCTAATTCTTCTGTAAGAGCATAAACGCTTTTTTCCACTTTTGAGGCGTTATACCAATCTCCGACTTCTATATCCAATTCATCTGTTAAATTTTGTGTGTTTATTTCCGGAAGAGTTGAAACAATATTTATTTTATTTATTTTATAACGGGTGCCTTCTTCCAGTACGATTGTAATTACAAAAGATTGATTATCAGGACTAAGCTCCGCCACGGAAGATACAACGCGAAAATCGGCATATCCATGATCATTATAAAAACGACGCAGTAATTCTTTATCGTAATTACTTTTTTCGGGATCATAATTTTCCGAAGATGAGAAAATTCGCCACCATCTTGTTTCTTTACTTAAAATTTCTCCTTGCAGATCATTATCCGTATAATGTTGATTACCTATAAAATTAATTTTAGTAATTTTAGCTAACGGACCTTCATCAATTTCATAAATTAAATCGACACGATTTTGATCTCGTTCAATAATTTTAGGTTCTACTGCTGCGGCATATCGACCGACGCGTTTATAAACATTAAGAATTCTCTGGACATCTTCTTGTACTTTAGCTGTGGTATAAATTGAGCGAGGGCCGAGTTGAACTTCGCTTTCAAGCATTTGATCGTCCACTTTATCATTTCCGTCAAAAAAGCGTTTATTTATAATCGGATTTTCATCAACTGTGATATTTAAAACATCTCCTTTAACGGCAAATGACACATCTGAAAAAAGACCTGTTGTATATAATTTCTTAAACGCTTCATTGAGCATAGTTGGTGTAACATCCTCGCCGGGAGTAATGTTAACGTACGAAAGGACTGTTTCCTGTTCTACCCTTTGCAGTCCGTTGACATTGATTTTTTGGATAACCGCCGCATCTGCTGTTCCTGTTGCGGCTAGACAAGAAATTAAAGTCATCAATTGTATTTTTTTCATTTTATACGACATCCTTTTATATTGATTTTAAGCAAAAAAACGACGGAAAAGATGAACAACATCATTCCAAGTGGCAAAAATCATCAAAGCCAAGATTAGGGCAAAACCGATTTTAAATAGATTTTCTTTTATTTTGCCGTTAATTTCACGTCGGCTAATGATTTCAACCAGATAAATCACAACATGTCCCCCATCAAGAACCGGAACGGGAAACAAATTAATTAATCCAAGATTGATAGACAATAATCCCATAAAAGCGATAAAATCAACTATACCGCTTTTACGACTAATGTCACCGGACATTTCTGCAATACGGATAATTCCACCCAACTCTTGGCTGCTTCTCTTACCCGTAATCATCTGACCTACTCCACGCAAAGTATTGACCGTGATTTGCCATGTCTGACGGCAAGATTCTATAAAGGCTTCTAACCAAGTCAGTTTTGTAGGATCAAGTTCTAACGTGTTTATAGATTTTACTCCAAGCATCGGACGTTCAACTTTTTGACCATTTTGTTCCATTTCCATTGTTTGAAGTGGAACATTAAATTCAATAATTTCTCCGTTGCGATCAATTTTAACTTGTGCCACGCCATTAGTAGTTAAAGCGATTTCTGTTGTCACATCATTAAAATTTTTTATTTCATGTCCATTTATTTCTATAATTTTATCATTTTTTATAATACCAACTTTTTCGGCAGCTCCACCCGAAATAACATCACCGACAATTGGGGGAAAATTAAATGTTCCCATAAGAGCAAACATCATTGTAAAAATGATAATGGCAAAAAGGTAATTAAAACCAGGTCCGCCTAAAACAATAGCTAATTTTTTCCATGGACTTTGCATAGGAAATGCTTTTTTTTGTTCTTCCTCGCTCATTAAAGAAACATTTTTATCACTATGAGCCGACGCGGCATCTGCATCTCCTAAAAATTGGCAATATCCTCCAAGGGGAATTGCACAAATTTTCCATTGTGTATGATATTTATCGGTAAATCCCCATAATTTTTTTCCAAAGCCGATAGAAAAATCCGTTACTTGCACTCCGGTTAATCGAGCAATTAAAAAATGACCGAATTCATGTACAAAAACTAAAACACCCAATAAAACAATAAAGGGAACAATATAATAAATACTATTTGTTAACCATTCCATAATTTACATACTCTCTTTTATATACTAAACCAATAAAACAATAGAAGAAAAACAAATGGTGCTGTAAAAATAAGACCGTCTATACGATCAAAAACACCGCCATGACCGGGGATAAGTGTACTAGAATCTTTAATCTTCAGGTGACGTTTAATAGCTGATTCAACCAAATCTCCTATTTGTTCGATAACAGCCACAATAGCACCGGCTATAGCCAAACGCCAATCATTAATTCCAAATAAATACAAATAACCCCAACTACAAAAAGATGCTAACGCCATTCCCCCCAATAGACCGGACCAAGTTTTATTGGGGCTGATTTTGGGAGCCAGTTTAGGACCTTTAAGGCTTTTACCGACGATATAACCGCCAATATCTGTTGCCCACACAATTATTACAAAGCACAATATATGGAAAGCAGTAATATAATATATCCACATTAATGAACCTATGCCTATTGTGATATAGGGTACGCCAAGGGCCAACAACAGGCGGTGTGGTTCATTTTTAGCTTTTATCCAGACAATGAGAAGACACAAAAACAAGGCTAATCCAATTCCCAACCATGAGTTCAGCATAACAGCCACTGCCATAGATACTGTATAGGTTATAGCATAGATTTCCGGTTTAGAAACGGCCGTCATTTTACTCCATTCCCAAGACAAAAGAGCGCCTAAACCAACGAGCATTAAGACGACATAGGGATATCCCAAATACAATCCACCGACAGCTAGAGGGGCCATTATTAAAGCGCTTAATGTTCGAATTAAAACATTAGACTTAGCTTTTACCATATCTTCTCTCCCGTAAATGATAATTTTCAACAATCTTTTCTAATTCTTCCCTATTAAAATCGGGCCATAACACATCACTAAAATATATTTCCGAATACGCCAATTGCCATAAAAGATAATTACTGAGCCTCTGTTCACCGCTTGTACGCACGATTAAATCAGGATCCGGAATATCTTTAGTATAAAGCATCTTAGAAAAGAGTTTTTCATCTATATCTTCAATTTTTATTTCCTCTGCGCGCGCTAATTTAGCTATTTGGCGTACGGCATTTAATATCTCCTGTCGACTTCCGTAACTAATAGCCAGACATAGCGTCATATCCGAATTAGTTTCCGTTTGTTTTTCAATTCGCCGCATACTATCAATGATGTCTTTATCAAGCATTTGGCGTTCACCTATAAATATAATACGCACATTTTCTTTTTGAATTTCTTGCAAGTCGTTTTGCAGATATTGACGTAAAATTTTCATTAATGAGCCGACTTCTTCCGGTTCACGCTGCCAATTCTCTGTAGAAAAAGCGTAAAGAGTTAAGTATTTAATACCGAGATCGCGAACATCTCGACAGATTTGTTCCAAAGTTTTAGTGCCTTGTTGATGGCCGGCGGCGATTGGGAGGTTATGTTTACGCGCCCAACGTCGATTTCCATCCATAATAATGGCTAGATGTTTTAGTTCATTACTCAAGTTAGTCTCCGGTTTTATACCTGCATTATATCTTTTTCTTTTTGCGATAAAGCATCATCTATTTTTTTTACAAAATCATCTGTAAATTTTTGGATTTCATCACTAAAACGTTTTTCTTCATCTTCGGAAATTGCATTATCTTTTTTTAGTTTTTTTATACCATCCAAAGCGTCGCGACGAATATTTCGAATAGCTACTTTTCCTTGTTCCGCATATTTTCCGGCGACTTTTACCAATTCCTTTCTTCTTTCTTCAGAAAGAGGAGGAATCGGTATACGAATTAACTGACCGTCAGAGGCTGGATTCAATCCCAAATCTGATTCAAGAATCGCCTTTTCTACGGCTTTACATAAACTGCGATCCCAAACACTAACGGATAAGCAACGCGCATCCGGAACACTAACTGTACCGACTTGTGACAGAGGGGTTAATGATCCATAGGCTTCCACCATGATCCCGTCAAGCAAACTTGCATGTGCGCGTCCTGCTCTTAGAGAGCCAAAATCATTATGGAGTGTTTCTAATGTTTTTTCCATTCTGTTTTTTGTATTTTCTTTTATTTGATTATAATCAGACATTCTTAACCTCTTTTTATTTAATGATTGTAAATTCACCTTGTCCACAAACGGCTTTTTGCAAAGAATCCATACCTTCTTGTGCAAAAACGACTATTGGGAGTTTATTATCTTTTGCTAGGGATATTGCTGTTAAGTCCATAACTTTCAACCCTTGGACAATAACTTTATCATAGCTGATTTCATTATATTTGACTGCTGTTTTGTCTTCTTTAGGATCTGCGCTATAAACACCATTGACTTGTGTTGCTTTAAGCAAAGCGTCGCATTTCATTTCGACGGCGCGAAGAGCCGCTCCGGTATCTGTTGTAAAATAGGGATTACCTGTACCGCCTGCAAATATTAAAACATGATGTTGTTGCAAATGACTAATGGCTTGGCGATAAACATAATTTTCACAAACAGATGGTATATTCAATCCGGACATTACATATGTTTTTACGCCTATGTTTTCGAGTGTGTTTTGCAAACAAAGGGCATTGATAACTGTTGAGAGCATTCCTACTTGATCGGCTATGGAGCGATCCATACCTTTAGCCGCTTCTTTTGCTCCGCGAAAGATATTACCGCCTCCAACAACAATACAAATATCAATATCCATTTCATGAATTTGGCGCACTTGTGATGCTATATTGTGAAGAACTGTTTGATTTATTCCTGTTTTTTCATCTCCTGCCAAACCTTCCCCGGAAAGTTTCAGCAAAATGCGTTTATATAATGGTTTCATTAATTATCTCAATTTTGATTAACTTTTGGTATGTATATTAAACGATTTAATCTGTTTGTCATCAATATTTTCTAGTTATATTCAAATTTTATATATGTTATCATTAATTTATTACCATTTTATTATTGTTTTATTTAGGGAAAAGCATATTTTTATTAAGTATATAAATAAAAGTTAACTTTTAACATTGCATTTATATTAATCATGTATAAAATTTAATCTAAAATAATTTTTAAGGAGAGGTTTTATGTCTGTTGCAGAAAAAAAAATAGCTGTGGTTCTTTCTGGATGTGGTGTTTTTGACGGTAGTGAAATTCATGAAACTGTTTGTACTTTATTAAATATTGCAAACAGCGGCGTTCAATATCAATGTTTTGCTCCGGATATGTTTCAACCGACAGTAATTAATCATTATACAAAAACACAAGTTGTTGATGAAAAACGTAATATTCTTGCAGAAGCAGCCAGAATTGCCCGTGGCGACATTAAGAGTTTAGCAACTTTTAACCCTGACTTATTTAATGCCGTTATCTTTCCCGGAGGACAAGGAGCTGCTAAAAATTTATGTGATTTTGCCTCTAGAGGAGCTTCATGTAAAGTTAATCCGGATGTTGAAAAAACCATTATAACGGCTTATGAAAAACGATTGCCGATTGGAGCTATTTGTATTGCTCCTGCTCTTATTGCCCGCGTCCTTGGAAAATACGGTATTACTGTTACAATTGGAAATGACGCCCAAACTGCTGCCGAAATTGAAAAAACCGGCGCGCATCATCAGATTTGTCAAACAGATGGGGTATGTGTTGATCACAATCACAAAATTGTAACAACTCCGGCTTATATGTTGGCAAACTCTATTGCTGATATTAATAAGGGAATTCAAAAACTGGTTGAAGAAATTCTAAAAATTTGCTAAACATCTATTTTGCCTTCAATATATTTTTAGCCAAAATCGTTAATTTACACCATTTACTTACATGTGGTTTGGGAGAAATTATTTCCCAACCACGTTTTTCCATAATATCAAAATACCTTTTATAAATATCGGTAATTAATCTTAATGAACGAGCTGTTGTCTTATCCAAGTGATTAAGAAGCATATATACTTTTTGATAATTTTCTGCGGCTATATGCGCTAATTCCCGACGGGCCAAAACCAGATTTTTATTTACAACAACACTTTTAGGAGCTGTTTCCGTGATTCCCGATTTTATTAAGAGTTCTTGAGGAATATAAAGGCGACCATTTTGAGCGTCTTCTTTAACATTAATTAGAATGATTGTTATTTGTAAAGCAAAACCTAATGCCGTAGATAATTCTTTTATCATTTGTTCGTCTTTACAACCAAAAACCCTAAGAGCAAGACTTCCTGTTATTCCTCCCACGCCGCGGCAATAACCGGAAAGTTGTTGCAATGTCGGTGCTTGTAAAGGATTATCAATATTAGCAGATATATTATCTATCAAATTGAGGAATTCTTCTTTGGGTAATTTAAAGCGCATACAATTTTTATATATACGGCGTCCGATATCTGTAGCCGGTACTTTTTTTTCAAAAATATTATCAAGTTCTTCACGCCACATACTTAAAATTTCTTGTTTTTCAGAAAGAGTAATTTTACTTTCAACGACGTCTTCCAAATGTCTTACAAACGCAAACAAAGTATATAAGGCCTCTCGTTTTGCTTTAGGAAGTATTCTTATTCCCCAAAACAAAGTTCGACCACTACTGTTTTTTACTTTTCGGCGGACAATTTTTCTGATATCTTTCATATTTTATATTTTACCTTTATTGATTTATTTTAAATTAAAAGGTTTCTTTTGTAAAATCAATAGTATTTTTTTTATTAATTTTATTTACCCACTGTTGTGCGGCAATTAAAGCCCTTTGACAATAAGCTTGTTTTCGTTCAATGCCTTTTATTTTATGCTTCTTACCATTAACTCCTATTTCATCGCTAATCTCTGGAAAAAGTCCGAAATTAACATTCATCGGTTGAAAATCTTTTATGTCAATACACTCGGTTACATGCCTTAATATAGAACCGAAAGCTGTTTCCGCCGGAGGAATTACTGCTAATATAGAAGTTATCTGACAAGCGGCAAAATATCCCGCTAAATAACCTATTGCAGCACTTTCAATATATCCCTCGCATCCCGTAATTTGTCCGGCAAAATAAATACCGGGCCTTGTTTTTAAACGAAGATAATTATCTAACAATATCGGCGACTTGATAAACGTGTTTTTATGAATTCCTCCCAAACGAGCAAATTCCGCCTTCTCCAACCCCGGAATACGCCGAAAAATATCCTTTTGCGCACCATATTTTAATTTCGTTTGAAAACCAACAATATTACGTAAACTATCTGCAAAATTATCTTGTCTTAATTGAACAACCGCGTATGGTCGACTTCCTGTGCGGGGATTGGTTAAACCGACAGGTTTCATCGGACCAAACAATAATGTATCTTTGCCTCTTTTCGCCATAACTTCTATCGGCAGACAACCATTAAAATATTCCTCTTTTTCAAAATCATGAAATTCCTTTTGTTCTCCGGATAATAAAGCTTCAACAAATTCATAATACTGTTTTTCATTAAGCGGACAATTTATATAATCTTTTCCGTTTCCTTTATCATAACGCGACTGAAACCAAGCTATATCCATATTAATACTTTCTGTATAAACAACCGGCGCAATGGCATCATAAAAATTAAGTCCTGTTTCCCCTGTTTGTTGCAATATATCTAAAGCCAATGATTCGGAAGTTAATGGTCCTGTGGAAATGATTGTATATCCCCATTCTTCAGACGGTATACTTTTTATTTCTTCTTCAACAACACAAACTAAGGGATGTGAACGTAATTTCTCGGTAATAAATAAAGAAAAAGCATCTCGATCAACGGCTAAAGCTCCTCCCGCCGGAACTCGACATTTATCTGCCGCCTCCATGATTAAAGAACCTGCCATACGCATTTCCTGATGTAATAAACCAACCGCGTTACATTGAGCGTCATCTGATCGAAATGAATTAGAACACACTAATTCGGCAAAATTGTCAGATTTATGCGCCGGTGAAAATTTTTTAGGTTTCATTTCATGTATAACAACCGGTATGCCACGACTGACTAATTGCCATGCCGCTTCACTTCCCGCTAATCCGGCTCCTATGATATGAACTGCTTTTTCATTCATAACTTCCCTTTCAACCTTAATATCTTAAATCTTTATTTTATCTATACATTTACCTTTTTAAAAGTAAAGCCGCTTTTGCATTGTTCTTTTATAAAAATTATTATTTGCTATTTTTTAGAAAATAAATATAATTAAATAAATTTAACTTAATTTCGGCTGATATGATGAAAAAATCTTTATTCTTTATGATTGCTTTTCTAGCGACCTTTACTCAAAACGTACAGGCCGTGGATGATATGGATATGATGCTGTTTGAACCTGCTCCTAAAATTACCGCCTCAAAAAAGGAAATCAAAAATCCTCAGAAAAAATCTATTTCTCCTACCGCAGACGGTGGTATCATTATAAAACCTCAAATAATTAGTGATGCCGAATTCGAAAATATAGAATCCGCTTTTGATGAGGATAAAAATATCCAAACAAACCCCAGTGAACCAACTTTTATTCCTAAAAAAAATACACCATCTAATAATACAAAAACTCAATCTTTAACCGATGCTATTAAAAAAACCGCCGAAGAAGAAGGAAATTCATCTTCTCCTCTTGCCGGTACTTGGGTCGAAAAATTAGCCGAAAAAGCCCTGTCCCCATCTTCCGATAATGATGATGAAACTAAAATCGGAAGTATCAGCTTGGAAAGTATGGTTAATGATTCTAAAAACGATAACCGTCGTTCAAATGCTTCTGTATTTGATATTTCCGGAATCATGCTGCGAATGAGTTTGCCTCAGGCTGAAGCCGCTATGACGAAACGTGGCTTTAAACGTATTTCACAAAAATTCGAAATCCCTAACTTTATTAAATGGCGTTTCGAAGAACAATGTCGCAACGCCGGTGTGGTCGGTTACGAAAGATTGGCAAACTGCGTCGTTAAAGCCGCAAAAGATAATAACCATCAATATGTCGAAAGTGAAAAGTTTGTTAAATATGACACTCAAGAAGAAATTACCATCAATTTAACAAGTAATTTTACAAGAAATAAAATATATAAAATTACATACCGAAGTTCTTCAATGCGTAAAAATCAAGGAAGCAGCATGAAAGCCCAATATCTTCGCGATATTAAAGTTTATGATTTCTGGCGCGTCGTTAACCAAAAATACGGCGTCCCCGACAACAAAGAAGATGTTATTTGGGGAATGGGAGGAAATAAACCCTATATGAAAGCGGCAACAGGTTTCCTTTTGCTTGAAGATCCCATGCTTAAAGAACTTGACTATACAAGAATGTCAAGAGAAGATCAAAAATATATGAATACTAACCTATATAATTTCTAAACGAATATGAATAAAATAAACTTATCAGAATTAATTTGCACTCGTATCAGTCATGACCTTATTGGCAATATAGGTGCTTTTGCTAATGCTGTTGAACTTATGGAAGATGATGACGGCGAATTCATAAACGAAATAAAAAATACGCTTAAAACATCTGCCGGAATTCTAACCGCTCGCTTAAAATTCTTCCGAATGGCTTTTGGTTTATCCAACACAAATCTCGAAAATATCGATATTGTCAAAAAAACAACTCTTGATTATTTGCAAACCTTAAACCTTGGCCATCCTATATCAGCAGAAATAAACATTATTAACAGTCCATTCAATAGAGCCATTATGTTGGCTTGTATGTGTGCCGCAGAAACTATCGTTCGCGGCGGATTAGTAAAAGTCAGCAGCACACGTCAGGCTCTTATTATCTCGGCTATAAGCGACGCGCCTTTGGCTATAAATAAAATATCTTCTATGCAATCTATCCTTGAAGGACAAGAACCTGAAAATGTTTCTCAATATGCTCCACTTTATTATTTGGCACATATTCTAAATGAAGAAGGACGAAAATTAACCATAAATGTTCTCAATGGATTTTCTCTTATTATAAGCTAATAATATCTTTTATTTTGCTTTGGCAAACAATCTAGTATCATAGTTTTATTTTAGTTTCCTGTTATAAAAAGGATTATCTGATATTTACAAACAATCAATTCTTTATAAAAGATATTGACAAATAGCCAAAGTTTTGATATCGTATCTTTGTAAACGTATTATTGGGGATATTATTGGCTTTCATCTTTTTGATGGTTGGGTTGATTACTGGCTCCATAAAACGTTTTTATTTTAATATTTCTCATATTTATTTTAATAAAGAGGTAACTGGAGCTTTAAAGGAAGCAGCCTCTATAAATAAACCAGAAAAAGTGATGAGTACTATTATTTCTAGTGGTAAAAATCAACAATCCGTAAACAACTGCAATTCAAATGTATGTAACGACAAGGAAACAAAAGACAAAATGTTGAGAATGGCTACTCGGCGTGATTACGCTGGCGTTTGCGAAATGCTCAATAATGGCTTTAAACCAAACGTAACATATGTCTTGAGTGATACGCAGGAAAATACGGAATCATCATGTACTTTGTTGGATATTGTGGCGCAGGATAAAGCTATGGTAAAGCTGCTTAGGGCTTTTGGCGCAAAAACACAAGAAGAACTTAACATGAAATTTGTTGAAAGCCTTATAAATCAACTGCCCGTAAATAACTGCAATTCAAATGTATGTAACGACAAGGAAACAAAAGACAAAATGTTGAGAATGGCTACTCGGCGTGATTACGCTGGCGTTTGCGAAATGCTCAATAATGGCTTTAAACCAAACGTAACATATGTCTTGAGTGATACGCAGGAAAATACGGAATCATCATGTACTTTGTTGGATATTGTGGCGCAGGATAAAGCTATGGTAAAGCTGCTTAGGGCTTTTGGCGCAAAAACACAAGAAGAACTTAACATGAGTCGTGTTGAAGTGCTTTTGAATATAGAAATTATTTAAAATTTCTATTCTATCCACTAAATAAAAACCGTCCTTTAGGACGGTTTTTATTTTATAATTAAGCGCCTTCTAGATTTTCTTTATTATCGTCTCTTGTATTTTAGAGAAATAATAAAAAAGCTTTTTACTCGGCACTAAGAGCATCTTTATTTTCTTGTTTATAAACCAAAACAGGTGATTTTTTACCCTCAATAACATCGGCATCAATAATTATTTCGGCTATTTCTTTTTTATCTGGAACATCATACATTAATTCCAATAATTTTTCTTCCATAATTGCCCGCAACCCACGAGCACCGCTTTTCCGTTCTATGGCTTTACGAGCAATAGCTGTTAAAGCGTCATCGGTAATGGTTAATTTAACATCTTCCATATTAAATAATGCAACATATTGTTTAACTAATGCATTTTTAGGTTCGGTTAAGATTTTTACCAATGCTTTTTCATCTAGGTCTTCAAGTGAGGCAATAATTGGCAAACGACCTATAAATTCCGGTATTAACCCATATTTTAAGAGATCTTCCGGTTGTACGTCTTTCATAATTTCACCGACCGGCTTTTCTTCTTTACTGGCTACTTTTGCACCAAATCCGATTGACGTTTTTTGACTGCGGCGGTTAATAATTTTTTCAATACCGGCAAAGGCTCCTCCACAAATAAATAAAATATTTGTTGTATCAACATGTAAAAATTCTTGTTGAGGATGCTTGCGTCCTCCTTGAGGAGGAACATTAGCTACTGTTCCTTCTATAATTTTTAACAACGCTTGTTGTACTCCTTCTCCAGAAACATCTCGTGTAATAGACGGTCCGTCACCTTTACGGTTGATCTTATCTATTTCATCTATATAAACAATGCCGCGTTGAGCCTTTTGAATATCATAATCCGCGGCTTGCACTAATTTAAGGACTATATTTTCAACATCTTCGCCAACATAACCGGCCTCAGTTAGTGTCGTTGCATCGGATATAGCGAAAGGAACATCAAGAATTTTGGCCAATGTCTGTGCTAAAAGTGTTTTTCCGCTTCCTGTCGGGCCGATTAAAATAACATTTGATTTTGAAACTTCAACATCATTATTACTATGATTGCTGTTCAATCTTTTATAGTGGTTATAAACCGCTACGGATAAAACTTTTTTCGCATGTTCTTGACCTATGACATATTGATCAAGAAATTCTTTTATCTTGGAAGGAGTTGGTAATTTCTCCATTGTGTTGCCGCTATTTTTATGATTATCTTTTTCAATTTCGGTCATTTCGTCATGAACAATGCTGATACAAACATCTATACATTCATCACATATGTAAACGCCGCGTCCTGCCACTAATTTTTTAACTTCTGCTTGTGTTTTACCGCAAAAAGAGCAACATATTTGATTTTCTTTATCTTCACTCATATTTCTATCCTTTATCAACCTTCTATTTCTTTTCGTGAAGAAACTATATGATCTATTAATCCAAATTTTAGAGCTTCTTCCGGTGTCATAAAGTTATCTCTATCCATCGCTTTTTCAACGACAGCAAGTTTTTGTCCCGTATTTTCCGCATATATATTATTCAAACGACGACGCATATCCAAAATTAATTTTGCTTGAATTTCAATATCTGTTGCCTGACCTTTTGCTCCCCCTGAAGGTTGATGTATCATTATTTGTGAATTAGGCAGTGCAAAACGTTTTCCTTTTGTTCCGCCGGCTAGTAAAAATGATCCCATGGAACATGCTTGACCAATACATAATGTATTAACATCACAACTGATATACCGCATGGTATCATAAATAGCCATACCTGAAGTAATTACGCCTCCTGGAGAATTAATGTAAAGAAAAATATCTTTTTTGGGGTCTTCTGCTTCTAAAAACAGGAGTTGCGCACATATTAATGAAGCCATATCATCTTCCACTTGTCCGGTAAGGAAGATAATTCTTTCTTTTAATAAACGAGAAAAAATATCAAAAGAGCGTTCTCCTTGAGGTGTTTGTTCAACGACCATCGGCACCAAACGATTATATATTTCCATTGTTTTTTCTAACATATATTTATCCCTATCTTTTTTAAAGATTAAATTTACGATATAAGTTATAAAATATTTATTAATTTTTGCCAACAAAATTTAATAAACAAACCAAAAAACCCTGCTTTTATATATGCAGGGCTTCACGGATTATCGGATATAAAAATTACAGCATTTTAATATTTCCGGCAACGACGCGATCTCTTTCCGTCATTGCTTCGTAGCTGACTTTATCTCCTTCTTTCAACGTTCTCAACCCAGCTGTTTTAACGGCTGAAATATGAACAAAAATATCTTTTTCTCCTTCATCAGGTGTAATAAATCCATAACCTTTTCTTTTATTAAACCATTTTACTGTTCCTGTTGCCATAATCATCATCCTTTTCACAAACAGGTTAATTAAAAACATACCACAGTCATTTTTGACTGTTGAAATTAACGTTACTACAATTTTATTGATTAAGCAAGTTATTTTCTTATGTATTATTGAAAAATATTCAATAACGATTATTTTTCAAATACTACTAACGTGATATTTAACTTTTTATAAGGATTATTGTTATGAGTAAAATATTTTATTGTTTAATGGCGGTAGTTTTTGTGCCTGCCGTTATTTTCACTTATTCGACTGATGTTTGTGCAAAAGAAAAACACCATAATTGGCTTGATGAAAAAATTGAAGATATTCGTGAAGATTATGATAAAGCTATTAAAAAAATAGAAAAATCATCTTTTAACGAAGAACAAAAAAAAATTTTAAGCCAACAAGCTGCGGCTAATCGTGATTTAGCTACAACCCAATTACAAGCCCGCTATGAACAAATGACTAAAAATCGTGAAGCACGAAGCGGTTTTCAAGACGCCATTCGCGCTAATAAAGATAACCGTAAAGCGGTAAAAGAAGTGGACGATATTTTATAAATTAGTTTTCTTTTTAAAAAAAATGAAACCGGACACGACGTGTTCGGTTTTTTTATAATAAATCTTGAATATTTTCTATTCACAAATAAAATAAATTTTGTTACATTTGTGGTGCTTTAATATAACATAAATTCATATAAGGAATAATGGACATGACATTACGGAATAATAGAGAAACAAATTACCCTGAATGGTATCAAAATGTTATTAATGCCGCCGATATGGCAGAAAATTCAAGTTCTCCGGGATGTATGGTCATTAAACCATGGGGATATGGAATATGGGAAAAAATTAGAGATATTTTTGATAAAAAATTTAGAGAAACAGGACATGAAAATTGTTACTTCCCTATGTTTATCCCTCTTTCATTTTTTCAAAAAGAAGCCGACCATGTTGAAGGTTTTGCTAAAGAAATGGCCGTTGTAACACATTCTCGTTTAGGACAGGAAAACGGCAAATTAGTTCCTTTATCTCCCCTTGATGAACCTTTAATTGTTCGTCCAACATCAGAAACAATTATTGCTGATTCTTTTTCAAAATGGATACAATCATATAGAGACTTACCTGTTCTCATTAATCAATGGGCAAATGTGGTACGTTGGGAAATGCGCCCTCGCCTCTTCCTGCGTACAAGAGAGTTCCTTTGGCAAGAAGGACATACGGCTCATGCAACGGCAAAAGAAGCTGAACAAGAAACTTTACAAATGCTTGAAGTATATCGTGATGTCGCTGAAAATGCTTTAGCTCTTCCGGTTCTTATCGGCCGTAAACCGGAACATGAAAAATTTCCGGGTGCCGTCAATACCTATTGTATTGAAGCCATGATGCAAGATGGAAAAGCTTTACAAGCCGGCACATCTCATTTCTTGGGGCAAAATTTTGCTAAATCCGCAAATATAAGCTTTATTAATCAAAATGGTAAATCTGAATACGCCTACACAACATCTTGGGGCGTTTCCACAAGACTTATCGGCGGAATTATCATGACACACGCCGATGATGAAGGAATGGTGGTACCCCCAAAAATTGCTCCATATCAAATTATCCTTATCCCTGTAATAAAAAATGATGCCGATTATGAAAAGATCATGAATTATATTACTATGGTGCAAACCTCATTAAATAAACATACCCCTTTTAATGAGAGTATTCGTATTAAAATTGACACCCGCAATAAATCCAGTGTTGATAAATTCTGGGAATGGACGCGTAAAGGAGCGCCTATTATTTGTGAAATAGGCATGAGGGATATTGATGGAGCCAAAGTCATGGTTAAAGAACGTCTTAAACTTAATACCCCGGAAGGAAAAGAAATAATTTCTCTCGATGAATTTTCATCAGGAATTGAAAAAAGACTAGAAAATATACAACAAGAAATGTATCTGCGAGCTAAAAAACGTCTTGATGAAAATATCCGAACAGACATAAAAACCCATGAAGAATTTAATAATTATTTTTCTAAGACCAATCGTTATTTAAAAGAAGATAACAGTGATGATAAAAATGTCGCCTTTGTCCGCGGTAAATGGAGTGGTGATCCCAATTCTGAAGAATTATTAAAGAATTTAAAAATCACCATTCGCTGCATTCCCTTTGATCAAAGCGGCACGAAAGGAGAATGCCTTTTAACTGGTGCGAAAGACGCGACAATTGATGTTATTTATGCTCGAACATATTAATATCATTAAAAAAAACAAACCTAAAAATTCCTTTACCAAAGCGTAAAGGAATTTTTTTGTTGCACAAATCAAGAAAAAAATGTTTAAATTCGTATAAAATTATCCTAAAATAATGTAACTTAAATAACTGGTAGGAATATTATCATGAATTATATTTTCATATTTTGTATTATAGGCGGGTATTTACTTGGTTCCATTCCATTTGGATTAATTTTAACACGCATAGCCGGATTGGGAGATATTCGTAAAATTGGTTCCGGTAATATCGGAGCAACAAATGTTTTACGCACCGGACGTAAAGATTTGGCTTTATTGACGGTCTTATTAGATGCATCCAAAGCTGGTTTAGCCGCATGGTTGGCTTTTTATTTTTGCCCCTCGGAACCGATATTTTTTGCTAATATCTACACGCAGGCTAATCTTGTCGCAGCGTTAATTGCCGGCACATCGGCTATTTTTGGGCATAACTTTCCGATATGGCTTAAATTCAAAGGAGGCAAAGGCGTTGCTGCGGCATTAGGATTTATTTTAGTTATTAATCCCGTTGTTGCTTTATTAGCCCTTTCCACTTGGTTATTATTTGCATTTACATTTAAGTATTCTTCCTTATCCGCTCTAGCCGCAGCGGTTTTAACACCTTTATACAGCTATTTTTATGCCGGAGAAATTGAAACGATCTTTTTTACCGGAATTTCTCTACTGCTCATATGTCGTCATCACGCTAATATAAAAAGACTAATTCATGGACAAGAAAGTAAAATATCTTTAAAGAAAAAAGGGCAAATCGAGACCAATAAAAAGACTAAGATTTCTTCTGATCAACTTGAACAAGAAAAAGGAACAACACATTCTAAAAAGAGCAAAACAAAAGCTGTCACAACGTCGAAAAATCGTATCAAAAGAAAAAAGAGTAATAAATAATGAAAGATGAAGATAATCTCTTATTTCAAATACGTTTAATTAACAGCGCGGGGATTGGTCCGGTTAATTACCATAAGTTGGTTGATTTTTATGGTTCTGAAGCGAAAGCGATTGAAGCGATATCCGATAAGAAAGAAGTTCCCACCCAAGAATGGGCAGAAGAAGAGATTAAGCGCGCATCAGATTTTGGTGCGCTAATTCTTTCTTATAAAGATGAGCAATATCCGCCTCTTTTAAGACAACTAAAAGATGCGCCTCCTCTTCTTTATGTTAAAGGCAATTTATCTTTTCTTAAAACACCTTTAAATATAGCACTTGTTGGGACACGCAATGCGACAATTATGGGGCGCAAACTGACGTCACGCATAGCTTTTGAACTTACAGAAAACAATATTATGGTTATTTCCGGAATGGCCAGAGGGATAGACAGTGCTGCGCATAAAGGTGCCATGTACGGTAAAAAGCAGGCAGGACCGACAATAGCGGTTTTAGGGACAGGAATTGATGTAGTCTATCCACGGGAGAATCAAATTTTGTACGAACAGATTACAGATCAAGGTGTACTTATATCCGAATATCCGATGGGAACTTTGGCTCAAAGTAGTAATTTTCCTCGACGCAATCGAATAGTTGCTGGTTTATCCAATGGGGTTGTTGTTATTGAAGCGACGCGAAGATCTGGTTCGCTTATTACGGCGAGTATAGCCGAAAAGATAGGTCGAAAGGTATTTTCCGTTCCTGGTTTTCCTATGGAAGCACGTTCCGAGGGGCCTAATTATTTATTGCGTCAAGGTGCTGTTTTAGTTGAAAATTCAGAAGATATTATTCATTTTTTTATGGAAGGTAATTTTACGAACAAGCTGTCTGAGGTTTTTGATAAGGACAAGAATTTCTTGATAAATCCGCTTGACAATTATGTAAAAACTGTTGATATTTCCTCCAAGAGAGAGGGAAGCGAAAAGGATTTCATTTTAGATTGCTTATCAGTTGAAGGTGTTGATATAGATATGCTTATTCGCAGTTGTAATTTAGATACATCAACAGTTTTGATGCTTTTGATTGAACTTGAAATGGAAGATAAAATTATTCGCTTACCAGGTAATAAAGTTGCTTTAACCGGCAAGAAACGAAAGTGATAAGATGAAATTAGTTATTGTTGAATCTCCTGCTAAAGCTAAAACGATTAACAAATATTTAGGGTCAGAGTATAAAGTTTTAGCCAGTTTTGGACACATCCGTGATTTACCAAGCAAAGATGGATCTGTACGACCGGATCATGATTTTGCAATGACTTGGGAATTAAGTGCGAGCGGCAAGAAGCGTTTAAATGATATTATTTCGGCTTTAAAAGATGCGGACACCATTATATTAGCCTCCGACCCTGATAGGGAAGGAGAAGCAATTGCATGGCATATATTAGAAGAATTAAAAGCACGGAACAAGATAAAAGATAAGAAGATAGAGCGTGTTGTTTTTCATGAAATCACCAAATCGGCGGTTACGGAAGCGATAAAGAATCCGCGTCAAATTGACGAAAATTTAGTATCGGCATATATGGCGAGACGGGCTTTAGATTATTTAGTTGGTTTCACATTATCACCTGTTTTATGGCGCAAGCTTCCCGGTTCGAGATCTGCCGGTCGCGTACAATCGGTTGCTTTACGTTTAATTTGCGATCGCGAATCGGAAATTGAGAATTTTAAGCCGGAAGAATATTGGACGATTGATGCGGAATTATTTACCTTAAAGCAAGATTTAATAAAATCGCGTCTAATTATTTTTGACGGTAAGAAACTTGAGAAGTTTGATCTTAACACTCAAGAAAAGGCTTTAGCGGCAAAAGCGGCTATAGAGAGAGAAGAATTTTCGGTTTCTAACATTGAGAGGAAAAAAGCCAATCGTTATCCTGCTCCCCCTTTTACGACTTCGACGCTTCAACAAGAGGCGGCGCGCAAATTAAGATTTTCGGCCAAAAAGACCATGCAAATAGCGCAGAAGCTGTATGAAGACGGATTTATTACTTATATGAGAACGGACGCGGTTAATCTTTCCAAAGAAGCCATTAGTGCCTGTCGAGAGGCTATTTTGAAATATTTTGGGGAAGCGTATTTACCCAAAACCGCCAAAGAATATAAGACGAAGTCTAAAAACGCTCAAGAGGCACATGAAGCCATTCGTCCTTCTGATATTAATAACACGCCCAAAAAATTAGAAGAAAAACTTGAACATGACGCGCATAGACTTTACGAATTGATTTGGAAGCGGACAGTTGCTTGTCAGATGAATCCGGCTATTTTAGATAAAGTGAGCATAGATTCATCTTCTTCAGATAATCGCATTGTTTTACGGGCGAATGGTCAGGTTATTGCCTTTGATGGTTTTTTAAAGCTTTATCAGGAAAGTCTTGATGATGAAGAAGATAATGATGACAACCGTCTTCTTCCCAATGTTGAAGTTGGAGAAAAAGAAACCAAAGGCGAGATATTTACCGATCAACATTTTACGACGCCGCCGCCGCGTTTTACTGAAGCGAGTTTAGTTAAGAAATTAGAGGAGCTTGGAATTGGCAGGCCATCGACATATGCAACGATTATAGCTGTTTTACAAGAGCGTAAATATGTTAAAGTGGAGAAATTACGTTTTATTCCTGAGGAAAGAGGACGTATTGTTACTGTTTTTCTGGAGAATTTTTTCCGCAAATATGTAGAATATGATTTTACGGCGCAAATGGAGGAATTTTTAGATGATGTTTCTTCCGGTGAAATGGAATGGCATAAATTATTAAGTGGTTTTTGGGCAAAATTTATAAAGAATATTGATGCCGTCACTCCTTTACAGATGAGTGATGTTATTGATAAGATTGATGAAGTTTTAGCCAAGCACTTATTTCCGGAAAGAGAAGACGGTTCTGATCCAAGGAGTTGTCCGGAGTGTAAAACCGGTCGGTTAGGAATTCGGTTTGGTCGTTTTGGCGCGTTTATCGGATGTTCGCATTATCCTGAATGCACCTATACCAAGCAATTAATAGACAGTAGTGCCGAAGAAGAAGCTGTTGCGGCTTTGTCGGCCAACAAATCTTCTAATTCGGAAGATAAAATTTTAGGGGAAAGCAACAATCAAAAGGTTTATCTCAAAAAAGGGCCTTATGGTTATTATGTTCAGTTAGGAGAAGATGACGCCAAAAGCAAAGTAAAACCGAAACGTTGCTCTTTACCCAAAGGAACGAATCCTGAAGATATAAATTTAGCACAAGCGGAAATTTTGCTTTCATTACCGCGTCAGTTAGGAAATGGGATTGAAGTCAATATTGGAAAATTTGGCACCTATTTAAAACAAGGGAATAAATCAAAATCAATTTACGGTGACGACACAATCTTTAATATAACGCTTGAACGTGCGGAAGAATTATTACAAGGCGTAAATGAGAAATTGCCGGCACAAGTTATAGGTTCACATCCCGAAAGCAAGCTTGAAATAACATATAACAAGGGGCGTTATGGACCATATTTAAAATGTGGAAAGACGAACTATGCTTTACCGAAAGAATTCAAAGACAAAGTCCCGACTTTGGAAGAAGCGGTTAAAATCATCAAAGAGAAAAAATAAACTTCCACTAGCTAACGCAAGTGGTATTACCTGTTCCGAACTACGTTCGCCCTGCCCAAAGGCTTCGCAAGCCTAACGGCTGGGCAGGTATGTCTACATCTACCTTTTTTCGCAGGTAGTGTTACGTTCGAATCATAAAAAAAACGTGGGAGAGAATCCCACGTTTTTTTAGGTTTTGAAAGTTTAGAAAGCGTAATTGAGACCGAGACCGAAAGTCAAGCCATCATAATCATCGCCAAAGGTGTAATTCGTCCAACCATA
>CALXTF010000017.1 GCA_944391335.1 uncultured Alphaproteobacteria bacterium
ATTTGCTTTCCGAAGGTTGGCGTATATTTATTGGCTAGTCCTTGTTCTTTGCTCCAATATCTTGATGTGTTGCTACCTGAAAGCGGACTTCCGGTTATACAATAAAAATAGGTATCTTCTTGTTTCCATGGCGTGTGTTGCCACAAAAGCAACAATTCTCCCAAACTTAAAGAAAAGGTCGGAATATATAAGGCAAAAACACCGCTGCCTTGAATATGAATATTGTAATATTTGGGATTGGATAAGATTAAATCTTGATGTTGTTGCAACAAGTCTAAGTTATCAAACAAGGCTTGCAACACTTCTTTATCAGGCGTGGCCGCCTGAACATAAAACTTAACTGTCATTATATTTCTCCTGTTTAGTCCGTTTGGTTAAAGTGGGACAAGTTGGCATAAATTCACTTTTAAGGGGATTATGTTAAATAATCCCCCGAATGTCAAGTCATATTAATAATCTATTGCAAAATATGTGCAATCAATATATAGAATTGAGAAACAGAAGATAAAATTTAATTAGGTGACTAATATGCCGAAGATTCTTACAAAAGCAAAAAATATTGTTGTTTTAATACTGTTGCTTACAGTTTTTCCGTTAGTGTTCGTAGAAGGATTTTTGGCTTATGTATATCACTTTTCTGATGACGTGGGACTTCAATTGTTCAAGCAAACATATGATGTTTTTTACAAAATATGTATGGACTCGGCATATATCAGTTTATTTTTAACCTATATCGCATCTCATTTTATCCTCAAAAGTCAAAAATTAAGATTGTGGTTGAGGTGGTTGCTTATTGCTTTGATTTACTTCATCTTATTTATGATTTTAATTTTTGTTATTATTTTTATCTTGGGACTGTCTTCTTAATTTCTATAAAGCACCGCTCCGTTATCAAGCAATAGGTTGGCAATATCCAGCTCTATTCGCTCCAAGGCCAAGGTTAGGGCTGTTTCTCCTTGGATATTGAGCCAATTTACATCAACACCTTTGTTTATTAACATTTGGATGGTTTGTAATTTGGTATCATCTTCCATATTTTCGTTCAAAATAACGGACATAATTGCGTTATATCCGAATATATCGGTTCTATTGACTTCGCTTCCTTCGGCAATAAGAAAATCAAGCGGCTCTTTTTCCATGCAGAAATAGCAAGCCACTAAAAATAAACTGGCTCTGCGGCGATTGATTGAGGCATTTAGATTAAAATTGTTGGATTTAATCAATTTTTTCAACTCACTGACCGAATTGATATCAATATTACCTTCACTTTCAAAATTATATGGCGGATTAACCGGCGTATTTTTTAATCTCTCTTCTATTTGTTTGATTTGTTTTTGGACTTCTGCCATTTCTTCAATGGTAATAAATTTAGAATAAGTTTTATCTTCTGGATTATACATCAACATTTTCACTCCTTATCTGGTTTCTTTATAAGGATATTTATCGGAAATAAAACCTATTTTGCGATTTGGCAAAAACAAACCTTGGACTAGATAAATACCTGTGTAGCTGATGGCTATGTTTCGATTATAAACACGAATTGTCTGGGGTGAGGTGTGATGTGCAAGCATAACACCTCTTTTACCATGGTCCTTGAATTATTTTGCCATTTTTACTTTCCGGTT
Organism: uncultured Alphaproteobacteria bacterium; assembly: GCA_944391335.1. Taxonomy (GTDB): domain Bacteria; phylum Pseudomonadota; class Alphaproteobacteria; order RF32; family CAG-239; genus JAFUYI01. The sequence continues at coordinate 1,626 of CALXTF010000017.1, forward strand.
CGTCTTCATTATCGTCATTTGGCTCAATAGCAGTTGTATATTGAGTATATATATAATTCGGATACATGATGGAAAAATAACGTTTTTCATATTCTTCTTGTGAAATGGCTGGTTTATACCATTCAAATGTTCCAAACGGAGAATACCGCCACATCATATTTATTTTCTGCCCTTGCAGATATGTTTCCCCATTTGATAGCAATTCTACGTTATTTAATTCCGTTCCTTCAAATTTTGAGATTAAATATTTTAGTTCTTGAATACTATGGGCCGATAGTTCAATAACTTCTTTTTGCTCTTCATTTAAGATATCTAGTTGCATTTGTTGAATGTCTTTAGCGGTTAAATCTGCTCGTTTGATGTATTTTACACCTTCAGGATAGCCTTTCGGAGTTTGTACTTTGGGAGATTTGTTTTTTTTTAGCAATGAAATGACAATACATAAAATTAAAAATCCGATTAAAATACTCATTTCTATATCCTTAGGTTATTTATTGTTATGTTTTCAAAAAATCAATTAGCTGTCAACAGATTTTTGCCAAAATCGTCAATTACCGTATACGCCTGAAATAATGGTTTGCTTGATATAGGTATATATCAACGCAATATCTTTGAAACATAAAAAAACTCAATCTAGAACCTAGATTGAGTTTTTTTATGTGACTTATTTACCAGATAACAGTTGTTCAACGATTGCAAAATGTTCTTTTTCACTTTGTAACACGTCTGTTTCTCGTTCTTTTGCTGCGGCGAGTTTTTTCTCTACATCTTCACTGGTCGATGTGGCCCCGTACGCGCGAAGTAATTTTTGCATTGGTTTGTCTTTGGTTAAGTCAAGAAATTTGCACGGAATGAGAATATATAAATTGCCCAACCCGTAGTCGTCAAACAGGGATTCTTTGATCATCAGATTTTGATTGACATTAAAGCCATTGGCTAACATTTGGTGTACTTCTTTATATTTCAATTCATTCATTAAAATACAAAATTGCTCTGCCTTAGGATCATTGATAGAATCCTCTTGAACTTTCTTTACACAATTTAAAGAAAATCCTTTACCAAAGGTTTTCTTCAGGGAATTAATAATTTTCATATTTTTAAATTTAATAATTAAACATTTGTTAAACCAATATATCATAAATATGAAAAATAGTCAAGTTTTTTATATCATTGTATGTTCTTTTGTGCAATAAGAGATAAATCGTTTGTTATTATGATATTGTACTTGAAAATCAAATTTGATTTAAAATTACTTTGATGAAATATATTTTTAGGGTTACCGAAAGGCCTGTCGAATGATGAAAAAATACTGTTTAATATTTTTAATTTTTCTTGCCTCTTGTGTGAAAAATACTTATCCACAAGAATTTTGGATTACCAATCAACAAAACGAGAAAATATTTTTAAAAATAGAAGGTGATAATTGTCAATCTCCTGATAAACTTGTCATTATTCAACATGGTTTGGCTTCCAACATGGAACATCCCGTTGTTCAAACAGCTAAAAAAGCCTTTCTGGATAAAGGATATACAGTCGTTACTTTTGATGGCAGATATTCTTTAGGAAAAAGCAGCGGGGAAGTTTTAAATGTACGTCTGTCCACTTTTGAAGATGATTTGCAAACAGTCGTTAATTGGCTTAAAACACAAAAATCTTATTCTCAACCTTATGTGTTGGTGGGGCATTCATTAGGCGGAGCCGCTGTCATCAGTTATGCCGCTCATCATCCTGATCAAGTTCAGTTGATAATTCCTGTTACGCCTGTCGTTAGTGGAGAAAAATGGGAAAAAAGTTGTATGAAATATATGCATGATTTTTGTAAAAAATGGAAAATGGATGGTTTTTATAATTATCAAGAAACACAAATTCCCTACCAAGTGGTCGAGGAAAGTAAAACTTATGACGCACTTCAATTGGCTAAAAAAATTAAAGCAAAAGTGTTCTTAATTGCAGCGCAAGAGGATACCATAATACCTGTTCAAGATATCGAAAATTTAAATGATGCTTTACAAACAAAAAAATATTTAACAATTATTCCACAAAGCGGACATAATTTTGATTCAAAACAGAATCAAGATGATTTATATGAAGCTATCATAAAAATTTTATCCTAATTTATAAATAATGAATTTATCAAAATTAATTATTCTTGACATTTTAAATAAAATATATAACCCTAAATTATAAAAGAACTTTTATATTTGTTAAATGTGGATTTAACCTAACTTGTCCCACAATAGAGGACTAAATAAGGAGATTTTGTTATGCAAAAAACAGCAGAAGCCGTTTCAATTGGCCATCCGGATAAAATTTCTGACTATATTTCAAGTTACGTTTTAGATCGGTTGATTGAACGTAATCCCATGGTCAGATATGCCGTGGAAGTCATGATAAAAAATAACACAATCATTTTTGGCGGAGAAGTTTCGGATAACCTTTCATCGGAAAGTTTAAAACAATATGCAATTGATGCTCTTTCTGAAATAGGCTATACAAAAGATTATGCTAAAATATGGGGTAAATATGCTATTGAACCGGCAAAAATTGAAGTCATCAATCTTGTCGGACAACAATCAGAAGAAATTAATCAAGGCGTGCAACAAGATGGTTGGGGCGATCAAGGCGTTTTTGTCGGGTATGCCTGTCAAGGTGAAAATTTAATCAACCGCGAACTTTATTTGGCTCGTAAACTTAATAAAATCTTATATGAATATGCAAAAAAATCTGATAATCTCGGACTTGATATTAAAACTCAGATTACATTAAACGATAATCGTATCGAAACAGTTGTTGTCGCAATACCGATGTTAAAACATATTGATTTAACAGATTTTATTATTCAGAAATTAGGCGAAAAACCCAAAAATATTATTGTCAATGGTACTGGAAATTATATGATACATTCGTCAATAGCAGATTGTGGCGTCAGTGGCCGTAAATTGGCTTGCGATTTCTATTCAACAGCTTGTCCGATAGGAGGAGGCAGTCCTTGGACCAAAGATGCAAGTAAAGCTGATTTAACCCTTAATCTGTATGCCCGAAAACTCGCTGTGAATAACCTTAAAGATAATGATGAATCTTTTGTTTATTTAGCGTCATGTATCGGTAAAGCAGAATTGCCAAGTGCTTTGTTTAAAACCATAAAAGATAAAAAAGAAAAATTAAAAAATGTAAAAATAACCCAAACTCCTTCTGAAATTATTAAAGAACTCAATTTACGCACCCCTTGTTTTACACAACTATGTCAATCAGGCATAGGAGCGTGTTTCGGCGGTTTGTTAAAGGATATTTGAATCATTGATTGAAAAAGCAGTTTTATGTATAAAAATGAGCTATTTAAAGAAAAAATAGATGACGAATAAAAAAAAATAGTTTATTGTGTCTAAAAAAATAAATGATGATACTTATTCTAGGAGAAGTCCGTTATGTCAATACAAAAAGTATTTACTTTTGCCACAATCTTTTTGGCTCTTTGCGCCTGCAAGGATGAAAAACAAATTGCACAGCAAGCAGGACAACAAACATCAGCATTACCTGTCGATGTCATTCAAATGGAACCTAAAAATGTTCCTCTTAGTTTTGAATTTTCCGCTCGTGCGCAAGGATACAAAGAAACAGAAGTACGCGCTCGCGTTAGCGGTATCTTGTTAAAGAAAAATTATCAGGAAGGAGCTGAAGTTAAAGAAGGCGATGTTCTGTTTGAAATCGATCCTAAAGAATATATTGCTAAACTCAATAATGCTAAAGCAAGTTTGGCTCAAGCAAAAGCACAACTCAGACGAGCTCAAACTGATTGGGAAAGAACAGATAAACTATTTAAACAAAGAGTCGTAAGTGAAAAATCTCGTGATGACGCTCAAGCCGAATTAGAAAGTCGGAAAGCCGCAGTGATGATGGCAGAATCTGATGTGGAAACCGCTCAGTTGAATTTCGATTATACCAAAGTAACAGCACCTATTAGCGGTATAACCGGAATGGAAGAACAATCCGAAGGAAGCTTAATTTCTGCTACAGGATTATTAACAAATATTACTCAACTTGATCCCATTTATGTCATCTTTTCCGCTTCCGAAAGTGAAATGATGTCTTTGGCAAATATGGTTAAAAACGGATTGGTTCGTAATCCCGAAAATAAAAATGAAATCATTACAAAAGTTAAATTTAGTAATGATACGGTTTATCCTCAAGTCGGAAAAATTAATTTTATAAATTCGGGAATAGACGAGGGAACAGGTACAATTAAATTACGAGCCGTTTTCCCAAATCCGGAAAGACGTCTTTGGCCAGGGCAATTTTTGCGTTTGGTTATGGAAGGATTAACACGCGTCGATGCCCTAATCGTACCGCAAGAGGCTATTATGCAAGGAACCAACGGTTCTTATGTCTATATCGTCAACGATCAAGATATGGTCGAAACCGTTAATGTACAAACCGGCTTGATGACAAAAGATGGTGGATGGATTATTGATAATGGGTTAGAAAAAGGAAATCGTGTCGTGGTTAATAATCTGATGAAAATTCGTCCAGGCATGAAAGTCACACCGCATTTGGTAGAAAATAAACAATCAAATGAAACAACTAAAAATTAAAAAGGATAAAAATTATGTTTTCCAAGTTTTTTATTGATCGCCCAATCTTTGCGACTGTTGTTTCTTTGGTTTTTGTATTGGCCGGTTTAGTGTCCATGAAAGTACTGCCTATCGAACAATATCCAAATATCGTACCAACGGAAATTCAAATCAGTGCAACTTATCCGGGGGCTACGGCCGAAGTTTTGGCGGATACCGTCGCTGCTCCCATCGAGCAGGAAATAAATGGTGTGAAGAATATGATCTATATGTATTCTAACGCTACTTCACAAGGATATTTAACAATCGGCGTCGTTTTTGATATCGGTACAGATCCCGATCAAGCAACAATCGATGTTAATAATAAAGTGCAAATGGCAACCTCTAAACTTCCTAGCGAAGTCACTAAACAAGGAGTGACTGTTGAAGAAAAGTCAAATTCTATTTTGCAAATAGTAATGATGAAATCTCAAACAGATCGTTATGATACTATTTATGTTTCTAATTATGCTTTGTTAAACGTCTTGGATGAAATTCGCCGAATTAAAGGCGTGGGAAGTGCTTCTTTATTCGCTTCACAAGATTATTCTATGCGGATTATGCTCTCACCAGATAAATTAGCCGATTATAATATGACGCCTGAAGATGTTATTGCCGCTGTGCAAGAACAAAATTCACAATTCGCTGCCGGCCAATTCGGACAAGAACCTTTGGATGAATATTTGCCTTACACATATTCAGTAAATACAAAAGGTCGTTTGGTCGATGAAAAAGAATTTGGCAATATCATCTTAAGAAGCGATAAAGATGGAGCTATCTTGCGTCTTCGTGATGTCGCACGTATTGAACTTGGCGCTCAAGATTATAGCGTTAATTCCTTTTATAACGGTGAAGAAGCTGTCGCTTTTGCTATCTATCTGCAACCGGGAGCAAACGCTCTGGAAACAGCTAATATGGTAAAAGCTAAAATGGAACAACTTTCAAAAAATTTCCCAGAGGGAATCATTTATGAAATCCCTTATGATACAACCTTATTTGTTAATGTATCAATTGATGAAGTTATTCATACATTTTTTGAAGCTGTTGTATTGGTTATTATCGTCGTATTTTTATTCTTGCAAAATATACGCGCAACATTAATTCCTGTATTAGCTGTTCCTGTGTCAATTATCGGTGCTTTTGCCGGTATGTATCTGCTTGGTTTCTCAATTAATTTATTGACATTATTCGGACTTATTTTAGCAATCGGTATCGTGGTCGATGATGCAATTATCGTATTGGAAAATGTCGAACGATTAATGGAAGAAAAAAAATTATCACCAAGAGAAGCCGCTATTCAAGCCATGATGGAAGTTTCCGGACCTGTCGTCGCTGTCGCGTTGGTTCTTTCTTCCGTGTTCTTGCCTATTGCTTTTCTTGGCGGAATGACAGGGGTTATGTATAAACAATTTTCAGTAACCATTGCTGTTTCTGTGTTGATTTCTGCTTTCGTCGCTTTAACACTTACACCGGCTTTATGCGCTTTGATTATTAAACCAAATAGGAAAAAAGAGGAGAAAAAAGGCTTTTTTAAATGGTTCGATAATTTCTTTGAAACTGTAACAAAAGCTTATTTAGCCGGTGTGCGTTTTTTCCTTGGTCATCGAAAAATGGCTGTTATCTTCTTTATCGCCGTCTTAGGTGCTATTGCCTTTATGTTTAAACAAGTTCCTGGGGGATTGGTGCCTAATGAAGATCAAGGAAATTTATTAATGGCTTATAGTATGCCGGAAGCCTCCTCTCTTAAACGAACAACACGTTTTAGTGATTCTGTCGTCGATTTGTTGCAAAAAAATCCTAATGTAACCGATGTTTTGACAATTAATGGTTATAATATGCTGTCTTCAAGTCAAAATACTTATTCCGGTATTAGTTTTATTATCTTAAAAGATTGGGAAGAAAGATTAGAAGATGATCAATCTGCAGATGCCTTGTCTCAAGTATTCACCGGTTACGGCATGAGCCAATCAGAAGGTATCGGTTATGCTTTCTCTATGCCCCCGATTATGGGAATGAGTACATCAGGCGGTTTTGAAGCTTTTATTCAAAATCGCGGTGGTCATAGTTCAAAAGAATTGATGGATAAGGTTAATCAATTTATTGTGGAAGCGAATAAACGTCCGGAATTGCAAAGCGTGCGCACAACTTTTTCTGTTACAACACCTCAGTACCGAGTTGATTTGGATCGTGAAAAAGCTCGCACTTTAAATGTATCAATCGATTCTATTTATTCGGTTATGCAATCTACATTCGGCAGTCTTTATATTAATGATTTCACCTATAAAGGACGAAACTTCCGAGTTATTTTACAATCAGAAAGCCGATTTCGTCGTACTCCGGATGACTTAAGCTATGTTTATGTTAAATCAAATACAGGAGAATTAGTTCCTTTATCAACTTTATTAAATGTTGAAAGAGTGACCGGACCGGAATTAGTAAACCGATTTAATATTTTCCCTGCGGCAAAAGTCCTTGGTGATCCGGCAGAAGGGTATTCATCAGGACAGGCTATTGCCGCTATGGAAGAAGTTGCTGATGAAGTTTTAGGTGAAGATTATACTTTATCTTGGATCGGTTCTGCTTATCAAGAAAAATTGGCAGGTGGAGCTTCTACACAAGCATTCGTTTTTGGCTTAATTATGATCTTCCTTATCCTTGCCGCTCAATATGAAAAGTGGTCCTTGCCTTTCGTGGTTATCCTATCTGTACCTTTTGCTATTTTAGGAGCTTTGATAGCCGTTTATTTACGCGGAATTGAAAATGACCTCTATTTCCAAGTCGGCTTGGTTACTTTGATCGGTTTGGCTGCTAAAAATGCTATTCTTATTGTTGAATTTGCCGTTATGCAGGTTCAAAATGGTATGACTTATGCTCAAGCAGCTCTCGAAGCGGCTAAACTTCGTTTCCGCCCAATCGTAATGACTTCTTTAGCCTTTACTTTCGGTATTTTGCCTTTAGCTATTTCTACTGGTGCAGGCGCGGCAAGCCGTCATGCTATCGGTACCGGAATGATTGGTGGAATGATCCTTTCAACTTTCGTTGCAACATTATTCGTTCCAATGATGTTTGCTATTGTTGGTGAAACTTTCGATGAGGAAAATGTTTTACGCCGTAAAATAAATAAACGCGCTAAAAAACTCGGTCGACCTCTGTTGAAAGGAAAAATGCGCTAAAATCTTTAAGAAAGGCGGTTCTATATCGCCTTTCTTTTTTATGTCTCGAATGTAACACTACCTGCGAAAAAAGGTAGATGTAGACATAACTGCCCAGCCGTTAGGCTTGCGAAGCCTTAGGGAAGAGAAAACGTAGTTTGGAACAGGTAATACCACTTGCGTTAGCTAGTGGAAGTTTATGTCTCGAATGTAACACTACCTGCGAAAAAAGGTAGATGTAGACATAACTGCCCAGCCGTTAGGCTTGCGAAGCCTTAGGGAAGAGAAAACGTAGTTTGGAAAAGATAGTACCACTTGCGTTAGCTGGTGGAAGTTTATGATTTATAAAAATTCTTGACTAATTAAAATATCCACTCAAAAAATTATTTATTTTATCCTATCCTTCTTTATATGGGTAATATGTTAAATTAAAATATACCACCATAAGAAAATGCTGTTTGATTTATGTTTAAGTTAATATAATATCTAAAATTAGACAAATATGTGTTAGCAAATTATTTTGGTCTTGGTATAAAATTAAACCTTAATATATTTAGTATATATATATAAGTAATGAATAAAGTATATGGTATCTTTCTTATAAAGAAAAAAGCTGTTATCAATATTGATAACAGCTTAAGAAAGTTTAATTTATTATTTTATTTCTTCCACCAAAAGCTCATTAGGGGGAGTCGTTTGAGTATTCTCTATTTTAGAAGATATTTCCTTGACGATAGGTTCACTCACAATAACAGTTTTAATTTTAGGTTTTTGAATGATAGTTTTGATTTCAGGTTGAGCTTCTATTTGCACTTCGGGAACCAGCTGAGTATGGCTAATAATTTTTTGATTTGTAACCGGCTCTTTTTCATATGTTACCGTTGATGTTGTTTTGGGTTCATAGACGGTTGTGTATGTTGTTTTTTTATAAATAACTTCGACTGGTTCGCGTGTTTGTCTGATAATTGGTGCGCACCCATTACAATTTGCATTATTTATTACAGCAGGTGTTGGAATAGGACGCGGCTCAGGTGCTTGAATTTGAACTGTTGCGACAGGGACAACAATGGGATGCGTTTTTTCCATATAAGGACGTTGTGCTACCAGACGGACACGGTGAATTTTAGGTTGTTGTTCATTATAAACATATACTTTTTTCGTAGGTGATTGTTCTTTTACTTTTTTTGTGATTGGGCAGTTCTTTGGAGAATAAATATGATCATTGCAATCATGATTGTACTCTTGATAGATGGCACCTTCTGTGCATGCGCCAAGAAAGATAAATAAAGAGAGAATGAATTTTTTCATGTTTTTTACTTTCGTAGTTTAAAAATTAATCGATTAAAATCATATAACTATTAATATAAACGTTCTTTCTAATTTGTCAATTCTGTTTATAATAAAAATATTATGTGTAAATAATATATTAAACTTTATGACATATATCATCAAATGATATTATTAATTTTATTTCATATTTAAGCTTGAAATAAATTACTGACTGAGGAATTAAAATGCGGATTAAATATTTATTATTTATTTTATTAATTTTATCTTTATCAAAAATTACAAATGCAGCTACAAATTATGATGATTTTGTTTCGTTAATTTATGAATACGCACATAATCAAAATCGACAAGCAATAGAACAATTAAGAACAAGAGGATATTCTGTTAATGTTTCTGATTCTCAAGGAAATACAGCATTGTGTGAAGCTATAAAACAACGAGATGAAAGAGCTTATAAGATGTTAATTCAACTTGGTGCAGATACTAATCATCCTTGTGTTAAAAAATTGACCACACAAAATATTAAAGCAGATTCGTCATCATGGAATCTTTCTCCGGCAGCCTATGTCGGTGCTGCAGTACTTGTAGGCGGAGGTGTCGCTCTTGCTGCTGGTGGCGGCGGAGGCGGCGGAAGCAGTAGCGATAGCGGCAACAGCAACAGCAATAGCAATAGCAATAGCAACAGCAATAGCAATAGTAGCAGCAACGGTAGTAATAATGATAGTGGTGATAATGAAAATAGTGATATAGATAATCTTCCTAATGATGATGGTGAAATGAATGAAGATGGGAATAATGATAATTTTGAAAATATTCCTCATTCGGTTAATGCGTCATTTTTTGAAAATAATGAATATTATGGCGGAGGTTTTTTATCACAAATCGGTGCCTCAAACGCATATGCCAGATACTATTCTGCCGATAACAACGGTAATTTGTTTTCTTCTTTGGATGTAGTCGGAGTAGGGGTGATTGATAGTGGTGTTTATGGCGCACATGCTGCTTTTGCCGGAAAAGATATAAAGGGTGTTAATTACGATTATGGACCTTGTCGTAATGGTGATACAACAAATTGTTGGTATTGGGATAGTGATGCTAAACGTGTAAAATTAGAAGTTGACGGTCAAGTTTATCTTTCATCCTTATCCGAAGATGAATATAATGAATGGGCTAGTATCTATGACGCTGATTATGATTGGGATATAGCGAAAGATAGTGAAACCAGTTATTATCCAAATTCAGATATAAGTGATGCACATGGAACCCATGTGGCTGGTATTATTGCCGCTAATAAAGATGGCGACAATATGCATGGCGTTGCTTTTGATAATGCGGAAATTATAGCCGCTCGATGGGATTTAATGTCTCCAATATATAATCCGGTTAAAGATGTAATTGATATGGGGGCAAAAGTCGTTAATTTTAGTTTAGGTTATGATGCGACAAAATTTATGAACGCGTCTACCATCAATGTTTTTAAAAATCAAAGTTTTCTTTCCAGCTATTTAGATATAATCCCGTATCAAGTTTCCCATAATGTCGTATTTGTTTTTGCAGCAGGTAATGAAAGGTATGAACAACCTGGAATTCTAAATGGTATTCCTTTACTTGATGAATATAAAACACAATTAGATGGTTTATTTATTACTGTTATTGCTGTTGATAAAAATAATCAACTTGCAGATTTCTCAAATGCTTGTGGTGTTGCACAAGGATATTGTTTGGCGGCTCCTGGTGTTGATATTTTATCGGCTATAAATAAAGATGGCTATTATGGAACAATGGATGGAACATCAATGGCTGCTCCGGTCGTTACCGGAAGTGTGGCTTTTTTAATGGGAGCCTATCCATATATGAAACCTCAAGAAATAGTACATTTATTATTTGAGACAGCAACAGATCTAGGCGAACCAGGCGTAGACCCTGTTTATGGAAACGGACTTATTAATTTAGATGCTGCAACCGAGCCTCAGGGCGAGTTAATGATTGCAACAACGGAAAATGTTAATGGTGCCGCTTTAGTTGCTCGTTCAACAACAATGACCGTTCCGGCTTTATTTAAAAGTTCCATGCTTAAAAAAATTCCACAAAAAATAACGGTTTTTGATAAATATAAACGGCCATATTCTATGTCAATTAATTCTATGGTTAGAGCAACACACAGCGGAGAGAGAAATTTTAAAAACGATCTATATGCTTTTTCTCGTTACCAACCTAAACGTACGGTTAAAGCAGGAAATAATCTTACATTTTCTTATGCTCAAGCCGCTTTAAGTTCTTCTCCAACAGGATTAGGTACAATGGAAGTTCATTTCTCGGGTAATGATGATTATGTTACTGGTTTTTATTATACGGAAAATACATTATATAATACGAATCAATATTTTGAAAAAAGTCTTTCTAATCCGTTTATGGCTATGAATTCGGCATATGGGGTTTATAATCGTTATAATATGTCGGACAATTGGAATTTTACTATGGAATTTGCCACCGGTGAAAACGGCCTTTATGATGGAAGTGATGAAGCAAATGATCGTGAGTTTGACAATCGTGTCTATGGATTTAATTCCGAAGTTTCATGGCAGGCAACCGATACTTTGGCCTTTAAAATGATGAGTGGTATTTTGTATGAAGATAGTGCTTTACTTGGTCTAAATGGTACCGGAGGCTTTGATGTCGATGATTCAAATACTTATTATGCCGGTCTTGCTTTAACTTGGTCACCCTTTAAAAATATTTTCTTAAGTGGAGCTTGGTATCAAGGATGGACAAATGGTGGAGCTATGGCTTCTGATTTAATTCAAACCGGACAATTGGTTAGTGATAGTTTCGCTCTGGATGCTCATTGGCAATATAATGGTAATGATATTGTAGGTTTCCAACTTTCTTCGCCATTGCGTATTTATAAAGGAAAGGCTAGATTTAACCTTCCTGTCGGACGAGATGATTATTCTGATACGGTTTATCGTCAACAATATACAGCAGGGCTTAAACCGGATGCAAGAGAATATAAATTTTCTTTATATCATGATCGGGATATTAATGAGGACATGAGTTTTAAAATTCAAGCAGATGTCCGACTTAATCCGGATCATCAGAAAGATGCGGAAACAGATTATCGTATCATGTTTGGTTTTAATTGGACTTTTAACTAAAAAAAAGAAGGCAGTTTATAAACTGCCTTCTTTTTTTAGTTTTTTTTGTAATTCTTGAATACAGTATTCTCGATATATCTTTCCAAAATGTTCATCTTTTTTTAATTGATAAAAATTAATCATATCTGTTGCATGAATAGCGGATAAAATTTTTATTGCCTGACGAAGAATAGCAGCTTTTTGTTCAAAAGCTTCTTTTTGTTTTTGAGAAAGTTCAACAGCTCGTCCATAAAAATCACAACGACATACGGCAATATAATCTTCAATATTACAATTATAATGTTTTATCTCCTGACAAAAATCAAAAAGCGTTCCTATGCGCATTTCCGTAACTTTATGAAATTTCATATGAAGTTTGCAGGTACAAAGAGCAAAATTTTGATAATGATTCGGGATTTTAAATCTTTGGCAAATTTTTTTAATTAGCAATAAGCCTCTTTGCTCGTGTTGATGATGGGAGGGTAAAATTTCTAAAGGAGTTAATGTTTTTCCTATGTCGTGCAATAAAACACCAAAACGTACAAATTCATTTGTGTCACGCGCGTGTTCTAAGGCTAATAAAATATGGTTGCCGGTGTTTTGTTCGGGATGATGTTCCTGTCGTTCAGGAATATTCCATAACTCATTAATTTCCGGCAATAGAGCTTCTAAAGCACCGATTTGACGAGCTGTTGTTAAAAATTTAGAAAAATTGGGAAATTCGAGAGCCTTTTTAATTTCATTCCAAATTCTTTCGGGACTAAGGTATTTAAGCATACCTTTAGCGGTCATTTGTTGTGTTAATTTTAGAGTTTTCGGTGCGGGGGTAAAGTTAAGTTGGGCTGTAAAGCGGCATAAACGCAATATACGTAAAGGATCTTCTTGAAAATGAATATCATTTATATGTCGAAGAATATGGCTTTTTATATCTTTACGGCCATTAAAAGGATCAATATATTTTTTTTCTTCAGGATCAAAAGCAATCGCGTTACAAGTAAAATCTCGACGAGCTAAATCTTCTTCTATGGTTATTGATGGATTAAATATAAATTTAAAATCTTGATGAGATGTCCCGATTTTAATTTCCTTACGTGCCAGAGCATATTCTTCTTTTGTTTGAGGATGTAAAAAAACAGGAAAATTTTTACCAACTTGTTGAAATCCTAATTCAAGAAGATGTTTTGGGGTAGTTCCGGTAACAACATAATCAAAATCTTGAGGTTTTTGTCCGCGTAATTTATCTCGTACAGCTCCTCCGACTTGATAAATTTTCATAAAATTCTCCAATATATTATCCGGATAAACGTGAATTAAGACGAGCAGCCGCTTCACGACCGGAAGCAAGTGCTTCAACAATTGTTGAACCACCATGTTTGCAATCTCCGGCATAAATAATTACATCAGAATCGTTTTGGCGAGGAGCTGAGCTTCCAATCGCTCTAATAATTAAACTAAAACCGGGTCTGGCAATCGTTGTATCCGGAATTTCTTCGAGTTTTTCTTGATTAAAATGGTTTTTACAGGTATAAAGAGTGATAAATTCTCCATCCTTGCCTATTTTTTTGATTTTTGTCATTGAGGTTAAATCAATGCCGGCATCAAGTAATGATTTTCGTTCTTCATTAGTGACACGCATATCGGATATACGGCGACGAATAAACATTTCGACATAATCGGCACCATTGTTTATGGCGGTTAAAGCGCAATCAACAGCAACGGCGCCGCCGCCGATAACTGCAACATTTCCTTTCGTTTTATATTGTTCCGGATGTCGGAGATAGTCAAAATAAGAGAGAGCGTATTCTTCACCTTCAACACCTAAATCAATACTGTCAGGTTCTCCTGTGGCAATAATAACACCTGAGTATCCTTCATTTAATAGAGAAACTGGATTATTAATTATAGTATTTAGATGCATTTCAATCATTTCAGGATCGTTTATAAAACTCCAATCCTTATCAATAACAGAAAAAGGAAGACGATTTTCTGGGATAAGATTTAAAGCTCCACCTATTTTTTCGAATCCTTCATATAGAGTTATTTTATATCCTAGTTTGACAAGTTCCGAAGTTGCTGCAATTCCTGCAGGTCCTGCACCAATAACGGCAATTTTTTTCCCATTAAACGGATGTTTAGAATGAGCAGCCGATTCGCAAGTACGGTATTTTTCTAAAATTGTTGCCTGTACACGCGGAATATTGATAGGAAAATCAATGATTGATCGTGTGCAGGCGTGCATACAGAATTTATCAGGACAAATTAATCCGCAAGTTTGTCCCATAGGATTATAACGGGTAATAGCTTCAACAGCTCCGCTAAAATCACCGTCTTTTGCTTTATTGATAAATTCTCTTGGATTACAATTGACAGGACAAGCGTTCATACAAGGTTGAGTTTTACAATTTAAACAACGTCCAAGCTCTGCAAGAAGTTGTGCTCTGGTTAAGTAAAGTGTTTTGCTGGTCATTTTATATTTCCGTCATTAATGATTATTTATCATTTACGACATTAGGAAAGAGAAAAGTCAAGTTTTTTCTGTTAATAAAACCGTCTATTTAAATATATAAATTTTATATTGTTAATATAGTAATGTTAATAAGGAAGGAACAATTTTAGGATTAAAGTTTAAATAAAATGTAAAAAAAAAAGGGACCTTTTAAAAGGTCCCTTAGGGAGAGAAAAATTAAAATACATAACGGACACCGCCGTAGAATTCATGATTATGGACTTTTCCGTCTCCAATTTTACCCATATCAAAATATCTATAACCTATATCAAGATTCAAGCGATTTGTCATTTTTGCGGAGATACCACCGCCGACAGACCAAGTGAAGTTATTTTCATCATATTTACTTGAACCATCTGGATAGGTGAATTTATATTTTAAGTTGGTAACACCGATACCGACTTGTAAATATGGTGTGAACCATGTATAAGGAGAGAAATCATAAAACACATTGAACATATAAGAATCATAATCAAATTCAGCTTTATCTGTGTAAACAATAGGATCTCTTCCTTCTACAGGAATAACAGTTGATAAGGTGTCTTCGCTTTTATCGCGCCAAATATATTCGACTTCTGCGCGAAAATATTTGTAACGATAACCGATTGCGCCGCTTACCATAAACAGATTGTCATCAATATCTAAACGATCTCCTTCTGTATGACTGGCACCAATATCAGGGTGTGCAATGCCACCACGGAGACCAAGATAAATTCCATCACACTCGGCCATAGCATCTGAAGCGGCTGTTATTCCTAAAACGACAGCCGATGCGCCGGCTAATAATTTTTTAAACATTCTTAAGGTTCCTCTCGTTAAAGCAAAATAAAAAATTCTACTTTTGAAGATACATTATTTTAAATTTAGAATCAAGTTTTTTTATTGCTTTGTATAAAAATGTCTATTTAAATAATTTATTTAGGTGAAAACTTGCCTTATTGAAATATTTATGATACATAATCGAATTATGAAAAAAGAAAATATGACCAGTAATGAAGAAAAACGAACCGCTAACGGTTTAAATATGATGTCAAAGGAAATCCTTTCACCATTGCGTCGTATTATCGGCAAAAAAGGAATGATAGTCATCGATCTGCTTGTCTTTTGGGAGCAAATTGTGGGACAAGAATTGGCAGCTTATTCGTTTCCGGAAAAAATAAGTTTTACTTCGGGACGTCAAAATCATGGAGTACTTTATGTCGTGGTTGGTAATGGAGCTTTTGCTCTTGAATTGCAGCATCGGGAAAAAATACTTCTTGAAAAAGTTAATGCCTATTTAGGTTCTCAAATCGTTTCTAGCCTTAAAATTCGTCAAAACAATATGCTAGCTAAACAGAAAAAATATAAAATTAATCAACCGAATGTAAAGAAAATACTTGTAAGCAAAAAAGAACAAAATTATATTAAACAATTAACAGATGGATTAAATAATAATAATTTGCGAGAAACGTTAACTCGTTTGGGTGAAAATGTTTTCTCTGAAAATGCAGATTAATAGGAGTTCTTATGACTTTTGAAAATATCGTAAAAAGAATCAGCCAAATATTGTCAGCCTTTTTAATCTTTTTAATGGCAGATGGATTCTATCTTTCTCAAAAGGGGTTTGATTGGGTGAATGGTCAATTAGTCTTGGTGAAAACAGCCAACGCTGCAGTCCCCGTTGTCTCGGACAATAATGTTACTCCCGCCCGCTTTGATATGACGCCGACACATATATTGGGGAATCCTGATGCTCCAGTGACAATTTATGAATTTTCTTCACTTGGTTGTTCGCATTGCGCCGATTTCCATTTAAACGTTTTGCCGAAATTGAAAAAAGAATTTATTGATACAGGAAAAGTTAATTTGGTATTTGCGGATTTTCCAATTGATGGACGTTCCATGCAGGCGGCAATGCTTGCCCGCTGTATGCCCGCAGAAAAATATTTTGATTTTCTCTCCCTGCTTTTTAAAAAACAAATGAATTGGGGATTGTCATTTAAAAGTGAAAAATTATTAATTGGATATGCTAAAACAGAAGGTCTGTCCGCAGAACAGGCTAAAGCATGCATGAGCGACGATAAAGTGGCAGCCGATATTATGGCAATTCGCCAAGACGGAATGGAAAAATTACAAATTCGAGGAACGCCGTCTTTCTTGATACGAAGCGCCGAAGGTGAAGAATTACTCCCCGGAGTGCCAAATTATGATGAGTTTGAAAAAACTATTAACAAATATTTATCTGTTAATAAGTAAGTAATATTTTTGAGGATATTATAACTTATGAAAGAAATTCCTGAAGACATCAGGGAACTGGAGAAAAAAATATCTTGTTTGCAAAAACAAGAACAAAGCCGCAGGAATCAAACGGCAAAATCTGAATACTCGGGAGCCGCGGCAATAGGATTTAGAATTACGGCAGAACTTCTGTCCGCCGTGATTGTCGGCGGAGCTGTCGGCTTCGTAATTGATCGTTTGATCGGAAGTCGTCCTTTGTTTTTAAGCTTGTTTTTGCTGTTTGGCGGCGCAGCCGGAATTCTCAATGTCTACCGCTTGTCTAAGGAAGAAGAAAAACGGATAAAAAATAAGGAGTAAGCCAAATTGTCAAATCCATTAGAACAGTTTGTCATTAAACCTATTATTCCAATCAAAGCAGAAGGAATTGACATATCTTTTACAAATTCCTCCCTGTTTATGTTGCTGTCTGTTGCTGTTGTCTTTCTTTTGTTTACTTTTTGCCTGCGTCACCGAACCATTATTCCCAGTCGGTCTCAATCTATTTCCGAATGCATATATCTCTTTGTTTCCGGTTTAATAAAAGATAATATCGGTCCAGATGGTCTGAAATATTTTAGTTTTATTTTTTCGCTCTTCCTTTTTGTTGCCTTTGGTAATATGTTGGGATTAACTCCTTATGCTTTTACCTTTACTTCCCACGTTACCGCTGTTGGAACTTTATCTCTTTTAGCATTATTGTTTAATATTTCCGTTGGTATAAAAAAAAGAGGTTGGGGATATTTAAGAACGTTTATGCCTAAGGGAATCCCTTGGCCTTTGGCTCCCTTAATCGTACCAATCGAAACAATATCTTTACTTTCTAAACCATTTAGTTTGACTGTTCGTTTGGCTGCAAATATGACCGTCGGACATATTATGTTGAAAATTCTTGCCGGTTTTGTCGTCGGATTAAGTGTCTTAGGCGCAATACCACTCTTGTTTAGCTCGTGTATCGTCGCTTTTGAATTTTTTATTGCTGTGCTGCAGGCTTTTATTTATACAGTTTTGAGTTGTATTTATCTAGGAGATGCTTTGCGCGGTCATTAAATATTATTTTGTGAAAATGTGTAAATTAGTTATTGAAAGGAAAATAAAATGGAACCATTAGCTTATGTCGGTGCCGCAACTTGCGCTCTCTCAATGATGGCGGCAGCGTGGGGGGTTACTAAATTATGGACAACAATTATCACTACAGTGGGGCGTAATCCTCAAGTCAAAAAAGATGTTGATATCTATGGTTGGGCAGGTTTCGCCGCTATTGAAGCTATCGCTCTTTACGCTTTGGTTATCGCTTTAATTATGTTGACCGGCGGCGGCGAATAGCCGCCTCTTGGCCGACAATATCAAAGTAAAACAAGCTTATTTGTAAGGAGCCTTTAATGCCGCAATTGGATTTTTCTACTTTTCCTTCACAAGCTTTTTGGCTTATAATCAGCTTCTTGTTGATGTGGTTGATTATGTCTCAATTCATTGTTCCCAAAATTGTCGATATTTTAAATCAAAGACAACGTAAAATAGATGATCATCTCTCTGCCGCTCAAGGTTTCCGACAGTCGGCAGAGGAAGCTTTGATGAAATACCAACAAACTCTGAAATCTGCTAATGAGCAAGCCGATAAATTGTTGTATCATATGCAGGAAGACTTAAATAAAAAGATAAAACAAAAAGAAGAGGAAAATGCTCGTCAATTGGCTGCCGTTGCGGCCGATAATCAAAAAGCAATTGAAGAAAAATATTCACAAATAATGGCGCAAATGGAACAAAAATCAGCAGAAATAGCTATGCTCTTAGTTAATAAGTTAGATTTAAATAATATTATTTTACAGGAAGATATTGTAGCTGTAAAAAACAGGAACGAAAAAAATGAATGAAAGAGTTGTCAGCAGAGAAATTTTAGATGCAACTCAACAGGTTGTTGTCGGTGCTGCGGGTAATGTCGAAACAATTATAAAAGATACGGCAAACGAATTACATAATGGAGAAGAAGCCTTTTATTTATCCGCAGAATTTTGGGTGGCTATGGCTTTTGTCTTAGTCGTTGTTGGTCTGTTTTCTCCCGTAAAAAAAGCACTTTGCGCTTATCTGGATAAATATGCTCAAAGTGAAAAACAGCGATTGGATGAGGCTGAAAATCTAAAAATTCAAGCCCGTAAATTATTCGCCGATTATGAAACGAAACTCGAAAACGCAGACGAGGAAGCTCATGCCATTATAGTTAAAGCTAAAGAACAAACTAAATATTTAAGAAAAAAAACTTTTGACGAATTTGAACAAAAAATGGCACAACAAGAAAAAAATATTAAAGAACATATAAAAAGCGACTTACAACACGCAGATAATCAATTATCGGCAATGATTGGACAACAAGCTGTTCGTTTGTTGCAAGAAACACTGCAATATAAATTAACTGATGAAAATCGTTGTGTATTTATTGATCAGTCAATAGAAAGAATTAAAAATATAAAAGTATAATACCTTAATCTATAAAAAACTGTTGTTTTATAGAAAAAAGTTTGCTATATTAATAAAGTATAGTAAAATATTATTAATAAATTAAATGCGTTATGGAAAAAATTTTTAAAAAAGCCATCGATTTTATTTCGTATCAGAAAAAAGGCTTGCGAGAAGTGTTTATTAAAAAGTATGGAATAGAAAATTATTACCACATTTTGAATTTGGGCCTTATTGAAGAAACATATGCTCAAGGACAGCCATCGTGGGTGAGAACACAGGAAGTCAAAAAAATGCGAAATTTCTACGTATAGCAGGAATGATGGTTTAAGTGTTGAAAGAAACTCTTTGAAGCAATTCAAAGAGTTTCTTTTTTACAGCGGTATCAAAATAATATTGATTTAACGCTAATTAACTCGGTTGCCTAGCTAAAAAAGTCGACAGTTTAATTTTTTCTAAAAGGACTTGCGGTATAGGTTCCTAAAATATGCAGCTCATCAGCAAAAAAGTTTAATTCTTCAATTGCATTTTTAAAAGCTTGTCGATTAGGGTGAGATTCAACTTCAATATAAAAACGAGCGGAAATAAATTTTCCATCGACCAGATAACTTTCAAGTTTTGTCAGATTAATACTGTTAGTGGCGAATCCTCCGAGAGTTTTATAAAGAGCGGCCGGAATCGACTTGACTTTAAAAATACAAGAGGTGATAAACTTGCCGCCGTTATCTTCGGGAATTTTGTTTTCACGACTCATTAATAAAAAACGTGTTGTATTGTTATCAGCATTTTCAATATTAGATTTTAAAATTTTTAAACCATATATTTTAGCAGCTAATTTAGAAGCAATAGCGGCTTTGGTTGGATCTTGAAACTTAATGATATCTTGACATGATTTTGCGGTATCAATGCGGGCAATAGCCGCAATTTTATGGTTTTTTAAGAAGTTTGAACATTGCGCCAAAGCTTGTGGGTGGGATGACGCCGAAACAATATTTTCAAGTTTTGCTTCCGGTAAACCGAGAAGTTGATGTTCTACTCTTAAAAAATATTCTCCGTTAATAAAAAGTCCCGTGTTAGGTAATAAAAAATGCACATCGGCAACGCGTCCGGCATTAGAATTTTCAACAGGTATAACTGCTATATCCGCCAGATTTTTTTGAACCATATCCATAGCTTGTTCAAAAGTTTCACAAGCAATGTAATCTTGGTTTGGATAAATATTTTGTGCGGCAATGTGCGAATAAGCACCTGCAACACCTTGATATACAACTTTCATGTTTTTTCCTTGATTTAATTTAATTTAGTTAAGCTATCATGTCTTCTAAATGAAGTCAAGTTATAGGTCTTTAACAAAAAACGAATCGTTGGAATTTTAAAATTCTTGAATAAAAAAAATTTTACTTGAAGAATCGTTGGAAGTGTTATAACTTCTTGACTGAATTTGTTTAAAATCATTTTTTCCTTTATCATTTTATGGGAAATTTTGGTTTTTGTTTTAACCTTAATAGCTATAGGAGCTAAGAATTACCATGAGTAAATGGGTATATACATTTGGAAACGGTAAAGCCGAAGGTGATGCCTCAATGCGTAATCTCCTCGGCGGTAAAGGAGCCAACCTTGCGGAAATGAACAAGGTCGGTTTGCCTGTTCCTCCCGGATTTACCGTAACGACTGAAGTTTGCACATACTACTACAATAACAATAAAACATATCCGGCTGATTTAAAAGATCAAGTTAGAGCCGCTGTCGAAGGTGTCGAAAAAATTATGGGCAAAAAATTTGCCGATGCTGAAAATCCCTTACTGTTTTCTGTTCGTTCTGGCGCACGCGTTTCAATGCCGGGTATGATGGATACTGTTCTTAACCTCGGTTTGAATGATGAAACAGTTAAAGCTTTAGCTAAAGCTTCCGGTTCTGAAAGATTTGCTTACGATTCTTATCGTCGTTTCCTGCAAATGTTCTCTGATGTTGTTTTAGGCGCTGATATTGAAGAATATGAAGGTGCTTTAGAAAATATGAAAAAAGCTAAAGGCTATAAATCTGATACAGATTTGACAGCTGAGGATCTTAAAGAATTAGTTAAAGAATATAAGGAAATCGGTGTTAAATTGGGTAAAGTCGTTCCACAAGATCCTTGGGATCAATTGTGGGCAGGTATTGGTGCCGTATTCGGTTCTTGGATGGCCGCTCGTGCTATTACTTATCGTAAACTCAACAATATTCCTGGTGATTGGGGAACAGCTGTTAATGTTCAAACAATGGTGTTCGGTAATGCCGGTGATGACTGCGCTACCGGTGTTTGTTTCTCTCGTGATCCCGCTACCGGTGAAAATGTATACTACGGTGAATATTTGGTCAATGCTCAAGGTGAAGATGTTGTGGCCGGTATTCGTACACCGCAACCGATGGCTTCTAAGGGCGGCGACGGTACTTCCTTAGAAGAAAAATGGCCTCATTTGTATAAAGAATTGGTTGATGTTCGTAACAATCTCGAAAACCACTATAAAGATATGCAGGATATGGAATTTACCATTGAGCACGGCAAACTCTGGATGTTGCAATGCCGTAACGGTAAGCGTACCGCTGCCGCTGCTGTTCGTATGGCTGTTGAAATGGTTGAAGAAGGCTTAATCAACAAAGAAGAAGCTATTATGCGTGTTGGCGCGGATCAACTTGATCAATTATTACACCCGATGCTTGATCCAAAAGCTAAGAAAAATGTTATAGCTACCGGTTTGCCGGCCTCTCCGGGAGCTGCCGTCGGTCGTGCCGTATTCTGCGCCGAAGATGCTGAAGCTTGGGCTGCTAAAGGTGAAAAAGTTATCCTTATCCGTAACGAAACTTCTCCGGAAGATATCGGTGGTATGCACGCTTCTCAAGGCGTGATTACAGCTCGCGGCGGTATGACTTCTCACGCAGCCGTTGTCGCTCGCGGTATGGGTACTCCTTGCGTTTCCGGTTCTACAGATATTGCAATCGACTATAAAGCTAAAACTATGACAACAAAATGCGGCGTCGTCGTTAAAGAAGGCGATTGGGTATCTTTAGATGGTGCTAAAGGTCAGATTATTGAAGGTCAGGTTCCTACTGTTAAAGCAGACACACACAGCGGTAATTTTGGTAAATTGATGGGCTGGGTTGATGAAATCCGTACTTTGGAAGTTCGCGCTAATGCCGAAACACCAAAAGATGCTCAAACCGCTCGTGATTTTGGTGCTCAAGGTATCGGTTTGGCTCGTACGGAACATATGTTCTTTGATGCGGATCGTATTCCAAATATGCGTGCTATGATTTTGGCTGAAAGTGAAGAAGGTCGTCGTGCCGCTTTGGATCGTCTGCTGCCTTATCAAAAACAAGACTTTAAAGATTTATTTAAAATTATGGAAGGGCTGCCGGTCGTTATTCGTTTGCTCGATCCTCCGCTACATGAGTTCTTGCCTCATACTGATGCTGAAATGCAAGAATTAGCTGATAAAATCGGTATGCCTTTGGAAAAAGTAAAACAACGCGCCAATGCCCTTCATGAGGCCAATCCAATGCTTGGTCATCGTGGTTGTCGTTTGCCGATTACTTATCCTGAAATTTGTGAAATGCAAACCCGTGCTATCTTAGAAGCAGCTTTGGAATGTGAAGCTGATGGCATTAAAGTTTTACCTGAAATTGAAGTTCCTTTAACAGGTTCTAAAAAAGAACTCGATATCGTTAAAAATATTATCGATACGACAGCAGAGAAAATCTTTGCTGAAAAAGGTAAAAAAATTAAATATGAAGTCGGTTCAATGATTGAATTGCCTCGTGCAGCCCTCAAAGCTGATGAGTTAGCTCAATCCGCAGAATTCTTCGGTTTCGGTACAAACGATTTAACACAAACAACTTTGGGTATGAGCCGTGATGATACCGGTGCAATTTTGGATGAATACCGCGCTCGCGGCGTTTATGTCGCTGATCCTTTTGCATCTATTGATGTTGAAGGTGTCGGTGTATTAGTAAAAATGGCTTGTGAAAAAGCTCGCAGTACAAACCCAAATATTTGGCTTGGTGTTTGCGGCGAACACGGTGGAGATCCTGCGTCAATCGATTTCTTCCAAACTTGCGGTATGAATTATGTTTCTTGTTCTCCATACCGCGTTCCGGTAGCTCGTTTGGCTGCGGCTCAAGCTGCAGTTCGTCACAAAGGCGAAAAAATCGAGAAAACTTGTCGTAAATGCGCTTAATTTAAATAATTAAGTTCATTTAAAATATAAAAAACGTCCGTAACATTTCGGACGTTTTTTTATATTTATTAAGGTACTTGACAAAGATAATTTTTATTATATGTTCATATATACAAACATTAAATTATTAGGTATGAAATTAAAAGTATTTAAGGAACAATGCGATTGCACAGAAAAAATGCGCATTCTTCTGGACGAATTGTGGAAAGTAACGTGGAGAGATTTTAATCCGCGCGCTTTCAAGCTTATCAACGAAATACAAACTGTCGTTGAGGAACAAAAAGAAACGCAAAAGCATCTTTGGGACGACAATTTCCCGTCGGGGAAACTAGATGCCTTAAAATTTGAGGATTTTTCTATTAAGAATTTCATTGAGTTGGTGGAGCAATATCCTTATCTTTTGAGGGGAAATGAAGATAAATATCAATCTCTGCTTAACGAGCTTAAGACCCAACAAAGAAAATAAGGTGCATTTATGAAAAACAGGTATGCAGAAAGAGCCTACCTGTTTTTTT
>CALXTF010000018.1 GCA_944391335.1 uncultured Alphaproteobacteria bacterium
AAGGCGTTCGCTGGCACCGTTAGGGTTACACCCGCTTGTGAAGAACCACCGGCTAAGCCGGTGGGTTACTTTTTTTTTAAAGATTTTTATAAAATAAAAAATGTATTGACAAAAAGCAATAAATAAACATAATAAAGACGTTTATTTATAGCTATGTTTATTATTAGATTAAAATTTTTTATTATTGTATAGAATATAAGTATTCTCACGTCAATGATTGGAAATATAAACTTGTGTAAATAAGCTGTTGTCTGTTAGTTATTCTGTAAGGTGTAATTAAGTCTCTTAGACAGCATAATAATATTATCCCATCGGAGACTTGGGAGGCCATTAAAAAAATTAAAATTATGGCAACAAAAAATTTAAACAATTTTAAGAGAGTATTAAAAAACATTCTTTGTTGGTGCATTAATTCTTTGGTGTGTATGGGAATTTTTATTGTATTAAATCTTTCCCTGTTGTTGATGTCGTTAGTTGTCTATAATCCGTTTGTATTTGTGCCTCTTCTTTCCCTTTTTCCAAAGACAGCGGCTAAATTGTTATATAAGGTCGATTGGGGCGGTTATACTGATTTTTGGCAGAAATTCTATGCTCCCTTAGTAGGCGTTTTGCCGTTAAGTTGGAAGAAAAAGATAATGCTTTCCGGGGGAATAGAAAAAATTTCTCCAAAAGAACAGTGTAATTTTATATTAGACGTATATACAGGCAGTAATGATGATCAGAATGCACAACCTATTCATTTTATCAAAAAAATATCGCCTGAGGCCGTTGATTTGTTGTGGAATTATTATCAGCCAGATGATTGTGAATATTGGGATCTTCGCGAGAAAATTGTCAAAGCCGGTCAGCGGCTTACAGATAAACAATTTAAGAGCCTGTTATATTGGAAACATTCAACTTTGGCAAAGGAGTATATATCTCATAATTATTTAAATGATCAAGTTATGAAATATTTGCTTGAAACAAATAATGAAGATGAGTTTTTTTATTGTGTCAAGCTTTATGGACTTTCAAAGAATATGTTGAGCGTCATTAGCAATGATCCAAGGTTAATGCAGATGTATCAAGAAACTTGCCAGACGGCATGAACTCTCTTAAAACAAAAAGCACTTTTTCTCAGTTATGGGAAAAGGTGCTTTTTTGTTTTTTAAAGATTTTTATAATATGAGAAAGTGTATTGACAAAATAATAAAAATGGTAGATAATAAAATTGCTTATTTATGAGTATGTTTATTATTAGGTTAAATTTTTATTGTTGTTTAGAGTTTTTGCTCTTAAATCAATGATGGGAAATATATAGCCGAATTGAAGTAACTCTGAAAATAGGCTGTTGTCTGTTAATTATCCTGCAAAGTATAATTAAGTCTCTTAGACAACATAATAATATTATCCCATCGGAGACTTGGGAGGCCATTAAAAAAATTAAAATTATGGCAACAAAAAATTTAAACAATTTTAAGAGAGTATTAAAGAACATTCTTTGTTGGTGCAAAAAGGCATTGGTTTGGTTGGGCGAGGAAATATTCTGTATCCTTGTTCTTGCCTTAGTGGTAGTGTTTGTTTTAAATCCAATCATCTTCGTGCCGATGGCTTTTATTTGTCCGCGGAAAGCAGCTTGTGTATTGTATGACTGGGATATAGATTATTTTTCCAAATTCTGGGAGTTTGTATACAGGCCGTTGGTAGCAATACTTCCGTTTTATGCAAAAAGGCATTTTATGGAAGTTAATGGTTTTTACAAATATTCGCCTAAAATGCAGGTAAAATTTGTGACTTATGGTTACCGTGAGCCGGAACAAATGAGAAAGTTGGTTGAACAAATGACAGATAAAGCCAAGGATTTTCTTTGGCAACAAAGTGAAAACGATCAGAATGTTCGCCTATATATCATTGAATCCGATAAAGTTTTGACGGATAAGCAGTTTCGTTTGCTGATAGAGAAAGGAGAATATGATTTGGCAAGTGCTTATGTTTGTAAACATACACCGACAAATGAAATGCTGAAAATGATGGTCAATGCTAAGTTTGGGGATGCTTTCTGCTATTGCGCGGAGCGTTACGGCTTATCGGTAGATGTGATAGATTATGTTTATGAAAAAGCAAAAATTTATCAGAATGATTTCTGGAAAGGACTTCCTATGATTATGCAGGAATCTTTGCAAGTTTATGCAGATCGTCAGATGGTTCGCAACACGGCAAACCATCAAAATGAAAAAGCATGGAAGGCTTTTCTTGAATCTGGCAATAAACCTTGTCCACAGGCACAAGAGATGATGGATGTATGGCAATATGAATGTTATCATAAGGCCGGACTAAAGTTATCTCCGCGTGCTGTTGAAGCCTTTTTTTCTCGTGAAAATTTAGCAATGTGTGGGCTTATTTTCAAATACGAGGATAGAGAAAATTTCACAGATAAGGCAAAAGCTTTAATTCTCGCAAATCCTCGATTGATGAGGTGGGCTCTGGGATATTAAACGGCATGAACTCTCTTAAAACAAAAAGCACTTTTTCTCAGTTATGGGAAAAGGTGCTTTTTCGTTTTTTAAATATTAAATCCCATTTTTCGGCAAACTTTTTTCATTAAAGTTGAAAGGGGATAATTTTTAAGTTCTTTAGGATACACAAATAAGCCGTCAGCAAGTGGAGATCGTTCACATTTTAAAGTATAGATTTTTAAGGTTAAGCGGATATGGGTAAATATATGGCAAACTTGCTTGCCGCTGTCTTGGATTTCGGAAAAATCAATCTTTCCGTCTTCTTTCCATGGAAATTCATAAAGACCAGAAAGTAATCCTTTCTCAATACGTTTGCGGATAAAAACTTGTCCCTTGTGGTTAAAAATCAGGCAGACGCTTCCGTTTTTTTCTTTCTTGTCAATTTTAGTACGGTTGGGAATTTGTTCTAAATCTGGTTTATCTCGGGATTGGCATGCTTCTTTCCATGGGCAGAAAAGACATTGAGGAGTTTTTGGGGTACAGATTGTTGCGCCTAAATCCATAATCGCCGAGGCATAATCTGCCGCTTGTTTACAATCTGTCAATTGAGAGGCTTTAGTGATAATATCTTCCTTAATTCGCTCAACAGGTTCGGTTAGGTGAAACAGGCGGCAGATAACGCGGATAACATTGCCGTCGATTACGGTTGCGGGAAGATTAAACGCTAAAGCCGAAAAACTGGCGGCAGTATAGCTGCCAAAACCTTTAAGCTTTAAAATTTGAGGTAATTCTTGCGGAAATTGTCCGCCAAATTCATTAACAATTGTTTGAGCCGTGTGGTGTAGTGAACGAGCGCGGGTATAATAGCCCAAACCTTGCCATAATTGATAAACTTCTTCTAAATCGGCTGCGGCTAAATCTTGTATGGTCGGAAAACGATGTATAAAAGGTTCAAAATATTTTATCACCGTTTTGACAGTGGTTTGTTGGAGCATAAATTCGGAGACCATTACCACATAAGGGTTAGGATGCGCTCCTTTGGTCGCACGCCATGGAAGTTTGCGTCCGTTATTTTGATACCAATTTAATAAAAGTTTTGATAAGTTTGTTTTTTTCATAACAGTTATGTATAAGATTTTTATCTAATAATGTCTATTATCTTTTGGAATAAAATGAAAGTAAGATAATGTTAAAAAATGTGCCAACTATTGATATGCGGAAAGCTTTTTTAAAAGTGGTGCCCTGAAGAAGACTCGAACTTCCACGACCAAACGGTCACAAGTACCTGAAACTTGCGCGTCTACCAATTCCGCCATCAGGGCAACGAATATCTTAATAACTGTATTTTTATGATGAGTCAATAATTTTTATTAAATATATCCATAGGCGTGGAGCAATAAAAAGCTTCCTAAGCCAAGGCGATAAATAACAAAAGGTAAAAATGTATAATTTTTGAGCCATTTCATCATAATGAAGATTGCCGCAATTGAAGCTATAAATGAATACCCAATACCGCTTGCCATATAATGCAAATTTTCAAAATTACCGCTTTGTATAATTTCTATTGCGACTAAAAGTCCTGCTCCGGCAATCGCCGGTATGGATAGCAGCATACAAAAGCGAGCGGCTTCGCGTCGTTCAATCTTTAAAAAACGACTGGCGGTAATGGTTATCCCCGAGCGACTGGTCCCTGGAATCATTGCCATACATTGGGCTAAACCGATAATTATGGCATCTTTATAACTCATATCCTCAATTGTGCGTTTGGAAGGTTGATAATGATCGGCAATCCATAGTAAAATACCAAATAAAGTTATATTCCAACCGATGATTTTGGTTGAACGCAGCCATTCCATACCATAATTGTGGAGCAATAAACCGAATATAACTGCGGGAATTGTCCCGACAATAAGCATCCACAATAATTTGGGATTATATTGCGTCAATTTTTCAATAAAAATTTTCCTTTGCTCACTGGTATGTTGTAATAAGTAGTCTT
This sequence comes from uncultured Alphaproteobacteria bacterium, assembly GCA_944391335.1. Taxonomy (GTDB): domain Bacteria; phylum Pseudomonadota; class Alphaproteobacteria; order RF32; family CAG-239; genus JAFUYI01. The sequence continues at coordinate 4,435 of CALXTF010000018.1, forward strand.
TTATTCTTGGAAAGGTTTGTAATATGCTATTTAAAAGCCCGCAAAGCATATTCCATATATCACGATAAAAATAAATCATAACTGCTAAAATAGAGCCAACGTGAACGGCAATATCAATTTCTAAACCTTGGTCGGGAAAAGTCGTGAATTTTGAAAGTAAAATTAAATGTCCAGAAGAACTGACAGGTAAAAATTCTGTAAAACCTTGAAGAGCCGATAAGATGATAATTTGTAAGTTTGTCATATTTTATTTATCCATTGGAGTTATTTTATTACATTTTTTATTATTTAAATTCAGTAAGGAATGAGGGCGAAAACGAACATTATTAAGTGAGGCTCCCCAATGCAGATGTGGACCGGTCGCACGTCCCGTATGACCTACCAAACCGATAATTTGTCCTTTTTTAACTTCATCGCCTACTTTGACTTTGCTTTCTTTCATATGGGCATAAATGGTTTGCAAACCTTGTCCATGGTCAATAATAACCATATTGCCGGTATAAAAATAATCTTTACCGTTAAGAATAACTTTCCCGCTGCCCGCAGCTTTTATCGGAGTGCCTTCGGGGGCGGCAATATCTGTACCACTATGGGGGCTTTTGGGAATATTGTTAAAAACTCGTTGATTGCCAAATTCGCCGCTAATACGCCCTTCAACCGGTAAAATAAAACCGTCACGCCAATAATCTCCTTTTTGCATTAAGGTTAAGGAACGATATACATCTTCTTGTTCGCGTTTGATTTCGGCATCATGAGAAGAATCAGGAGTTACCTTTTGCTGTGCAACGCCGTTAATGTGTTGAATGTCCCAATCATAGGTGCCGATTGAAAGTTTGTAATTTTGTTTGTGTCCGTCAGGATAGATGGTTGTAAAAGATGTCGTCTTAGGTTCGTTGCGTCCAAAGGCCAGAATAAAATAACCATCTTCGGTTACGGGATAATTTTTGTGATTAAATTCCACTCGTTCGGCATTATCTTCTATTTTACCGATGATGATTTCACCTTGTTTGAAATCTCCGCATAATTGAACCGCTTGTGCCGGTATAGTTATCAGAGATAATAAACTAGTCAAATAAATCGCCTTGTAATTCATCTTTCCTCACAATCACTTTGGTTTTTACCGAACCATCGGTAAATATGACTTCTAAATCTAAACTTCGTCTTGCATTTTCCGTATTATATATAGTTCTTTGTTGTGTGTCTTTAACCCAAGCAAAACCTCGTTTTAAAACACTTTCTACAGATACACTGTCAAGTCGCAAACTTAAATTTGCTAAAGTTTCTGCTTTTTGATTGATGATGTTGTTAATATAAAAAGGTTTAATTTCATTTAAATTTAATTCATTTTGTCTTTGTTGGAGATAATTTTTAAAACCGACATTTAGTCTTTCTATTCTATCATCGAGTTTTTGTATGTTTTCAAATAGGACTTGTTCTAGGTTGGGTATTCCTCGTTTTAAGCCTTCAAGTATATTTTTTTGTTCTTGGAAAAAGCGAGTGATGGAATTTCTCAATCGATTTTGTAATGTCACAATACGAGTTTCTAATTCATTTTTAACCGGAACGGCAAATTCGGCGGCTCCGGTCGGGGTAGGGGCTCGCACATCGGCGGCAAAATCTATCAACATCGTATCAGTTTCATGGCCAACAGCCGAGATAAGTGGTATTTTTGAATTATAAACCGCACGAATAACTACTTCTTCATTAAAACACCATAAATCTTCAAGCGAACCACCGCCGCGTGCCACAATTAAAACATCAGGGCAGGGAATACCGCTGTTTTCGGGAAGATTGTTAAAACCATTAATCGCCGCTGCTATTTGTTCGGCTGCTCCTTCTCCTTGTACCAAAGTCGGCCAAACAATAATTCGTGTCGGAAAGCGATCGTTTACCCGATGAATAATGTCTCGAATAACCGCACCGGTCGGACTGGTGACAACACCAATAACTTGAGGCAAATAAGGAAGAGGCTTTTTGTGAGAGGCGTCAAATAAACCTTCGGCGGCAAATTTTTGTTTGCGTTCTTCCAAAAGTTTGAGCAATGCGCCTGTACCGGCAACTTCCATTTCTTCAATAATAAGTTGATAATTGCTTTTACCTGAAAAAGTCGTGATTTTACCGGTGGCAACAACTTCAAGACCATCTTCGGGTTTAATCGACAAAGTATTGGCGATACCTTTCCAACAAACTGCAGAAAGATTGGCATTTTCATCTTTTAAAGATAAATAATAGTGACCGGAATCGGCTCTTTTGCAGCCAAAAATTTCCCCTCTAACCCGTATATGGGAAAAAGTATCTTCCATCGTTCGTTTAATGGCAAATGATATTTCACTAACAGTATATTCCGGTATTATTGCAATCATTATTTCTCCTTATATAAAAATTGATACTAATCAATATTTTTTTTTCCGCAAGTTAATTATTATTGTGATGAAAATAATTTTTATATTGTTTTTTTTATAATAATTGATTTAAATTATTATATTCTATAAGGAGAATGTTCAATGAAAAAACTTTGCGCCTTAATTTTGTTAACTGCTTATCCAGCTTATGCCGCAGTTGATTGTAATCAACCAAATTTTGAATATTTGAATGATGCTTATGTTTGTTTAAATTCTAAATTCAAACAAATAAATAATCAAATTCAAGAAATTGAAAATCGCTTGCAAATTCCTTCTGAAAATCTAAGCAAGGAATTATCTCTCTTGGAAGAAAAATTAAATCAAATTCCTGCCGATGATCCAACAGAAAAAAAATATCGTCAACAACTCACAAAACAAATAACGGATATGAGCCAGCGTTTGTTCCAAGTTCAAAAAGACGCTGCTGAAGAAAAAAATTTTATCTTACAGGTTCGTGATAAAGGAAGAAATTGTCAAACCGAAGCCTGTATGGTCGATGTTTATCAACAAACACTTTCTGGATTAAGAGGTTTTTCACGTCAACCGGAATGCGTTTTGCCCATGATACCCCAAAATTGCGAGGTCTATGTTTATAATAATCCTTCCCTAAAACAAAACAGCCTTAAAACTTTATTGTCTTCTGAAAAAAATACTTATGTAGAACAATTATATATTAATAGACCTAATCAATGTGTCTATTTGTTCCTTTCTTCTTCAATGCCTCAAGTTTGGAATATTTCACTTACGCCAGACACAAAATTAGAGGCGATTTATGTCGGAGGAGATTATCCTCAGTTGTTGCGCGGCTATCCTGATAATACAAAAACAGTTGTTCACTATCGACAGGAATTATTAAAAAACGCAGATAATTGTTTACGCTCATCAATGACTGATGAAAAAAGTAAAAATTTCTTACAGTCGGCCGGTGTCGATCCTTTGAAAATAAAATTTCTTCAAAACGGCGTCATTGGGGATAAGCAACCGGATGAAGCTTATTATCAATCAACAAACTTATCTGGTTATCAAGAAAATGTTGTTTTGCCTCCGGGAAAAAATGGTTGGCAGAAATTAATTGATGAAGGAAAAGTTCGACGTATTACTCAAAAAGATATTAGTCTCTTTCAAAAAAACGGCGTTATAAATTTAGATAATAATAAATTTTTATGGCGGCGCGATAGTTATAATGATTTTTTTGAAAATTCCGATCAATTGTTGGAAAACGGATATCTTCTGTTAAAAAATATTGAGGAAATTCCAAATGAAAATAAACCCTCTTACGTCTTTATAGGCTCAGGACAAAAAACACCTGAAAATATGAGATTAAATATAGATGATCATGTTCATCATTTTGGCATTGGTTCTCATTCTCAATCTTTTTTGGTATTACCGATTGATCCTGAAATTATGCCTAAACCTTTCGATTGTAATCAACCGGAAGAAATTGTCGAAAAAGTTATTTGCGCGGAAAACCCCTTGCGTAAAAAAGCTCAGAAATTACAAAAATTGTTAAATGATAGACGTCATGAAATGCCCGAAATGATTAATGCCTATCAAACATATATTCTTTTTAAATTGCGTGGGTGTCGGACCAAATCTTGTGTCGTGGATCTTTTGGATAATGCTAATTATTGGTTGAAAAATAGACGCTATACTCAGGAAACAGAATTTTCTAAACCAATTCAATGTCAATTAAAAGATATTCGTTCCGATTGTGAAATTTATGCTTTTAGTACTTATCAGCAAGGTATTGAAGCAAAAAATATTACTTTAGATGAAACAAAGCGCATTTTTAATGCTCAAGTCAAAATCAATCATCCCGGAAAATGTGTGATTTTGTTTCTTAGTGTTTATGATGCAACCATATGGGATATTTATACAACACCGGCCACCCTTTTGCAGGCGGTTATCGTTGGTGGAAATAATCCTCAAATGATACGCGGCGTTAAATCTGATGTTCAGACTAAAGTACGATACCCTAATCAAAAAATCGACGATAACGATATTTGTTTAGCACATTATTTTGATGCGGAAGAAATAAAAAAAGCTATTTATGATTTAAATCTTGGTATCAAAAATATTCATCTGCTTAAAGAACCGATTATCGGTGAAATTGTCGATGATAAATTTTATGAATATCATCCCGAAATAAGTGATGGTGCTATTCTTAAAAAAATATCCAATTAAAAAAAGGAGCCGTTAACGGCTCCTAAAAATTATAAATTTTAAAGATTAGTTTAAATTAACTATACCATGAGAAAAAGCATATATAGCCCATAATGAGATAACGATTAATAAACAGGCTAATGCCGACTCACCAACCGTAAACACTTTTTCATTTGGAGCAGATTGTTTCCTTGCCCAAATAAAAAACGGAATACCTAAAGCCATAAAAATAACCGCCATTAATAAATAATTTAAACCAGCTGCGTAAATCAGCCATAAGGCGTAAATTGAACCAATAATGCCAGAAAATAATGCCGAAGAACGGCGAATAGACGAGGTTATTGAATATTCTCCATCTTCACAAATTTTCCATAAATAAGCGCAACTTGAAAAATATGCAGGTAAAACCATAACACTTGTTATGCTTAACATTGTATTCCATGCGTTATTCGAAAAATATACAAGCAGAATCATAACTTGCATTAATCCGCTTGTAACCCATAAAGATACACAAGGTGCTTGATATTCATTTTCTTTAGCAAATTCTTTTGGAAAAGTCCCATTTTCGGCTGCGGCTTGAGGAATTTGTGCTGTAATCATTGTCCATGCGAGCCAACTGGTCACAACTGAAATCAAAAGACCAATATTCATTAACCAAGCTCCTGGTTTACCTATAATTTCTTCTAAAATACCGGCTGTTGAAGGATTGGCAATGGAAGCTAATTTGGCTTGATCCATATAACCAAAAGGTAAAAGTGAAAGTAAAAGATAAATAACTAAACAACCAATAAAACCAAGTAATGTTGCCGTACCAACAGTTTGCGGACTTTTAGCATGTTTAGACATAACTACGGCTCCCTCAATACCTATAAATGCCCATAAAGTAACAAGCATCGTACTTTTGATTTGTTTTTCAAGTCCTCCAAGCGAAGGTGTCTTTTCACCCCAAAAGTTAAAATCAAAACGATCAAAATGAAAAACAAATAAGGTAATGAGAATAAAGAGTACTAGAGGAACAATTTTAGCTACTGTACCAATGGTGTTAATAAGAGTCGCTTGTTTGATACCCCGTAAAATAAGAAAATTAAATCCCCAAATAAGAATAGATCCACCAATAATCGAGGCTAAATTATTGCCTCCGGCAAAATACGGAGGGAAAAAATAATTAAGTGCGTCCATGGTAATTACAGCGTAACCAACATTACCGCAAATCTGACATAACCAATATGACCAACCAATTGTAAAACCGGTATACGGACCAAAGCCTTCACGGCTGTACATATAAATTCCCGCTGTCAAATCCGGTTTAGCTATTGAAAGAATACGAAATGTATTTGCGATAAAATAAACGCCAAAACCGGTAATAACCCAAGAAAGTAAAACAGCACCGGCCGAAGCTCCGGTTGCCATATTTTGTGGTAATGAATAAATACCGCCGCCAATCATGGAACTAACGACTATTGCCGCTAAAGCTAAAACACCAAGATTGTTCGATGTTGATTTAGTTGCAGTTTGTATTTGTTTATCTTTCATGCTATGTCATCCTTTTTATTGTTTTATTGTAATAGTTACGAAAGGAGGCGAAACAATTTAGATAAAAATTGCTTCGCCTCGCGTTCGTCATCAGCTTCTCAACACAATAGGACCTTTTATCCCATTGTATTCATCAAAGCTGATTATACCCTGGCTGGTTCCGCATGTTCAAAATTAAGGAAACCAAGACAGGTAAGGCAGTAACCAAACTGCTGTGTGATATTAAGATAATTATGAAATAGTTGAAATTCACTATGCTTTTCAATACCACGAATTTCCAATTCATGATTAAGTGAGCGGTTTAACCACATTTCACAATGGGTTTTTGCAATATCATCATCAATATATGTGTCAAAATATTCTACATATTCGGCAGCCCAACCACCGATTAATTCGCCTTTCTTATTTTTACCCCAACATATACCTACACCTGTTGCTATTGCTTTATGATCGTCGCGATTAGCTCCATTGCCGGCCATGATAACTTCTAATACGGCACCATGCTTGAATTGATTTATAACTTTGTCAACAGGAACAATATTTCCAAATAACTCTTTTGGCAGAACGGAAGTGTATGGGATAACATTAAAATTTTCTATTTTGGCTTGTAAAAGAGCCGAATCATAACAAAATGTTTCAAAAGGTTGTGGGGGAATACCTTCATCTGCTTGACCGGCTCCTCCAGTTTGAAATGCTAAAGTCGGATAACGAACTCCTTCAATCATTTTTTTTCTCCTAATTAAAAATTATTTCCTTTCAGGAAAAGAGGTAATCGGTTCGTTATTTTTTTCAAGCAAACTTATACTAAAGATATAAAAATGTTCTTCCCCTCTTTATCTTTTTATTTTTGAATATACATATAAATATTATTATTAAATGAAGGAGAATTTTTATGAAATTATGGAATGTTTTTTTGATAAACTTCTTATCGATAGTCTTTGTTATGCCTGTGTTTGCAGCAGATAACCAAGATAGTGGTTTTTCTCGAGGTGCTCAAAAAAGAATTAGTGATTCTATTGAAAGACGTAATTTTAAATTTAGTGATTTGGGAAAAGATTATAATGATTTTAAAGATTATTTAAGCCAAAAATATGGTTTTGATTATTCTCTTGATATTTCCCTTATGCCTCAACGTGGATCTCCAAATGGTGATAAAACAGCATTTCAAACAATTATCGCTCCAAGTTTTACATGGACAACTTTCGATAATCAATATGGTACCGGAACATTGAATTTTTCTTACACCATTTCTCGATATGGGGGGGCATCAGCTCAACGTATCGGAAATAACATAGGAGTTGTAACAGAAATTAATGATTTCGATACGGCTTCAAATTCTTTTGATGAATTGTATTATAGTTATCAATTGGGTGGTGATTGGAATTGGTTGACGGTTGCTTTAGGACAATTTCCTCTTTATAATTTTGATGGTAGCCAATATGATTCTAATCAACAAGTCAATTTTATTAATTACGCCTTATCTCAAAATGCCAGTTCAACTTATTCAACCGCAGGTGTCGGTGCTTATATGCAGATTACACCTAACAATCAGTGGTCTTTTGCTTTCGGTGCTCAAGATGCAACAAATGTTGATGCGGTTAGTGTCAGAATAAATGATTTAAATGAAAAACATTTTACAACTTTCGGCTATGTGGCTTATACACCAACCATAAAAGGCTTGGGAAGCTCACAAATATCCCTTTTATTGTATAATCAACCTTGGGTTAAAGAACAACAACAAACAACAAACGGATGGTCCGTTAATTTAAGTCAGAATATTGGTGAAAAATTAGCCGTTTTTGCTCGTGTAAATGGTGTTTCCGGTTCAATGGCAGAAATCAGACAATCATGGGTGTTGGGTATGGTCTATAATAATCCGTTTGATCGTAATCCACTTGATCAAGCAGGTCTAGCCTTCGCTTATAATAAAATTGATGAAGAAGCCGTGGGAGAAAAATTAGCCCATAATAGTGAAAAAATCGTCGAGGCCTATTATGCTTTAGGAATTTCCAAATGGATGACGTTAACTCCGGATATTCAACTCTATATTGATCCGGCACTTAACCATAAATCTGATTATGGAATGGCTTTCTCTTTAAGAGCTAGTTTCTTCTTCTGATTTTATTAAAAATTAAAATAATCACAGATATTTATTTTTTACTTTACTTTTTATCTCTTTTGGAGATAAATAAAAAAAAAAAATAAAGTAAGAGAAAATGTCTAATATATTAAAAATCATGTTGACGACCTTTTTAGGCGGAATGATGTGTGCTTGCAGTTCTAATGTTATTAAACCGGCAATCGTCCCCGGTGTGGAAGTGCGTATGCCCGAAAGTTCAAAAGAAATTAAAAAAACTCAAACTCAGGTTAAAACCCCCTTAAAATTAATCGGTGCTGTCGAACCTGTCTATTTCTTACCTATGAAAACACCTTTTTTATCCCGTATCGATACCGGTGCAGAAACTTCTTCTGTTGATGTAGATAATGTGAAACCTTTTGAACGCGATGGTGAAAAATGGGTGTCTTTTGATATGGTTAATCGTGAAAATAATGAAAAACACCATTTCGAGAAAAAAATACAACGACAATCAAGAATTAAAAGAATTAATGGTGGTGAAGATCGTTATGTTGTGCTGATGAATATTAAAATGGGAAATGAGATTATTAAAGCAGAATTTTCTTTAGCTCATCGCGATCGTTTCGAATATCAAGGTCTTATCGGACGTAATATCTTAACCGGACGTGCCGTCGTTGATACATCTATCGAAAATACTCTACGTTAATAATCAAGGTCAGATATCATGCTTAATAAATTAAAATCCGTAAGAGCTTTCTTAACTATAGGATTGATCTTGTCAATTGTTTTCTCTATATATAGTGCTTATTATAAAATTAAATATTGGGGATTTAATTTCGCCCCACGAAAAGTAACAGATGTTTGGACTATCGAAGAACATATAAGTTTCGTCCCAACAGGTGATAATATTCGCCTTTCTATCGCAAGACCTCTCTCGGTGGCCGGATTTAAAATTTTAGATGAAAATATTATTGCTCCGGGATATAAAATCGAAAAAAAAGATCAGCGAATTGAAATATCCTCAAATCCTAAAAAAAGCCTGCAAGATATTTATTATCGCATCTTGTTATATGATAATGTCGATAGTCGTGGAAAAATCGAAGCCCAAAAACCTTCATCTCCTAAATTACCTGTCATGGATGAAAAAACAGAAGCTTTGGCTCAACAAATCATAGAAATGGCTACTCAAGAAAAAGGAGATATTGTACAACAAGTCGTTTCTTTGTTCGGACAAAATCCTCCAAACGGTGTGGTTCTCTCTTTTATTCCCGAGCCTAGAACCGATAAAGCAGTCGTTCAAGCTATTATAGATATTTTGGCTCTTAAGGGGGTTCCGGCCCGCTTGGTACGCGGAATCCGATTGGAAAAAGGCAAAAAAACACTTAATCTCGATGTGATGTTTGAAGCCTATTTAGATGGAATGTGGAAAATATATAATCCCCAAACAGGTAAAAAAGGTTTGCCAAGTAATTTTATTGTCTTTCAACGAGGCGGAAATTCCTTGGTCGATGTCGAAGGCGGAACTGATTCAATTACTAAATTCTCAGTTATGAAATCAATTCGTTCTTCTTTCCGCATGGCTGGTCATCGCGCAGAAATTTCTCAAAGCAGAAATTTATTCGATTATTCTATTTATAGTTTGCCTCTCCATGAACAAAATACATTAAAATGGTTAATGATTTTTCCTCTGGCTATCCTAGTCGTTGTGTTAATGCGTAATGTCGTTGGTCTACAAACTATGGGAACTTTTACCCCTATGTTGATTGCAATGTCATTGGTGGAAACAGGATTTTGTGCAGGATTAATTTGCTTTTCTGTTATCCTTGCCAGCGGACTTTTAATTCGTGCGGGATTGTCTAAACTCAATTTGTTATTAGTTCCCAGAATTTCCGCTGTTGTTATTTTTGTTATTTTGATTATACAAATCTTATCAGTCGTCGGTTATCATTGGAAATCCAATATCGCTTTGTCAGCTTTAGCTTTCCCAATCATTATTATGGCTTGGGTGATTGAAAGAGCCTCAATTACTTGGGAAGAAGATGGTGCGGTAAATGCAACTAAGGAAATTATTTATAGCGTGTTGGTCGCTATTATAACTTATTTTGTTATTGTTAATGAATATATCCGTCATATTATGTTTGCTTTTAATGAATTTAATTTAGTCATTTTATTTATTGTTATGCTGCTTGGTACATACACGGGATATCGACTTACAGAATTGAAACGTTTCGCTCCGTTGGTCAATAAAGGTAAAAAATAAATGATTGCTTTTTGGAAAAATTTTGCTTTACCGTCCCAATTGCGCGCCGCCGGTGTGCTGGGTATGAATCGGCGTAATTATGAAATTATTGCTAAAAGTAATCGTCGTTGCCTTTATCCATTGGTCGATGATAAAGTTCAAACTAAAAAATTAGCTGCAAACGTCGGAATTAATACGCCTCATTTAATCGGTGTGATTGAAATGCAAAATGAAGTCGATCATTTTTTGAAAATCGTTAAAGAATACAATGAATTCGTTATTAAACCCGCTCACGGAAGCGGTGGTAAAGGCGTATTGGTTATTAAACAATATTCAGCAGATCGTTTTGTTACAGCATCGGGAAAAACATTAAATTATCATGAAGTCTATCAACATATCTCTAATATTTTAAGTGGATTATATTCCTTAGGAGGAAAATATGATGTCGCGGTTTTAGAAGAAATGGTCCATTTTTCCAATCAATTTGAAGATTTTAGTTATCAAGGAATTCCCGATGTGCGCGTTATTGTGTATCAAGGATTTCCGGCAATGGCAATGATGCGTCTAGCAACTAAAGAGTCGGGAGGTCGCGCTAATTTACATCAGGGCGCAGTTGGTGTTGGTATTGATATTAAAACCGGACATGCTTTAGCCGCCGTCTTACACAATCAACCTATAAAATTTCATCCCGATACGGGTGCCGATTTAATGAAACTTGAAGTCCCTTTTTGGCGCAAACATTTGGAAATTGCCGCTAAAGGTTATGAAATGACGGGATTAGGTTATCTTGGCGCAGATATCGTTTTGGATAAATATCGAGGACCTATGATGTTGGAATTAAACGCTCGTCCAGGATTAGCCATACAAATCGCAAATAATCATGGTTTGCGATATGTGTTAAAAAATATCCGTTGTTCTTATCCTAAAGGATTAGGTTGGGCTGAACGTGTCAATTATGTTTTAAAGTAACTTCTTGCTAAAGCTTATATGATTTCTTATATTATATTGTAGAAATAATTATATGGAGGATAATTTTATTATGGCAAATTTATTAAAAAATTCTCAAACAGCTCGTTTGGGAAAAAGTGAAACAAAAGGGCTAGAGGCTGCTAATACAAAAAAATTAACCAAAAGTGCAACACGAGCTAAAAAAGAAAAAGCTAAATATCAGGTTAAAGATGCTGAAAATGCTCTGCTAGTGCGTTTGAAAAACGGTGATGTCGTTATTGATATGTTCGTCAATGATGCTCCTGTACATGTCGCAAGAATTAAAGAATTAGTTCGCTCCGGTTTCTATAATGGCTTGAAATTTCATCGTGTTATTGATGGCTTTATGGCTCAAACAGGTTGTCCATATGGTACCGGAACCGGCGGCAGCGGTCAAAAATTGAAAGCCGAATTTAATCGACGTCCTCATGTGCGGGGAACAGTTTCTATGGCACGCGCAATGGATCCTGATTCTGCTGATAGCCAATTTTTTATTTGTTTTGCCGAAGCTCCTTGGCTTAATGGACAATATACCGTTTGGGGAGAAGTAGTTTCCGGTATGGAATATGTCGATATGATTAAAAAAGGTTCAGGAGCTAATGGAATGGTGGCTCAACCTGATGAAATTATATCAATGTCGGTTATTGCCGATTTATAAGTTATCTTTAAGCCCTCTTTGAATATTTGATCAAAGAGGGCTTTTTTTATATTCTTGGCAAAGGTTTGTGGCGGCGGACATAAAGATAAATAAAAAGTGTATAAAAAAGAACAATACCAAGTGCAATATGAATAATAAAATGACGTATCTGCTGAGGACTCCATGCTTGTGTAATTTGATTAACATTAATCGCAGAACCTTTTATTTCATAATTATCATAATCATCTTCACTATACATATGCACTGTAATTTGGTTATCGGGATTAAGATAGTTAAAAGAAATAACCAAAGCTTCATCTGTGGGGATTATTTGGGCGGCGACATCTTCGGATGTTTCTTCGTTGCTAATTCCGTAGTAAAGAACTTTTACTCTTGGGGGAATGGGAATACGAATAGGATCATGACCAATACTGGAAACATCACTGCCTGAAAGCGCGTCTTCACCGGTATTAGTTAATGTTAATTCTGTTTTATAGACTTTAGGATAATCAATGCCGTTTATATGAATTTTAAAATCATCACTTCCGGAAACAGGTGAAATCTTTGTTGTTTCACTTGTGTATTTTAAAATAGGACGGCTAATATAAAATTGATAATATCCAATTAAAATTGCTGAGACAGCCATTAAAAAAGCACCTGTGGGACTGGTTAAAAAATTCCATAAAGCATGCATAGCTTTGGATTGTTTTTTATAAACACAATGTGGGTTCATTTTATTACTCCTTTTTGTCCTTTGATATAAGCTTTTATCCGGTAAAAAAAAGAGTTTTAATTTATTTTTTTATGACATATCACCCAGTCGTTTTTTTAGACTGGGTGATAAAATTTGTTATTTTATGTTTTTAAAAAACGTATTTAATAAACGAACGCCGAAAGCTGTAGCTCCTTTAGGTGTTAAAGGATGTCCTTTTTCATCTTTATCGACGCCAGCAATATCCAAATGCGCCCATTTTGTTCCTTCTTGAATAAAACGTTGCAAGAAACAGGCCGCGGTAATTCCTCCGGCTAAGCGTACGCCTGAGTTTTTCATATCGGCAATATCTGAATCGATCATTTTATTATAGTTTTCATTAATCGGTAAACGCCAGAGCCTTTCTCCGCTTTGTTCTCCGGCTTTAACGAGATTGTCGGAGAGTTTATCGTCATTACTAAATACTCCGGCATATTCAAACCCAAAAGTCATCATTGTAGAACCGGTTAAAGTAGCGATATCAATAATTTTTTTGACACCAAATTTTTCTTGAATATACCATAAGCAATCCCCTAAAACCAAACGTCCTTCCGCATCGGTGTTTATAATTTCAACAGTTTGACCAGACATTGATTTGACAATATCTCCAGGGCGTGTTGCTGAACCGGAAGGCATATTTTCGACTAAACCAACGACACCGACGATGTTGATGGGTAATTTTTGTAAAGCAGCCGCTTTAATAGAGGCAATAACAACAGCAGAACCCGTCATGTCACCTTTCATATCTCCCATATTGGTGGAAGGTTTTAAGGAAATTCCTCCAGAATCAAAAGTAACACCTTTACCAACCAATCCTATATCAAATTCTTTATTATTTTTATTTCCCTTCCATTGTAAAACGGCGACACGAGGTTTATTAATTGATCCTTTAGCCACACAGAGAAGCATATCCATACCTAAGTCATGAATTTTGTCTTCATCTAATATGGTGATATCAATATCCAAATAATCTAAACGTTTGATATCTTCGGCATATATTTCCGGAGTTAAATTATTTGCCGGTTCGTTACATAAATCACGGGCATAACGAACCGCATTGGCTAGAGCTTGAGCGTTTGTGAATTCTGTTTTATCAATTGTTTTATCGTAAACAAATTCTATTTTTTCTAATTTTGGATAATCTTCCGGTGCTTTTTTTGTAAAATATTTATCAAAACGGTATCCTCCTATTTCCATTCCCAATGCAAGATTGGCAATAATTTTATCTGCGGGAGGAATGTTTTTTATGTCAGTTGGTATATATATGGAGGCATTTTGTTCATTTAGAATTTTTTTATATAGATGGGAACCTAATATTTGTAAATCAAAAAATGAGGGCTTGTTTCCCATACCGGCAAGAAGAATACGTTTTGTTCCATTGTTTATTTCGGCAAAAGAACCGATTTTACCATCAAAATTTTGCTTATGGGCAGAATTTTTTAAAGAAGATATTTCTTCTGAACTAATAAATTTTTCGGCATTAAATCGAGTATTTGTGGTTAAAATAATTTTTGTGTCACTTGATGATTTTTTGGTTATTGTAAAAGATAATTCACTCATTGTATGTCTCCATATTTGGAAATTATGTTATTTACCCTATATAATATAAAATAATAAAAAAACTCCTAATATTTATTAGACTTTTATAAAAAGATACAATATAATCCGACAAAATTTAATTATGGGAGTAAAAAAGTGGCTTGTAAAAAACGTCAGGAAATGATGGAATTTATGAAATATCGTTTTTTTGCTAAAGACGTTTTTCAAAAAGCCATGAATGTTTATATAAAATTACCTAAAGGTAAAGAAAAAGACGAAATGCGGCAAGCATTGAGAGAATATCTATATAACAATAATTATTCTTGTATAATCAATCCGGAAAGACCTCTGTCTCCAGAATATAAAATGCTTATTCGCGATGATTGTAATGGTGCTATTCGTACTGTTGATAAAGATTTTTTATCATTTCATTATCGTTATGCTTTAAAAAACGCAGGTATTGAAAGTTGTGATTTACAAGATTATAGAAAAGTTCTTTTAAATACAAAAGCATGGCAGGAAATGCGAAAATTTCCGACCTATTTTTCGGTTGAGGAAAATGTTTTAAATGCACTCTATAAACAACAATTGCCGATACAATTGGTTAAAGGTATGCAAATAAATGATTTTCGAGATTTTGTACGAAATAATTGTCTTGAAAAATTTTCCCAATACCGAAAACGTAAATCTTTTATCAAGACGTTTATCAATGCTAAAGAAACGGAATTTAGGCAAATGTTGGGAAAAGCAGGCGTTGATATCCGCTATATTGATGCTTTGGTTGATACAATGAAAAAAAAAGGTGAAGCGTGTAATGTGAAAGTGTATGATGAAAACGGTCGTCGAATCGAAGGACCAGAATTTACCAAACATCATACAACTCCGGTATATTCTCCTAATAATATTTCCTCTTTGAATGAAATTAATAGTTTTAATCGACTTTCTCTCGTTGAAAAAGAAACCCATGGTTATTTGCATCTTTTGGAACGTGCCGTTGTAAAAGATGACATGCTTTATTTTGAAAAAATGATTGTTCCCGAACATGCCTCATGTATTTTAGATTTTGAAAATTATATTGCTCATGATTTTAAAAATACCGAAAGAAAATTGTCTCCTCTGCGTCCTAAAAGCGATAATTTAAATTTTTTAAAGAAAATAGCACTATTAACATATAAATATTCCTCTATTGCAGAGAATGTTAAAAAAGAAAAAACATCAAATAAATTTAAGCATAACGGGAGGAATTTTAATAGTCGCGGAGGAAGATAAATTAGAGATTGTAAATATAAAGAAAAGTAGGTTGTAAATGAATAATATTTTTGAAGCAAATGAAACTAATATAACTAAAGCAGCAAATATAATTAAAAAAGGCGGATTAGTCGCAATGCCCACAGAAACAGTATATGGTTTGGGGGCCAATGTTTTTGACGCAAAAGCGGTTGCAAAAATTTTTGAAATCAAAAAAAGACCTAATTTTGATCCCTTGATTTCTCATATTTCCGATTTTGACGTTATTCCAGATTATGTTGAAACAGATGAAAGAATTATGGCTTTGGCAAAGCGTTTTTGGCCGGGACCATTTACAATGGTAATGAGAAGAAAAGGACAAAATGCCGGTGTGGATTTGGCTTGTTCTGGATTGTCAACAGCTACTGTTCGAATGCCTAATCATCCGGTCGCGTTGAGTCTAATTCGAAAAAGCGGTGTGCCAATAGTCGCTCCTTCCGCTAATTTATTTAAATCTATTTCACCAACAACAGCACAACATGTATATGACGGTTTAGGTGAAAATGTCGATATGATTTTAGATGGCGGAGCTTGTAAAGTTGGTGTTGAGTCAACTATTTTAGATGTAAGTGGAAAAATTCCTGTATTACTTAGAGCCGGTGGAACGACGCTTGAAGATATTGAAAGTTTTTTAAATGAAAAAGTTGTCGTTTCTCATGGAGAACCCAATAGACCTAATGCTCCGGGACAGCTTTTACGCCATTATGCACCCAGACACAAACTCCGCATTAATGTTGACGCCCCATTGGAAAATGAATTTTATATTGGTTTTGGTAATAAAAACGGTGATTTAAATTTGAGTTCTAAAGGGGATTTATGTGAAGCGGCGGCTAATTTATTTGCTTATTTGCGTCTTGCAGATAAATTGGCGGAAGATAAATCACTTGCCATGGCTCCTATTCCGGAGTACGGTTTGGGATTGGCGATAAATGACAGAATTAAACGTGCATCTCATGATTAAATAATCGTGAATTCAATTTCCTTCTTTTGGGGATTATAGTGTATGTTTAAATCTCCTTGACAGAGTTTTAGGGCTAAATTTCCAAAAATTTCTTGCCGCCATCCTGTAAGAATTTGATGATTTTTATCTCCTGCGGCTAATTTTTGCAATTCTAAGTCGCTGACTATTAAACGTGCTACAACACCTTCTTTTTGGGCGATAATTTTCAAAAGCATTTTTAAAAGTTCATAAAGAGGTGGAATTGTGTTAGTATCTTCATAATGAAGTTCTTTAGCAATATTGGGATCAATAACCATCTTTGATAAGATATCAAGTATTTCATCGGCTAATTTACTTGAGACAAAATCTTTATGTATTCCTCTAATTTTGCTTAGTTCATTTTTATTTTTTGGGCAATTGGTTGCAATCATTAACAAACAATCATCTTTAATAATGCTTTGTCGAGGAACGTTTTTATCTCTGGCTTTGTTTTCACGCCAACAAGCCAAGGCTTTTAATGCGGAAAGCGTTTTAATATTATGGGATCGAGAACGTATTTTTAACCATGCTTCTTCAGGAGGCGTCACATATGTGTTTTTATTATTAAGCATATCCATTTCTTCTTTAATCCATTCCGTTCTTCCTTTTTGCATCATATGCTCATTAAGGTAGCGATAAATTTTAAGAAGATGGGTAACATCACCGGCGGCATATTCAAGTTGTTGTTTATCGAGCGGACGGAGCAGCCAGTTTGATAATCTGTTGGTTTTATCAAGATTAATATTGAGAATAGCTTTTACTAAACGTTCGTAACTGATGCTTTCACCAAAACCGCAAACCATGGCAGCAACCTGGGTGTCAAATAAAGGTTGAGGAATAATTCCTGAAAGCTCATAGATAATTTCAACATCTTGACGGCATGAATGAAAAACTTTTATGACATTGGGATTCTTCATTAAATTAAAAAAACTTTGTAAATTAATTCCGTCAGCTAAAGGATCTATAATTGCTGTTTGTTTTTCAGAAGCAATTTGAATTAAACATAAAATCGGAAAATAAGTTTTTTCGCGGATAAATTCTAAATCAACTGTAATAAAAGATTGTTGGCTTAAATTTTGGCATAATTCTTCAAGAGAAGGGTTGTCTGATATTATTTTCATGTGTTTGTCCGTTATTAACAATTATAAAACATAATATAATTGTTTTTGTTTAATATAAATTTAATATTTTTATTGATTTTGTTTTCTTTTGTCCTAATATAACCTGCATGTTAATTAATATTTGAGGTTTTTAGATGAATAAGTATCGTAATTTTACCTGTGGACAGTTGCGTGCGGAAGATGCCGGTAAACGTGTGAAACTCGCCGGTTGGATTCACCGTAAACGTAATTTGGGTAATTTGTGTTTTGTCGATTTGCGTGATCACTATGGTATCACCCAATGTGTATTTGATAGTACCTCTCCTTTGTTTGAACAAATACAGGAAGTTCGTGTGGAATCGGTTATCGGTGTCGACGGTGAAGCTGTTATCCGTGAAAATGTTAATAAAAATTTACCCACCGGAGAAATAGAAATTAAGGTAGATGGATTAAAAATTTATTCTAAAGCCGATGTGTTGCCTTTTCAAGTGGCAATTGAAGATGATGCTCCGGAAGAAATTCGTCTGAAATATCGTTTTCTGGATTTAAGAAAAGACAGAATTCATAAAAATATTTTGTTACGTTCTGCGGTTATTCAACGTTCTCGCGAATTAATGCGCGAACAAGGTTTTACCGAATATCAAACACCGATTTTAACGTCATCTTCTCCAGAGGGAGCTCGTGATTTTTTGGTTCCTTCACGTTTGAACCCAGGTAAGTTTTATGCTTTGCCGCAAGCACCGCAGCAATTTAAACAATTGTTGATGGTTTCGGGATTTGATAAATATTTTCAAATTGCGCCGTGTTTTCGTGATGAAGATACAAGAGCCGATCGTTCTCCCGGAGAATTTTATCAGATGGATATGGAAATGAGTTTTGCAACTCAAGAAGATGTGTTTGAAGTAATAGAACATACTTTAGGCACCATTTTTAATGAATTTGCTAATGGTAAAAAAGTTGATCAGACACCTTATATTCATATTCCTTTCCGTGAAGCAATGATGAAATATGGTTCCGATAAACCTGATTTGCGTAATCCCTTAATATTGCAAAATGTAACTGACTTTTTCGGTGAAACCGGTTTTGGTGTTTATGATAATTTAGTTAAAGAAGGTAAAACAGTTAAAGCGTTGTTGGTATCCGGAATAGCCGAAAAACCACGTTCATTTTTTGATAAATTAGACGCTTATGCTAAAGCCGAGGGATTTGGTGGTATTGCTTATGTTGCTTTGTCTGCAGCCGGTGCTAAAGGTATTGCTCGTTTCTTAAGCGAAGAAAAGCTTGAAGAACTTAAACAAAGAACAGGTTTAAAAGAGGGTGATGCTGTTTTGTTTATGGTTGGTTCAGGAATGAAATTTGATAAGTTCAGCGGTCGTTTGCGCAATAAGGTTGGTGAAGAACTGGGACTGATTGATGAAAATTCATTTAAGCTGTGTTGGATTGTAGATTTTCCATTTTATGAAGAAAATGAAGAAACCGGCGCGGTTGAATTTTCACATAATCCGTTTTCTATGCCTCAGGGAGGAATGGAAGCTTTACTCAATAAAAAACCGTTGGATATTTTGGCATATCAATATGACTTGGTTTGCAATGGTGTTGAGTTGCTTTCAGGAGCGGTTCGCAACCATGAGCCGGAAATTATGTATAAAGCATTTGAAATAGCCGGTTATGATAATAGCGTGGTAGATAATAAATTCGGTGGTATGATTAATGCCTTTAAGTTTGGCGCTCCACCGCACGCTGGTTCGGCTTATGGTTTAGACAGGTTGGTGATGTTGCTTTTAGATGAGCCGATTATTCGTGATGTGATTTTATTTCCGCTTAATGGCAAGGCGCAAGATTTGATGATGCAAGCTCCGAATTTTGTAACTGAGGAACAAATGAAAGAACTTCATATCAAGGTTGATTTGGAAGACAAAAAATAAAATTTTGTGAGAATAGGGCGATTTTGGGAATTGCCTTATTTTTTTTTGAGAAGGTTAGTGAGTTAAAAAAAGGCTTGACATTTTGAGTGTTTAGTCGTACTCGTACTTAAGTTTTTAATGATTGCCCCATCGTCTAACGGCAGGACAGCGCACTCTGACTGCGTTAATCGTGGTTCGAATCCATGTGGGGCAGCCAGTATAAAAGGACGCCCTAAAGGGGCGTTTTTTTATACTTTTGGCAGCCCCTTGGATTTG
>CALXTF010000019.1 GCA_944391335.1 uncultured Alphaproteobacteria bacterium
ATGCTTATGCCAGCCCGATGTTAAAATAAAGAGACAAAGACGGTTAAATCCTTGCCTCTCTATGTGTCTGCGCTATAAAGTTTTCGAACTCCAAAATTATATTGTCGTGTTATTCATCAAATCGGAGCGGTAAAAACTCAACCTGTGCGTAAGTTTTATTCAAAAAATTATTTTTTATCTACTTGTAATAAAAGATATTGGAAACCTGTTCTCCCCAAACATTCTTTCCAATCACATTTATAGTTTTGCTGAATTTGTATGGAAGGATATTTTGTAGTCCAATGTTTATCTGTATTTTTAACCTCTTTCCAAGAGTGAAAACCTGATTTTATTTCATTACCATCGTTTATTCTAAAACTTTGGTCTAGAGTATCTTTAGGAGAAGCGTTTTTATCATAATAAAGATGATCATTAGTTAGTAACAAACAAAAACCACCTTTTATATTATTGCATTGTTCAATCCTGTGAATGTCTTTAATAAAAAAATATCTTCCTAAATCTTGAGCTTGTTGTTTCTTCAATATAATGTTTTGAATACCATGTCTTTCAATATTAGCATTGGTTGTTTTGTATTTTAGTTCTATATAATATTTTTCTTTTGAATCTTTATTTATCAAGCAGATATCAATATAAATATAATTATTTTTATCTGTATTGACAGGATATTCTAAAATAACATTAAAATCAGAGAGTTTATCATTTAAAAATAATGCTAAGGAAAATTGAAAATCAGCTTCAGAACAAAAAGGTTCTTTTATACTTTCCATATATTTTTCAATAGTTTTTTTTATGCTGTTTTCCATGATGTATCCTTACCAACAAATTTATTTGTAACTTTACTTCTTTGCCATGATGGTTTTCCATTTTGCAAAAGATGGTTTAAGGAAGTCATAGCTAAATTTTTGCATTTCATTTTTAATTTGTGCAAGTGTATGGTTGGAATAAGATTGTTCCATGGTTGTCTTGCCTTCCCAACCAATGATATCGTTAATATAAGTCGCACCAACACCGCTATCTTGCAAAGCGATACTAAGATTTTTTCTAAAAGAGTGAAAATCAAAGCCATCGTTATTACCGGTTTTAACTTTAATTTCCATAAAAAACGGAGATAACTCACGCGTAAAGAATTTATTATTGTATTCTCCGCTCTTGGTTTGACATTTCTTAATAATAAAATCCGTATCTTTGGCTTTTAATCTTGCCTTTTGCCGATTTATATAATCAACAAAGCCTAAATTTAACAATTGTTCATGGATGGGTACCAACCGTTCTGACGCATCATTTTTAAGTTGCTTGATTTTATGGTCTGAACAAAACTGAATACAAGGAATACCGTCTTTTACAAGAATATCCTTATATTGTAAGGTAATCGCTGCGTTTATTCTCGCCCCGGTAAACAAAGCAATCATACAAGCCCAAAATGCATCCGGATTCTTTTGAAAATAGTCATATTTTGGATTAAACATCTCAAGCAATTGCTCTTTTCGGTATGGTAAATGCGGATTCTTATCAGCTCTTTTTGTTTTTTCAATTTCCGGAAAGAGCTCAATAATGTTATTTTTATACAAATCAGAATTAATAATATTGCCGCGTGTTGCCAATTCTTTAAGATAGCGAACCTTCATTTTTTTAACATCATTCTTGGTTGAGGTGTCATTGATGATGTTTTTGGAAATTTTTTCTATCATCTCCACATTATGAAAGTCTGCATAATCGCTTTCTAGAGAAAGTCCGGCTTCATTAAGTAGTTTGACAATTGTTTGACGTTTTCTTTTTTGATAGGTTGCAGAATTGCTTGCTTGTCTTTGTGATAACATGGATTCCAAAACTTGCCCGATTGTATAACCTGGCGTTTGTGGGTCTGAAACAGATTGCTTTGGCTTACAAATTTCAGCAATAGCAACATTTACCGGTCCGATATATTCTTTAATTTCCTTTTCAAGATTTTTAATATGATTCATAAGAGCTTTGTTTTCTTCACTAAGCTTTTTTATCTCTTCAGACATACCGCAATATAAAGAGTATAACTCGGCAACATCTTTAACCTTATTGCGTTTGGATAGTCTTTTGCTTGAAAAATTGGTAACAAGAGTGAAAATACCGCCCGTATCGTCACTTTCAAATATCAAATTATTAAATAACTGGCGTAACCGTCTTAATTTTTCTTCTTCAGCCATCATCTGTTTAATTTTTTCCTGAGCTTCAAAGTAATTTTGCGTATGAAGAGAGATGATTTTGTATCTTCTCTTGTTATTAACTCTTGGTAACTCCACTCTATAATAGAAAGTTTTGTTTCGCAACTGTAAATAGATTTTAGTTGCCATACAGTTTGCCATACAGTTTTCAGACATTTTGCTCTCCCATAGTTGTTTATTGTAAAGCAAAAATGTAAGTACTTGTTTTTGAAGGATTTAAAAAAATTAAAGAGCCTCGCATTAAAGCCTTGGCTCTTGATTTAAGCGCTTGATTTTCAAGCAAAATAAATGGTGCGCTAGGCCGGAATCGAACCGGCACGGGATTGCTCCCAACAGATTTTAAGTCTGCAGCGTCTACCTGTTCCGCCACAAGCGCAAAAAATTTATTTCATTTATACATCAAAATAATATAAATGCAACCATAAACTTTAAAATTTTTCTTTTTTTTTCTTTATGTTTAATATTTGTGATTAAATACTTGAAAAAAAATAAAAAATATGATTCTTATAAAAAGTAATATGTGGCGGAAACTGCGTTTCGGCATATTTTTAATAGATGAGAAAGGAAAAAAATGAAAAATATTAATCTTTCTTGGCAACGTTATATCTTGCCAAATATTAATAAAGAAGGGTGGAAATTCTTTGGTATCTTTGCGGCAATAACAGCGTTATTGGCAATGATGTGGGAACCTCTGGGGTGGATTGGACTTGTTTGTACAATTTGGTGCTATTATTTCTTTCGCGATCCAGAACGGATTACTCCAGAAATTGATAATGTCGTCGTTTCCCCTGCAGATGGCATCGTTCAAATGATTACAAAAGTCAAAGCTCCTGAAGAACTTGAACTCGGCGAAAAAGAATTTACACGTATTAGTATTTTTATGAGCGTCTTTAATGTCCATGTTAATAGAGCTCCTGCCGAGGGAACTATTACCAAAGCAATCTATATCCCCGGAAAATTTTTAAATGCAACTCTCGATAAAGCTAGCAAAGATAATGAAAGACAATTACTGCTTATGAATACTGTTTCTGGAAAGGATATAATCTTTGTACAAATTGCAGGATTGATTGCTCGAAGAATTTTGTGCTTTGCTAAACCAGGAGATAAATATAAAGCCGGACAACGCTTCGGATTAATTCGTTTCGGTTCAAGACTCGATGTCTATTTGCCGGAAGGAGTTGAACCTCAAGTTTGTGTCGGGCAGACAATGATCGCAGGAGAAACTGTCCTCGCTAATCTTGCCTCCAACAATAAACAAGTGCAAGGAGCTGTAAGATAATGGAAAAAATAAATAATAATTTATTACATCAGAAATTGACTACTCTGCCTTTTCGCAAAATCGCTCCAAATATCGTAACAACACTTGCTCTGTGCGCCGGAGTTACATCTATGCGTTATGCAATAGGAGAGGCTTGGGGAAAAGCTATTGTTTGTATTTTTTTGGCAGCTCTTTTCGATATGCTGGATGGTCGAGTTGCTCGTATGCTTAAAGGTTCAACAAAATTTGGCGCAGAATTGGATTCTCTTTCTGATTTCGTTAGCTTTGGTGTCGCACCAGCTATCCTTATGTATCAATGGACCTTAAATAGCTTTCCTAAATTTGGGTGGTTCTTTTGTTTGCTTTTTGCTATTTGTATGGCTATGCGGTTGGCGCGTTTTAATACTATGCTTGAAGAAGAACCTCAACCTCAATATTGGCAAAATTTTTTCGTTGGTGTGCCTGCTCCTGCCGCTGCTGCTTTGGGTATACTACCTATTATGCTTAGCTTTGAATATCCGAATCTAACCTTTTTATATAACGATTGGTTTTGCAGCTTGGTTATGTGTGTCGTGGCAATGTTAATGGTTAGTAGAATACCTACAATTTCTACAAAACATATGAAAATTCCAACTTATATGATGATACCTTTAATAATTGTCGTTGTCTTATTTGCAACAATGATTTTTAGTCAGCCTTGGTTGGTCTTAAGTATATCAACAGCACTATATGCTATTACTATTCCTGTTGGCGTGTTGTTCTTTATTAAAGCTAAAAAAACATCACGTCGTATATAAATTAAGGTAATTATGTACGGTTTACACAAAATCTTTTCAAAGAAAGGCGGTATTTCTACCGCCTCAATTTATATATTTCTAAATAGGAGATCATCTGTTATTGGCGCAATTTTTACTTAATGATTATTCCATTTATAATGATATGTAACTATAATGGAGTTTTCAAACTTGTTAATCTTTCACTATGAGGCATCAGAAAAACTTATTTCTTATGCACTTAATTTTTTGCAATATTAAGACTTAACTTTACTTGTAACTTATTTTTCTTATATTCATACAGACTATTTATTTTAATTTCAGTATCATTAGCTAATTTATTTTATTTTTGATCTGCATAAGGATTGTTGGTTTTACGTACAGTTAGACGTATGGGAATACCTCCAAAATCAAAAGTTGTTCTTAAACTATTGATTAAATAACGTAAATAACTATCCGGAAGCCCTTCAGGATTGCTTGAAAAAATAAAAAATGATGGCGGTCTAATCTTAGCTTGAGTAATATAGCGTAATTTAATCCTTCTTTTATTTCTACCAAGAGGAGGGGGATAATTTGCAATTGCATCTGCAAACCATTGATTAAGAGGAGCTGTAGCTATTCGACTGTTCCAACGATTATATATTTTAACAACTTCTGCCATTAACTTATCAAGTCCTTCCCCTTTGAGAGCGGAAATAGTTACTGTCGGTATTCCTTCAACTTGTGTTAATGATGTTTTTAACCGATACTTTAATCTGTCAATAGCTTCTTTTTTATTGGCTATATCCCATTTGTTGACCGCAATAATTAAAGCGCGACCTTCGTCTAAAACTTTTGAGGCTATGGTCAAATCTTGCTTATCTAAAATTGCATCGGCGTCAAGAACCAAGACTACGACTTGAGCCATATTGACAGCATAACGAGATGAAGCCGCGGACATTTTTTCTAAACTGTCTGATACTTTTGATTGTTTGCGTAAACCGGCTGTATCAACTAATTTAAACTTATAGCCTTTCCATTCCCAATTTGATGAAATAGAGTCGCGAGTTACACCGGCTTCTGGACCGGTCAACATTCTATTTTCTTTGAGCAAGGCATTAACTAAGGTCGATTTCCCGACATTGGGACGACCGACAATGGCAACTTGTAATGATTTAGAATTGTTGTCATCATTATTAATATTTTCCGCTTGTTCCTGCTTATTATAGATTTTAAGAGCTTCATAAAGATCCTGTAAACCTAAACCATGTTCGGCAGAAAAAGGAATAGGATCTCCAAGTCCGAGTTTGTACGCCTCAAAGCGACTATCTTCTTGTTGTTTACCTTCACATTTATTTGCCAATAAAATGACAGGTTTATGTTGGCGGCGTAAAATATCGGCAAAATATTCATCATAAGGCTGTAAGCCAACTCTAGCGTCATATAGGAATAAGCACACATCTGCTTCATTTATAGCTTTTTTTGTTTGTTCCCACATTCGGCTTTCAAGATTGTTTCCATTAGAATATTCATATCCCGCAGTATCTATAATCAACAAAGGAAGATCATAAAGTTTTGTTTGTGCTTCTTTTCTATCTCTTGTAACACCGGGTTTATCATGAACAATAGCTAATTTTTTACCGGCTAAACGATTAAATAAAGTTGACTTGCCAACATTAGGTCTTCCAATAATAGCAACTTTTATTGACATTAAACAAGCTCCTAATTATTGATAGGTTATAATTTCCGCATCACGAGTTGTAATAACGACTTGTTTGTTGGCTGTTATCGGCGGCAAAGAAGAACCTTCGTCAATTTCAACATAACCTAAAATTTTTCCGGTATAAGGTGAAATATAAAATGTGTAACCATTGGATGTATTGACTAAAAGTCTGTTGCCGCTAAGTAACGGTCCGCTATATGTGACGCCCACTTGATCGGATACATCATTTCCTGCAGGAACTTTAGTGTCCCAGACAATTTTTCCGCTATCGGCTTGTACGCACATCAAACGAGCATCATTTGCCATAACGTATAAGTATTTTCCGACCAACCACGGAAGATTTGTACTGCCAATTTCTCTTTCCCAGATTCTTTGTCCGCTGCGTATGTCTATTGCAACCAATAAATTATTTGAGCCTGCGGCTATAACAATATCACCGGCAATAATCGGACTTGCTAAAATAGTATTTAGATCTGCCAATAAATTAGTGCGTTTTGAGGATACAAGAAAATCACTCCATAATGGAGAACCTGTACTTGCTTTAAGAGCGCGGAGTTCTCCATTTGAGAAACCTGCGATTAGAACATCTTTTTCTTCACTATATGCAGGTGAAGCGGCTCCAACTTTGGTTGTTTCTTCTTTTGATGAAGTATATCGCCAAATTTCACTTCCGTTAAAAGCATTTAATGCAAAAATTGTATTATCAAGTGTTTGAATAAAAACTTTTCCACCTCCGACAGTCGGCGCGGTTCTTATAGGTGATGATGTGAAATATTCCCATTTGATTTTTCCTGTTTGTGCTTCAAGAGCAAAAACACCACCAAATCCGGTAACGGCATAAATGTTATTGTGATTATAAGCTAATCCTGCTCCTTTTAAGGATATATCTTTATCGCTACGTAAACGTGGTTTTAATTTTCTCTTCCATAAATTTTCTCCGTCATTTTGGCGAAAAGCACTTACGACGGCTTGTGTATCCATTGTAAAAATAATATTTTCAGCAATAACAGGGGTTGCAATTAAATAATCACGCGAGGAAGAACCTTTTCCAAAATTAGAACTCCAGTTTTTTTGTAGGTTTTTATTGCTTTCTGGGTGGCCCATATTGTGTATGGAATTTCCGCCTGTTTGCGTCCATTCCTTATTAAGTGTCGGGTGGGGAAGAATAATATTAATATCACCGCTTGAGTAGTCAGCAGTAACAATTTCTCTGGTACTTAATACCGGAATCCTTTCTCCTTCTATGTTTAATTTTTCTTTTTTAAATAATCCGCATCCGGTTAGGATAAGGCATAAAATGATAATAACTATATTTTTGCATTTATGATGCATTTTAATACTCCATATTTTTAATTCCTCGGCAGTACGGCCAGTATGTCTCTTATTCTGTTTTTGGCAGCTTCGGATGTTTTAGAATTTTCCAGAATTTGATTATATAAGTTTTGAGCTTGACTGATGTTTCCATCACGCAAGTATGCAAGCGCGAGCATTTCTTGAGCACTTGTTTGCCAACTATTGGCGTCATCATTTGCTATTTGGGCAAGGAGTTGTTGTATTTCATCAATAGGAGCGTTTTCTAATTTATAAGATGCTAATTTGAGAATAACAGTATCTCTTAGATGTGAATTGAAAGATGGATTATTTATGATGTTGTTCATAATTGCAAAAGCTTCATCGTTTTTCTTTTGGTTAAGAAGGATTGTTGCTTTTTGCATTTCTGCTAATTCAGAAAAGATACCATAATCCTGTTGGGCAATATATGAGAAAGTATCCATACTTTCATCATATTTTCCTTGATTTTGTAGACTTAGAGCATAAGCATAAGAATCGGACCATTGTTGTAGTTTTTGTTGGTACCATTTTTTTATGCTTTCGTAGCTGACAGCGGTTGTAAGAGCGACGACGACAAGGATAATGATATAGATTCCATATTTATTCCATAATTTTTTAAGGTTTTCATTTTTTAAGTCTTCATCGACTTCTTTGATAAATGCTTCTTGTTCGTTGATATCTGGTTCTTTCATAGTTTCTACTTTCAATTTGTTAAAATATTTAATCAATTTATAAACAAAAAGTTCTGTTTAGCAACATAAATATGAATTATGGAGCAAAAAATCAATGTAATATTTTGAAGATGAGGTAATCTCTGATCCATTGCAAATCTTCTAAAGGCATGGCTTTACCGAAAGCCAACATATTTTTATCGGTAATAACCGCTAAATAATAACGATCAGCAGTTGGATTATAAACGACTTGAATATCGCGGATATCGTCGAGATGGGCATATTCTTTATATGAGATAAAGAATATTTTATTTACAAGGATTAACATTCCGTTTTTAATGACAAGTTTATCTTTTTTGAACATTAGACCGATAAAGAAAACGGCGAGTAGGACAAGAAAGCAAAAGGCAAAGATTGTTTTGGGAGTGGATCCTATAAAACGAGCTGTATATTCATAATAAAAAGCGGCGATAAATAATATGATTAAGTAGAAGGTAAGCCAGAAAACGCCGAGTAATTTGGGAATACTCCAAAACAATCGGCGAGGTTTAATAATGATACGATCCTTTTTTTCGATTAAATTGATATTTTGAGATTTTTGGGGAATATTATCATAGACTGATATTAAATTTCTTGAAGATAAATATTCTTTTAAGTTTTTGTCGATTTCATTTATTTCTTTAATAATTGTACCTTCATCTGTATCAAGGATAGCAGGCATAGAGAGTTTTTTTGCGTAATAGTACCATATTTGATAGATATCAGTAGGATTTGTTGATATATAAAGAGGAATGGTTTTTTGTGGATCACGATGTTCAAGTTCAATGATATATTTATTTTTGTTTAAGATACCGAATTGAAAGAATTCGGCTCTAAAACGAACCCCATTATAGTTACGTAAAAATTCACGAAACAATTCGCTTTCGGTAAATATGCCGTGTAGGTCAACGGAAAAAATTTTCCCATTAAAAAAGATTTTTTTATAACGAATATAAGAAACAACGGCACCGATAATAATCCCTAATCCAAGAATAATAAAAGCAGTATCAACGACTGTATGACTAAATAACGGTGGTCTTGTTTCAGAAGTGATAACATATCCCATACTTTCGGGAGCATACATACTTCCGGATAATTCCAGACAACTGATAAAAGTCATTATAAAGCCGATAACGATTGCCGGCATAATTACTTTTAAGGGCATTCTATCTGCGATTTTAAGTGGTGTATCATCAAGTTTAAGTTGGTAATCATAACTTAAATGTTTAGGAAGTTTTTTCTTCATTTCCTCCATCCTTATCCATTATTTTTGATCAAATATAATGTATGTTATCCTATAATTAATAAATAATCATCTTTTTTTTTATAAATATAACTAACTTTTATCATATATTAACTAATTTTTTGTTATTTATAAAGATATAACGCCGGTAGAATGGGGAAAATGTAATGGATTGCGGATTGTGTGGAGGATGTTCGTTAAGGCATTTGGGTTATGAAGAATATTGTCAATATAAAAGTTTCCAAGTGCGAAACATACTGCAATCCATTACACGGCATCAATTTTCATTTGCTGATCCTATTTTTATTGATTCGAGTACGCGGCGGCGAGCCAGTTTTGCTTTTCAGCGGTGTAAAAACGGTTTAATTTTAGGTTTTAACGCTTTTCATAGCCACGAAATTATAGATTTAGATTTTTGTCCTCAATTAACAACATTAATTAATCGTAATCTATCTTTTTTGCGCGTTTTATTATTTGAATTATGTCAATATCCCCACATTATCAAGCGAAAAGGGAAAATTAAGACACAATATGTTGAACAGGGAGATTTATGGATTACTCAAGCAGATAATGGATTAGATGTTGTTCTTGAATTTAATTTCCCTTTAACTTTAGAACAACGGGAAATTATTTTTCAACAAGTTAATACAAATTCTGATATTATCCGTGTTTCACATCGATTATCAACACAACATAAAGCAGAAACGATTCTTCAAAAATATTCCCCCTATATAAAAGCGGGAAAAGCTGATATTTTTCTTCCGGCCGGTACGTTTTTGCAACCTTCTCGTGAAGGACAAGAAAAATTGACGGCTTTGGTTAAACACTACATAGGAAATACAACAGGAAATATTGCGGATTTATTTTGCGGAGCAGGTACATTTTCATGTCCGCTAGCCGAAATCCCCGAACGTAAAATTCTGGCTGTTGATTCATCATCAGAATTGTTGACGGCATTTCAATATTCAATAAATAAACAAATGATTGTCAATATTGACATTGTTAATCGTAATTTATTTAAATACCCGCTTACAGAAAACGAATTAGAACAATTTTGCGCCGTTGTTCTTGATCCTCCACGTGCGGGAGCAAAAGAACAAGTATCGGTTTTAGCTCAAACGGAAAGGGGAAAAAGACCAACCAAACTTGTTTATGTTTCTTGTAATCCACAAAGCTTCGTTCGTGATGCAAATATTTTACAATCCGGAGGTTATACGCTGACCGAGATAACAATGGTTGATCAGTTTGTTTATACTCAACATGCGGAATTAGTTGCGTTATTTATGGATAATGATTAATAAAAACAGATTTGCGCAAACTATTTACAAATAAAATGTGATTTTATATAGTTGTTTTTATATCAAAATAAAAAAAGAGGAAATAATGTTTAAAAAGAATTGTTTATTAGCAGGACTTATAATGTTGGGGGCATGTCATACAACTCCTGCAACATTTGTCCGCTATTGTCCTAATGTTCAAATTGTTCCGGAATTCAGTCATGTGACATTAATGTCCGGAAAACAACAAGAAGCTAAAATAGAATTAATAGGTTATGAAGGTTATTGTCATGAGAATAAAAGAGGAGAATTAGAAGCTTTAATTGCTCCGATATTTGAAATTCAACGTCAAAATATAAATAGTGATAATTTAATTGAGTTTGGTTATTATACCGATACGGGGACACAGCAAGACACAATAGGAAAAGAAGCTCATTTCATAAATGTTGAAGTCAAAGAAGTTAAAAAGAAAATAATGCATCAAGGGGATTATATAAGTGTCAAAATACCGAATGATCGTCCGGGATATCCAATTAAATTAGGATTGGTTTTAAGTCGAGATCAGTATCGTTACAACCGTTTAAATGGTTTAAGATAAAGGAGAATTATGATGCTTTACAATTCTAAGGAAATATCTTCCCAAATGGCTAATGCCATTCGTTTTTTATCAGTTGACGCCATAAATAAATCGAAATCAGGGCATCCCGGAATGCCGTTAGGAATGGCCGATGTTGCAACGGTTTTATTTACAAAATATATGAAATTCAATCCGTCAGATCCCTATTGGTTTGATAGGGATAGATTCGTTCTTTCAGCCGGTCATGGCTCAATGCTTTTATATTCTGTACTTTATTTAACGGGATATAAAGATATTTCCCTTGAAGATATTAAGAATTTTCGTCAACTTGGTTCTAAAACGGCAGGGCATCCGGAATATGGGCATCTTTCAGGTGTTGAAATGACAACCGGACCATTGGGACAAGGAATAGCTTCAGCTGTGGGTATGGCTTTGGCCGAAAGACATATAAACGCACGTTATGGAAAAGATTTATGTAATCATTATACTTATGTCATTGCCGGTGATGGATGTTTAATGGAAGGTATTTCTGAGGAGGCTATATCTTTAGCCGGTCATTGGAAATTAAATAAATTAATAGTTTTTTGGGATAACAATAACATTACTATTGATGGCAGCGTCGATAAAAGCAGTTCGGTTGATCAAACAAAGCGTTTTGAAGCAGCAGGATGGAAAGTTTTATCGGTAGACGGTCATGATCAAGAAGCAATATCTTCAATTATCAAACAAGCTCAATCTTCTGATAGACCAGTTCTGATTTCTTGTAAGACAATTATAGGCTTTGGCTGTCCTTCCAAACAAGGAACCAGTCAATGCCATGGATCTCCTCTGGGAATTCAAGAACGGGAGATAATGGCTAACAACCTTAATTGGCCATATTCTCCTTTTGAAATACCAAATGATATTTTAAATAAATGGCGGCAATGTGGAACTCGTTCATTAGAAGAATATACAAGGTGGCAACAACAAGCGCAAAAAGCACAAACACAATTTAAGAATGATATACGCGGTCAATTGCCCAAAGATTGGAATAAATCGCTTAATAAAATGAAAAACAAGGCCATCAAAGAACAGATAAAAGTTGCGACCAGAAAAGCTTCACAAATGTGTTTGGAAGAAATAATACCACATATTCCGTCGATTATTGGCGGTTCTGCGGATTTAGCCGCATCAAATTTAACCTTTGTTAAAGGAATGAAGACAATTACCCCGCAATCGTATGATGGTAATAATTTAATGTATGGAATTCGCGAACATGCAATGGGAGCCATAATGAACGGATTAGCTTTACATGGAGGAGTTATACCTTACGGCGGTACTTTTTTTGTATTTTCCGATTATGTTCGTCCTTCGATTCGTTTGGCGGCATTAATGGGAATACGAGTTATTTACGTTTTAACCCATGATTCAATAGGCGTTGGAGAGGATGGTCCGACGCATCAGCCTATTGAACAATTGGCGTCATTCCGCGCAATGCCTAATATATTATTATTTCGACCTTGTGACGTTATTGAAACGGCAGAATCATGGCAAATAGCTCTTACGATGGAACATAAACCGAGTCTTTTGGTTTTGAGCCGTCAAAATTTACCTCTTCTGCGAACTTCAAGTCGTCAAAATATGACTTCAAAAGGTGGATACGTTATTTCTAAAGCTCAAGGATATCGTAAAGCGACGATTATAGCTACAGGTTCGGAAGTTTCCCTTGCTATTGAAGCACAACAAAAACTTCAAAAAGAGGGCATACAAACAGCAGTTGTTTCTATGCCGTGTACGGAAATTTTTGATGAACAAGATGAAAAATATCGTCAACAAGTTCTTGGAAGATGTCCTCGAATAGTAATAGAAGCAGGAGCAAAATTCGGTTGGGAAAAATACGTCGGTCCTAAAGGAACAATCATTGGTATGGAAAGTTTTGGGGCATCTGGTCCGGCAGAAGATCTTTACCGTCATTTTAATATAACAGTAGATGCGGTAATTGAAGCGGTAAAAAAATATTGCCGAATATAAATCTATTTTCCTCAATAGAAAAAACTTGAAAAAACGGAGTATCAGAATATACTTAAAAAAATTTAACATAAATATTTAAGGAGAAAATTATGCCTTTAGTAACAATGCGTCAGATATTGGATCATGCAGCCGAAAATAATTATGGCGTTCCTGCATTTAATATTAACGATATGGAACAAGTTATAGCTGTTTTACAAGCAGCTCGAAAAGTAAATGCACCGGTCATTTTACAAACCTCAACCGGAGCTCGTAAATTTGCCGGCGATCCAATGATCCGCCATATGGTGGCGGCCGGTATTGAAATGTTTCCGGAATTACCGATTTGTTTACACCAAGATCATGGATCTTCGGTTGATATATGTCAATCAGCTATCGTTAATGGCTATTCTTCAGTTATGATGGATGGTTCATTGGAAGCCGATGGTAAAACACCATCCTCGTTTGAATATAATGTTCATGTGACTAAAGAAGTTGTCGCCCGCGCTCATGCTGTTGGTGCGTCGGTTGAAGGTGAATTAGGAGTTATTGGCTCGTTGGAAACTGGTAAAGGCGATAAAGAAGATGGTCATGGAGCAGAAGGCGTGATAGATAAAAAAAGATTGGTTACCGATCCTGATGAAGCAGCTCGTTTTGTCGCCGAAACAAAATTAGATGCCTTAGCCGTAGCCGTTGGCACTTCTCATGGTGCATATAAATTTACCCGTAAACCGGATGGTGAAATTTTAGCAATTGACGTTATTGAAAAAATTCATGCCAAATTGCCAAATACACATATGGTTATGCATGGTTCTTCATCTGTTCCGCAAGAATTACAAGATTTAATAAACGCCTATGGTGGAGCAATTCCTCAAACTTACGGCGTGCCGGTTGAAGAAATTGTTAGAGGAATTAAATCCGGTGTTCGTAAAGTTAATGTGGATACGGATTGTCGTATGGCTATTACAGGAGCTATTCGTAAAATATTTACCGAAAATCCAAAAGAATTTGATCCGCGTAAATACTTAAAACCGGCAATAGAAGAAATGCAAAAAGTTTGCGAAGCACGTTATATTGCCTTTGGTGCGGCAGGTCATGCGGATAAGATTAAAGTTATCCCCATGTCGGAAATGGCTAAAAAATACGCAAATGGCGAAATCTAAAATAAAAAGTTAAAATCAAATCCACCCCCCGTTTCTAATATCTGGAAACGGGGGGTGAATTATCTACATGGTATGTGATATTAAAAATCTAAATAACTATCTAAAGGAATATAAATGCTTTGTATCAACAATTTTAAATGTAGTTTGTCTGAAGATGAAACACTTTTATCGGAAAAACTTTCTGCGTATTTAAAATGCTCAATAAGGAACATTCAAATATTAAAAAAAGCTATAGATGCCCGCAGTCGTAAAGAAATATGGTTTGTATACAATATAGCATTTTCTGTTGATAATGAAGCTTTATTGCTTAAACAAAACATTCCTTATGTAAGTCAATATATTCCCATACCGGAATTTATTATTCCACCAATAAAGAAAATTCAATCTCCCGTTATTATTGGCAGCGGACCGGCAGGAATGTTTGCGGCACTGGTTTTAGCGCAAGCAGGAGTATGTCCGATTATTTTAGAAAGAGGACCTTCTATTGATAAACGTTGTCGAGATGTCAAAAATTTTTGGCATGGAGGAAAACTTAAAACACAATCCAATGTTCAATTTGGAGAAGGAGGAGCGGGAACCTTTTCCGATGGCAAATTGATGACGGGGATAAAAAAAGATGCTATGACAATGTTTGTATTAAAAGAATTAGTCAAAGCAGGTGCGCCAAATGAAATTTTATATATATCCAAACCTCATTTAGGTACAGATAAATTAGTAAATATAGTGCGAAATATTCGTGCAAAAATTATTTCTTTAGGCGGAGAA
Organism: uncultured Alphaproteobacteria bacterium; assembly: GCA_944391335.1. Taxonomy (GTDB): domain Bacteria; phylum Pseudomonadota; class Alphaproteobacteria; order RF32; family CAG-239; genus JAFUYI01. The sequence continues at coordinate 14,982 of CALXTF010000019.1, forward strand.
TATCGTTTTGAACATCAATTAGACGATATACAAATCCAAAACAATCAAATACGTTTATTAAATATTAAATATAATGAAGACGAACAGTACGAGTTACCTGTACAAGATGTTATTTTAGCATTGGGGCATAGTGCAAGAGATACATTTGAAATGTTACATAATCGAGGAGTTCCCATAATACCAAAGTCATTTTCCATAGGAGTTCGCATTGAACATCCGCAAAGTCTGATTAATCGGGCGATATATCATGATTTTTGTAATAATCCTAAATTATCGGCTGCGGATTATAAATTAGCGGTTCATTTGCCTAATGGTCGTTCGGCATATAGTTTTTGTATGTGTCCCGGGGGTGTTGTTGTAGCTGCGGCATCAGAAAAAGAACAAGTTGTGACAAATGGAATGAGTTATTACGCGAGAGATGGAGAAAACGCAAATGCGGCACTTTTAGTCGGTGTAACACCTTCTGATTTTGGAGGGAATCATCCCCTTCAAGGAGTTTATTGGCAAAAACAAATAGAAAATCGAGCTTTTTGTGCCGGAGATAAGAGTTATGCCGCACCGGCGCAAAGATTGGAAGATATGTTAAAAAGACGTTCTTCCGTTAAAGCCGGTGAAGTTATTCCCAGTTATTCGCGAGGGGTTGTATGGGGAAGTATGGATTATGTTTTACCAACATTTGTTATGGATACCTTTCGATTAGCGATTAATGAAATGGATAAAAAATTACATGGATATAATTTCCCAGATGCCGTTATGACAGGTGTTGAAACGCGCAGTTCATCGCCGATTCGAATTATAAGAGAAGAAGATATGCAAAGTCCGGTAAAAGGTTTATATCCGGCTGGCGAGGGAGCAGGGTACGCGGGAGGAATAGTTTCTTCTGCTGTTGACGGGATAAAGGCGGCTTTGGGATTATTGCAGAAATATGTTGATTAAACAGTAGATTAAATAGAAAAAGACACCTTTTAAAGATGTCTTTTCTATTTTTCCCTAAAACTTAGTTATTTGGAGTGCCTGATTTGTTTAGGGAGAAAACACGATCGAGGTGTTGTTTTGTCCTATTTTGGCATTTTTGTTTTTATTTGTCAAACAATAAATCAAGCACTTATTAAAAAAATTATTGTTTTGTTTCTGATTTTATTTTTTCAATAGCATATTCTTGTTGTTTTTCAATATCTTGAAGGAAATCTTCCCAATCTTGTTCATGATCTAATTCTTCGTGTAAAATTTTTCTTGAAATTTCGAACGTTTCAAAATCTTTTCCATGACACATTTCGCAAATTTGTTGATAACGTTTAATGGCGCATCGTTCAGAAGCAAGATTTTGTTTTAATAATTCGACATTAAAAGGATTTTCCGGAGTTAAATATTTGCATTTTGCCATTTTATCCCAATCGATAGGGTTAAGAATAGGAGTTCCGCCGAGTTGAATAATTCTTTCAGCCAGCCAATGAGCATGTTCAAGTTCTTCTTTAGCATGTTCTTCAAATTCACTTTCAATAGATGCCCGCATAGGACCTTCCATAATTTTGGCGCCGATCCAATATTGATAATAAGCCAACCATTCTTCAGCAAAGGCCTCATTTAAAACTCTAAGTAATTGTTCATTGTTAAGAGTTGTAATTTCTTTAGCCATATTACCCATGTTTTTCTCCTTAAAACTATTAAAAATTAATATCTTAAATTTAGATAATGGTTGTTAAAGAAAAATCAACCTGTTGGCAATATAATGTAAAAAATAAACAAAAGAGGAGAAAACAATGGTAATAATTGCCCCCAGTCTTCTTTCTGCAAATTTTGCGCATTTGTCACGAGAAATATCGTCTTTAACCCAAGCGGGAGCCGATTGGCTTCATTTGGATGTTATGGATGGACATTATGTTCCTAATATGACATTTGGTCCGATGATGATTAAACAACTACGACAAGAAAGTGATTTATTTTTTGATGTTCATTTAATGGTTGACAATCCGGATCAAATGATTCCTTGGTATATAGAAGCAGGAGCGGATTTAATCACAATACATCCGGAAACATGTCCGCATCTTGATAAAACACTACAAACAATACATTCATATGGTAAAAAAGCAGGTATAGCTCTTAATCCATCAACAACAGAAAATGTATTGGAATATATTCTTGATAAAGTTGATTTAGTTCTGATTATGACAGTTAATCCGGGGTTTGGAGGACAAAAGTTTTTATCTTCACAATTGCCGAAAATTAGTAAAGTAAAGGACTTGATAGGGAAAAGATCGATTTTGATTGAAGTTGACGGAGGAATTAATTCCGATACGGCAAAATCCTGTCGGGAAGCCGGTGCAGATGTTTTGGTTGCGGGAAGTTTTATTTTTAATAATGGTAATTATGTTGCAAACATACAATCCTTACGTTAAACTAAGAATGTAAATTATAATGGAGGAAAAAATGGCTTTGGTAATGATTGTTGAAGATGAAGAAGCTTTAGCCTTACTTTTAAAATACAATTTAGAAAAAGAAGGTTACGAGGTAGTTTGGGAATCCTCAGGTAATAAAGCTTTAGCATGTATTGAAAAATATTGTCCTTCAGTTATACTTCTTGATTGGATGCTGCCGGAACTTTCAGGAGTAGAAATATGTAAAATGATCCGTAATAAACCGGATATAAAAGATATTCCCGTTATCATGCTTACGGCTAAAAGTGAAGAAGAAGATAAAATAAAAGGCTTATCAGCAGGAGCAGATGATTATGTAACAAAACCATTTTCCGTTCCGGAATTATTGGCACGGATTAAAACAAATCTTCGCCGAGCACCGGAAATTATTACTCAAAAAGAGTTGGTATTTGAAGATATACATATGGATTTAGTCGAAAAGAAAGTTTTTCGTGGAAACAAATATATTCATCTCGGTCCAACGGAATTTCGCCTTTTAAAAATGCTAATGGAAACACCGGGAAAAGTCTTTTCACGAGAATATTTACTTAAAAATGTATGGGGCAACAATATTTATGTTGAATCGCGAACAGTTGATGTACATATTCGGCGATTGCGCAGATCACTTAATGAATCCGGACCGGATTATATTCGCACAGTTAGAGCCACCGGATACGCCATAGATAAAAATAATCATTTTGAAGATAATAAAGAATGACTTTCAAAAGAAAGAATTTTGAATTTAATATATTGAAAAGAAAAATTAAAATAAGGAAAAGAAAACATGAGTCTAAAATTTGAAATTCTTTCTCGTTCTGGAAAATCTCGACGAGGTAGACTTCATACAAAACATGGTGTTATCAATACGCCGGCATTTATGCCGGTTGGCACTTGTGCCACAGTTAAGGCTATGATGCCAGAATCAGTAGCTTCTACAGGAGCGGAAATATTACTTGGCAACACATATCATCTGATGTTGCGTCCCGGAGCGGATTTGGTGGAAAAAATGGGTGGATTGCATAAATTTATGAATTGGTCTAAACCTATTTTAACCGATTCTGGTGGATTTCAGGTTATGAGCTTAAATAGCTTGCGTCGGATAAGCGAAGAGGGCGTTGAATTTAATTCCCATATTGATGGAAAAAAATATTTTCTTTCACCGGAAGAATCTATGAAAATACAATATAAATTAGATTCAAATATCACAATGTGTTTGGATGAATGTGTTAAATTACCGGCCTCTTATGAAGTTGTGAAAAAATCAGTAGAAATGTCCATGCGTTGGGCGCAAAGAAGTAAAGATGCTTTTATTAATCGAGAAGGTTATGGAATTTTTGGCATACAACAAGGAGGAGATTATGAAGCATTACGAGCGTATTCTGCGGATGAACTAAAACGAATAGGTTTTGACGGATACGCCATAGGCGGACTTGCGGTTGGGGAAGGACAAGAAAAAATGTTTGAAGTTTTAGATTATGCGCCTACCATGTTACCCGAAGATAAACCGAGATATTTAATGGGGGTAGGTCGTCCGGATGATATTGTCGGAGCCGTTTTACGAGGAGTTGATATGTTTGATTGCGTCATGCCGACGCGTTCCGGAAGAACAGCGCAAGCGTTTACACGTTTTGGAACAATAAATATCAGAAACGCCCGTCATAAAGAAGATCCTCGTCCTTTGGAAGAAGATTGTGATTGTCCGTTATGTAAAAATTATAGCCGAGCGTATTTGCACCATTTACAAAAAGCAAATGAAATATTAGCCGTTATGTTGCTTACATGGCATAATATCAGATATTATCAACGCCTTATGGAAGGTTTAAGAAAATCAATAGAAGAAGACAAATTAGAAGATTTTACAGCAAAATTTTATATGGATCAGACTAAAGGAGATATAAGGGAGATATAAAATGTCTGAGGAAAATCAAGATAAAACAAGAAATTTAAGAGTATGTGTATCGGGAGGTCATTGTGATGGTAATGATCCGGCTTATGTTGAAGAATGTTATGAAATGGGAGCCAAAATTGCAAAAATGGGTTTTAGACTAGATTATGGTTTTTCAAATTCCGGTGTTATGGGGGCAGTTGCACGAGGCGTACTGGATAATTGGCAGAAATATGAAAATAAATATACAATAAATAATATGCCCATAGTTGGAATCACAACACGAGAATATTATGATTTATATGAAAAAGATGATTTTTTAAAACAAATTAGCGAAATTGTACTTGAAGACACTCTGGAAAACAGGAAAAATAAATTATTAGCGGCGGATATTGTTGTTTTTGCTCCCGGAGGAGTTGGAACACTTGATGAATTAGCCTATGATTGCGTGTCGATGCAAGATGGTTTTTTAAAAACCAAACCTTTTATAATTTATAATATCAATGGTTTTTTTTATCATATTCTTGAATATCTTAAAGTGTTAGCCGCGAGTGGTTTTGCACAGCCGGTTCCGTTTATTGTTGTCGATGATAGTGAAGAATTAGAAACAGCATTTCGTTTATTAAAAAAAATGCATGATAAAGATTATGCCGATACACAAGAGGCTTATGCCCATGCTCGTCAATTAGCTTATGAATTACCTTATTTTTTAAAGAAAAAGAACGACAGCAGCGTTCGTGTTGAATATATTTGGGATAATATGAGAGAAATAGAAAAGAACGGAACTCCGGAGGAAAAACAAATACTTTCAAATGAAGTGGAACAAGCTTATCTGGAAAAAGAAATAGAAAGAATGTATGATCGTTTGGCTAAAACGGGTCGAGATACAGCCATAGTTAGTGAGAAATTAACAAAACTAAAACAAAGGAAGAAAAAATGGAAATAAAAACAATACCATCTTCCGTATGGCAATTTTTATGGCATTATTTTTCTCGTCAAAAGTTTTTGTTTTTTTCTAATATTGCCATTATTCTGGTGGGGGAATTTTTAGTTCGTTTATCTCTTTACTATGCTTCGGAAATTGTTGAAGTTATTAGCAATAATGATGTCCATATTGCCATTTTAAAAGAAGCTTTATGGTTGGCAACAATAGCTTCGGTTTTATTATTGTTAAAAAATTTAGGTCAAAATATGATTTGTTTTATAGAAGCCCAATATATGCCGACGACCTTAGCCAATATAGCAAAAGATTTATTTACTTATGCCCATCAACATTCAACGGCTTTTTTTGCCGAAGAAATGGCTGGTAATATTTCCAGTAAAACTAAGACAATTATAGATAGTATTTATCCCATATATTATAATCTTGTATGGGGATTTTTCTCTCCTTTGGTAGCAACATTAATTACGATAGTCTTTGTTTTCAAAATTAATATAACTTTAGCCTTAATATTATTAACACTCAATTTATTTGTTATTTGGGTTGTCTATCATTTAAGCCGTGATATGGTACCGGTTTCAGAAACAAGAGCGCGGACAATGTCGGAAGCAAACGGCGTTTTGGTTGATAGTATAACAAATGCCGGTTTAGTTAAAAATTTTGCTAATTATCATTTTGAACGTAAGCATTATTTTCATGCGATGAAAATAGCGGTAACAGCAGATAGAGTAGAAACATTAAAATATGGAAAAATTTTTATCTGGCAAAATTTGTTTCGAGCATTAGTACAAATTATTTTTTATGCTGTTCCGGTATGGTATTGGTATGTGGGTAAAATTACAATAGCGGATTTTGTGTTGATGCAGTCTTTAATTGCGGTTTTAAATAATACCTTTAATATGTTATCAATGAATTTTATTCATTTTTTCAAGGTTTACGGCAGTATTCGCGATGGATTAAAATTATTGTCCCAACCTTGTGAAGTAAATGATTTGCCTAATGCTAAGAAATTAATTGTTAAAGAAGGAAAAATAGAATTTAGAAATATTAGTTACCACTATAAAGGAACAGATTTTCTGTTTAAGAATTTTAATTTTCTCGTTAAAGGAAGGGAAAAAGTTGGTTTAGTTGGAAGTTCTGGTGCAGGAAAATCCAGTTTAATTAAATTATTGTCACGATATTACGATGTGCAAAGAGGTAAAATTACAATAGATGATCAAGATATTTCAAAAGTGACACAGGAAAGCTTGCGTTATCAAATAGCCCATATTCCACAGGATCCCAGTCTGTTTAATCGCAGCATAATTGAAAATATTCGTTACGGTCGTCCTAAAGCAACAGATGAAGAAGTATACGAAGCTGCGCGTAAAGCATATATTCATGATTTTATAATGCATTTACCCAATGGTTATCAAAGTAAAGTTGGAGAACGAGGGGTTATGCTTTCCGGCGGGGAACGTCAACGAATAGCAATTGCTCGTGCGATATTAAAAGACGCGCCAATTCTTATCTTAGATGAAGCGACATCGGCTTTAGACAGCGAAAGTGAAAAATATATTCAAGAATCATTAAAGAATTTAATGAAAAATAAAACGGTAATAGCAATAGCTCATCGATTATCAACATTAAAAGAAATGGATCGAATTGTGGTTATGGATAACGGAAAAATAATAGAAAGCGGTTCTCATAAAACACTTATTCAAAAAAAAGGTCTATATAACCGTTTTTATGAAATGCAAACATTTGGATTTATAGAAAACGGAGAATAAATTTGTTAAATAAAATTTGGTGTTTTTTCTTTTTATCTGCTTTTGTTGGAGCGTGTTGGCAGACTATTAATGGAGATATAGCTATATGGAGTCTATTAGTTGAAGATTTGTTTGCTTCGGTTAAAACAGCATTTTCGATATCATTAAATTTAACAGGTTTATTATGTTTATGGTTGGGATTATTGAAAATTGCGGAAAATTCAGGAATAACGGAAAAATTAGCATATATTCTTCGTCCATTTTTTACCCGAATTATGCCTACAATTCCTTCTGATTCACCGGCAATAGGTTCAATGGTAATGAATATTGCGGCCAATGTTTTGGGACTAGATAATGCCGCAACACCAATGGGAATAAAAGCCATGGAGCAATTACAGGTTCATAATCCCCATAAAGATACCGCCTCTGATGCGCAAATTATGTTTATGGTGATTAACTCTTCATCATTAACATTAATACCAATTAGTATTTTAATGTATAGGTCGGAACTAGGAAGTCAAAATCCGGCAAGTGTTTTTATTCCGATTTTAATTGCTACTACGGTTTCAACATTGGTAGGTTTTTTATCCGTGGCAGTAGTTCAACGACTTAATATTTTTAACCGTGTTGTTTTTATGTGGTTGTTAATAATATTTGCGTTTTTATTTATGTTGGTTTTGGGATTTATGCAAATACCGGTTTCGCAACGTTCATTGTTATCAGGAGCCGTAGGTAATGGTATTTTATATTTTTCGGCGGTTTTTTTTATTTTTTGGGGATTACTTAAGAAAAGAGATGTTTATGCCGATTTCATAGATGGAGCTAAGGATGGTTTTCGAGTCGCTATAACAATTATTCCTTATTTAGTGGCAATGTTAGCGGCGATTTCTGTATTTCGATCTTCAGGAGTGCTTGATATATTATTAAAGGGTATTGAAAAGATATTTTATTTTTTAGGTTTAAGCGGTGATGTTATTCCGGCTTTACCAACAGCATTGATGAAACCTCTGTCCGGAAGCGGAGCCAGAGCAATGATGATTGAAACAATGCAAGAGTATGGTGCGGATAGTTTTGCAGGTTTTGTATCTTCTGTTGTTCAAGGATCGACAGAAACAACATTTTATGTATTAGCGGTATATTTTGGCGCGGTTAAAATTGTCAAGACACGTTCGGCACTTCCCTGTGCTTTGTTGGCAGATGCGGCGGGTATAATCACATCAATAGTTGTGAGTTATTATTTTTTTGTTTGAAAGATAAAATAAGAATATAATTAAATTTTTTTGTAAAAACATATAGCCCTGATTGATTGGTCAGGTTTTTGCAGGAAACAGATATGCATTGTGCTATAAACGTCTTTATTGAGGACAGAACCCATCCGTTTAATAAAATCCATATTCGGTAAATGTCTGCATCTGTGGATGTAATTTTATTTTATGTATACATTACTTCGTTTTATATTTAATATAAGCTCCATAGTTAAAGTGAAATATGGAAGAAAATGATGAAAAAAATTTTTCGTTATTCGATCAAAGCTATTATAATCCGAAATAAAAAATTGTTGGTAGAAAGTTGTGATTATGGTCAAGGTCGTTTTTGCAAACTTCCCGGAGGTGGACACCAGTGGGGAGAAACCATGACAGAAGCTCTAATCAGAGAATGTAAAGAGGAACTATGTTTAGACATAACACCCAAGCGTTTAGTAATGGTTAGAGATTATATAGCAAAAAATCATTATCAACAGATTGATTCAGACTGTTTTCATCAAGCTGAATTGATGTTTGAATGTTCGGTTAAAGATTTTTCATCTCTTGCTTGTGGTGCAAAACCGGATGGAGAAAACCAACAAATCAAATGGATTGCAATAGAAAATCTTGCTGATTCTGATTTTTACCCTAAAGCAATCATTCCTTACCTTAAAAACATTAAAAATATTAAGGGAACGGTTGTCTTAGGTGATGTAAATTAAATAAAAGTATGAGTTTAGCTAATAAGACAAATATTTGCTTAAAATGATGAAACATTTTAGGTGGTCTTGATGCAAAAGTTCGAGAATTACCGCCTTTTTAGACGACCGATAAGCGGTTTTTACTCTCAAACCGATTTTAACCGTTCTGCCTTCAAAGTCAATTTGGGCTATTTAGCGCACAAAAAATCTCTGCATTTCTGCAGAGATTTTGTTCATTGGTGAGCGCGTCGGGATTCGAACCCGAGACCCTTTGATTAAAAGTCAAATGCTCTACCGACTGAGCTACGCACCC
>CALXTF010000020.1 GCA_944391335.1 uncultured Alphaproteobacteria bacterium
TTGTAAAAAACTCTTGCTAAATTCTCTCTTAATTTGGCTTAACTCCACCCTCTTCTCCCTCTCCACTCCAAACAATCTGGCAGCTTTACCACACTTCCTATCAAGCCAGCTTTAAAACACTAAATACAACCAAACCTTCACGGCTTTTACTTCCTCCGCTAAATAAACATTCTTTAATACCAACTTATAATCATAATAAAATTACCCCTGTATCGGGGTAATTTATTCTATTGATCCAAAAATGAACGCAACTTTCGCGAACGACTGGGATGCTTTAACTTACGCAAAGCTTTCGCTTCAATCTGTCGTATGCGCTCCCGTGTCACATTAAATTGCTGTCCAACTTCTTCTAATGTGTGATCCGTATTCATTCCTATACCAAAACGCATCCGTAAAACACGTTCCTCTCTAGGCGTTAATGAAGCTAATATCCGCGTGCAGGTCTCTTTTAAATTCGTATGAATCGCCACATCAAGAGGCTGTAACGCACTTTCATCCGGAATAAAATCTCCTAATGATGAATCATCCTCATCACCAACCGGCGATTCTAAACTTACAGGTTCTTTAGCTATTTTCATAACTTTACGAACTTTATCAAGCGGCATCGATAACCTTGCCGCTAATTCTTCCGGTACCGGCTCTCTACCCATCTCTGCTAACATTTGACGAGAAGTACGAACTAATTTATTTATGGTCTCTATCATATGTACAGGTATTCGAATCGTGCGGGCTTGATCTGCTATGGATCGGGTAATTGCCTGTCTTATCCACCATGTCGCATAAGTCGAAAATTTATAACCACGACGATATTCAAACTTATCTACCGCCTTCATCAAGCCTATATTGCCTTCTTGTATCAAATCTAAAAATTGTAAACCTCGATTGGTATATTTCTTCGCAATGGAAATAACTAAACGAAGATTGGCTTCTATCATCTCTTTCTTAGCCCTGTCCGCTTCTCTTTCTCCTTTCTTTATCGTATCAACCATTCGACGATATTCACTAATCGGTAATCCGCATTCTTGCGCCATTTGCGCAATACTTTCCCTTAATTCAATAATTTCTTCTTTATATTTTCCAACAAATTCCTGCCAATGCTTATCTTTTTTATGCGATATTAAATCTATCCATTTGGGGTCTAACTCTGACTTTTGATATGCTTCTAAAAAATCTTCTCTCTTTATTTTGCAGGACAAGGCACATCGAAGTAATTTTCCTTCCAACCCCATCAATCTCTTATTTAAATCATTAAGTTGTTCCACTAATTGTTCAATGCGTACAGAATTAAGATGTATTGAACTCATTAATTCCACTAATTCTTTTTTGACCTGTATGTATTTATGTTCTACCGCAGGACGAATGCTCTTACCCGCTAAAATCGATTCAACTCTCTGATTTTGTATTTTCTTTAAATCATCATAATAACTTGATATCTTCGTTAATATTTCAAGTACAGGTTCCCATAAGGCTTCCTCCATCGAAGATATTGAAGCCGAAGTATGTCCTCCGCCAACTTCTTCAGCATCATCTATATGACCGTCTCCATCAAGGACTGTATCTTCACCTTCTTCATTTAACTCTGATACATCTTCGTCTTCATCTTCACCTTCTTCATCATCTACCGTATCATCTAAATCCATATCATCATCTAAATCTTCATCAATCTCATCTAGATTTTCTTTCTTCTCAAGCTCCGCTACAACCTTTTCAAAATTGTCAACCGTCGAACTATCTTCATCTTCATAGACTATTGCCTCCGGATCATCTCCATACATCATTTCTAAATCAACAACATCTCGAAGCTGCATCTTTCCGGATAATAAATCATCTTTCCAACCAGCAATAGCCTTAATGGTCATCGGACTCTCACATAAACCATCTATCATAACCGTTTTACCGGCTTCTATCCTCTTGGCTATCGCTATTTCACCTTCTCGGGAAAGCAACTCAACCGATCCCATCTCCTTTAAATACATTCGTACAGGATCATCATATCGTCCCATATCCTTTTCATCAAGATTGCCGCTTTCTTCTTCACTCTCCATCGGCTCATCTTCTTGTTCAAAATTATCTGCCTCTGTCTCTGATATAATATTTATTCCCATATCAGAAATTTCCGCCATAATATCTTCTATTTGCTCAGAGGTTTCTTTTTCTAAAGGAAGGGCTTTATTTAATTCTTCCACAGTAATATAGCCTCGAACTTTTCCCTTCTCAACTATACGCTTCATGGCACTCCCTAAATTATCTATTAATGGAGTATCTGCCACACTTGTCTCATAAAAGTCTTGATTTTCAGTATCTGACATATTCTTTCTCAAAAAATCGATTTTTTGTTTAGTTTTTTGCTAGCGGTTTTTTTTTAAAGTTTCATTCCCTTTTTGTCAACATAAATAATTATTATTATTTTAAAAACAACTCCTTAAAATCACCTAATCCTTGCTAATGCTTAAATAAATGAATCTGCTCCGTGTTCTATTAAAAGTTTTTTTTGTTCCTCTTTTAACCTCTGACATCGGTTATATGTTTCTTCCTTAAACGACTCGGATATTTCAAGTTCCCGTAAACATTCTCTAATCTCTTCTTCCAGTTGATGAAGCTGCATCTCTAATATCTTATCGTCTATTTCTTTTCTTAATTTCCTTATATCCGCCTTTTGCTGCCTAAGCATCTTTATTTCCCATAAACCAGAAATTCCTTTTCCTAAACCCATATCTTCAAACATATTGTATAATGTTTCCATATCTATGCCTTCTTGTTGATGATATATTTCTATCATCTTTTCTATTAACTGTTTTAATAGGTGGTTGTTAATTTCAAATAGACTAATCTTTTCTTCATACTCTCCTATAAGCTCCGGATAACAAAACATCGCCGCGGCAATAAATTTCCCTAAACGTTCGTCTAAAGTTATTTTTATTGGTATAGATAATCTGTTTTCCTTCTTCTTGGTTTTTCCTTTAATTATTCTCCTCTCTCTATGAAAATATGCATAAAGCCGATCCCTCATATCTTGGAGATAATAACTTCGCACTTTCTCATCTTTAATTTTTGATATTTCTTCATATAATGTCTTCTCAAAAAGTGCTTTCTGTTCAGGTGTGTCGGTCGCTATATTATCTGTAAGTTTACGCCACAACATATCCGCTAATGATACGTTCTCACTCAATTTCTTCTCATATTCTTCAGAACCTTTGTACTTTAAAAATTCATCAGGATCCATCTTATCTGGTAAAAAAACATATCTTAGCGAATATCCTGCTTTTAATATCGGTAATACCCTGTCAATCGACCGAATGGCCGCATGCACACCTGCATTATCTCCATCAAAACATAATGTCGGTTCAGAATTTATTTTCCATGCTTCAACAATTTGTTCTTCGGTTAATGACGTTCCTAATGGCGCAACGGCATATTCAAAACCATACTTCGCTTGCGCTATAACATCCATATAACCTTCACAAATAATAAGGCGTTGTTTCTCGTAGGCTTTATCTCGAGCAAAATTTAAATTATATAGTACTCGACGTTTGTTAAATATCGGAGTGTCCGGTGAATTTAAATATTTAGGTTGTTCATTGCCTAACACTCGACCGCCAAAAGCTATAACTCGACCTCTTTTATCCATAATGGGAATTATGACGCGATTGCGAAAAAAGTCATAGATTTTCCCATTCTTTTCCGATAAAACTCCCAAACCTAATTCTATTATATCACTTTCTCTTATATTCCTAGATAAAAGCCAAGATTTAAGACCATTATTATCCGGAGCATAACCAAGGCGAAATTTTTTAATGATATTTTCATCAAATCCTCGTCGAATCAAATAATTCAGAGCTTCTTGACCAGAAGATAAATGTAAATTCTTTTCAAAATATTCTGCTGCCAATTCTGTTATTTCATACCACGAAGAACGTTTTTGTATTTCTTCGGATGAAACCCGATGTGTTTGCGGAATAATAAGACCGGCTTTATTTGCTAATTTCGTTACAGCTTCCATAAATGGAAGCCCATTAGCTTCCATTTCAAATTTAATAATATCTCCATGCGCACCACATCCAAAACAATGATAAAATCCTTTCGCTTCATTAACCGTAAATGAAGGCGTCTTTTCATTGTGAAAGGGACATAATCCCATATATTCTTTGCCTTTGCGAATTAACTTAACTTTACTTCCTACAATATCTACAATTGATAGTCGTGTGCGTAATTCATCTAGAAATTTTTGAAAATCACCATCCATTTATATTTTTTATCCAAGCAACGTTTTGATTTTTCCTGATACTGAACCAAAATCCATTTGTCCGGCATATTCCTCTTTTAATACAGACATAACTTTTCCCATATCTTTCATGGTTGATGCTCCTGTTTTTTCTATAACAGATTTAAGCACTTTTTCTATTTCATCTTCATTCAATTGTTTAGGTAAAAATTCACGAATAACGACAATTTCTGCTTCTTCTTTAGAGGCTAAATCTTCTCTTTTCCCTTCTTTATATATTTTAGCTGATTCTTGTCTTTGTTTAATCATCGTTTGCATCATTGACAAGAGTTCTCCATCACTCGCGCATTCTTTACCTTTTCCGCGAGCTTCAACATCTTTTTCCTTAATACCGGCTAAAATCATTCTTACCGTATTTAATCTTTCACTTTCGTGATTTTTCATTGCTTCTTTTATAGCCGTTTGAATATTGTCTCTTAACATATTTTTCTCCTTTTTATCTGTTTTTTATCAAAGGTATAACGATTAGTTTAAAATTGCAAGGAATAAACATTGATGATTTGCTCTTTATTAAAAATAATATCTCAATGATGTTAAATATTCCTCAACATTTTTTCCTTGTTGATTATTATCATAGCGATATTCCACAGCCATTCCTAAATTCCTTAATATTGGTATATTAGCCTCTATATGATATTTTGTTTTATCGGCATACCAATTACTGCCTATTTGTTTTTCTACTTCCGCTAGCAGCTTAAAATACTTATAATCTATAAATATTCCTCCCGATAAACCTATCCCGACATATTGATTATGCGGTAAAAAACCTCCATAACTTCCATAACCGCTTCCCATAATATATGAATATACATGAGGAATAACTTCTATCGTTCCTCCTCCACTGACTTTACCATTGCCGACATAACCTTCTTTTTGGGTTTGTGGATGCGTTTCTCGGGAAACATTTAATGAAACAGCAAAAGATATTGGATAAAACAGATTATCTATAGGTGATAATGAGCGTATATCTAATAAATCAAATTCACTTAAAACTGTTTTTTGACTCTGATCATAATGACGAATTTTAAAATTAAGAAAATTAATTTCCGCACCTGGTAATAATCCATAGTTATTATCTGTTAATGAGTGGTATGCCGGTCGATAAGAAAATTCTTGAAAATTTTCACCATTTCGACTACCGACACCTATCGTTGCACGCATTGATTCATGAGATAAAAGCGGAGAATGTCCTCTTATCTTTTCCATATTATTTTCTTTATTTGATGGAAGTTTATTTCTAGCACTCAGTAAAGAAAAGCTTTTCTTTCTGTATTCACTTAATGAAAATTCTTTTTTTATAAAGCGGTATTGTATATATTGATATGCTGTTTCTAATACAATTGTTTTTTCTTCATTACTTAGTTCTGTTAGCTGCGTATAATTTTCATCTTTGATTATTGATAGCAAAGCTTTTTGTTGTTTTGCATTCATTTGTTGTTTTTGATAGATAATTTTTGTTTGCCGTGACGGTCTGTAATTAACATTTTTGACCAGATTCTTTTTTCGATAAACGGCTTTAAGGGTATCAAGAGGAATTGTTTGCAACCAGAATTGATCTGCTAATTTTAAGGAAGGACGTATTGCATCAAAAGCTTCTACCAACATATATGAACAATTTTTTGTAAAAAAATAATATCGAGTTTGTGTATGCCCCAATTCCCACAAATGTGCAATAAACAAATCTTGTTCTTCTTTGGTAAAGTTCAAATTTAATTCCCATATATCTCTATTTTCAATATTATTATATGTATTAATAATATTATAATAAGGCTTTATGGTCCAACCTCCGAAATACCCGCCTGTTAAACCGTAAACGGCATAAAGAAATCCATTTTCATCATTATAATAAGCTCCATAGTTTGCTCCATGGGCTATCATTTGTGTTCCTTGACGAGATGTATCTATTCTAAGCAAGGTATGACCAAATAAAGAAGATGGATTATTCATATAAGCATCTGTAAAAATCATAGTAATACCGGAAGGTTGTAAATCTTCTTTAAACTTCTCAAATTCTTCACATTTTACATTAGTTTTCTCAATTAATCCATTGTTTAACAAAAATATATATCTTGCGGGAAATAAACACATCTTTTGCTTGTCACTACCATCAACAAATAGTTTTATTGTTGCTTCAAGTTCTGCTTTAGGATTAATTCTTCCGTCTTTGGCCAAATAAAAACTCTCAGAATCTATACTCCCTTTATATCTGCCTAAAAAATTAGGATGATAATGAACTAAAGAAAGCCATTCCTGACTTTCTGCCATACTCTCATGAGCTGTGACATGAAACGGTACAAAAAAACAAACTATCAGAAAAATAAATTTAGACATGAAACAAAAAAAGCGGTTTTGCTTTAAATAACAAAACCGCTTAAAACATCAAAATTAAGCTTTAATCATAGCAAAAATCTGTTGAGTTACATATATTGCATCAACATCACTATTAGGGAAAATTGAAGCAAAATTTTGTTGTGATTTAGCGGCAAACACATTTTTATCAACATTTAACATACCTGCCAAGGTATCTAATGTTTCACCTTCACCGCGCGCTGCATCAAGTGCGTATTGCTCCATATTGTTTTCAATAAAATTAAAGACCATTTTTTGCGTACCACCGGTAATACGTCCGTTAGGATCGCAACCTGAAGTACCAAAGGTAATTCCGAAGGTTTGGCTGCCCGTTAATCCGTTAGTAGTTACTGCCAGAACTTGCGGAACAGGACCTGATTGTCCCCTCCAAGCCATTGATCCTAAGCCGCATCCCGTACTATCAATTGCCTGAGCTGAAGCGGACATAAATATCAATGCTGTTGAAACAGCAGAATATAAATAAAAATTTTTCATAATGTTAGTCTCCACTTAATTCTAATTTTTTGCATTTTGCATTATAATCAACTGATTTTTATTTGTATAGTTTTAAAAACATTTTATTCAATGTAATAATTTACTTGCCAAGGTAATTATTTTATGCTATGTTTTTTAAAATTCATAAAATGACTGTGCAAAGGAATACTTTGCCCAGTCTAATTTTTTCATTTTAACAAAGAGGTGATACAATGGATAAGTTTCCTTTAACCAAGGAAGGTTTTGAGGCACTTGAAAAGGAATTGAAAAATTTAAAAGGTGTGGAAAGACCTAATATTATTGCAGCTATTGCAGAAGCCCGTTCTCATGGTGATTTGTCTGAAAACGCAGAATATTCGGCAGCTAAAGAAAAACAAAGTTTTATTGAAGGCAGAATTCAAGAATTAGAAGCTGTTATCAGCCGCGCTCAAGTTATTGATCCTAAACTCAATAAAGGTAATGTTGTTCGTTTTGGCGCTATTGTTCTGGTCGTTGATGAAGATACCGATAAAGAAAGCAAATATCAAATTGTCGGGGATTATGAAGCCGATATTGAAAAAAACAAAATTTCTCTTTCTTCTCCTTTAGCTAAAGCTTTAATTGGAAAAGAAGTTGGTGATATTGCCGAATATATGGCTCCGGGCGGAAAAAAATCTTTTGAAATTCTTGAGGTTATATATTAATTTAGAAATGACTTCCTAAGTTTCTTAATATATTTTAAGCCGGATATTTTTTATATCCGGCTTATTTTTCTTTAATTTATAAAATTATTCATTTTCCTGCAAAAAGCGTTGGGCTTCAAGAAAAGCCTGACAGCCGGAACCAGCCGCCGTTACGGCTTGACGATAAACAGAATCCTTAACATCTCCCGCAGCAAATATACCATTAATATTTGTTCGACACGTTCCCGGCGGAGTGGCTATATACCCTTCCCCATCTAATTCCAATACATCTTTAAATATTTTTGTGTTTGGTGTATGGCCTATGGCAATAAATATACCCGAAACAGAAATATTTTTTTGTTTTTTTGTTTTCAAATTGTTGACACATATTCCTGTAACGCCTTGAGGCATATTTCCGATAATATCCTCAACGACACTATCCCATTCAATGGTTATTTTGGGATTTTTCAATATTCTGTCTTGTAATATTTTATCGGCGCGTAATTGATCTCGACGATGAATTAAGGTTACTTTATTAGCTATACCGGCCAGATATAAGGCTTCTTCTGCTGCTGTATTTCCCCCTCCGACAACAGCGACATCTTTATTTCTATAAAAGAAACCATCACATGTAGCGCAACCGGATACCCCATAACCTAAAAATTTTTCTTCATTTTTTAATCCAAGCCATCGCGCTGATGCTCCGGTGGCAATAATAACACTATCAGCTTGATAATTATTTCCTCCTTCGGAAACAAGAGTAAACGGACGTAATGAAAAATCAACTTTACATATTTGGTCTTCCACAATTTTTACGCCGACATTTTGAGCTTGATCGTGCATCCTTTGCATTAATTCTCCACCATTTATCGGTTCTGGAAACCCTGGAAAATTTTCAACATCTGTTGTAATTGTCAGTTGTCCGCCTTTTTGCAAACCGCAAACAAGTATAGGGTCCATACCGGCTCGAGCTGCATATATTCCTGCTGTATAGCCTGCCGGACCTGAACCGATTATTAATATTTTGGTTTTATATTCAGCCATTTATAATCTCCTTTTAATATATTGATTATAAAATACCTATAAAAACTTTCCGTTCAAGGTAAAAAAATCACTTATTCATCTTTCCTTTACTTATAAACCTTAAAGATTGAATAAACAATGTATATGTGATAGATTATAATTAGATTAATAATTAAAGGAGAAACCAGTGAATCTAAAAAAGAGACCTATTGTCGTTGGCATTGGCGAAATTTTATGGGATATGCTGCCTACAGGAAGACAAGCCGGAGGCGCACCTATTAATTTTGTATATCATGCTGCTGCTTTAGGGGCAAAGGGATATGCTATTAGTGCTGTCGGTAATGATACTGATGGGGATGATATCTTATTTGAACTTAATAAGAATAAAATAAATCATATTATTTCACGAACATCTTATCCTACCGGCAAGGTTTTAGTAGAACTTAAAAATGGTATTCCTTCTTATAATATTGTTGAAAATGTCGCTTGGGATTATATTCCTTATTCTCCGGAAGCTGAAAAAATTATTCGAAAAGCAGATGCTGTTTGTTTCGGAACTCTGGCTTCTCGAAATCTTCACAGTCGAAACACTATTATACATTTGTTAAATGAAACACAAAAAAATGCTATTAAATTTTTTGATGTTAATTTACGCAACAATTACTATTCACCTCAAATTATTGACAATTTCCTTCATCTGGCAAATGTTTTTAAAATCAATGATGATGAAATTACTCAAATTCAACATATATTTAATTTAACAGGAAGTAATGATGATATTTGTTTATCTTTATTAAAAAAATATCATTTAAAATATCTTATTTTTACTGCCGGTGAAAAATATAGCGTGATTTATTCTAATGATGAAATATCTCGATTACCTACTCCTAAAGTAAATGTTATTGATACTGTGGGAGCCGGCGATGCTTTTTCCGGTGCTTTTATATACAGCATTCTTACCGGAAAAACTTTAACTCAAGCTCATCATGATGCTGTCAGGATCTCTGCTTTTGTATGTACTTTTTCCGGAGCTTGGCCGAAATATTCATCTGATATGAAAGGACAAAATAATGAATAACAATAAATCTCTCATACTACTTAAACTTCTACCTATTATGCTTGCTTTCTTTGCCATGGGTTTTGTGGATTTGGTCGGTATTGCCACAAACTATGTTAAAGAGGATTTTAATTTATCTGACTCTATTGCCAATTTATTTACCTCTATGGTGTTTTTTTGGTTTCTGGTTTGTTCGGTACCGACTGGTATGCTCATGAACAAAATAGGACGTCGTAAAACTGTTGTTCTTAGTTTGTTTTTAACTGCTGTTGCACTTATTTTACCTCTTATTGATTATAATTTGGAACTCATTTTAATATCTTTTTCTTTACTTGGAATTTCAAATGCTGTTATGCAAGTTTCATTAAACCCTTTATTATCGAATATTGTTAGTGAACAAAAACTTTCTTCTGCTTTGACTTTTGGGCAATTTATAAAAGCAATTGCCGCTTTTTTGGCTCCGATTATTGCTGCTTGGGGAGCTTTACATTATGGAAATTGGAGATTGCTATTTGTTATATTTCTTATTGAAGGACTTATTGCATTAATAACCTTATGGTTTGAAAATATTAAAGAAGAAGATATTTCATCACATCCTTCTACCTTTAAAGAATGTTTTTCTCTATTGGGTGACAGAGTTGTGTTATTATGTTTCTTAGCCATCGTCTGTCATGTTGGTATTGATGTGGGAACGAATGTATCAGCTCCCAGAGTTTTAATGGATAAACTTAACATTCCGCTCGCACAAGCCGGATATGCAACAAGTATTTATTTTCTTTTCCGTACTTTCGGATGTTTATGTGGTTCTTTAATTCTTGCCAAATGGTCAACACGTCGTTTTTTTTCTATTAGTGTTTGTTTACTTGCCGCAGGTATGTTGGGATTAATGTTTTTTAATACCCAAACAACTCTTTATATTTGTATTGCGTTGATTGGATTTAATAATGCTAATTTATTTCCGATTATGTTTTCACAGGCAATTTTACACCGACCGAACAAGAAAAATGAAATTTCTGGTTTAATGATTATGGGAATTTTTGGTGGAGCTGTATTTCCTATGATTATGGGAATTGCATCTGATATTATCGGCAGTCAAAACGGTGCTGTTGCCATTATGGGAATTGGTGTGTTATACCTCTTATCGATTATGAGCAAAGTTCACGATATTACAAAAAAATCAAATTAAAAAAAAAACTTCCCTTAATCGGGAAGTTTTTTTAAGTCGGATGAACGAAAGATAATAATATTATTCATCATCACTTTCTGTTTTAGGTTCATAAATGGTATCTGATGGCATATCATCATTATCCATAACGTTTTCACCAAGGATTTCCGAACCGGTTTCTTCCTCTAATTCTTCTTCATCATCAGCGTCGGCATCCAACCATGTTACAGAAACGACTTTTTCGTTTTCTGCCGTACGGAAAAGAATAACCCCTTGTGTTTTACGGCCTGCTATTCGAATGTCCTCAACCGGCATACGGATTAATTTACCTCCATCGGTTACCATCATAATTTGATTATCATTTTCAATGGGGAAAGAACTTACTACTTCTTTATTTCGAGCCGACATTTCCATATTGGCAATACCGCTTCCTCCGCGGCCGGTAACTCGATATTCATAAGATGATGAACGTTTACCATAACCTGTGGAAGTAACCGTTAAAATAAATTGTTCATTTTTACGCATATCATTAAATTGTTGCGGCGACAATTTATCAAGCAATCCTGTATCTTCGGAATTGAAATAACCAGTATTTTCATTTTCTGCTTCCATACGTTTAAGCGCAGAATAAACTTTTGCATATTCGTCACGTTCATCAGCCGTAGCATCGCTATGATTTAAAATAGACATTGAAATTACAGCATCATTATCGGCTAATTTAATACCTCGTACACCGACGGAATTACGACCAACGAAAACTCTGACTTCTGTAACGGGAAAGCGAATACATTTACCGCTTTTTGTCGCGAGCATAACATCTTGATTTTCATTACAGATACGAACATTTATCAATTTATCTCCTTCATCAAGTTTCATGGCTATTTTACCATTTGACTGGACATTAACAAAATCTGTTAAAGCGTTGCGGCGAACCATACCGCTAGCTGTAGCAAACATAATTGATAAATTTTGACACTCATTTTCATTTTCTGGTAATTTTAGAATGGTTGTAATTGTTTCACCATCTGAGAGTGGCAATAGATTAACGAAAGGTTTTCCTTTTGATGTGGGAGAACCAAGAGGCAATTTATAGACTTTTAATTTATAAACTAGTCCTTTACTTGAAAAGAAAAGAACAGGTGTATGTGTTCCGGCGACAAACAGGCGGGATACGAAATCTTCTTCTTTTGTTGTCATACCGGATTTTCCTTTTCCTCCTCTTTTTTGAGCTTTATAAGCATTAAGAGGGACACGTTTTATATAACCGGCGTCGGTTACGGTAACCACCATTTCTTCTCTTTGAATAAGAGATTCAAGATCTTGTTCATATTCCAAATCTTCAATTTTTGTGCGTCTTGGGGTAGCATATTCATCTTTAATTTCAATTAATTCATCACGCATAATACCATAAAGTTTTTCTCGACTACCTAATATAGAGAGACATTCCTTAATTTCATCACCGAGATTAATTAATTCCTGATGAATTTTATCACGTTCCAGACCGGTTAATCGTTGTAATTTTAAATCTAAAATAGCTTTAGCTTGTGCATCGGATAAATGGTAATAGCCGTTTTCGACTTTACGATCCGGTTCATCAATTAAAACAACAAGAGGTTCGACATCTCTGGCTGGCCAAGCTTTAGACAATAGAGCTTCTTTTGCGTCTTGAGGATTAGGCGCGTTACGAATTAATTCAATAACCGGATCAAGATTTTCGACAGCAATTGCCAAACCGACCAAGGTATGTGCGCGATCACGAGCTTTATTGAGTTCGAATATTGTTCGACGTCTGATAACTTCCTCACGAAATTCTATAAATGCGGCAATAATATCTTTTAAGGTCATCATCATCGGACGACCGCCGTTAATTGCAAGCATATTCATACCAAAACTTGTTTGCAGCGGTGTGTATTTGTAAAGTTGATTTAGAATAACATCTGCTTGATAATCTCGTTTAACCTCAATAACCACACGAACGCCTTGTCGATCTGATTCATCACGAATATCGGAAATACCTTCGACACGTTTTTCTTTGACCAATTCGGCAATTTTCTGCACCATTGCCGCCTTATTAACTTGATAAGGTATTTCATGCACGACAATAGCTTCTTTATCTTTTTTGATTTCCTCTATTGTACATTTAGCCCGCATCATAACCGAACCTCTGCCGGTTAAATAGGCCGATCGTGCGCCGCCATAACCCAAAATCAAACCTCCGGTTGGGAAATCCGGACCGGGAACATATTTAATAAGATCTTCTATTGAAATATCTGGATTATCTATATAAGCGCAACAAGCTGATATTATTTCCCCTAAATTGTGTGGAGGAATATTAGTTGCCATACCAACGGCAATACCGTTTGTTCCATTAACCAGAAGGTTGGGATACCGTGCCGGAAGAACTGACGGTTCTTGTAAACTTTCATCATAATTGGGCATAAAATCAACAGTATCTTTATCAATGTCTTCAATTAAAGCATGAGCGACTTTAGCCAATCTGGCTTCTGTATAACGCATGGCTGCTGCGCCATCGCCGTCCATGGAACCAAAATTTCCTTGTCCATCGATTAACGGAACTCGCATAGAGAATGGTTGAGCCATTCTAACCATTGCTTCATAAACGGAAGAATCTCCATGAGGGTGATATTTACCTAAAACATCACCGACAATACGAGCTGATTTACGAAAAGGACGATTATAATCATAACCATTTTCATACATAGAGTAGATAATTCGCCGGTGTACGGGTTTTAATCCGTCACGGACATCGGGCAGCGCGCGGGAAACGATTACACTCATTGCATAATCCAAATACGAGCGGCGCATTTCTTCTGAAACATCTACTGGAGTAATATCCATACGTTTACTGACTGCAACATCAGTAATCATTTCTTCATTAATTTCATCTGTCATTTATTTACCTTATTGATTATTTTTTACTAAAGATAATATAGCACCATTAGACAATAAATATCAAATTTTATCTGACTTTATACCCAGTTTTTAAACAATAAAGCCTCTCTATGGGCAAAAAAAACGCCTTAATATTGATTTTTATTTTTCTTTTATTTAATTTATTAACGTTATGTCGTTCTATGCTTTAATTATTTATTTTTTTCTTTTAAAATTTTTTGAGCTTCTTCAATATCATTCATTGGAATAATTTTTGACCCTATTTTTTGACCTGTTTCATGTCCTTTACCGGCGATAACCAACATATCTCCGCTTTGCAATTGATCAATTGCATATTTGATGGCTTGTATTCTATCCTCTATTTCTATTGCCTGCGGGCATTCGGATAAGATTTCTTGACGAATGACTTTTGCATTTTCTGTACGAGGATTATCATCTGTAACAATGATTTTATCTGCTAATTCTCGTGCTATTTTTCCCATAATTGGACGTTTAAGTTTATCTCTATCACCACCACAGCCAAATACGACCCATAAATTTTTTGATGTATGATGACGCATTGTTTTTAATACATTTTCCAAAGCATCCGGTGTATGGGCATAATCAACATAAACAGAAGCTCCGTTAGACAATCTGCCCACTAAATCCAACCGACCGCGCGCTCCTTTTATTTGTGGAATATAATCTATAATTTTACCGGAAAAACCATGTATGGCAATTATCATTCCCAAAGCGCACAAAACGTTCATTGCTTGGAATTCTCCAATTAAGGGTAATTCCACTTTCTGATATTGTCCGTTTATTTTAATCTCTAATGTTTGTCCTTGGGAATGAGGAATTCTTTTACATAAATGTAAATCATAGCCATTATACCCATAGGATATAACTTTAATTCCACGTTGACGGCATATCGTTTCCAATTCTTTAAATTCTTGAATATCTGCATTTAAAACAGCTGTACCATCTGCTTCCATTACTCGAGAGAAAAGAAGTTCTTTGGCTTTAAGATATGCGTCCATGGTTTTATGATAATCAAGATGATCTTGTGTAAAATTAGTAAATCCAGCAACTCTTATTTTTAGACCGTCAAGTCTATATTGTTCTATACCAACACTTGAGGCTTCAAGTGATACATAATCGACTCCTTTTACGGCTAATTCTTGTAAGAGTTTATGTAAAGTTATACTGTCTGGAGTTGTTAAAGTATCTTCTATGGTTAAAACATCACTAACAACGCCTATTGTCCCGATGCTTGCCGATGAATAACCAAGATGCTTCATAAATTGACGGGTAAAATCAGCTATGGATGTTTTTCCATTAGTACCTGTTATGGCTGATATATAAGATGGAAGAGGTTTATAAAAATTTTTTGCTATTTGCGCAATTTGCGGGCGCATATCTCCCATGCTTTGAACAAATAAGACTTCGGATATATTAGGTTTTATATATTCACCGGTATATAAAACGGCTATTGCACCATTTTTTATTGCTTCCGGAATATATTTGCGGCCATCTGTCGTTGTTCCCTCCAAGGCAACAAACAATGATCCGGGAACAATTTTTCGCGAATCAATTTCAACTGCTGAAATTTCAACATCTTGAACAAGTGGTTCTTTTAAACTTATATTTGATAATATCTGACTTAAAAGCATCATAAACCTCTTTTAATAAATTTATTTCTTTATGAGTCAAATATATCTTCTAATGATTAGTTTTTTATTAATTAATGTTATTAATTATTCTGTGTTAAAATATTTCCTGTACAGTCGTCTCCATTAAAATTATAGCCCGTAACAATACTGTTATTAACGGTAAAAGATATTTTACAGTATTCCACGCCATTTTCGTTTTCATTTAGCAAGTTAAAATCTGGTTCAACTATTGCTCCATACGCTATTTCATTATTGTAAGGCTGAGCATCGCCTTCACCGTTATAATCGACATAAGTTAACACACGACTATCGGCATCTATAGTAAAAACACTATCCGGCATTCCCCAATTATCAATTAAATGTTCTTCGGATAGGCCTACCCAACTTGATAACTGTTCATTAATGTTTCCCGTTCCCGAACAGGCGGTTAAGATTAAAGTACATAATAAAATTAACATGATTTTCTCCCTTATTCACAATATATTTTTGGTTAATATGGGAAGAAAAAAATTTTTTTCAATTCTTTTGATTTTTTAAAAGGAATTTTAATCGATTTTGATCAACGGGACTAAGACATATTTTTAAAATCAAATTTTCTCCGTTTTGTCGGTTGGAAATAATTTTTCCATGTTCATATAACCAAGCTAACAAACGACCATTTGAGGCGGAAACTGTTAACTCTATAATTTGATTTCCTTCATCTAATATTTCATCCACGCGCTGTAGCAATTTTTCACATCCCGTGCCGTTTAAGGCTGAAATATTTATTGATTTATTGGATAAAGATGGAAAAGATGAAAGTAAATCTATTTTATTATAAACTTCAAGATAATTACTTTGATATTCAATCTTTTCTAAGCCAAGTTTGTGTAAGACCTCTAAAACGTCCAGACGTTGTTGTTTTAATTCTTTAGAAGAGGCATCAAGGACTTGTATAATAATATCCGCTTCCAAAACTTCCTCCAGAGTTGCGCGAAAAGCGGCAATAAGCTCATGAGGTAAATCAGAGATAAAACCAACTGTATCAGAAAGAATAATATCTCTTCCTGAAGGAAGTTTTACACGTCGCATTGTTGTATCAAGTGTTGCAAAGAGTAAATCTTTAGCAAAGACATTAGCTGATGTTAATTGATTAAATAAGGTTGATTTTCCGGCATTTGTATATCCTACGAGAGCGACAATCGGGTAAGGCACACGTTTACGAGCGGTACGTTGTAATCCTCTGGTTTGTCTGATTTTTTCCAATGCTTTTTTTATCTTATTTATTTTTTCATCAATTAGTCGTCGATCCAATTCTATTTGTGTTTCCCCTGGACCGCCTAAAAATCCGGCACCGCCGCGTTGTCTTTCCAAATGTGTCCAACTACGAACCAAACGACTGCGTTGATATGTTAAATGGGCTAATTCGACCTGTAAAACTCCTTCTTTCGTTTTTGCGCGTTCACCAAAAATTTCCAAAATAAGTGCCGTACGATCAATTACTTTTAAATTAAGCGATTTTTCCAAATTTCTTTGTTGAACCGGGGTAAGATTGGCGTCAACAATAAACAACTCTATTCCTTCTTTTTCCGCTTTATCACGAAAACGATCAATCATTCCCTTACCGAAAAAAGCATCGGGGTGTATTTGCCTTAAACGGATTATTTCACAAAAATTTACTTTAAGATTAATTGCCGCAGCTAAATTAACCGTTTCTTCTAAACGTTGCTCCGGTTGCAAGAGTATTTTTTGATTGATTGTTTGTGGATATATAATAGCTGTTTGAACAACCCTTATGTCAACAATTTCTTCTCTCAAGGCTTATTTATTTTCTGTTTGAGAAGCAATATCAACAATTTCCCCTGGCATAATCGTTGATACAGCATGTTTATATATCAGTTGTGTATGTCCGTCGCGTCTTAATAAAATAGCTGTTTCATCAAACCATGTAATTACTCCTTGGAGTTTAACACCATTAATCAAAAAGATTGTAACGGCTATTTCTTTATTGCGAATATCATTTAAAAACTCTTCTTGTACTGTTTCTGACATTTTTTTCCTTCTTTTTTTATCGTTTTCTTTATTGTAACCTTATTTTTTATAAATAGTAAAGATATCTCTTCTTAAAAGGGGATAACTAAATAAAGATTTTTTCCGCTTTTTTTATTGAAGACGGAGCCACATAAAAGATTATAACATCTCCGTCTTGAATATGTTCATTATAATTTGGATCTAAAAATATTTCATTTTTACGAATTAATGCACATATTTTACTTTCTTTAGGCAAATCAAGTTGTGCAAAAGTGGAACCGACAAGTGATGAATTATTATCAATTTCTATTTCCCAAACTTCACCTGATAATCCCAATGTACAGGCGTTAATTAAGCGAACTCTGCGCAATTCTTTCAAAAGAGATGAAATTGTAATTGTTGTTTGATCTATTAAAACATTATCTCCAACATTTATCATTTGTGTGTTGGCCAATCTGGAATTAACTAATGCAAAAGTATTTTCCACACCATTTTTACGAGCTATCATTGCCGCCATTATATTATCCTTATCTTCGCTTGTAATGGCTACTGCCGCATCCGTATCGGCTATACCGGCTTGTGATAAGACGGCATCGCTCATAATTGAACCATTAAATACAGCCGTATTATTTAAATAACCTGCTAATTGTTCAGCAGTTTGCGGATTTTCATCAATAATACGACAAATTACATTATCTTCTTCTAATGACTCCGCTAAATAAGCTGCTATACTGCCCCCGCCAAAAATCAACACCCTTTCATTATCTTTTTGTTCTAAACCAAAATTATGAATAACATTTTCAATTTCATCAACACATACTAATAAATTAACTTCATCTCCTATATGAAATGTATCATCTTCATTGGGAATAAAACTTTGTCCGTTACGAATAATGTTAATAACAGATATATGTAAATCGGGATCTACTCGTTCCAAATGGTCAAGTGGTATTTGCAAAAGAGGCATTTTTTTAGGACAACGAAAAGAAAGAAGCATTATTTTTTTTCCGGAAAAAGGATGTAAATTCGACATTCCCGGATATTGTAATATGCGTCGTATTGCTCTTGCTATTTCATATTCCGGTGAAAAAGCTAAATCTACCGGTATTGCACGATCTCCGAACAAATCGCCCCAACTTGCTTTATGATACACTCGCGAACTAATTCGAGCCACCCGACGTGGAATATTAAATAATGTATATGCCGCTTGACAAGAAACCATATTCATTTCATCACTATCTGTTGCTGCTATTAACAAATTTGTTTTGGATGCTTCTGCTTTTTGCAAGATATCCGGATGAGAAACCGAACCTAATATTGGCATTATATCCCATTCACGGGCTATATCATTTAATAAACGCTCATCGTTATCTATAACGGTAACATCATTATTTCCTTGACTTAAATAAGCAACTATACTTTTACCGACACTACCAGCTCCACCGACTATTATTTTCATATTATTTTTCCTCTTGTTTATTATTGAGCAGGTCATTAAAATATTCATCAATTGCTGTAATTGCTACAGATAAATTGTTGATATGAATATAATTTTCTCGAAATTTTTTCGCGTCGTGCAATCCCTTGCAATACCAACACACATATTTGCGAGATAATTGTAATGCTGTCTGCTGACCATAGTATTGAACTAATAAATCAATATGTCTAAGTATTACGGTTTTTATTGATAATATATCTTTTTCTTTAGGCTGATATCCTGTTTTTATGTATCTATCAATATCAGAGATTATCCAAGGTGCGCCTAAAGCAGCTCTTCCCACCATAACGGCATCGGCTCCGGTATGATGTATAATTTTTTGAGCTGAAAGACAATCATAGACATCGCCATTAGCGATAACAGGTATTTTAACGGTCTCTTTTACTTCTGCTATAATATTCCAATCGGCTTGTCCTGAATAAAAATCACTACGCGTACGTCCATGAACCGTAATATAAGATGCACCATTTTCTTCACACATTTTTGCAAATTCGACGGCATTAACATGATCATGATCCCATCCTTTACGAAACTTCACACTAACTTTTAACTTTGTCGCACGAACCGTAGTTTCAATAATTTTTGCCGCGCGTGATAAATCACGCATCAACCATGCGCCTGAATTATTATTTACAATTTTTTTTACCGGACAGCCCATATTAATATCAAGGCTGTATGCACCAAGATCTTCTGCTATTTTGGCTGCTTGAGTAAACAATTTAGGTTCGCCGCCGACCAATTGAACAACAACTCGATAAGGTTCATCACGAACATCCGCTATACGACTTGTTTTGAGATTAAACCGTTCAAGAGCGTTAACCGCAACCATTTCCGAAACAAGATTACCTCTACCGAAAGAAGATGTCAACAAGCGGAAAGGCTTATCTGTTATTCCTGCCATAGGGGCTAAAAAAACTTGACTATCGAAATCGAGTATTGGCATTGTTAATTTAATTTATCCAAAGCGCGAGCCATGACATAATAAATTTTACCGATATCCGCACCAGATATAACCGATAATAAAATATCTGATTTTTCACAGCTGCGAGCGCGATTAATTAATTCCTCGAATTCTCTCATATAAGCACTGACGACTTTACGGAATTCGGGATTTTTTTCAAATTCTTCTTTAATTGCAACGACTTGTTTACGGTTCATGGTTCGTGATAAATAACGAGCAAAAACGCCGACATCGCCTTCATAATATTTTTGCCATAATTTATCTTGACTTTCGGGATTGAAAATAACATTTATATCAACTGCCAAATTTTCCAATTTTTCAATAACCGATGTTGCATTTTTTAAGAAATTTTCCACTTTCATTTCGCGATATCGTTTTTCTATATCGGCTAATTCGCCGCCGGCTTGTTTTGCACCTATTTCAAGTATGTCAATTTGTTTTTTAACAACATCATTAAAACGATCTATACCGGTAATAATTTTATTACTGCTAGTTGTGAATTCTGCCAAACTGGCACTAACTTCATTTGCTTTAGAAAGTGTTTCATTTGCCGCTGTCCAGAGTGTCTGAGCATGTTCTTTGAACATATTGCCGGAAGTGTTAATATCTTCTGTCAATTGATGAGCATCTGTCATAACATCGCTTACCACGGATTTTAATTTTTCTCCACAATCATTAAAGTGATTTGAACTTGCAGCTATTGTTTCTTCTAGTTGCGAACCAAGTTTTTGCAATTCTTCGCCTTGCGCACGAATTTTATCATGTGCGTCATTAGCTTTTTCTATTAATTGTTCTGACGCTTTTTCCATTAGCGCACTAAAATAGTCCGCCAAAGATTGTGTATCATTTGAAATTTTCAACATTTTTTCATTTTCTGATGCGATAAGAGCGGTTGCTTCACTTGCTGCTTTTCCGCTTTCATTAGTTATACTCTGAAAAGCGGATAAATTTTGTTTATAATCCTGAGTTATTTTATTCATATAAGCTGCGGCATCATTTGTCGAACGATTAAGATGTTCTGTGCAAGAAGATAGCATTTCCCCAACCTCTTGCATACTGGTTACGGCATTTTTCTTTGTTTGTCCTAGCATTTTATCGGCTTGAACCAATTGATCTGACAGGGCTTCAATACTTGCCGAGGTATCTGCGGTATTTTCACGCAAATAATTAGCTCCGGCTTCAAAACGACGACTTAAATCATCTATTTTTTCGGCAATTGTCTCTGAAATATCAGCCAAGCATTTATATTGTCGATTTAAGTTGACTTCTCCCAAACGGGTTTGCGCGCTAACCTGATTAACGACATCGAGTAGATCCTCACGTTGACGTACAAAATTATCATTAATAACCGTGCTTCTTGTTTGCATTTGTTCACTAATAATATGAAATACTTCACTAATTCGTTTTTCTTGGTTTTGCATTTGTTCTAAGACGGCATTGAAATTATCATTAATTTCCAAACTTTGACTGCGGATAATTTCTATTGAGCCATTAATGCGGTTTGAATAATCGCCCATTTTTCCGCTTAAATCATCGAATTCATGACCAAAATCATTTTGAACAAGTCGTAATTGTTCTATATTGGAACTAATTTTTTGCGTTGTATTTTCTCCGAGTATCTGCATATTGTTAAGGCCGTTTACGAATTCATCAATACCACTATGCAAGCGATTAGCGACGATATCCATATTTTCATTTATGCGGTTAATTTGCTCACTGACGGCTTGATCTATTTCACTTAATTTATCTATAGCCACTTTTGATTTATCCGCCACATCGGAACCTCTTCTTGCAACTTCTTCTTCAAGAGTTGTTATTTTAGCAAAGACGCTATCGGCACTTTCTCCGATTGAAGCTATTTGATCCCGCAAAGAGCGGCTGACGCCGACTGTATTTTCGCTTATATTATTAAACAACTGTGATTGAGTTTCGAATGTCGAAACTATTTCTGCAAATTGTTTTGAAAAACCATCTGTTGCTTCATTAACTGCATCTGTGTGTTTTTCCATCATTTCTGATAATTTTGTTGTATGTTCTTCAATATTATCACTTAGTCCCATCAGTTGTTCTTTTTGAACAATGATAGCATTTTCCAAACTGCTAATTTTACTTGTGGCTTTTTCTGCAGCTTCGCCCAAGCGTTGAACTTCATTTTCCATTGCATCATTAATTTTTTTCGACTGTTCCGCAACATCGTTTGAAGCGGCTAAAGAAGCGGCCATATTTTCTTGCAGATTATTAACGGCATGATTTGTTTGTTCGGAGACTTTATCTGCCAAGGATTTTAATTCATCTATTTGAGAAGACAATTCTGTTCTGATATTAGAAATCATGGTTAAAGAAGCATTAATGTTATTATGCTGCTCAGATAGTGAATTTTCGGCCAAACGACTTTGAGTTATTGCCATATTACCGGTTTCACTGATTTTTTCTGATTGTTCGGAAAGGACCGTATTAACTTGATTGAGTTTTTCGACCATTGACGCGACAGATTTATCTATATCTTTGACATGAATTTCGAAGCGTTGACCGCTTTCTTTGAGTTGTTTATCCGCCTTATCGCCGATTTTCTGCATTTTTTCGAATTGTTCATCGATATTTCCGCTGCTTTCATTTAATTTATCGCAAGCGGTTTTAGCGAAAGTAATTAGATTTTCGGTTTTCATTTGCATAATATCGACAGCTTCTCTTAATTTATCAATAACTTGTGAACTGCGTTCATCCATATTTTCGAAACCTGTATTAAGGGATGTTTCAGTATTATGCAGACAAGCCGACAAGGTATCGGCGATATTTTTTAATTCATGAGCCTGAGTTGAGATATTATTTTCAACAATGGAGGTTTGAGCGATAATTTTTTCGGCTTCATTGACGAAGTCATTACTATGTTCAGCGATTTGGCGGCATGCGGTTTGAATACTATCGTCCATATTTTCGGCATATTCGACAGTTTTACGTCCGCGTGTTTCTATTAAAATATCAATTTCTTCGGCGACAGAACGGAAAGTTTCACCGACGGCTTTTGTACTTTCAACAGCCTGTGAAGTTATATTTTCGAGATATTTACTTTGTGCTTGAATTTTTTCATAAACGAGATTGAAATTTTCTTCTGAGACGCTTCCGTAGGAGCGGATACAATCACTTGCTTCGATAATTTGTTTAGAACTGCTTTCGGCTACGGATTGTATGATATCTGCGGAATTTTTAATTTCATGCATTCCGGGTAACAAATTATCGACAACTCCGTTAATATCTTCTTGTAAACGGTTAGCAACCGATGAAAATTCTTTAATACATTCATTTAAGTCTTTTGTTGTTTTAAAGGCTTTATCGGTTACCCCGTCAAAACTTTTAGTTAATGTTTTAAGACCGTTAGTTAATTCTACGATACTTTTAGTTGAATAATTATCAAGGACTCTAACAAGACTGGCAAAATCATCGACACGGGCATCGAGTTCTTTTTTGATTGACGATGTTTGGCTCATTGCTAATTTAGTGACTTCTCTTAATTCGGCCACTTGGCCACGAATCGCTTCTGACATGGCTTTAGCTGTTGCGGATTCACCTTCTTCGGGATAGACCAATTGGTTCATATAGGCTCTTAAGAATTTTGCTTCTTTTTTAAAAGCTGCGCTGCGATCGACGTAAGCCATACCGACCCAGATAAGGGCTAAAGGCAGAGTTGCACCGGCCAAAAAGCCGCCAAATTCGTCGGGCATCATTAGAAACAAATTTGACCAACCAAAGAATTGAGTGATATAGATTAGCACAATTGCGAACCAAACCAGAGTGACTATCAGCATCAACCGATAGAGATTACTACCGAACCACGAATTTTCATTTTCTTCCATTGAAGGATATTCCGTGTTATTTTTATGATTCATTATCAGACTTCCTGAATTATTAAGTTTAACTAATAGAATATTAAGTTACAGCATAAAACTTAATATTTCAATAAAAAACCTGTTTATCTTTTTTAGACCGGTTAGATATTTATTCGATACAACAATCGACGGCTTTACGAACGAAGTTTTTTAATTTAGTAAAGGCGTTATGTTGATTTTCTTTT
>CALXTF010000021.1 GCA_944391335.1 uncultured Alphaproteobacteria bacterium
AATAAAATAATATTTAACATTATCAATCGTGACTTCAACCGCTCCCGCGGGCAGATCCGTATCGACTTGAGTTAAGGTGTAATCACCGCTTAAAACAGAACCTTGCGCTTTCAGCGTGTCTAACGTCGGTTCCAAAGTCGCCGCTGTTGCCGAGGTTGAAAGTATCGTCCCCGCCAATAAAAAATAACAGATACCGTGTGATTTTATCATAATCTTAGCCTTTTTTTTAGTTAAAACAACAAAATTTTTTGAAAAAGCACCATCGTTTTTCAGTTGTAAGTATTATTATATCCTATCTTGTCAATTAATTCAAGAAATATTGTTAATTTTATGTTAAATATTTTTAATTAAAAATTAAGCGTAAAAAAGATTGCTTTTAAACAATAAAAGTTATATTATAAAAATAACCTTTTGATTATTTTATTATATTATTAAAGTATTTTTAAAGTTGTAATCATAAAAATAGTTTTTTTCCTATTAATTGATTAAACGCTATAAGAATATTTTATAAAATAAAAAATCCTTTTTGTTTCATAAATTTCTTAATTATTAATTATGGAAAATTTAGTCCTACAAACTAATTTATGTTTAACATTTTGGTATGATGTTTTGGTTATAATATTCGGCTCTATATGTATGTTGATTATAACAAGACAAGAGATAAAAAAATGTATGAGATGGCTTTGGGTCTTTCCAATTATACCAACAATTGTCGGTGGAAGCGTCGATGCTCTTATACGTTTATGTCATCCAACGTATTCTGAAATTTATGGAATATTTATTGTTACAACACTTGCGTATATGATCGCCGGTTTTGTGCTAGCCATAACAGATAATCAAGAAGATGAACACCAAAATGAATATGAACAATGAAAAATCTCCAATGTCAAAAATATACGACGGGAGATAGTGTCTAACCTTAATAACTTTATTATGATTGCAAATTTAATTTTTGGAATTTTCTTATTATGTTTTATCATAGCTCTCTTTCGAGATACCATAATAGCTTTGATAGGACGTTTATGGGAAGCCGCTATTACAGCATTTATTTGTGCTTTTTTTGCATGGCTTCTGGAGTTTGTGCTTCCTGTCGAAGGTCTATACTGGATAGGAGCAGGCGTCGGCATCGTTTATTGCGTTTTTTGCTGGATATTTTCTAAACGTAATAAATTGGTGCATATTTGGTTTAACCATTGAAAAAAAGTGTTATTCTTTTCTTAAAAAGAATAACACTTTTTTGTTTTAATGTCATAATCTCAAAAATGTCTAAAAATATTTAATTTAAATCAGATTACAACTATTGAAAGATTGAAGATGGTGTTTATATCAATAACAAAAAAATCATCAACCAAAGGATGTAATCATGGAACTATATTTATTTATTGCTTTATTTTTAATCTATGTCCTTTCGTCTTTATTAGTTCATAAAACGATAGTACATAAAATTTTTCTTGCCGCCTTTTTGTTGTCATCGGCAATCACCGCCGTTTCCGTCAGTTTTTTGCGCTTGGGAAATCAAGAAGTTATGATGAATGCCGGTGAATTAAGTTGGTATTATATCTTATATTTATTCTCATCTTTAATGGTTGTGCTTGGAATTATCAATTTGTTGATGTTTCGACATCAAATTATAGGTATTTTTTGGGCTAAAGATCAAAATAACATAAATGAAGAAAAAAAATGAAATATCTATTTTGTTTGACGAATATAAAGAATTTTTTGGCTTTTGCCAACAGGAACGGAATATTTATGAATACCAGGCAAGGAGAACCTGCTCGAGGCGTTTAATAAACGACAAATGAGATTGGCATAACGACTATGAATAAGATACGATTCTTTATAAACTTTTATATGAGTGAATGGAACTTTTTTTATAATCGACAAAGCTTGTTCAATATTTTCCCAAGCAGGGCAACCAACCAAATCAGCTTTATGAATTTGCAAAGTATCTTGGTTGCAGTTATATTGAAATTCATCCGCGGTTTTTCCAAACAAAAACAACAAGTTCTCATTTGTTTCTTGAGGATTGTCACTGGCATGAATAAAATTTCCGCCGACAAGCTCGCGGAATTGTTTCTTGCAACGAACAACATTAATGTTTATATCGCTCTCGTAACAAGGCATGGGATCATGAATTATAAGACAAAGAAAAGATCCGTTTCCGGTTTCTTTTTCTTTACGACATCCTTTAGGCAGCTTTTTACCATAAAATCGAGCAAGATTTTGAGCAAAATTTGTTGCAGTCCAAGTAACTTCATACGTCGTTATGATTTTGAAATTTTTCTTTATTTGCGTCAGAATTTCATTTTCAAAGCGTCGCGCATTTTGCCACAAGATAAACAAATAAATTTCTTTTTGCATGATAGTCAGTCTCAAAGAATAAAACACTTAAATTATTATATGATTTTTATACATAATTCAACAGCTATTGTGTTGAATGTGTAAAATTTAATCTGGACATGTGTTTATAGATGGTTTATCTACAAATTATATTGTCCAAAGGTTTAACTTTTGAAAATAAATAAGGATTTAAATGTAATGATGAAAGTCGCAATTATTGGAACCGGATATGTGGGATTACCAACTGGCGTGGGATTAGCCGAACTCGGTAATAAAGTCGTTTGTGTCGATAAAATAGAAGATAAAATTAATCGACTTAATCGCGGTGAATTAACGCTTTATGAAGATGGATTAGAGGAATTATTTAAAAAAAACGTTGCTAACGGTATGCTTCGTTTTACAACAAATACTCAAACAGCCGTAAAAGACGCCGATATCGTCATGTTAGCCGTGGGAACACCTCCTCATCCTCTGACAAAAGAAGCGGATCTTAAGTATATTTATGCAGCAGCTAAAGAATTGGCTCCTTTCTTGAACGGTTATACCGTCGTGGCAACAAAATCAACAGTACCCGTGGGTACAGGAGATGAAGTGGAAAATATTATCCGTCAGACAAATCCTAAAGCCGATTTTGATGTGGTTTCATTACCCGAATTCTTACGCGAAGGCTTCGCTATACACGACTTTTTTAATCCGGATAGAATTGTTATCGGAACTCAAAATGATAAGGCTCAAAAAATAATGCTTGAACTTTATAAACCTTTCGTCGGAAAAAGCGAATTCTTGTGCGTGAAGCGTCGATCTTCAGAAACAATTAAATATGCTTCTAACGCTTTTTTGGCTATGAAAATTCATTATATTAACGAAATGGCCGATTTTTGTGAAAAAGCAGGGGCGGATATTACAGAAGTCGCAAAGGGAATGGGATTGGATTCACGAATAGGAAAAAAATTTCTTAATCCCGGTCCTGGTTATGGTGGTTCTTGCTTCCCTAAAGATACAAATGCAATGGCGCAAATGGGTAAAAAATACGGTGCTCATCTTACTTTAATCGAAACAACAATCGCCGAAAATGACGCTCGAAAAATAA
Source organism: uncultured Alphaproteobacteria bacterium (assembly GCA_944391335.1). Lineage (GTDB taxonomy): Bacteria > Pseudomonadota > Alphaproteobacteria > RF32 > CAG-239 > JAFUYI01. The sequence continues at coordinate 3,431 of CALXTF010000021.1, forward strand.
AAATCGGACAACGTGTGATTGAAGCAATTAATGAACATCCGGAAGGAAAAATAGCCGTTTTGGGTCTGGCTTTTAAAGGTGGAACAGATGATTGCCGCGAATCTCCGGCAATTGATATTATTAAAGAAATGATACGCTATTCTCGAAACATTATGGTCTATGATCCTAAAGCTTTGGAAAATGCTAAAACTATCTTGAATAATACCGTCCATTACGCCAATAGTGTCGAAGAAGCTTGTATGAACGCCGAAGTTATGGTCATCCTAACAGAATGGGAAGATTTTCGCCATTTAAATCTGACAAAATTAAAAAAAATTATGCATTGCCCCAAAATTATCGATATGCGCAATATGCTTAATGGTGAAGATGTCAAAACTCTGGGATTCGAGTATCAATGCGTTGGAAAAAAAGTTATTTGATATTTTCTTGTGTGCTTGAATAATCGTATTTTATGATAATATCATAACAGTAATTATAATAAATGGAGATTTATCATGAAAAATATTATCCATACTATAGCTTTTATCTTAGTTATTATCGGCGGCTTAAATTGGGGATTAATCGGTTTATCCGGATTTGATCTTGTCGTCTTTATATTTGAACCACTAAGCTTGATGACACGATTAATATATATATTAGTCGGTTTATCAGCCTTGTGGTTGTTAATTACCGCTTTTTTACCCGATAAAAAAGAAGCTTGAAATTTCTAAAATAAAAGAAAAAGGCTCTAGAAAAACTAGAGCCTTTTTAAATGGTAGCGAGGGTCGGATTCGAACCAACGACACGCGGATTATGATTCCGCTGCTCTAACCACCTGAGCTACCCCGCCATTAAATCTGCATTCTTACATAAGGGTAATTTTGTTAAATGTCAAGATATTTTTTTAAACATTTCATTTTTTTATAAATAATCTTTATTCATAAAAGTTTTTTATCTTGCTATTGAAGCATTCTCCTTATATACAGAAATATATAATATAAAAACAGAGGAAGAATAATGAAGTCAAAATTAACCATATTATTGTTTCTTTTTAATATTTTTACCGTAAATATAGCTTTATCAGCAGAAACAAAAAAACAAAAAAGTAATTTTAGAGCCAACTTTCGGCGCATCGCTTTTGAAGTGTCTTCCACAGAAGTTAAAAATGCCGAACTTTATGTCGATAACCCAAATTCTGAGCTAAGTTCAGATAGTAAAAATATGATTAAAGGCGTATTTGATTTTGTATTGGAATATGAACAACCAAATTGGCAATGGAATAACAGCTTATTTATGGAATACGGACGTACGGAACTTAAACCGGTTGATGATGAACGCACAACTAATGAAGACGCCGATAAAATATTGCTTTCAACAGATTATAATCGTAAACTATGGCATCTTAATTTTCAAAACGCAGATGCGGGACCTTTCGCCGGTTTAGCCTATCAAACAGAATTTACTAAAAATAACGATGCTCCCCGTATGAAAGTGGCAAGAGGAAAACTGGGATTAAAACTTTTTAACGGTGATTTTTTACAAGAATTATATGCGGCAGGCGTTGGCGAATATGATTTTACATATAGCGGTGATGAAATAACCAAAACAGCTTATGAAATAGGATTTCGCGCCGAAAAACCGATTTCTGACCAAGTAAAATTTCAATTGGAGGGATATTTTCGTGATTATGTCAGTTTTAGCGGTTATGTGGCGACGGATTTAAGATATGAACTAAGTTTAATTGGTCGTATGGATGTTAAAATATATAAACAATTTAGTTTAGCTCCTTATATCAGTTATTTTCAAGGAAAAGCACGCGGGGTCGATAAAGAAGGAGCAAATTTTTTAATAGGTCTTTCATTTGCCTATTCGGATTTATTCAATCTTTAACTCTTGCACTTGCCCGAAATGCTAAAAATATATAATATGGAAAATATATTGCCAAGGGGATAATAATAATGCAAAAATTTATGAATTCAGTACATGACAGGCATAATAAAATAAATGATTTGCGTGCTAAAATCGCCGCAAGAAAACTCGAGTGGCTTCAATTGCGTGAACAACTCAAAGAAAAGAAAACTCCCGCAGAAGAATATAGAGAATTATATTTGAACGATAAACGACCTTCCCTTCGAGTTATAATAACTGACTTGTTGAGACAAAAGTTGATAGCGGCAAAAGATAAAAAATAAATTTATTTTTTATGAAAATATTTTGACTTTTGTCATAAATTAAGATATACTAAGATATAATTTGATTAATTGTATTAAAAGGATGTTCCTATGGCTGATATACAAAACGGTTTATCACAAGATGATGAAATACAAAACAACGAAATCAAAGCAGAAGAGGAAATAAGTCATAAAGAACTTGCAAAACGTCTCGGCATCCCCTGTTTTGATGGTTCAATGAGCCTAAAACAGTATAAACAATTTGTACAACAAAAACTGGTAATGGATAAGTTCGTTAAAGACAAGGATGAATTTAATCTTATTCTCCGCTATAAAGCCTATGTAGAAGTTTTTGGCAATAAAAAATCACCAGAATACGAATATTTAAGGAAGCAAATTTGGAATTGCGATGGCAAAAAAAACAGGAATATACAAGAGGTTGATACGAATTGTAAGGTACAGGAAAGTGAATTACAAAGGTACAAAGCAGCTTTTTCAAAAAATCTTTCAAAATTGAATGGAGATATGATAGATAAATTAGTTGATAGCGCGGCAAAAGAATATGAAAATACAGGTAGAAGACTGCCTAAAGATAATGATGAAGCTTATAATAAAGCTTTAGATTCAATATATGTTTATAGAACACGCCCTATACAAACCAATGGATATTCTGCTTGGAAATTTAATGAAACTACCGTAGATTTAAGAAAGGTTCTTTGCGATGAGAAGAATCTAAACAGCAATTTATCGGACTATGCTATATATGTACAAAATAAGGGGTGGAAACAAAAAAAAGAAAAAGAAGAAAATTCTCCGAAAGGAAATATCAAAATTGCAAAGGAAGATAAATCTCAAGGAAATACTCCGGAGGAAACAGAAAAATATCCTAACATGGATAACCTTGTGAAGGATAATCGTAGTGGTCATGAAAAAATAGCGGCTTTACGAGCTAAAATCGCCGAGAGAAAAGAAACGGAACGTTTTGGCATGAGTGAAGATAATGAACAATCTATGGCGGCTAATCATTTATTGCAACTGCGCGGCAGAACTTCCGAACAAACCGCATCTTCTCGTCCTCAGGCTATTTCCGCTGATGTCTTGCGTATGAAAATGATGCAAGCGATGGGAGCTTATAATGGTGGGGCGTAGGAAAATAAGTCCCGATTATTTTACAAAAGTTGACAATGGAAATATAACAAAAGACCGTTTTAAAACGGTCTTTTGTTATGCTTTTTTTACATAATCTTTCATTAGTTTTTTATGTCCGGCTTGATCAAACCAAATCTCTAATTTATTCCCTTCAATTTTTAATATTTTACCATAACCGAAAGTTTCATGGAAAACTCTTGAACCGATTTTGAATCCTAAAGGTTGATTATGAAACTTTTGTACAAAAGTGTTATTCCAACCAAAATCATCACGAACATAACTAAAACGGTCACTATCATGAATAATATTGTTTTCTTCAGACGGATTATAGAAATTATTAGAATTTTGAAAATGATTCGTATAAGTATTATTCATAAATACAGAAGTTTGGTTGCAGATTTGAATATTATCAGGCGGCAATTCATTAATAAACCGAGAGGGTATGTTGTTTTGCCATTGACCATATATTCGTCGATTGAGTGCGGTTAAAATATAAAGTTTGCTCTTAGCCCGTGTTAAGGCGACATAAGCTAATCGTCGTTCTTCTTCCAAAGTGTTACCGCCGCCTTCATCTAAAACACGTTGATGAGGAAACAAGCCTTCCTCCCATCCCGGAAGAAAAACTGTATCAAATTCCAATCCTTTCGCCGAATGCAAAGTCATTAACATGACTTTGTTTGTATCAATATTACTGTCACTTTCCATAACTAAACTGACATGTTCAAGAAAATCATTTAAAGTCGGATATTGTTCATGATCACTCATAACATTCACAAGTTCTTGCAAATTTTCCAGTCGTCCTTGAGCTTCCGCCGATTTATCCGTCTTTAACATTTCTTTATAACCGGAATCTTCTAATATTTGTTCGGCTAACTCTTCAGAAGGAATAATATCAATTAGTTTATGCCATTGATGAAAATTGTTAATAAGATTTGCCGCATTTGTTTTAGTTTTACCGGTAATGAACCCCTCATTGATACATTTTTCAATGGCGGAAAAAAGAGAAATATGTTCCGAATGTGCAATAAAAAGAAATTTTTCCATAGTCTTTGCGCCAATACCTCTTGCCGGTTTATTAATGATACGTTCTAAAGCAAGATCATCGGTAAATTGTTGGCATACGCGGAGATAGGCTAGGGCGTCACGAATTTCGGCTCGTTCATAAAATTTAGGCCCGCCGATAACTTGATAAGGAAGGGCTTCGGCAATAAATTTTTCTTCAAATTCGCGTGTTTGCGCTGCGGTTCGAACAAGGACTGCTATTTGATTGTAGTCAAGATTTTGTTGGTGTAGTTTTTTTATTTCATAAGCGACATAAGAAGCTTCTTCCGCACCGCTATAAGTGCTGATAATTTTAATTTTGTCATTATAAATTTGGTTTGCCGGTGAGTTTTCGGCTACTTTAAGATTTTTCCCAAGTCTATTTTGGTTATGTCGTATAAGAGCGGAGGCCGCAGCTAAGATATTTGCCGTAGAACGGTAATTCCTTTCTAATCTGATAATTTTGGCGTCACAGAAATCTTTTTCAAAACGAAGAATATTTTCTATTTCCGCTCCCCGCCAAGAATAAATGGATTGATCATCATCACCGACACAACATAAATTACGGTATTTTTGACAGATAAGGCGTAAAAAAAGATATTGTGTAACATTTGTATCTTGATATTCATCGACCATAATGTATTTGAAACGTTCCTGATAACTGTTTAAAATTTCAACATTTGACATTAAAATATTTAATGTATAAAGCAACAGATCGCCAAAATCGACGCAATTTAATTCTAACAGTCGTGTTTGATATTGTTTATAAATTTCAGTTAAAACATTAGAGCGAAAATCTTGTTCGATTTTTTCAACGGTTAAACCTTTATCTTTCCAGAGTTGAATTTTATCAAGAACGGCTTGAGGGGGGTATTTTTTATCATCAATACCGTTTGCTTCAAGGATTTGTTTAATAAGTCTTTTTTGATCATCTTCCCCTAAAATGGTGAAATTATTTTTTAACCCAACAATTTCGGCGTGACGACGTAGGATTTTTGCTGCGATTCCGTGAAAAGTTCCCATCCAAACCGAATCGACAAGATTACCGATAAGATTTTCCGCGCGATTTTTCATTTCACGAGCGGCACGATTGGTAAAAGTAACCACCAGACAATTCCATGGATTAGCTTTCATTGTTGATAAGATGTAAGCTAAACGACAGGTTAAGACTTTTGTTTTTCCAGTTCCTGCGCCCGAGAGGACGAGAAGGGGACCTTCTGTAGATGTAACAGCTTGTTTTTGTTCGGGATTTAAATCTTCAAGCCAAAAGGCGGATAATCCCAATTGTGATGTGTTGTCATAAGTTTCTATAGTTTCTAAATTGTCTAAATCAAAAATATCGTTCATTATTGGATGTTTTCAGTTTTATTCTTGTTTTTTTTATTACCGACACTTATATTATATCAATATAAAAAGTGAAAAAAGTTTTTTTATTAAACTATAAACAAGAGGGTAAAATGTCAGTTTCACATGATAAAATCATCGGTTTAAAAAAATATTTGGATAGTCAAATAATTGGTCAAAAAGATTTGATAAAAAAAATGATTATAACTTTGTTGGCTGAAGGTCATGCATTGGTGGAAGGAGCGCCCGGATTGGCTAAAACAAAAGCAATTAAAACTCTGTCAGATTGTATATCAGCCAAATTTAATCGTATTCAATTTACTCCAGACTTATTGCCGTCAGATATTACAGGTAGTGAAATTTATGTTAGTCAAAAAGGTGAATTTGAGTTTCGTCAAGGCCCCATTTTTGCGAATCTTGTTTTAGCTGATGAAATCAATCGCGCACCGGCAAAAGTTCAATCGGCTCTACTTGAAGCAATGGCGGAAAGACAAGTCAGCGTTGGCGGACAAAGATATAAACTTCCACGTTTGTTTATGGTAATGGCAACTCAAAATCCAATTGAACATGAAGGTACATACAATCTACCGGAAGCTCAACTCGATCGTTTTTTAATGTATATAAAAATAGATCAACCTAATGCCAATGATGAGAAAAAAATACTCCAATTAGTACGAAATGAAGGAACACTTAGTGTACCTAAAAATAATCCTTCATTTGATAAAATAGAAATTTCCGATGTTGAAGCGGCAACCAGTGAAGCCTTAAATACACATATTAGTTCTGAATTGGAAGAATATTTAGTACAATTAATTGTTGCTACACGCAAACCGGAAAAATACGCACAAGAATTAGAAAAAATGGTAATGTTTGGAGCCAGTCCTCGAGCAACCATAGCTCTTGATCGTGCCGCAAAAATCAATGCTTGGCTCGATGAAAGAGATTTTGTTACGCCGGAAGATATTCATGCCGTTATTTATGACATTCTTCGTCACCGAATTATTTTAACATTTGAAGCTCAAGCCGAAGGTTATACAAGCGATGATATTATAGGTCGTTTGTTAAAAGTCGTGCCGTTACCATAAAATATTGGAGAAAACGATATGCAAAATTTTGCAAGAATGGCCGTCAATTTTTTAAATCGCCGCAAAGAACAAAAAAATGGTCTTTACGCCTCACTTGAAGAATTAATGGAACAACGCAAAAATTTAGCGTATTTGCAGCTCAAAAACAAACTCGAAACTTCAGATATGTCCGGTGAGGTAAGATCAGCCTTTAAAGGACGAGGCATAGAAATGGAAGAAATTCGAGAATATACATACGGCGATAATGTTCGCGATATAGATTGGCGGGTTACGGCACGTAAAAAAACACCATATACTAAAATTTATGCACAAGAGCGTGATCGTGAAATATATGTCCTTCTTGATTTATCTTCAAGTATGGTTTTCGGTACTAAAAAAGAATTGAAATCTGTAACCGCAGCAAAAACTGCCGCCTTAATCGGTTGGTTGGCTCAAGAAAATCACGATCGATTCGGAACAGTAATTTATGACGGAAGTCAAATACATACTTTTAAATCGCAACATAATCGCGCTTATTTATTGGCCATATTAAAAAAAATATCTGACATTAGTCAGAAAATTCTTCAAAAGAACCAGTTGCCGACAGAAAATAACAATAGTTTATCCCGCCCCCTGCAAACAATGAATAAATTAATAAAAAATCGCGCTGCTGTCTTTATTGTTAGTGATTTTTTTAAATTCGGCGATATTGAAAAAAAAGCCTTGGCAACATTATCAAAAAAAAGTCAGGTTTTTTGTATTGATATATATGATCCATTAGAAGAAACCGCACCTAAAAAAGGTGAATATATGATTGAAAATAATGGAAAAACATTAGTCTTTGACAGCCGTCCGCAAACCTTCCGTAAGGCCTATCAAAACTACTTTGCCGAGAAAAAAAATAAAATTAATGAATTTTGCCGGCGCTTTAATTGCCGGTATATGAAAATCAGAACCGATAACGATGTCTTTTATTATTTAAAATTTATTTAAAGCTATAGTTGACAAAATCTAATTTTGTGATAAATTCCAATTGTCAATTATTTTGTAAACAAGAGAGAAATTAATGGTTAAAACAAATGAAAATAGCGCATACCGCAGAGGTCAGGAATTATTAGATCAAGGTATGTATAAAGATGCAATCGCTCAATTTGATGAAGCGATTAAAGAACAACCGCAATCATGGAAAACTTTAAATTCAAAAGGTTTCGCATTGCAAAAATTAAGTAAATATACCGAAGCCGTCGAATGTTTCGATAAGGCTTTGGAAATTAATCCACAATCAGTCGAAGTTATCAATAATAAAGGCGTAACCCTTTCAATGCGCGGTTTGTATAAAGATGCCGTCTCTCAATTTGATCTGGCTATATCTTGTGATCCAACTTCACTCGAAGCCCTCAACGGTAAAGCTATTGCTTTACAACACATGTATATGTATAAAGAAGCTTTGGATGTTTTGGAACAAGCAATAAAAATCGATAATAAACATACACAAACACTACTTAGCATTGCCGTAACTCTACAAAAATTAAAGCAATATGATCGTGCTATTTCTTTTTTTAAAAAAGTTCTGGCTTATGATAAAACAAATATTAAAGCATGGAATGGTATAGGTGTTACTTATCAATTGATGGGGGATAATGATTCTGCGCTAAAATGTTTTACAAAAATTCTTAACATTAATAGTCGTGAAATTCAAGCATGGATTAGTATAGGTTTTGTTTATCAGAAAATGATGAAGTTTAATGATGCTCTTAAATGCTATAAAAAAGCTCAAATGATTAATGATAATCGTTATCATCATAAACTTTATGACGGTTTAGCCAGCTGCTTAACAAAATTATCCGAATTTGATGAAGCAATTGAAATTTACAAACAAATCTTCCAATATGAAGAAGGAAAGAAAAAATGGGATGCACAACGTTCAATCAAATTCGTCAGTAAATTAAAACGTAAAAAAGCAACCGGTACATTACCAGATCTGATCCCATCGACAGAAGAATAATCTCTATATGGCATACCCCGTTTTTCGGGGTATGTTTTTGTTATAAGGAATATATTAAAAGTATTTTTATGTATCTTGTTTTGATTGACAAATGAATGCTAAATACAATATAATAAAAACGTTTTTATGGAGCTTTGCATACTATGGCAGATGAACTAATCGATATTTTTGATGAAAATATGAATTTATTGGGAACAGCCCTAAAATCTCAAGCACATCGAGAGGGGCTGTGGCATAAAACTTTCCATTGTTGGCTCGCTCGTAAAAATGAAGATGGAAAAATTATGGTATGGCTTCAATTGCGTAATTCGGATAAATCTATTTATCCGAATATGTTAGATGTTTCAGCCGCCGGTCATATCCGATCCGGTGAAGAAGTTAAAGACGGCTATCGTGAAGTAACCGAAGAATTAGGACTTTCCTTAAAAAAAGAAGATTTGGTAAAAATGTTTACGACAAGAGAAATCTATCAAAAAGGTGAAGTCTATAATCGAGAATTTGAAGTACTTTATATGGCCGTTGTGGATAATTTGTTAGCTAGAGTTAAATTGCAACCGGAAGAAGTGGCAGGTCTTTATGAAGTTGAATTAGAAAATTTTATTCAATTGATAAATAGAGATTGTTCAAGCATTACAGGTTATGGAGTTCGGCGGAACGACGATAACACATACACATGGGAAGTTATTACAATTAAACCGGAAAAAATTGCCGGACATAGTAAAGATTATTATCTTAAATCAATGGAAATGCTTCGTCGTTACATTGATAATATCTAAAAACACATAATGTGTTATTGTTATTTAATAAAATATTTTTAGGATAGACTGATGAAATTGGGCGAGGCTCATAACTTAATTCTTCATGAAAAAAATCTTACTATCAAAAATGGACAGTCTGATAATACATGGTATTTTTTTCATAATCATATTTATGGTGCCGCGGAAATTGCAAAAGTTATTGCCGATTTAGCACAGATGAATACCAAACGAGCTTATTTTTGCGCACTTTTGCACGATATCGGTAAAATCAGAGAACAAAAAGAACAGCGTTTTCATGGCGTTATTGGTTATGAAATGTTAAAGGATAAAGATGAGCATATTGCTTGTGCTTGCTTAGTTCACTCATTTCCTTTTAATCAATTGGAAGATTTTACACATATACAAAAGGCTTTGTTTAATAAAATCAATGATTATCAAATGTTGTCAGATTTTATTAATAAACATCCTTTGGACGATTATGATTTATTGGTTCAATTGGCAGATGGTTTGGCTAATGCATACGGTTTGGTTTCAATAGAAGAAAGAGTCGAGGAATATGCCCACCGACATGGTATTGAAATTCCCTTTTCTATGTTATATGCCTTAAATGAATTAAAAAAATATTTTGATAAGAAAATCGGATGTGATATATATACGTTATTTAGTCGAATAAAAAATAAAAATGTTTTTATTCCCGTGCTTGATGATTTTCAAAAGGCTGCAGGCTGACTAATAAAACACTTGCAAAATAATACTCTAAAATTTATTTGCATTTATAAAATGATATACTTGTATATCATATAAAAATAGCATAATTTATTTATATGGAATAATTTTAAAAAGGTGTTTTATAATGCGTTGGGTATATTTGTTATTAACAGGCTGTGTTATCTTTTCCACGAGTGCTTTTGCCAAAGAAAATGATGAAAACAAATCAAATCTTGAAATTAGTATTTATAATAATAATTTAGCATTGGTAAAAGATACAAGGACAATATCTGTAACAGAAGGCAAAAATGAAATTGCTTTTGAAGGCGTGTCAATGCAGATAAAACCCGAAACAGCTATATTTTATGCTTCGGGATTGAGTGTTTTAGAACAAAATTATAATTATGATTTATTGACCTATGATAATCTTATTAATCAATCTATAAATCAAGAAGTAAAAACAGTCATATTTAATACCGAAAATGGTCAAAATGTATTTGATAAAGCTCAAATTATTGGTGCAGTTCAAGGACAGCCCATATTAAAATTTGATTATGGTATCGAAGCATCTTTTCCCGGAAGATTGGTTTTTGATAAAATTCCCAATAATTTAGAAAATAAACCTACTCTAAACGCAAAAATTATTAGCAATAAAACAGAACTGAAAAATATCTCTCTGGCATATCTCACAACAGGTATGGAATGGGAAAGCAATTATGTGGCAAAAGTTTCTTCTCCCCATAAACTTGATTTAACAGGATGGATTACAATTAATAATGAATCGGGAATTGATTATGATAACGCAAAAGTACAAGTAATTGCCGGCGATGTTCACCAAGTAATGAACAATAATATTGTACAACCGGTTATGTTAATGGCAAAATCTGCTCGAACAACAAATGATATGCAGAATTTCTCTATATCTCCACAAGAAATAAGCGGTTATCATCTTTATAATCTACCCTTTAAAACAGATATAAAAAACAAACAAACCAAACAAATCAGTCTTTTTGAAAAAAAAGGAGTTGATTATAAAAAAGAAATTTATATGATGTCTCCTTTTTATTTTACTTATAATATGCCAACAGAATTTAAACAACAAAATCCACAACTCATTTATATTATAGAAAATAAAACAGAAGATAATCTTGGACTACCGATGCCGGCAGGTGTCATACGCTTTTATGAAAACGACAATCGTGAAAATCTTCAATTCATTGGTGAAGATCGTATTAATCATGTTGCTGAAGGTGCTGAAATACGATTGGATTTAGGAAAATATTTTGATATTTTTATAAATGGCAAAATTAACAAGATAACAAAACTTAAAGAAGAAAAAACCAAAGAAATAGAGGATATGTGTTATACATTAGTTCGTCAATATGCCTATGATGTTGAAATAACTTTTTATAACTCTAATAAGCTTGAACAAGAAATTGTATTTGAACAAGATATTTCTCCTGAATCTAAATTAGAAAAATCCAATATATCCGGTCAGTTTAAAGATGCGGATAGTTATTTATGGAAAGTAAATATTCCCAAGCAAAGTGAACAGACGCTTAGTTTTCGTATTATAGTTCCGAATGTATCAAAAAGTTGCCGATAGCAAATTAATGTATTTGGTTAATATGATTAAATAACATATTAATAATACTTGTTAAAATTTATAAAAAGAGAAAAATATGGAGATGATACAAATTAATGGAATAATTGCATCTATATTGGCTGGTTTAATGACCGGTATCGGTGGATTACTCATCTTTTTGAAAAAAAATTATTCCAAAAATGATATGAATATAATGCTTAATATCTCTGCCGGCGTTATGTTGTCTGCTTCATTTTTTTCCTTGTTAATACCTGCCCTTAAAGGAATAATGATATTAACGACAAGTAATTTACAAATATCTTTTGGTTTTGTTGGAGCCATGGTGTTGGGAATGTTTGTTGTAGGGATAATTAATCATTTACTTCCACATGAACATGAAATTTCCGGTCATCATGGTTCACAAATACAAATAAATGCGGCTTGGTTATTTGTAATAGCCATCAGTATTCATAAAATGCCTGAGGGATTGGCCATTGGAGCGGCTTATGGCGGTATAAATTTGAATAATCCGGAAAGTTTGACAATCGGTATTGCCATACAAAATATTCCTGAAGGATTAATGGTTGCTGTAACATTAATTGCCGCGGGATATAGTCGAATTAAAGCCTTTTTAGCGTCTTTAATCAGTGGAATGATGCAGCCTGTTGGTGCTTTTATAGGTTTATTAATATCGAGTATTGGAAATTTGATGATTCCTTTAGGAATGGCTTTTGCTGGTGGTGCGATGTTATTTGTTGTTATTAATGAAGTTTTGCCAGAAACTTATGATGCTAAGCAGCATAAAAAATCGGCAATAGCACTTTTTAGCGGTTTTATTGTCATGTGCGGATTAAGCATCATTATGCAATAAAAATTAAAAAGCAATTTCAATATGTTATTAAAATTGCTTTTTATAATACATTAATATAACAAAATCATCTTTTTTTCTGCGGCATCTTTACTTCTTCATTTTCTTTAAAATAACGTACCGTATCAGCTTTAAGTTCAGATGTAGCTTCTTCATCACAGACAATTAAAGCGTGAGGGTGCATTTGTAAAATACTTAAAGGACACATATGGTTAATACTGCCTTCAACAGCTTCATGTAAAGCTTTTGCCTTTTTATCACCGCTTGCAATAACCATAACATCACGAGCATCCATAATAGTGGCAATACCAATAGTTAAAACATTTTTGGGAACTAAGTTTATATCGCCATCAAAAAAACGTGCGTTAGCTTTAATCGTATTTTTGTTTAATGTTTTAACTCGAGTTCGAGAGGCTAAAGAAGATCCCGGTTCATTGAATGCAATATGTCCATCTTCACCGACACCGGCTACAAGTAAATCAATACCGCCATAACTGCGTATTAATTTTTCATAAGAAGCACATTCTTTAGCAAAATCTTTTGTTTGTCCGTTTAGAAGATGAACATTTTTCTTTTTAATATCGATATGATCAAAAAAGTTTTTCCATAAAAAGTCATGATAGCTGTGTTCATCATCAGGACTTAACCCGACATATTCATCCATATTAAAAATAACGACATTTTGAAATGATAATTTTCCTTTATGAAGCATTTCAATAAGCCGTTTAAACATTCCCAAAGGAGAACTTCCGGCGGGTATAGCCATGACAAAAGGTTTGTTTTCTGTTGGTCTGGCAACTTTAATTTTATAAGCCACATAATCAGCAGCCCATTGTGAACAAGAATCATAATCGGGGGAAATAATTAATCTCATTAGCAAAATCCTTTACATATTTTATTTTTCTTATAATATATAATATGCAATATAAAATTAAAGAAAAGGTAAATAAGAATGTTTAATTGGTTTATTCCTAAAATTTTTAATCAAGGATATTTACCGGAGAAGAATGGTCATCGCGTATTTTTTATAGAAACAGGAAATCAAAAAGGTAAACCGGTTCTGGTTTTTCATGGTGGTCCGGGAGGAGAGGCGCGGTTACATTATCGCGAATTGTTTAATCGTAAAAGATATAGGATTATTTTTTTTGATCAACGAGGATGTGGTCATTCTCAACCGGTAGGAAAAACAAGCTATAACACGACGTCTTATTTACTTGATGATGTGGTAAGGTTACTTGATTTTTTAAAAATTAAAGAAAAAATAATTTTATTGGGATCTTCTTGGGGGTCGACATTGGCTTTATTGTTTGCTGAAAAATATCCTCAAAGAGTTGAAGCTTTATTGTTAAAAAGTATTTTTCTTGCGGATAAACAATCCATGGATTGGTCAGAAAACATTAGTGGTTGGTTTTATCCGGATATTATGGAAAAGCTGTGCCAAGGTAAAAAAGAAAATGAAAAATTAGCTGTATATTATCAACAAATGATAAATTCAAAAAATCCGCAAATACAAAATAAAGCGGCGGCGTTATATGCTCATTATGAAAGAGTTTTGGGGTGCTTGTCTCCGGAACTTCCTGAAATACAAATGACAGAAAAAGAAATTAATGAAGCTAAAATTTATATTCATTATGCCGCGTCTGATTTTATGATTAAACCTGATCAAATTATCAACAATTTAGATAAAATCAGTCATTTGCCGGTACTGATTGTTCATAATCGTTTAGATATGGTTTGTCCTTTATCCGGAGCCTTTCGCTTACATAAAGGTCTTCCTTTATCAAAATTGGTTATTGTTCCGGAAAAAGGACATGGAGGTGTTTTAATCTCTCGTATTTTTAAGAAAGAAATTCGTCTTTTTCTCAAAAACGGTTATTAATTTTTGCGTGTTGGGCGGAAATCAAGTGCTAAAGAATTAATACAAAAGCGGTTATGCGTTACTGTCGGTCCATCATCAAAAAGGTGTCCTAAATGGGAATGGCAATTAGCGCAACAAACTTCCGTACGATTCATTCCGTAACTGTAATCTGGAACCATTTTAACGCTTCCTGGAAGAGCGGCGTCGAATGTCGGCCAGCCACAGCCGCAATCGAATTTTTGTTCGGAAGAAAACAAAGGATTGCCGCAACCGGCACAAACATATGTTCCTATTTCATTAAACAGATAATATTTACCGGAAAAAGCAGGTTCTGTTTCTCGATGGTATAGAATATTATATTGTTCTACTGTTAAAATTTTATTTTTACGCATAAACTGTTTCCTTAAATGAGTTACTACTCATATTTAAATAATTAAACAGTTTGATATTTCCAGTTATTTAAATTTAAGGTTTTATATTTTCTTTTTCCGCGCATCATAAAGAGCAAACAGTCTTGCTTTTAATAAAGTAAAAGAAAATCCCGCAGCTTTACGGAGTTTAAGATAATAAGCATTATCTGCCAGATAGCGATAGGCGATAATATTTTTTAGAATGAAATGAATGACTTGTTTTCGAGCTTGTGGAATATTTTGTTTAATAAATTCAAGTATCATACAGCTGATAATTAAATTATCATTTTTACGTTTTCCTTCTATTTTCGGATCATGAGTTAAAGAAGAAGGGTTCATAATATAGTGATAATAAGTATTATTAATAACAGCTAATTTTTGACATATTGCCAGAGATTTTATAACGAAGAAATTATCTTCTGAAATAAGACCGGCCGGAAATTTTAGATTATTTTGGCGTAAAAATTGGGTTAAATAAATTTTATTCCAACAACTACCGTTTCGAACAGCAGTTAGTTTATCGGAAAAATGATGATAAACACCGGGTATACCGGCCCATTTTTTTGTTTTATGGGGCCATTCCGCGGATGTAGCGGTTGTTGTAATTTCTGCGTTGGTCTGAATGGCTCTTTGGTATAATTTTTGATAAAAATCGGGATCGATAAAATCATCGGCATCAATAAAACCGATATATTTTCCTTTGGCGATATCAATACCATGATTTCGTGTTAAACTAATACCATAATTTTGTTGTCTTTGAATAAGCCGAATACGACTATCATTTATTGAACGAATGATATCAACAGTTTTATCTGTTGAACCATCATCAATTACGATAATCTCAAGATTCTGATGTGTTTGGCTGATAACGCTTAGTAAACAACGCCTAATAAATTTTTCAGAATTATAGGCGGCGATAATCACGCTGATCAGATCATCCATTTTTTACTCCAAAAACTTATTTATAAAACTCAGTATAATAACTAATTGAATAAATACAAGTGCTTTTTATAAGAATATATCAGTCTGTTAATATAATGGCAATTTCCTTGATTTATTATGGAAAACGTATAAAATAAAACCAAAATAAATATATCTCGGAGAAAATCTATATGAAAGGCATTATTTTAGCGGGAGGGAGCGGTTCAAGACTTTATCCTTTGACAAATGTTATGAGTAAACAATTATTGCCTGTTTACGATAAACCCATGATTTATTATCCGTTATCAACTCTAATGTTGTTTGGTATTCGTGAAATATTAATTATATCGACGCCTCATGATACGCCTAATATAGAACGTTTATTTGGGGATGGATCGAAATTAGGTTTAAAATTATCATATAAAGTTCAACCCCATCCTCAAGGTATAGCTCAAGCCTTTCTATTAGGGGAAGATTTTATAGGTCATGATGATGTATGTTTAATATTAGGGGATAATATTTTTTATATGGGAGAACAAGTTAATTTTTTTAAAAAAGAAATTGAAAAAAATCCCGGAGGAACAGTTTTTGGTTATCATGTATTTGATCCTAAAAGATTCGGAGTCGTTGAATTTGATAAAAATTTTAAGGTTGTTTCGATTGAGGAAAAGCCTCAAAATCCAAAATCCAATTATGCCGTTGTTGGTCTTTATTTTTATAAATCCGATGTTGTCGATAAAGCCAAGCAATTAAAACCATCGGCACGCGGGGAATTAGAAATTACAGATTTAAATCGTCTTTATTTACAAGAGAACCGCCTAAATGTTTTGTTGATGAAAAGAGGAAACGCATGGCTTGACGCCGGTACGCCCCAATCTCTTCTTGAGGCTTCAAATTTTATAGGAATAATTGAAAAGAGACAAGATTTGAAAATTGCTTGCATTGAGGAAATAGCATATCGTTGCGGTTTTATTTCTTCCGCGCAATTATTAAAAATAATTAATGAATTAAAAGACGGAACAGATTATAAACAATATCTTAAACGAGTTTATGAGGACTATCATGAAGGTTTTTGAAACATCTATTAACGGAGTATATGTACTTGAACCAACTGTTTTTGAAGATGATCGTGGATATTTTTTTGAAAGTTGGAATAAAGAAACATTAAAAAACTATGGATTAGATTATGATTTTGTTCAAGATAATCAATCAAAATCTTGTTATGGAACAATTAGGGGGATTCATTTTCAAAAAGGGAAATACGCCCAAGCTAAATTAGTTCGCGTGTTGGAAGGAAAGGTTTTGGATGTAGCTGTTGATTTACGGCCGCACTCCAAGACTTTCGGACAACATGTCGCCGTTGAATTGTCAGATGAAAATAAAAAACAATTACTTATACCTCGTGGTTTTGGACATGGTTTTTCTGTTTTAACCCCTTTTGCCGTTTTTGCATATAAATGTGATAATGTTTATTGTAAAGAAGCGGAAGGAGGATTGTTATATAATGATCCATCATTGGGAATTGATTGGAAGATAGAAAAAGATAAAGTTCTTTTATCTGCTAAGGATAGGCTCAACCCTCTTTTGGAGGATATTGTATGTATTTAGTTACCGGATGTAATGGTCAATTAGGAAAAGAATTAAAAAAAAGACTTGGAGATCTTGCTGATTATACGGATCGTAATTTAGTTGATATTACACAACCTGATATGGTTCGTTTAGTCGTCACGCCGCAACGTTATCAAGCAGTAATCAATTGCGCGGCCTATACTGCGGTTGATAGAGCAGAAGATGAAGCGGAGCTTGCTGCTAAAGTTAATGTAGAAGGTCCTGCTAATTTAGCTGCTTCGGGAGTTCCTATTATTCATATATCTACGGACTATGTTTTTGATGGTAGGAATTATGTACCATATATTGAAACAGATCCGACGCGACCTAAATCGGTATATGGTTGTACCAAAATGGAAAGTGAAAGAATTGTTATGAATAGGGCGCAAACGGCAATTGTTATAAGAACATCTTGGCTTTATTCGGAATATGGAAATAATTTTGTAAAAACGATACGTCGTTTAGGTGCAGAACGCAGCCGCTTGAAAGTTATTTTTGATCAAATCGGAACTCCGACTTATGCCGGTGATTTAGCTGCTGCAATTACACAAATTCTTCCTCAACTTCGCCCTGGAATGAAAAGTATTTATCATTTTTCAAATGAAGGTGTTTGTTCTTGGTATGATTTTGCAAAAGCTATTATTGAAATGTCTGGACTTAATTGTGATATTCGTCCAATTGAAAGTTGGGAATATCCATCAAAAGCGGCCAGACCTCATTATTCTGTTTTAAATAAAGCAAAAATTAAAAAGGATTTTGGTATTAAAATCCGCCATTGGCGTGATGCGTTAAGGGAATGTATTGATAATTTGGAGAATGAATAATAATGAAAACAATATTAGTTACAGGCGGGGCAGGGTTTATCGGATCAAATTTTGTTCCATATTTTGCTGTTAAATATCCTGATTATTTTATCTTGAATCTTGATAAATTAACTTATGCCGGAAATTTAGATAATTTAAAAGAATGTTCTTCATTCAATAATTATCAATTTATAAAAGGGGATATTGGTGATGAAAAATTAATTAAGGAATTGTTTTTGAAATATGATATTCGCGGGGTGATTCATTTTGCAGCCGAAAGTCATGTTGATAATTCTATAAAGGGACCACGCACATTTGTTGAAACAAATATCTTAGGAACTTTTAATCTTTTGGATACGGCTCGTAATTATTGGATGAACGGTCCGTATAATTTTAAACAGGGATATGAAAATTGTCGTTTTCATCATATTTCAACAGATGAAGTTTATGGTGCTTTAGGAAATACGGGCTTTTTTACGGAAACAACACCTTATAACCCCAGTTCGCCTTATTCTGCCTCTAAAGCAAGTTCCGATATGTTGGTTAAAGCCTATTATCGTACTTTTGGAATGAATATTACAATTTCTAATTGTTCAAATAATTATGGGCCTAAGCAACATCGGGAAAAATTGATACCTAAAATTATTTTTAATGCGTTAAGCGGAAAAAATATTCCTATATATGGTGATGGAAAAAATATTCGGGATTGGTTATATGTTCTTGATCATTGCAAAGCAGTAGATTTAATATTTCATAAAGGTAAGAGCGGGGAAACTTATAATATTGGCGGACATAATGAAAAAAATAATATAGAAATTGTTCATGCCATTTGTTCAATTTTAGATAAGAGACTTCCGGCAGCTCATGGAAAATCATATAATGATTTAGTCGTTTTTGTTAAAGACCGTCCGGGACATGATCGTCGATATGCTATTGATGCACAAAAACTTTCCACGGAATTAGGATGGACTGCCGATGAAAATTTTTCCACCGGTATTGAAAAAACGGTCAATTGGTATTTAGAAAATAACATTATTTAGGAAAAAATATTGCATCGACTGGGTTTTAAGTTATTTACAACGGATATACAAAATAATCCTAATTTTACGGCGGAAACAATAGAGTTTGTTCGTGAGCATGAATTAGAAACATATATTGAACTTATGGTTATTCCCTCTACAACAGAAGAAATTTTGAAAAAATTTCAAAATTTATTGAGTGGGATAGAGGTTGTTATTCACGCTCCACATAATTCCATGGGATTTGACACAGGTTGTCAAGATTGTTTTGCCGATAATGTTAAAATATTATCTTATGCGCAAAAAGCTGCGGATATGCTTTGTTCCAGATATATTATAGTCCACGCGGGTTGCGGCAGAGGTCAGAAACATATTGAAGAAACGGCTCGACAATTTCGTCTTTTTAATGATAGTCGCATAGTGGTTGAAAATTTACCATATAAAGCTGAAAATGTGAAAGCGTATATGCATGGAACCACACCAGAACAAATAAAGTATATTATGGATGAAACTACTTGTGGATTTTGTTTTGATTTTTCTCATGCCATATGTGCCAGTAATTCACTTGGTCTTGATATAAATAAACAATTAGCCGGTTTTTATAGTCTTAAACCGAGTTTATATCATCTTTGTGATGGGAATATAAGAGGAAGTGAAGATAAACATCTTCATTATGGCGAGGGAAATTTTCCTTTAGGTTTATTTTTACAAGAGTATATTTCTTTAGAAGCTTTAATTACGATGGAGACGGGAACGAAAATTCCTACCGATGCATCTGCGTGGATAGAAGATTTTAACTATTTAAGAAAATTAGAGAAATAGCTTTTTAGGTATAATTTGTGTAAAAAATGACACATAAAAATGTTGCCAAACGGAATATGAACAAGCTGGTAAAAGGAGATATCGTTCATATAAAGCCCAATATTGAACATTGGCATGGAGCAGCTCCTAATAGTTGGTTTGTACATCTATCGTTAGAAACAAATATTCCTAATAATAATACTTCATGGTTAGAGGCTGTTAAAGATAACGAATATAGATAAACATATAGATAAACATAAAAGAACGTGAGGGGAACTTCACGTTCTTTTAGATTTGGAATGATTGTTTGGAGTGGAGAGGGAGAAGAGGGTGGAGTTAAGCCAAATTAAGAGAGAATTTAGCAAGAGTTTTTTACAAAGAAAAATAAATAAGGAAAAGGAGCGGTTAGCCGCTCCTTTTTTGTTTTTTTAAGAAGTTGTGATCTCGACAATTGAGAGAAGTTGTAAGCCTTAACAATTGCGAGAGGACAACCAAGCAGTCTAGAAAGCGTAATTGAGACCGAGACCGAAAGTCAAGCCATCATAATCATCGCCAAAGGTGTAATTCGTCCAACCAT
>CALXTF010000022.1 GCA_944391335.1 uncultured Alphaproteobacteria bacterium
CCCAATCCGAAGTATTGAACCGGTCCGACAGAAGCAACCTTGCGGGGAAGCTTCTTATCAATGTTCCAAACCATACCATTAATTGAAACAATAACTTTTTGTTCACCGGAAACCGGATCAAGTTCAGGAACGGAAACGTTCATATAACCAACTGCAAAATATTTAACGTCGCAGGATTTTGCTCCTTTGATGGCTTTATTGCGAAGATTTTGCGGAAGCTCGTCGCTGGTAGCAAAAGCATTTTTTATCGAGGAGATAGGAGCTCCGCCACAATTTGACAAGACATCAGCATAATCAACTGTTTCATAACCCATCCCGGTCAAAACTTCATTAAATGCTGCGTCAAAATCGGTTGTGGCTAATGTTCTGTATTTTTCCTGACTGGTTTTTCGAACAATATTGCCACCGGATGTCGTTTTGGAATAATCACTGACACTTTCATTAATGCCACTGCCGCTTACATGCTGTCTGGCATCGTGTTCCTGCTCACCTTGTGAAATTGTTGTATCTCGGGTTTTGAAAACTTTACTTTCTGTAATTTCTCTCGCCACAAACATAAATGAAAAAACACTGCCATCACCAGAAGCCATGGTACCAGCTGTTGTTGTTCCTTTAAGCTGGGCATTGATTTTATTTTCATTAATATCAGCCCGGATTACCAAATTAAGCAGTTTCAGATTTTCATTAACGTCTTCTGCAACAATCGTATAGGAAGAAATATAGTCATCAATGTTTTTAACAACTTCATCTTCAATTTTGCTATATTGTTGCTGTTTTGAAACATTAAACGTCGAAACGTACTGTTTTAAAGCCGCCAACTTTGCTGCTTTAACAGCTTCGACTTTATCTTCATCTGACGGAGAACTGCTAAACAGACCTCCTTCATATTGATGCGATACCTGGCCTTTGACTTCCAGTGCCTGTACTGAGGTTGAAACAAACATCATTCCCAGCAGAGATAAATATGCCAATTGCTTTTTCATAATTACTCCATTCATTTACAACGGTTGACAATTTCGTGAACCTGCTCAAATTCTTTTTCTACTTTTTCAAATGTTGACGGATGGAAAGTCTTTTCGTACCATTCTTCATCTTCTTCACTGATATTTTGAGAAAAACCATCAAACAGTTTCATTAAAGTTTCAAGATAAGATAGCCTCAAAGCTGGTTGCTGTCCTTTTAGTAAAACAACATGTTCCGTACCTCTGAATTTGCTATCCATATATTTTTTATTCAAATCCGGCTGTAACATTTCTATATTTGTATAGGCAAAGAAACCTTGGGTTTTGGTTGTTTTACTTTGTGCGTTGTCTGTCAATGTTTTGAAATTGAGAACATCAATATTGAAAACATAATCAGCACTGGGAATTTCCAAGTTATATATATCACCATTTACAAATCTGGCGGCCATTTTGCTCCCGATTGTCTGTCCTTTTGTATAGGGAAGCATCGCAACTTGCTGATTGTCTACCAAATAACGAGAGAAAGATTGTGCTACTATAGTTTTGAAATTATCTTCCTGTTGTCCTAAAGAAGATAAAATCTTTTGGGCTTCCGGGTAAATTTCCACACGATTAACTTTTAACCGGTTACCGTATTTAGGTTTTATCTGAATACTGTTCATTTTTTCAACAGCCAAATCAAACAGATTCGTTTTTACTTCAGGATTTTCTCCGGTATAGAAACCTTCAAAAATGGCGCTTATTTCCTTTTTGTTCGGCTTATGGTCAAACAAAGTAATGTATTGTAAATTTATAGGATAAGAATTGATAACTTTCTTTTCGTTAAAGTCAAAAACCAAAATTTGTGTATATAAATCAGCGACTAATTTATATTGAATGGAATTTATTTGAGAAATACTGGCCGTTTCCAAATCAATTGCCAAAGACATAGCCAGAGCATCGGTGCTTTCAGTATTACCTAAAGATGTCAAGACATTAAGAGAGGGGTTGTTTAATGTTTTTAATTTTTTTACAAATATGGTATCCAAAGGTTTATTTTTTGAAATATCATAGCTGTACGGATAATTAAGTTTATTATCTTTAAAGTCTCCGGTAAAAGAAACGCCGGCAAAATATACGTTTTGCGGAGCTTGATATTTAGCTGTTTTAATTCCTTGCGAAGCACAAGAGGATAGCAGCAAAACAGAAATAAACAACTTAATGTACTTCATTGGCTTTTCCCTCAACTTTGATGACATTGGAATTTAGTTTTACCGGATAGGCATAGCCAAAAAATTTCTGTGTTTTTTGAAAAACCATTTCCGGAGCCAACTTTGAAGTATAGCTTATCTCTGCATAATCTTTATTAATGACCAAGACCTTGTGAGTTGTATAATATGATTGTTTTGCCATATATTTGGCATAATCAAAAACATCTTCTTCATTAATATTAAAAAGATATATATCATATTTCTTCGGAGCTTCTAGTGTGGCCGTATAGCAGCCTGATAAAAACAGTCCTAATATAAAAGTCGCAAGTATTTTCAAAACCCCTCCGTACATAAACCACCGTCTATTTGATAGAAATGTGGATAATATCCTAAAAAGACTTGCAATCATTGGTTTTTATTAAGTATAATCTACATGAAATCACAAAAATAGATAAAATTCTTTTATGTGATGAAGTATGACAAATAGACGGTGATATTTGTATATCGTTTATTTTATGTATCTGTTTTAGCAGTAGTTTTGTTAGTTCTTATAATCAGAAGTTAACGATTATAAGGATTTTTTTATGTACTATGCATATATTCGGGTTAGTACCGACCATCAACATGTTGAAAATCAAAAGCATGAGATTTTAACCTATACACAAAAACACGACATTCAGATTGATAAATGGATAGATGAAACCATTTCTTCGCGTAAACCGCTAACGGAACGAAAGCTTGGAAAATTGCTTAAGCGACTAAAGAAAGGCGATATTTTGATTGCTACCGAACTTTCCCGACTGGGGCGCAATTTACTTGAAGTTATGGGAATATTGCAAAAATGTTTGGAAAAAGACTGTCAGATTTGGACGCTAAAGGAAAATTATCGTCTGGGCGCAGATATACAATCCAAAGTATTAGCGTTTGCCTTTAGCCTTGCCTCAGAAATTGAACGACAGCTTATCTCTGAGAGAACCAAAAATTCATTACAACGTTTAAAAGATGAAGGCAAACACCTCGGTCGTCCGTACGGATTTTCTTATAAAAAACTGCAAAAGAGACATGATAAAATTAAGGAACTTCTTGATAAAAACGTCACCAAAGCAGAAATCGCCCGCTTAATGGATTGTTCATGGATAACTCTCCATCGGTATATAAAAGATTGTTTTTAAACAACCTCTGCAAATTTTGGCAAAGGTAAAAAAAGAGGTGGCCGAAGCCACCCCTAAAAGTCATTTTATGATAATTATTCCTCGCTTGCCGTATTATCATTTGCAGGAACGGGCAAAGTACTCATAATGTTCAGCATAAACTTCGGGCAGACGTGCTCGCCAAGGACCTCGCGGACAAAATGTTCATCAGGAGCAATCAGCTTACCGTTTTCCCAAGTTAGACCGTCAAAATCCTCCTTATCGGCTTCGGGAGCATTCAACGGCTCCAGAAAATCTGTCTCACATCCGATCAGAGCTAATATTTCGGCAATAGAAAGAACTCGGCTGTCAGAATAAGTACCATCGCTTAACGGACGTCCGAAGTGAACAGTTGCCAAACCTCCAATCTGACCGCTATCGCTAGTGATTGTCGGAGAAGGATATGCTGGGTTAATTCTAGTGTATCCTCTCTGAAATTGACCTTTGGCATTTGACTTATCTTTATTTTTAGGTTGAAACATAATCGAATTATCCCAAGCTGAACAGCCAGTTGGAGTATGAGCCAAAAATTCAATTTCATGAGGCGTCAAATCCAACGCATAGTGCCATGGCAGGCTTGAGCAAACTTGTCCGGCCTCAAGAGGAGGAAGGAAACCGATAGTCTCAAAAACCGTCGGACGGAATTTATGCTTCTTCGCAAATTTCCACGTCCCCAATTCCTTTTTGCAGGCGAGGATAATGGCGCGTTCGCGGTCTTCTGCCGTTTCATAATCAGCGGCAGACAAAATTCCAGCTGTTACATTATAGCCTAAATTTTCAAGCTCCCCGACAACATATTCCCCGATAGTTTTCTCGCCCAAAATTGACAGGGCTGCTTCCGGTCGACTAGCTAACCATTGCGGCACGTTTTCGATAAACACATAATCATGACCGACAACTCTTATAACTTCCAGCATGTCCTCAAACAAAGCCGCGCGGTGCGTTTTCCCTTTGTCCTTTGAGGTATTCATCAAACTTGCTTCTTGACAAGGAGGAGAGGCTAAAAGGAGCTTGGCGCCATGTCTTTTGTTGGCCTCAATGATTTTATCAAAGGTGTCTTGCTCATCGATTCCGCCAATAATCGTTTCGCAATCGGGATATAATCTGCGGTGAGCTTTTCCTCGCCGAGGATCTTTTTCATTGGCAACTACAATCTTAATATTGGTAAACTTTTCCAATAAAGAGGTGCCGACACCGATGTTACAAAAAAGCGAACAGGCTTTTATTTCTTCAGTCGATTCAAATTTTTTTAACGTTGCTTCGAAATCCTCATCTTTGGCACGCCATTTCTTTAAGTCATAGCCAGTTTTTTCCGCTCCTGTACGGGCTTTTTTGACAATCCCATGAGATAAAGCCAAAGCTCTAGTCGGAAGTTCCCCTCGTTCAAAGGCGGTTTTGATGGCTTCCCAAACGTTCTCTATAAAGAGTTTCTGAAAGTCTCGGCTCCTTCTGGCTCCAAGGCGTGGATATTTAGCCGCAACAGCATCTTTTTTGGTTGTTTTGCCGGCAGATTTTCCCTTTTCTTTCAACCCCTTGTTAGTTTCCATCTGGCGGATATCTTCCCCTATCAGGCATTCCCCCAAAAGCTGATAGGCGGCTTGAACTTGAAGGTTTTGAAAACGGATTAAATATTCCTCCTCGGATAATGGCGTCGATTTTAGAATTGCCAACTCTATCGAGACAGATTTGTTAATTTTCGCGAGGAACGTATCTAATTGTGTGGGATCTGTCGGCATTAACGGCAGGTTGTCATTCGCATGACTCTTTTTCAGCTTTTCCAATTCGTCATCGGATAGATGTCCGTCTTCGAATATTTTTTTGAGGGACAAATTTTTCAGGCATTCCGGTAAGTCGAAATCATCCAGATTACCGATAACGTGGGGAGCAATTTTCTGCTCCGCAGCTGCTGTGCCTCCGTTCAAGAAAGTCTCGCGGCGGCTGAAGGCGGTAGCTAAAGCAGATCCCATCTGGGCGTGTTCATTTAAGTTTGACATCTTTTTTCTCCTTATATTTAAGTTTTTTGTAACTCTGAGGTTTTGTCCTCGTTACAAACTTACTTTATCAAGAGATGTCAGTTTTTAATATTGAATACAGAGAAAGTGTCTTATACTTATTTGCAACAAACTGATTTTAATTATTATTTATTAAAATATTATCTTTGAAGATAGGCGTTTTTTTATAATTTTTAACTCAGGAATATAGTACTTGGTCGTATAGGAGGTATAATCAATGTAAGTGAATTTGTAAGAATGCGCATAAAAAGCCGTCTTTCCGATTCCGAGTATTTCTAAGGCTTTTTTTCTGTTACACCAATGACGATATCCTTCTTTTGTATAATTAATAGTCTGAATATGTGAGTTGTTATGGTGGTGATGATGTTTTCTTAAATATTCGTTTATATTATCAGCGTTGTAATATGTACGAATTTCAGTATCAAAGCCAATGATTACATCTTGATGGGTATAATATTTAACTAAATTTCTTGCTAATATATAATCTTCCTCATCATACTCAGAGGTATGATTGTTGGAAAATTTTGCTTTATCCAGCAATTTGCTCACAGTATCTTTATTTAATTTAAAAATTTGGGTTAAATCTTGTTTTGTTAGTGTAAAATTAATATCTAATCTATCTTGCTCATTAGCAGCATTTATTACAAGCGGGTTTTTGCCGGAAATTTGTTTCTCTATAGTATAATGCCCGTTTACCGTTTTGTTGGGATTCTTTTTTCTAATATTTTCTAGAAAAAGCTCATTTATAGCGTAAACATTAGCCGGCTGTGTCGTTTGTTGAAATAAATAATATTTAGATAGCGCAGTTCTGGTTGCTGAAACACTTTTTTTGTAAACAATATGGATGGCCAATTTTCGATTAGGCTTTATGGTATTTTTATCTAATACAGAAGCTATGACATTTTCAAATTCTTTTCTCTGAGAATAATCAAGCTTATATTGCTGATTAGGTTGTTTATATAGGATAGAGTTCAAAATGCCTAAATAATCGTATAAATTTTCAAAATTTACGGTATTTAGAAAATAATCGCTTTTCTTATGATATAAGAAAATTTTTATATCAGCAATTTTCTTATTTTTTTGAAAAGACGGCTTATTATTTATCTGAGAAAACGTTTTAAAATAATTCAGAGCATATCTTATGGTTACAAAATCAAGATAATATTCTTTATTCGCATATTCTGTATATTGAGCAAAGACAGGAAAAATCTCTCCATTCAAATTATTCCAGTTACAATTTTGATATGTTTCTCGGCATATTTTATCAATTCTCCGAATATATTGCTCGATAGTGCTTGAAGAATTGTTCTGTTTTCTCAGCCATTCTTCAAAATCTTTTCTTAAGTCATCCATTTTATAAAAAACTCCCAAATTTATAATAGATTATCGGGATTTAAGAAAAAGTAAAACCGATTTTTTGATAAAAAGACATCAATGTCACTTAATCATATCAAGCAAAGTAACAAAAGATAATCCCAAAAGGCTATAAGATTCCAACCGCATTAAAGGCTTGTAAAATAAAGAATTTCGTTTGGGATGGTCCGTGTAACAAGCGGGAATTGATGTCTATGACAACACTTCACACGGACTCAACTAACTTATTGAATTAAAAAGAAAAAAGACGCTTTTCAGCGTCTTCATCTTGAGTGGCAGGGGCAGTAAGATTCGAACTCACGACCCTCGGTTTTGGAGACCGATGCTCTACCAACTGAGCTATACCCCTAACGAATCTTCATGATTTATATCTTATCCTAAAATATAAATCAAGAGTTTTTTTTGTGTAATAAAATTATCTTTTGGGTGTCTTATTAATAAGGAATTTTTTTCTCATGAATTTTATGGATTTTTTTCTAATCTAAATGTGAAAAAAGATATTGCAATTTTGATCGTAATAAGTTATCTTTGCTAAAAATTAGGCAAATAATATTTCTCTTGTCAAGCCTTTATCGCTTGAATTTGCTTTATTTGCCAGCTTATTTAAATAATTGTTTTTTAATGATGGGATGAAGTTGATGGCAAAAGTTAGTCCGATGCTGTTTTTTAAACAGGTTAAACAGGAAGTAAAAAAAGTTACATGGCCAACAAAAAAAGAGGTGATGCAAACATCTATAATGGTTATCATCTTAGTGGCAATTGCTGCTGCCTTTTTCTTTTGCGTTGATCAAATTTTCGGCTTTATCGTTAAATTGATTTTTGGTTAGGAGAAAATGGATAATGGCTGCTCATTGGTATGTGGTGCATGTTTATTCCGGTTCGGAAAAAAAAGTCGCCGAATCGCTTAGAGAACAAGCTGTCTTGAAAAATATGGAAGATAAAATCCTTGAGGTTATGGTGCCAACTGAAAATATCGTCGAAATCAAAAAAGGCACTAAAGTTAATTCTGAACGAAAATTCTTTCCAGGCTACGTCTTGGTCAAAATGGAAATGTCCGATGATAGTTGGCATGTGGTCAAAAATACCCCCCGTGTAACAGGCTTCTTAGGATCACGAAATAAACCTCAAGCTATTTCCGATGCAGAAGCTAATCGTATCATTAAACAAATTGAAGAAGGCGTCGAACGTCCGCAAACTATTATTAAATTCGAAATCGGTGAACAGGTTCGTGTTTGTGATGGTCCTTTTGCTTCTTTTATCGGCTTGGTCGAAGATGTCGATATCGAAAAATCTCGATTAAAATTGTCCGTTTCTATTTTCGGGCGATCAACTCCTGTCGAGCTTGGATTTAATGAAGTAGAAAAAGTTAATTAATCTTCTTGCCGCTGTTCTTAAAGCAGCGGCTTTTTAATAATTCATTTGTGCGGTAAAATAATTATGTTTAAATCTTTCTTTAATGAATTCAAAAAATTTGCCATGCGTGGTAATGTTATTGATATGGCTGTAGGAATCATTATTGGTGCCGCATTTGGCAAAGTGGTTGATTCCTTGGTTAAGGATATAATTATGCCCCCTATCGGATTGCTTTTGGGAAGTATGGATTTTTCTAATCTGTTTTTTGTTTTAAAAGATGTTGAAAACCATGACGGGAATTACATTTCTTTGGCTCAAGCTGTAAATGCCGGTGCAACAACCCTTAATGTTGGTAATTTCTTAAATACGTTGATAAGTTTTATAATCGTTGCTTTTGCCGTTTTTATTTTAATTAAAACAATTAATAAAGTGGAAAATTCTGTGGGGAAAAAACAATTTGATGTTCTTATTAAACAAAAAACAAAAAAATGCCCTTATTGTTGTTCTGTTATAGACTTAAATGCGCATCGATGTCCTTATTGTACTTCTGAGCTCGAAAATTATGAAAAAAAAACAGATATATGATATATACAACTGTTAGTAATAAAATAAAAAAATATTGAAAAAGAACTTCAATATATTTATAGTATGCAAAATTTATGTGGAGAATTTTTTTATGCCTAAAACTATATGTGTGTCTGTAATTATTCCTGTATATAATTCGGAAAAATATCTTGAACAATGTTTAGATAGCGTTCTGGAGCAATCCCTTAAAGAAATTGAAATCATCGTTGTTAATGATGGTTCAACAGATAAAAGCCCTCAAATACTGGATGAATATAAGAAAAAAGATGAACGTTTGATCGTTGTTCACAAACAAAATGAAGGAGTTTCCGTCGCTCGAAATCAGGCTATCAGTATAGCAAAAGGAAAATATATTTCTTTTGTGGATAGTGATGATTGGCTAAGAGCCGACGCATTGGAAAAACTCTATGCCAAAGCGGAAAAAGATAAACTTGAGATGTTGTGTTTGTCTGCTAAAACTTTATATATGAATACAGGAAATTATTATGATGAAGCTCTATATAATTTTAAATGTTTCCCAAAAGACTATGAGCCAGGGATTTTTTCTTTTAATCCTCAAGAAAGTCTATGGTGGAAAATTACCCCAGCGATGGCTATGACATTTTACCAACGAAAATTTATTAAAAATAATAAACTATGTTTTTTGAAAAATTATCGTTATGAAGATTGCCTGTTTTTTAAACAAGCCTTTTTTAAAGCAAAACGTATTGCTATAACAAGAGAACAATTATATTTTCGCCGTCGTCACGATGAATCTATGGTGGCGTCTAAAGGAAAACCATTGATGGATTATATGCGGATTAATGATATTATATATAAATTGGCCGCAGAAAATGGCGTATCAGCAGATGAACTCAATGCTTTTATCTCCTCAACTTTTAATTATATAATTGTTTTGTTCAAACAAATAGATAAAAAATATCGCCACGAATATTTTCTAATGATGAAAGATTATTTTAATAAATATTGTTCTAAAAATGTTTTACGTATAAAGACGGCCTATAAAAATCGTAAGGAAATAAAAGATATTTTAAAGTCAGATACTTTGTTTGCATATTATTTGCGCAGCAGTTGGCGTAAATTTAAGAAAAATATCTTTGGTAAGCAAAGAAAAAATAATAAGCTGAAGTTATGTATTTTGGGTATTAAATTCTCTTTTGCAATTAGCGGAGTCGGACTGATGAAGTATGTGCGTCTGAATACAGGTAATATGCTTCCTTTGCTCGGTTTCGGAACATTCCCAATGAAAGGAAAAATATTAAAAAAAGCAGTTAAAGTAGGTAAAAAAATAGGCTTTAGATTGTTTGATACAGCAACGGCGTACCAAAACGAGAAAGATTTGGGAAAGGCTTTATGGGGAAAATATAGTTTATTTAAATTTATAAAACGCCCGCATTATTTTATTACAACCAAGTTATTTCTGGATGATTGCCGTAAGCATACGGAAAGACAAGCTTTGCTCACTTCAATGGAAAAACTTGGAGTTTCTTATGTCGATTTATATTTAATGCATTGGGCAGATCCAGATTGTTTCGTTGATAATTGGAAGGAAATGGAAAAACTGTATAAAGAAGGGTTGGCTAAGAATATCGGCGTTTGCAATTTCGAAATTCATCATCTGCAAAGGTTGTTGGATGAATGTGAAATCGTTCCCGCTGTCAACCAGGTGGAATGTCATCCTTTATTAACCCAAAAACCTTTGCTTCAATTCTGTCAGGAACATGGTATCATTGTTCAATCATATTCTCCTTTTGCAAGAATGGATGATAAATTGGTGAAAAATCCTTTGCTTTTGGAATTGGCGGATAAGTATAAAAAAACAGTAACACAAATTATTTTGAAATGGAATATTCAACAGGGACGCTGCGTTATCCCAAAGTCTGCAAATCCGGAAAGATTAAAAGAAAATTTCAATATCTTTGATTTTTATCTCTCAAGAGAAGACTTGTCTGCAATTGATGAGCTAAACCAAGATTATCGTATACGTTTCCATCCGGATGTCTATCCGATAGTAAACTACCCTAATAAATATAAGGATATAAAGAATGAAAATCTTGAACCAAATAAAAAATAAACTGCAATATATTAAAACATATAGTTTGAAATCATATCTCCAATGTAAAAAGTTGGAAAAATTTAATGTGTTTTCTTTACATGGCGAGTTGCAGCTTTATCCAAATAGTGTGTGTGATTTACATAAAACGGCAATGATTGTGTTGGATGCTCCTTTGGTTTTAAATTCATATCTTCTCAAAAAATCTAAAGCTCAGACAAATCTAAGAATGCAAGAAAACGCAAAAATTGTTGTTAATGGCAAGTTTTCTTTTTATTATGGTGCTGATATTCAGCTTTTTAAAGGGGCGACACTTATATTAAATGGTGGATATGCAAATATAGGTTGTCAAATAAGGTGCCGTAATAAAATAACTATTGGAAAAAATGTTGCTATTGCACATAATGTGTCAATTATGGATAGTGACTTTCACCGGATACATGATGAAAGCGGAAGGCACATAAATCCCAGTCGTCCGGTTGTTATCGGTGATAATGTTTGGATCGGTCGGAATTCAATTATATTAAAAGGTGTAACGGTTGGTGAGGGAGCTGTAATCGCTGCAGGTTCCGTCGTAACCAAAGATGTCCCTCCTCATTGCATTGCCGCAGGCGTGCCGGCGCGGGTTATCCGTCGTGACATCAGCTGGGACAACAAGGGCGACGACAAACCCCTCGGCACAAACTGCAACGGATGTACAGCCTGCTTTAATAGTTGTAAAGCCGGTGCAATTTCTATGAAAGAAAATAAGTTGGGATTTAAATACCCTGTTATTGATGAAACTAAGTGTACAAATTGTGGACTATGTCGGAAAATTTGCCCCGAATTAAATAAAGTTGGTAATGATAATTATATACGTCCTAAGCTTTATGCTGCTTTTAATAAGGATGAAAAAATTCGTTTCAACAGTACATCGGGGGGAGTATTTACAGCTTTGGCGGAATATCAAATAAGTCGGGGCGGATATGTCGTCGGCGCAAAATATAACGAACAACATTTAGTCGAACATATTATCATTCATAAACCTGAAGAAATAGAGTTGCTGCGTCAATCAAAATATATTCAAAGCGATCTGAGTAATATTTTCTCACAAATTAAAAAGCTGCTTGATGCCAATAAATCTGTTATGTTCGTTGGAAGTCCTTGTCAATGCGCTGGATTAAAAGCTTTTCTGCGTAAAAAGTATAAGAAATTGATTTGTATAGACTTTATTTGCCTTGGTGTAAATTCTCCTTTAGCATATCGGAAATATCTGAATATGATTGAAGATGAACATAAAGCCAAGATAAAACAAGTGTGGTTTAAGAATAAAGATAAAGGTTGGAACAATTTTCATACCAAAATTATTTTTAATGATAATACCGAATATTTGCAGAGTAGACGTGATGATGCTTTTATGAAAGGATTTATTATTAAAAATCTTTATTTTAGAGATAGTTGCTATAATTGCTCTTTTCGCTTGTTGCCGCGGCAAGGAGATATTACTCTTGCTGATTTCTGGGGCGTAAATAAAAAGTATGATGCAGATAAAGGAACCTCTGCCGTATTTATTAGTTCTAAACATGGTGAAAAAATATGGAAAAACGCCCGCCGTTTTTTGTGGAGTAAAAAGATGAAATTAGAAGAGAGTTTCAAGGGAAATCCTGCACTCTTTAAATCTCGCAATATGCCTACAAATCGTGAAAAAATTGTTAATGATTTACAAGAAATGAATTTTAATGATTTTATCAATAAATATGTGGAAAATAAATAATGACTAAATTATATGATTGTGGAATAGTTAATTTTTGGTGGGGATCAAATTTCGGAGCAATATTAACCTGTTATGCCCTTCAAGAAACATTAAAAGAAAATGGTTTATCTTCTTTAGTGATTAGATACTTACCTAGTAATCGGCGCAAAAGCTATATTGGTAGTATGTCTGATCAATTTGCGCAAAAGTATCTTGAGGTCAGTCCTTCTTGTGAGTGCTATGATGACCTTAAAAACCTTAATCACATTTGTCAGAAGTTTATTGTCGGTTCGGATCAGGTTTGGCGTTATAAATATTTTTGGAAATGCGGTGCAACCGTTTATATGTTGGATTTTGTTGACGCTCAACATAAGAAAATAGCCTATGCGGCAAGCTTTGGTAATGATAAGTTTGAAGCTCCGGAAAAAGATTTTCGAGTTATTAAATCGTTAGTTAAAAGATTCGATAATATTTCGGTTCGCGAACACAACGGCGTTTCCATGGTTCAAAAACTTTTTGGTATGAATGCGGAACATGTTTTGGATCCTGTTTTCTTAGCGGATAAGAAATGTTATGAACGTCTATTGGAAAATTCTGATTGTAATCAAAAAAATTTTATAGCCTTCTATATTCTAGATAAAACAAAAGAAACAGAGCAATTAATCAAACTGGCTGAAAAAAAATATGAAGGATGCGGTATTATAGATATGATAAAAGATAAAAAAATTGAAAATTGGCTTTATTATATAAAAAACTGTCATTGTCTGATTACGGATTCTTTTCATGGAGTATGCTTCGCTATTATCTTTAACAAACCTTTTGTATGTTTAGCTAATAAAGATCGCGGTTATGAGCGTTTTAAGTCTTTGTTGGAAATGTTTGGTTTGATGGATAACTGTTTGCTTTCATCAGAAAATTTATCTCAATCTGTTTTTAAATCCATAAATTATAAGCAGGTTAACTCTGTTATAGAAAAATACAAAGAAAAATCTCTCTCTTGGCTTCTTTCTGCCCTTTATGAACCTAAGTCATCTTTTGTTCCTACCCCACAAGATTATGATGACTTAATAGACGCTTTTATTTACCAAAAGGAAGAAGATGATAAAGAACTTCAAAAAATTACAAAAAAAACTAAAGATTATATCTTAGGTATTAAAAGATTTCCTATTTTAAAAAGAGAGTATCTCAAAATGAAAATTTTAAGTAAAATTACTTTCGGTAACCGAAGGAATGAATATAAAAAACTTCGAAAGACGTTAAAAAGAAAAATTAAATTTTGGAAAAATCTTGAAAAAACTTTGTAGATAACACTTGCAAAAAAAAATAATTGTGGTATACAAAAGCCCGATGTTTCGGTGCAGATTTTTTTGCTCTGAAAAAATCGTTCGTTTATAATGAATTTGTGGGGGATCCGCCATAATCTTACCACAAACCTATTTGAAAGGTAATAAAATGGCTGTTAAATCTAAAAAGAAAATTTTAGGCTTTATCAAGCTCCAAATTGCCGCAGGTAAGGCTAACCCTTCTCCTCCGGTAGGACCTGCTTTAGGTCAAAAAGGCTTGAATATTATGGAATTCTGTAAGGCTTTTAATGCCGCTACCCAGAAGTTGGAACCTGGTATTCCGGTGCCGGTCGTTATCACCGCTTATGAAGATAAATCTTTTACCTTCATTACAAAACTTCCTCCGGTATCTTACTATATTAAACAAGCAGCTAAAATTAAGTCCGCTTCTAAAGAACCGGGTAAAGTTGTTGCCGGTCAGATTACAATGGCTCAGGTTAAAGAAATTGCCGAGGCTAAAATGCCTGACTTAAACTGCTCTACCGTTGAAGCTGCCATGAATATGGTAAAAGGTCAGGCAGTATCTATGGGTGTTAAGGTTGTGGAGTAAGACAATGGCTGGAAAAAGAATTGAAAACGCATACAAAACCATCGACAAATCTAAACTCTATTCTTTGAGAGAAGCTGTCAAGTTGGTAAAAGAAAATGCTAATGCTAAATTCGACGAAACCGTTGATTTGGCTATTAATCTTGGCGTTGATCCGAAATATGCCGACCAAATGGTTCGCGGTGTTTGTTCTTTACCTAATGGAACAGGTAAAAAAATTCGCGTCGCCGTTTTGGCTCAAGGTGAAAAAGCCGATGAAGCTAAAGCAGCAGGTGCAGATATCGTCGGTGCGGAAAATCTGATTGATTCCATTTTGGCAGGTAAAATTGACTTCGATCGCTGTATTGCTACTCCCGATATGATGGGCTTGGCTGGTCGCGTGGCTCGTGTACTCGGACCTAAAGGTTTGATGCCAAACCCCAAACTCGGTACCGTTACCACGGATGTTGCCGGTGCCGTTAAAAAGGCTAAAGCCGGTGAAGTTCAGTATCGTGCCGAAAAAACCGGCATTGTTCACGCCGGTGTTGGTAAAGTAAGTTTCAGCGAAGAAGCTATTTATGAAAATGCTAAAGCATTGATTGATGCTGTTATTAAAGCTAAGCCGTCCGGTGCTAAAGGAACATATATGAAGAAAATTTCTATCAGTTCGACTATGGGTGCCGGTGTGCGCGTTGATCTTGGAAATCTCTAGGATTTTCGTAAATTATAATTTATTAAACCGCCTGTCCTTTATGCAGGCGGTTTTTTATGATTCGAATGTAACACTACCTGCGAAAAAAGGTAGATGTCTGCCTAGCCGTTAGGCTTGCAAATCCTTGGGGCAGGGAAAACGTAGTTCAAAACAGGTAATACCACTTGCCTTAGCTAATGGAAGTTTATTATACTGATTTTTAAAGCATATAATCTCAATGGTAAAACTCATTTTGCAATCAAAAATGCAATATTTAACCTAATACAGATATTTCCTTTCATTTTTAATCAAATTATCATTGCTTTTTTATAATAAAAACAAAATTATGCTTGACATTCGTGTTATAAAAGTTTATCACCCCAAAGTATGAATGATATAATTCATCTGTCCAAGACCGTAGGTGGTCTATTTTAACGGCTCTGTTGCCGCTTGATCTTAATTTCCTACGCAGACGGAGTAAGTAAGATTTTATAATCGTTTTTTTCTCCTGGACAGCTTAACCTCGCTTTTTAAAAAGCGAAATCGTAAAATATTCATCTTTGAATTTTTAAAGATGTTTTTATGGAGATAGAAAAGTGAATCGTGACGAAAAAGCACAATTACTTGCAGAACTTAAACAATTGTTTGATGAATCGGAAGCTGTTGTCATATCTCATTATAAAGGATTGACAGTGGCAGAGGTTTCTGAATTGAGAAACAATATCCGTAAAGCCGGAGCTGGGTTCAAAGTAACAAAAAATCGTATCACTCGTCTGGCTCTGAAAGATACAAAATTTGCCGATTTAGCAGATAAATTTACAGGTCCGACAGCAATTGCTTTTGCTAAAGATCCAATTTCTGCATGCAAAGCTTGTGTCGAATTTGCAAAAGGTAACGAAAAATTAATTATTGTCGGTGGGGCCATGGGTACAGGCGTTATTTCCATCGATGAAATTAAACGTTTGGCTAGTATTCCTTCTGTTGACGAATTACGTGCCAAAATTATCGGTCTGTTGCAGGCTCCTGCCGCTCAGCTCGCTCGTGTTACAAAAGCATACTCAGAGAAAGAAGCAGCTTAGTCGCTGTTTAGATATGATTTTAATTTTTAAATTTAATTTTAATATGGAGAAAAAAAATGGCCGATTTAGCCAAATTAGTAGATGAATTGTCAGCTTTGACTGTTATGGAGGCCGCTGACCTTTCTAAAATGTTGGAAGAAAAATGGGGCGTTTCTGCCGCCGCCGCTGTGGCTGTAGCTGCCGGTGCTGCTGCTCCCGCTGCTGAAGAAAAAGATGAATTCGAAGTTGTCTTAGTCGCTGCAGGTGATAACAAAATTAATGTTATTAAAGAAATCAGAGCTATCACTCAATTAGGATTGAAAGAAGCTAAAGATTTAGTCGATGGCGCTCCTAAAACAATTAAAGAAAATGCTCCTAAAGCCGAAGCAGAAGAAATCAAGAAAAAACTTGAAGCAGCAGGTGCTAAAGTTGAATTAAAATAATTTTCGATTTCTTAATCTTAAATTAAAGGAGACCTTCAAATAAGGTCTCCTTTTTTCGTGTTCAATAATCTGGGGGAGGGAGAGTTATAAAATTGTTTATATTAAATGTATCAAAGCAGCCGGTAAAATTCATCTGAATTTTTTTGTTCGGATTAGATTTTATCCGTTTTTTGATAAACCTTATGTTGGTATTCTTCGCAGATACTGCATTGTTTTATGATATGATGATTGTAATTTTTGTAAGCAACAATATAAGGAACTTTTACTGTTCGTCCGTTTCTTTGTTCACTACGATATTCCGTTTTATTAAAAGTGTTTATATCGGTATCATAGGTTTTGACTACAAAAAAACTAAATGGAGCATGGCAATAGGGACAATTGTATTTATTCATTTCCCATAGAATAAGAAAATAACTGAAAATAGCATCTACAATTATAAAGGCTATAAGTGTAAATAAAAATGTTTTTTCTTGATAAACTTCCAAAATATAATTTAAAAGCGGATTGTCTCCTGCTGAAAAAGCGTAAGATAAAGCCCAAGCATCAAGTCTATTTCGCATTAAAATCATAATTACATATGCAAAAGGAATCACTAAAGAGGCTTTTAATATTGAGGTTGTTTTCTGAGTGCAATATATTATGTTATTCATATCTAAAGATTTGTTA
The DNA here is from genome assembly GCA_944391335.1 of uncultured Alphaproteobacteria bacterium. Taxonomy (GTDB): domain Bacteria; phylum Pseudomonadota; class Alphaproteobacteria; order RF32; family CAG-239; genus JAFUYI01. The sequence goes on from CALXTF010000022.1 coordinate 17,179, forward strand.
TGGTTTTGATTATATTTTTTGCTGACGTAATTTGCTCTCAATCCGGCAATTATACGAAGTAAAATTAGATTAAGAGTGACAATAAGCAGAAATGGAAATGTTGTTTGATAAATTTCCGCCCACCATAAAATAAGATAGTCGTTTTTAGGCGTTGATAAGTTTTCTTTAGGTAATTTCCCAAACTTTGTTTCAAGTGTTTTTTCGTCTGGCGTATTAGAAAGAATTTCTATTTGTTTTCCTTTTTTTAACAGATGTTCTTTTTTTCCTTCTGAAGTTTGGGTGTAATAAGTCGTATCAACCAGAACTTCACTAACTAAGGTGTATTTATGTGAAAAATCTTTTAAATTGTTTATGCAGAGGATAAAGAAAAGAAAAAACAATAAACATGTTACGGGGCGTGAAATACTGGGTAAAAGAATTTTTAATATTGGGCTGTTAATTGAAAAATTTATTTCTTTATATTTTACGGTCGGTGTGTCGGAAAGAATATTTTCAGATATATCATTGTTATTATCCTCATTGTCAGCAGTACTATTTTCTTTGTCATCAATATTTTTGTCAGACTTAATGTTTTCTGTTTTGTCGGTAGTATTTTTGGGGGAGGAGACGGAAATTTCTTGACGTAGTTGTTTAAGAAGTTTTAAATCATATTGATGTTTAAGATCAGGATTGCTTAATGTGTCGTAGGCTTGCTTGATGGTGGCAAATTCTTTTTCTTTAGCCGTTTTTTCTTTGCGACTGAGAGTTTTTTCAACGGTTGGATGATATATTGCGTCAAGATTATGAAAAGCCATTTCTATTTCTGTCTGTTCGGCATCTACTTCTATACCTAAAATTTCATAAAAATTTTTTTCCATAAGTTATATCCTTTTATTTAAGTTTTTCATCAACCGTATTGCATATGTTTTGTGCAAATTTTCTTAAAATATCTCTATCTGATTTTTTAAATTTGCCAATAACAGCTGATGATATTTCGGCATTTTTTCCTTGTGTGTTTATTATAATGCTGCCGTTGCCGATTTTGCTTCCGGTGGTTTTGATTTCAATCATTGAAGATGATATTTTTTGGATTTTTGTTTGTGATGAATTTAGTCCGGAAACAAATTTTTCGACGGTGCAATGTGGTGCGAGAATTTTATGTGTAAACTCGGGAGCTGTCGTTCTTAAGACCAGTACAGCTTCATTTTGGTCAATATAGCTTGCAACTTTAGGATCGTAAAAGGCTTTTTTTGTTATTTGTGCATTAGGCTTCTTTTCCGATGAAACGGAAAGAGGAAAAGATGCTTTGGCTGTGTTTTTTTGGGGAACTGCCGATGCATTTTGTTGAATACTGACATCTTTTGTTGCACAAGCGGTAAGAAATAAAAATATGGAGAAAATGATATATCTGAACATAATATTAACTTTCTTTAAAAAAACTGATTAAGTTTAACATTATTGTAATTTCTTGTGCTATCTATCTTATATTTATTCACAAAAAATAACTTTTTGAAGGAATATATATAATTTTATCTGATTATATACATTTGCCCTCTCATGAAAGTGATATTTTAATTTAGCTTTGTTAATTATTTGATTTCTTTCTATATTTATGATAAATTACATTTACTAATGTATAATTATGGTAATTACCCATTGTTCTAATATAGTTAATGTTAAACTTGTTGTTGTTAAAAGGATAACATAAGCATATTGGAAAAGCAAAAATCTTCAAAAATTTAATTTCTTAATATTTTGAGAAAAAATATAAAACTTGGATTCTTTGATCTAAGTCTTGTGTAATTTAAACAATGATTATTCTGTTAATATAAATTATTATGGAAAACTTTATTAAAGAAAGGTTGGCAGATTTAGCTGCTGATTAAAAAAAAACACACAAAGAGTTTATTAACGATTTTATGGCGTTTTTTTCAGATTCTTATTTTACTGCCGAAAATGCTCAGAAAATTATTGATTTTTTATGTAATCCTCAAAATCATAAAATCGCTTCAACAGAATTGATTGAAGGATTGAAAGTCAATATTGATTGGGCATTTTTGAAAAGTGAAAATGAAGTATTCCCTGAGGTTCACCAACACTTCCATGATATACATATTCCTACTTTTTCAGAAGGAATGTTTATTTCATCGGCGGCAGATAAATTGTTGGTAAAAACACCTTTTGATGCAAAAAAAGATATTGGTTTTTATATAAAACCTATAAATGCTTTTGCTTCAAAAATTAGTAAAAACTCTTGGAAATTTATTCCGGCAGGCGTTTATCATGGTCCTCTTTATGAAAATTTCGAAAATTCTTCGGAAAATTATTTTCTGATGAATGGAAGAAAAAATGTCGTAAAGATATGTATCAAAGTTCTTGCGGATAACTAAGTTTAGCCCCCACATATAAATATTTATTTGTTGGGGCTGTCGCATTTAAAACAACTAAAATAAATATTTCTCTCATATCGCTAAATCATAACTTATCTCTTGACTTTTGGGCAATATTTGTTAAACTAATGTCCTAAATTACTTATTTATAAATTATTTCATATGAAAAAAAATTATCTTTTCTTCATCAATGGACAAGTGAGAACATCTGTAAAAGGTGAAAAAGTCCTAAAAAAAGATTCCTTGCGTAATGTAAGAAAGTATTTTACTCCTGATTATATATCGGAGTTAATGAACTTCCTGAATGGTATTGTTTGCCGGCAGAAAAAATATGATCAAGCGGCAAATCATAACGCTTTGATCGTCTTTGATTATGATGATCCCTGCCAACAACTACCTTATTTCACCCAAGAAGCTTTGCAGCGTCCTGTTGCTAAAGTAGAAGAGAAAAAGTTACACAAAATCTTTTTAACACATGAGGCTCAATGTCTTATCTTAGCTTCTAAATGTCGGGTGATGATTGATACATTAATATGGGTATCTCAAAAAATCAGTACCACCTGGCAGCAAACCTTCGGTTATGTGCCGGATGTGTTTGCTAAACCGTTGAATAAAAATATGTAACTTTGTTTCTATAAAAAGCGTATCTTATTTGAGATACGCTTTTTATAGTCGGAATTTTAACGTAAATAATTATTAAAAATTAAATCAATAAATTTAGAAATATATACCCTTTATTTTAGCTTAGAAAATTTTATTAAAAATCTTCCTTATTTTTTAGCTTTTCATAACGTTTGTGTATACATTCAATACAAGTTTTATGAATGCCTTTAGTGATATTATATATTACATAACGCCCTTGTTTAGTCCTTGTTACAAATCCATCTTCTTTTAGTCTTTTAAGATATTGAGAGACTTTTATTTGTTCACTGTCAATACCGGATATGATTTCACTAACATTTGCATTACCATATAAAGTTAAAAATTCTAAAATTCGCATTTTTTCATAATTGGCAAATAGTTTTATTCTGTTTGCTGCCATGATGGTGTAATCAGTTGGTAATTGAACTTTGTATCGATCTTGAAGATATTGGAAATCATCAGTCATATAACCATATAAACGACGTAAACAGGTGAAAATACTTGCCGGATATTCTTCATTAATACTATAATAAATAAAAATTCCACGACGATTGGTTTTAACTAGTTTAGCATCACGCATTTTACGCAAGCTTTGGGAAACAATAATTTGTTCTTCTTTAAGGGCTTTGGTTATCGTGGATACAGAGGAGCTGCCATTAACATCTAAATATTCTAATATTTGAAGCCGTAAGGGATGAGCAATATAAGAAATTCCTTTAACTGCTTTTTTCATAATCTCTATTGGTAATTGTTGCCGCATTTGCCCCTCTCTGATTATGGAACATATTATATCAGAGTATGTTATTTTTACAATTATAAAATCGTTTTTTTCTAAATTATTTTAAAAAGGGTTTGATATATTTATCAAGTTTTTTAGCGTTACTATCGGACCAACCCATAATATAATGATCTCCAATAGCAAATAAAGGAGTACCTATATTAGGATAAAGATTATATTTTTTTGCGCATTTTACCAATAATTTATAGCCTTCAGGAGTATGGATATTTATCATCGTTAATTTTAAATCCGGATATTGTGAATTAATATAATTTATGGCATCATGACAATAGGGGCATTGATTGTAATAAAAAAAATAGATGTTATTATTGGATAATGTTATTTCTTTATTGTTTTCTTTTCCTTGTTCAGTACAGCAGCATAAGATGTGAATAAAGATAAATATGATAAAAAATATTCTTTTCATTTCTTGTCCTTTTTTATTCGATACAACAATCGACGGCTTTACGAACGAAGTTTTTTAATTTAGTAAAGGCGTTATGTTGATTTTCTTTT
>CALXTF010000023.1 GCA_944391335.1 uncultured Alphaproteobacteria bacterium
TTTTATGATTTTATCTTATTAATTATTAGGAAATTACTAAATAATATAAACAAATAGTCCGTGGATTGTCTTATATCCCCTGCCAAGTAAGAAAAGACGCTTTTATGCGTCTTTTCCCTCTTAAAAATAAATACTTATAAAAACCGCCCTCATAAATTCCTCTCTTTTTTAATTTCAACCTTCTCTATAAATTATAAAATATAAATCTGATGGATAATTAAATACAATATTCGTTTCAATATATCAAAAAATACTTTTATCTTTCAAAATCTTTTGACTTCCTCAAATTTCTAGGTGATATAGTGTCTTTTTGATAATTTAAAAAATTTTGATGATGATATTCATCAACTTGTTCATCTTTTATTTTGATTGTTCCGAGTTTAGCTTTTTTCATCGGATTTTCGGCTTCTAATAATCTCTTACAAACTTCAGTAGAAACAATACCGCAAACACCTTTGCGTCGACATATCGGCTTGTCATTTTGAAAAGTATCAATCTCAATATCAAAGGTTTTAAAAAAGTCTTTTAAATAAGACAATGTTATATCTATTTCTTCCGAATAATCCAACTTTCCCTTATCTCTTTGGGCATGCTGCTCTAAAATCATAATATCAACATGATTCTTTTCTTTTTGTGAATCAATACATAATGCCACACCATGGGCTTCCTTACCTTCACTTATTATCGTCAGGGGGATAACCAATCTTTGTTGGTCAACATCAATATCTTTTCTTGCTAATGTTTGACTTGTTATATTTAAAATATTGGTAAGTATAGAATACTTATTTTCTTTAGGAATGATGGCAATTTCACCGGTTATCATCTTATGAGCGTTGCAACACTCATCTATTAAATAATCATCAGCCTTATCGCCATCTTCTGAACACAAAAGTGTATATTTTCCAGTATCTAAAAAGGAACAATCTTCATGAGATTGGGCTATTTTTGAAGCAATGTAATTTGTTGCTTGCCAGTTATAACCCTCTTTAGGAATATCTAAAGTGATGTTAGGTTTCCGTGCAAGATTTGCATAGGCTTCTTTATCTAATATCAAATATGGATTATGTGTCATATAAGCTTTTCCCTTTATAATTAAAATATATACAAAATATTAATATTTTAAAACAACACCTTCTAATTTAAGTAATTGACTTTTAACATTTAAACCTCCCGCATAACCGGTTAAAAAATCATTCTTACCAACAACTCGATGACATGGTATTATAATTGAAATTGGGTTATGACCAACAGCCCCTCCAACCGCTTGTGGGGACATTTTTTCCATATTCAACTGCACAGATATTTTTTTTGCTATCTCGCCATAAGTAATTGTTTTTCCATATGGTATACATAATAAAATTTGCCACACTTTTTGTTGAAAAAAGCTTCCCTGCGGGGAAAGTGGAACTTCCAAAACAGGCGGCTTTTGCCCCTTAAAATAACAATCCAACCATCTTTTTGTTTTATTAAATACTGATAAATTATCCTTAAAATATATTTTTTGTTCAATACAAGAGTTCAAAAAATACTTTTGTCCTGCCAACCAAACACCCATGATATGTTGTCCGTCAGAAACAAGCGTATATTTTCCCAATATTGAATCATATTCTGTTCTATAAAGCACTTTGATTTATTTGCCCATTTAAAATATAACACATAAAAATATAAAATATCCGTTGACAAGAATCAACGGATATTTTATCCACTATCAACAAAACCTAATCCTTGCGCAAATTAACCGCTGATTGCCACATTTTCTCTAAATTATAAAAATCTCTAACTTCCGGTCTAAACAAATGAACAATGACATCATAAGCATCAATTAAAACCCAATCACCTTTTGTCTCCCCTTCGCTAACTGATTTATAACCTGCTTTTTTCAAATTTTCTTGTAATCTTTGAGCCAAAGAAATAACATGTCTATCCGAATTTCCGCTGGCAATAACCATTTCGTTTGCTATTGACGTCTTACCGCGTAAATCGATAACCGTAACATTATCGGCTTTACCGTCTTCCAGACTGGAAAGGACTATTTCTAAAATGGGATTTTCTTGTTTATTTATTGTATCTAACAAAATTCTTACTCCTTACAAATTAAATCGGCGACCAAGGTTCTGTTTTAGAATCTTCTTCTATCTTTACAGATGGCTGTGTTTGAGAATCTTTTGGAATATAATGTTTGATTTCACGCAAACATTCAATAACGCCTTGACGGGCAATTGCGGAAATCGGATAGACTTTTTTACCAACGACTTTTTCCAAATTTCTTATTTTTTCCATAATTTCATCTTGTAACAAAGCATCACATTTATTAAGGGCAACGACTTCGGGTTTTTCTTTAAGTTTTGGATCATATAATACTAACTCTTTTCGAATATCTTGATATGATTTAACAACATCTTCAGTCGTTGCATCAATTAAATGCAAAAAAACGCTGCAACGTTCAATATGTTTAAGGAATTTATCACCAAGACCGATTCCCTCATGCGCACCTTCAATTAATCCGGGGATATCCGCCAGAATCATTTCGCAATTATCCACCCAAGCGACACCAAGATTAGGATGAAGCGTTGTAAACGGATAATCGGCAATTTTAGGACGAGCTTTGGTTACGGCGGATAAAAAAGTAGATTTACCGGCATTAGGCATTCCTATAAGTCCAACATCGGCAATAATTTTTAATTTCAACCACAGCCATTTTTCTTCTCCGGGCCAACCTGGTTCGGCATATCGAGGGGCTTGGTTGGTTGAACTTTTAAAATTTGTATTTCCACGCCCGCCATCACCGCCTTTTGCAGCTAAATAAAGTTGTCCTGGGGTTATCATATCGGCCAAAATTGTTTGACCATCTTCAGCAACAATTTCTGTACCGACAGGAACTTTAATAATGAGATCCGGAGCTTTTGCGCCATTTTTATCTGATCCCATACCATTTTGTCCTTTTTTCGCTTTAAAATGCTGAGTATAGCGAAAATCAATTAATGTATTAAGATTAGGGACAGCTTCAAAATAGATACTTCCTCCTTTTCCGCCATCTCCGCCGTTTGGTCCGCCGAATTCTATATACTTTTCACGACGAAAAGAAACACAACCGGCTCCACCGTCTCCGGATTTAATAAAAATTTTTGCTTGATCTAAAAATTTCATAATTTTACCCAGATAAAAATAAAGGGGGTAAAAACCCCCTCCACCATTATAAATTTTATAATTTTATTCAGTAACAACGGAAACGAATGTTTTATCACCGGACTTACGAAAAGCTACTTTACCTTCAGTTAAAGCAAATATTGTATGATCTTTTCCCAAACCGACATTTTCACCGGGATAATATTTTGTTCCGCGTTGGCGAATGATGATATTACCGGCTATAACAGATTGACCGCCGGATTTTTTTAATCCCAAACGACGTCCTTCCGTATCACGTCCATTAGAAGTACTACCACCAGATTTTTTATGTGCCATATTTAATCTCCTAAAAAACTGCCGTTATGCAATTTCTGCAATTTTAACAATTGTAACATTTTGTCTGTGACCGTTTTTACGGCGATAGTTTTGTCTTCTTTTCTTTTTGAAAATAATGACTTTATCCGCCTTTGCTTGTTTTAAAACGGTTGCTTTAACTGAAGCTCCTTCAACAAAAGGCTTACCTACTTTATCGCCCAAAGCCAGAACTTCGTTAAAAACGATTTCACTACCTTCTTCACCGGCTAACTTTTCAACTTTGATAACATCACCGGCAGCAACTTTATATTGTTTTCCGCCTGTTTTAATTACTGCGTACATTTTTCTCACCTAAAATTTCATTTTGATTATTTAAACACAAAACATTGTTTGCAATATACATAACTTTTTTTTGCTGTCAACAACATTTTCAATAAAATAATCGAAAACTTATTTATTAAGTATACGATAGAGCTGTGGTTTCATAAATTTTCCCTGCCAAATTCCTTTTTTTTTCTTTCTAGCTTCCGCCTCTGCCGAATAATAATCCGAATATTCGTTTCTATACATGACAGCCCAACCGGAACGTATCATTTGTTCATTAACATTTAATTTATCACCACTTTTATTTATGACATAACATATACAAAGGCTGCGTTGATATCTATCTATATCTTTTTCATCACAACTTACTTTCCCTTGATTTATTATTGTTTCGAGATATTTTTTCGACTCTAAACCGCATTTATATAATTTGCCATTACCGGTATAACATTCTTGATTATATTCCGGTGCATCGATTCCTTCTAAACGGATTCTCTTACCGTCTATTTCCAAACCATCGCCATCAACCACTATAATTTTAGCGGCTGATGCGCTATTGATAATTCCAAAACAAAAAATAATAAAAAAAATAAAATCTTTCATTTACATTTCCCAAAAACATTTTTTCTTATCAAAATTCTTATTAAGAAGATATATTTTCTATAAAATACTAAATTATTTCATAAAATACTAAAAAAAAATTTGTGTTTTTATTATTTTGTCTTATTATAAAAACAGTTTTAAAGTTTTTTATAAAAAAGGATAAAAGAATCGTGTCTAATATTAAAGCTTTATGTTTATTAATTATAACGACAATTTCAATCAGCGGATGCCGCTTTTGGGATCGTAGCATGCAAGAAATTATGAATGATCCTTTTGATCACGAAAACGCTATGGAAAACGCACCTGTTCATTATACGACTCAAGCTCCTTTAGCAACACCTCGTTCCATTATCGTCTGCAGAAGCAAACAATGCGCTCCGATTAAACTTTCCATGTCTACTGAATATATTTATAACAGCTTGGCGCAAATGATGAAAAATAATAACAATAACCGCGCTTTGATCTGTGCTGCCGATGCCGGAAGCCACAGCTGTTATCAAAATTATATTTCTTTACCTATTACCGTTGGTATTACACCCGCTTATATGTATATCGATTCTGTTAAAATTACGGATGTCAGTATTAATAAAGGAAGCAATTCTATTAATATTATGCTTAATTACAATGTTACTTATAATGGTCAAACACCGGATTGTACTCCCGATAAAACCTTACTCTATGTAAAAAATGCAGAAAATATCGTTCTTGAAGATAAGGGATATCGTTGCAAAATGACAACCATCGGTAATACAACAATTAAAACAATGTTTTTAATCGATTTTATTGATCTGGATTACGGATTTATAGGCGGCTATTACTCAATAGGGCTTTCCGGTCCATCTTACGGCGGCGGAAGTGGCTATATGCTGTTGAGATTACCTGAAACAGGTTACCCTTTAATGCCTATGCCGGCTAAAGAACAAACACCTGCTCAACAACACGCTCAATCTTATTTGGAAGGGAATAATGCCGATACAAGCAGCACAGCTGCCGGAACAGATGGTGTACAAGTCTTTCCAATCAACTACAAAAAATAATAAACTTTATAAAATTATTTAATTCCGATTTTTATATTGCTTAACATAAACTTCCACTAGCTAACGCAAGTGGTATTACCTGTTCCGAACTACGTTCGCCCTGCCCAAAGGCTTCGCAAGCCTAACGGCTGGGCAGGTATGTCTACATCTACCTGCTTACGCAGGTAGTGTTACGTTCGAATCATAAACTCCCCCCATAATAACAGGTGGAGTTTTTTTATATTTCAAACACAACACAAACTGCATAAAAAAATTCTTAAGGTCGATATCAACTTAATTTATTAAGTAACTTTTTATTACTTATTTGCAATATTATAAAAGAAATACCTTGGTTTTTCATAAACAACAATTTTTTCAATTTGTTCAAAAGTTGTTGTTTTATTGCCATAAATAATTTTTCCATTTGTTCCCGGAAGGTAACCGTTTCTTTCTTGAAATTCCTTCAAATCCATTAAATTCATAAAAGTACCGTTTTCAAAAAACACATTCCATCCATAAGGAGAATCGACATTAACGTGTATAACTTTTATTTGTGGATTATAGTCCAAAAATTCCGGCATATTTGTCAGAGAAATTTCATATGTTTTTTCGCCAAGACTACCATCATACCAACACAAATAATCATAGATTTGTTGATTTTCCGGAGAAAAGATTTTTTGCTTTACAGAATTTTCATCAGCTGGAGCAACATCATTTAATGTTATTGTATCTTCATTTTCGATTTTTTGTTCTTCGACTTGAGATATTTGTTCCGAATGCTCATAATCAGTCATATTTTCTTCGGTTGCGAAAGCCTCTGTATTTTCATTAACATTATCTTCAGACAATATATGTTCTTCAAGAGATGAATTATTTTGCTCATAAGAGAAGTCATCTTCATTTTTTATAGGTTCTACAACTGATAAAGAATTACCTTCAGTTTCCTGTTTCTTATCGTCAAAATGATTTTGATCATTTGCCGCCAAATCGCCATTTTCATTTTCAAGTCCATACTTACTTAAGGCTTCATCTAAATCATCAATACTAAAATCATTAAAATCGACGACACCGCCATCATTTGTTTCTGTGTCATTTTCATTCATCTCCTCGACGACAGATATATCATTATCCGGTACGGAAGTAATTTCTGCTATTTCATCGGCAATAGATATTTGTTTATCATCTTGGGCTGCGTCGGCGAGCAAATCATTTAAATCATTGCCGCTAGCATCTAATCCCATATCTTTTAGAGATAATCCGAAATTATGATTTTTATTTTCAGCCATTGTATTGACCCTTAATTATTAAAATTTATAAAAATAGCTTTATTTTGTTTTAACAAAAAAAATAAACGACTTCAAGTAAGATATTAAAATAAAAGGGATTTTTCTGATAATTTCTTTTGAGATATATCGTCAATCCCTTTTACCGAAAAGTATATTTTCTGATATGAGAGTTATAAGGGAATAGAAATGAGTACCCTCAAGCCTCCTATTGGTGCATCTGTTAATTCGATTTTTCCGCCGTGAGAAATAATCACATCTTTTGCAATAGCTAAACCGAGTCCCACGCCTCCGGTTTCTTTATTACGGGAATCATCGATACGATAAAAAGCTTTAAACACATCATCTCTTTTATCGACAGGAATTCCGGGACCATCATCATCGACGATAATTTCCAACTTATTATTATTACTTTCCAGACTAACGGCGACAGTATGTCCATAATTAAAAGCATTGCCGATAACATTTGTTAATGCGCGTTTTAGAGCCTGCTCACGACCTTGAATGGCACTAACCTGGTCATTTGTTGTATAGCGAATAAGAGCCTTAGTGTTACGGAATTTATTTAGAATACTAAGTATCATTTCGTTCAAATCGACGAAACTGGATTTTTCGCCTCCTTCTCCGCTTACAAAAGATAAATATCCTTCAAGCATTTTTTCCATTTCATTGACATCTTGTAAGAATTCTTCTTTATCCAGACCATTTTTTTGATTATCAGGCAACATTGCCAACTGTAACTTCATTCGTGTCAAAGGAGTACGCAAATCATGGGACACCCCCGCTAACATTTGTGTTCTTTCACTGATTTGACGTTGGATACGCTCTTTCATTTTAATAAAAGCAATACCGGCTCGACGTACTTCAGAAGATCCATAGGGTTTAAATTTTTTATTATCAATTCCCTTACCGAAATCTTCTGCTGCTTTAGCCAAATCGGCGATTGAACGAACTTGAATACGCAAGAACAAAACAGCGACCAAGAACAATAAAAGAGAAATACCAACCATCCAAGCAATAAAACCAAAAATTGACGAACTAAAAATATTTTTTGAAGATGTCGCGAATTGATATAAACCATTTTCCATATCAATAAAGACGACTAAATCAGGACTACTTTTACCGATATAAATAGTAGTAATTGCTTCCGGAAATTCTGTATGTAAAGCATCTTCCAAGAAGCCGGTAACTAATTTATTTTGTTTTTTAGCCTCACGCATAATTTTATGTTTTTGTTCATTTGGATAATATTTAAAATCCATATCGAATATTTTTTGAGTTAAATCTTGGATTTCAGGTATATTTGCAGGCGATTCCTCTGACAGTCGAATAGCAAAAGCCATATTTGAGGTAAGATTGGTAGATAATCTTTTCCCAACGCGTCCCCATGTACCGTCAAAGAAAGCGATAATAGACACCACTTGAACGACAATGAGAGGTATAAAAATCAACAACATAGTTCGAAAGAACAATGTACGCGGCATTATTTTAAACTTAAGGAAGCGTAGATGTTCTTCAATTTTTTTAGGAAATATCAAATGCATATTTAAGCTCCTTTGCTAAGTTATTCTGTCAACAGCATATATCCTTTTCCGCGCACGGTTTGCAAGTAGCGCGGATTTTTAGAATCTTTTTCGATTTTTTTACGCAATCTGGTTATCTGCACATCTATTGAACGAGGGCCCTGCCCTGTACCGAGTAATTCAGCCAACCTATCACGGCTAAAGACTTGTCCGGTTTTTTTTCCCAAAAGCGAAAGCATTAATTGTTCTACCGGTGTGATATGGATAATATTTCCCTGTTTTCCGATTAATTCATGTGTTTCAAGATTATATTGGCATAGACCGAAATCAAGCGATGTTTTGATTTTATCATTACTTACAACGGCACTACGGCGAAGGATATTTTTTATACGCAAGACTAATTCTTTAGGTTCGAAAGGTTTCGGCAAATAGTCATCTGCACCGATTTCCAGTCCTGCGATACGATCACCGATTTCGCCCATAGCTGTAAGCAAAATAACCGGAACGGCATCTTCTTTACGCAATTTTTCCAAGAAAGATAATCCACTTTCTTTGGGCATCATAATATCAACAATCAACAAAGAAAATTGATATTGTTTAAGCAGCATACGGGCTTGATCCGCGTCTTTTGCGCTAGAAACCAAGAAACCATTTTCCCGCAAAAAACGTTGTAATAGTGTTCTTAAACGAGTATCATCATCAACGACCAATATATGCGCGGTATGCATTTCCATAATTATTGCCGTTATTATTTGGGGTTATCTGCTTGATTTACGACTGTTTTTCGTGTAGCAGACGTTTTAGCTTTACGTCCTTTTTTTTGAGGAGAATTAGTCTTATTTTTCACTATTTTTTTGGATACATTTTTTGATTTTTGTTCTCTCTTTTTAGAAGGAATATTTGTTGTTTTTTCCATAGCATTTTTGACGCTTTTTTTAACTTTTACAGCAATTTTTTTAACTTCTTCTTCCATTTGTTTTACGGGATTTTTTTTATTATTTTCGACGGTACAAACATAATCCAAGCATTTTTGGAAATATTGATATCCGGTAATAAAAGTGAGGATACCGGCAATCCACAATAATCCTTCTCCGATGACACCGATAGGATATCCAATAAGAGGCAAGGTTTTCAATAAAATCATAGATATTGCGGTCATTTGGAAACCTGTTTTCCACTTTGCCAAACGGGTAACGGGCATTCCGACATGGAACTCGGCTAAGAACTCGCGCAGACCGGAAACCAATACTTCTCGGCACATAATGATAATGACCGGAATATAACTTAGAGGATGAACTAAATTATTAGCAACAACGATTAACAAAGCGGAAACGACCAACAACTTATCCGCGATTGGATCGAGCAACCGTCCTAATACCGAATTTTGATTTCGCGCGCGAGCCAAATAACCATCTAAATAATCGGTGATAGAGGCGACGACGAACAAGACGCCGGCCAAGATAGACCATAATGTTGAATGAATATAAATAGAAAGGAAAATCACCGGAATAACAACAATCCGAGAAATTGTTAAAATATTGGGAAGATTATACAAAACACTTCTCCTAAATAAAAAAATTAACTCAAAAACCTTAATCATAATATTGCATAATTTTTATTTATGAAAGTATTTAAATACTTTTTCCGCTGTTTTTTTATTGATTCCGGGAACTTTTTCAATATTTTTCAGGTTTGCTTGAATAACGGCCTCCACAGAACCGAAATAATTTAGCAAAGATTTTTTACGCTTGCTTCCGATTCCCTCGATTTTATCAAGTTCAGACATTCTGATAGATTTACCTCTTTTTTTTCTGTGTGTTCCGATAGCAAAACGATGAGCCTCATCGCGAATATTTTGCATATAAAAAGCAAGAGGGGAAGCAAACGGCAAAGTGAAACTTTCTTTTCCCATTTGATGATAAAATTCTTTGCCCGCGTTACGTTCTGGTCCTTTAGAAATTGCAATAATTGCAATATCCGATAAATCATAATTTTGCAAACATTCATAAACAGCATGTAATTGCCCGATTCCTCCATCGAGTAAGATTACATCTGGACGATTTTCCGGAGTTATTTTTTCAAAACGACGGCTTAGAACTTCTTTCATCATTGCAAAATCATCATTAGTAATTTGTGGATTTTTGATATTAAAAGTGCGATAAGCCTTTTTATCAAATCCGTTTACGGTTGCCACAATCATTGCACCAACGGCATAACTGCCTTGAATATGTGAATTATCATAGACTTCTATTCTTTCTGGCATTTTTTTAAGTTCAAACACCTTTTGCATTTCCAGCAGATTATTGCGAATAGAATTTTCTAAAGCCATTTTTCTTTCTAAGGATTCTTTAGCGTTATTTTTAACATTAGCTGCAATTTGAGCTTTATCGCCTCGCTGATAAACATTAATTTTACAACCGATGGCTTGACTTAAAAATTCTCGATTTTCAATATCGTCTGCCAAAATAATTTCCATGGGCGATAAATGATTAGCATAAAAACTACTTAAAAAAGCCTCCATAATTTCACTTTTTTCGGCTTCTTCGGTTTGTGTTGGAAAGAAAGGCAAATTACCACAGTTTTGTCCCGATCGAATAAAGAACACTTGGATACAAACCAAGCCGTTTTGACTATACATTGCTACAAAATCGGCTGATTTTATATGACCATATTCAACATTTGTCCCTTGTTGAACAGAAGTTAAAGCTTGGATTCTATCCCGAAACATCATTGCTGTTTCATAATCTTGACGTTCGCTTGCTTCCTGCATTTTTTGCGTCATTTTTTCTCGTAGATTATTGCTTTTATTTTCAATAAACGCCACTGCTTCGTCAACTAATTTACGATAATCCTCTTTACTGATTTTTCCAACGCATGGAGCAGAACAACGTTTAATTTGATACATCAAGCAAGGTCGGTCGCGATGAAAAAAGACACTATCTGAGCAAGATCTAAGCAAAAAAGCTTTTTGCAACAAATCAAGGACTTTATTTACCGCACCCGCATTAGCAAAAGGACCAAAATATTTCACACCTTGTTTTTTGACACCCCGATATTTTTTTAACACGGGATATTCTTCTTTTACATTTAGAGAGAGGTAGGGAAAACTTTTATCATCTTTAAGCAGAATGTTATAATGTGGTTCAAGTTTTTTAATCAATTCATTTTCAAGTAATAGAGCTTTAGCCTCATTTTCAACAACAATAAACTCCATACTTGTGATTTCCGAAACCATACGCTGCAATCTAACCGGAAGTTTTTTTAAATGCGAATAAGCAGTGATACGTTTTTTTATATTTTTAGCTTTACCGACATAAAGGACTTTATCATTTAATCCAATCATTCGATACACACCTGGTTTTTCCGGAGCTATTTGAATATTTTGTTTTAATATATGCAAACCACGTTTAATATCGATCACTTTAAAATATTTCCTAAAAAATAAAAAAATTAAAAGCTCATTCAAATTAAAAAAAGAAGATGTTTATTGCGCCCAACGACACCAAACAACAGATGGCTTATAAACAGAGCCTTTAAACCACGAAGCAATGATTTCTCCTTTATACAAAACGTTTAAGTTGATGAATAATAGTTTCGCTTTGTTCTCTGACCAATGTTTCATCACTTCCTGCCGCCCAAACACGAATTTTAGGTTCGGTTCCCGACGGATGCAAAACGATGCGTCCAATTCCCGCCATTTTTTCTTCGGCGTTTTTAACTGCAGATTTGACTTGTTCATCTTCAACCGCCTGACGAACAATATCGCGATTAGCGACACTTATATTGACAAAGACGAAAGGATCAAAATCAAACAAAGGAAATATTTCGCTCATTTTTTTACCGCTTTTTAATAAGCCCAAACTGATAAGAAGAGCAACGACCATACCATCACCGGTTCGGCTATAATCAGAAACGACTACATGACCTGATTCTTCTCCACCGACACTACATCCGACTTCTTGCATTTTAGCAATAACGGCTCGTTCCCCGACTTTGGTACTGTAATAATCCATATTCAGCGATTTTATATATCGTTCTAACGCCGTGTTTGATAAGACTGTTGAAACTAAAGCGTTACCGCGATATTTTCCTTCTTCTTTCATTGTTTTGGCAATAAAAGCCATTAATTGTTCGCTGGCGATTTTTTTCCCATTTTCATCACAAACGATAATTCTATCTCCATCTCCATCAACGGCGATTCCCAAATGGGCATGCGAACCAAGAACAGTTTCAAACATTTTTTGTGGATGTTGAGAACCACAATCCCTATTGATATTATAACCATCAGGCTCGTTTCCGAGTGCAATCACGCCGGCGCCCAAATCTTTGAACACTTGCGGCATAACCCCCGAAAAAACGCCGTTAGCGCAATCAAGAACCACCCGCAAACCTTTCAACGGACGGGGTTCATCAATAAAACTTTTGGCTTTTTCCAAATAGAGGACAATAGCTTCTTTATTTTCACCGACTGTTCCCAACCGTTCGCTTGATAAATTAAAATCATTTGCCTCAATCATATCTTCAAGCTTTGAAGTCATATCATCGGAAAATTTATCCCCTTCAGCGTTAATCAACTTAATTCCATTATCTTGATAAGGATTATGAGAAGCAGTTATCATAAACGACATATCGACATCAAGCAACGGCGTAAGAGTGGTAACGGCAGGCGTCGGCATAATTCCGAGTTTAACCACATTGATTCCGGCAGCGGTTAATCCTGCTATCAATCCTGCCTCAAGCATTTCACCGGATATACGGGTATCGCGAGCAATGGCAACTCGTTGTTTATTTTGGCAAATTAAAAAGCCACAAGCCATTCCTAATTTTACTGCAAATTCAGCGGTCATGGGATAAACATTTGCCACACCGCGCACACCATCTGTTCCAAATAATTTTCCAACCATAATAAAATCTCCTCTTAAAATTAAGACTAATATATAAAAAATCTCTATAAATAGCAATAACCTTTAGATAGCAAGAAAAAAAATCCCGATTAACGAATTGTTATTCGGGATTTTTGCTATTTGTAAATTAATTTACAATTCAGGTATGGAAGCCTGTGTTTTTTTAGCAGGATCGACAGGTGTTTCACCGGAACGATTAAGCTTTTCGCCATTGATAACCTGTTTAATTTCATCACCGGTTAATGTTTCATATTCAATCAAAGCTTCGGTCAAACGCTCCCAATCTTGAGATTTATTTTTCAAAATTTCTATTGCTTTCTGATGAGCATCACAAACCAATTGTTTAATTTCGGCATCAACGATACGAGCAGTTTCTTCACTCATATTCTTATTTTGCGTAACAGATTTGCCAAGAAAAACCTCTTCAGAATTTTCGGCATAAAGAACCGGTCCAAGCAAATCACTCATTCCCCATTCGGTTACCATTGAGCGAGCGAGTTTTGTCGCTGCCGCAATATCAGAAGAAGCTCCGCTGGTAACTTTATCACGACCGAATTTTAATTCTTCTGCGGCACGTCCTCCCATACAAATAACCAAACGAGAAAGCATTTTAGCCCGTGAATAAGAATATTGATCTTTTTCAGGTAATTGTTGAACCATACCCAAAGCTCTTCCCCGAGGTACAATTGTTGCCTTATGTATAGGATCTGTTTCTGGAACATTAAGAGAACAAATAGCGTGTCCTGCTTCATGATAAGCGGTTAATTGTTTTTCATGTTCGTCCATAGCCATTGATTTTCGTTCATTACCCATTAAAACTTTATCTTTGGCATCGTCAAAATCTTTAGAAGTTACTTTACGTTTATTACGTCTGGCGGCCAATAAAGCTGCTTCATTAACCAAATTAGCTAAATCTGCACCGGAAAAACCGGGAGTACCACGAGCAACGACAGCCAAATTAACATCTTTTGCCAAAGGCACTTTACGCACATGAACTTTTAAAATTTCTTCACGACCTTTAACATCCGGATTAGGTACAACCACTTGTCGATCGAAACGTCCCGGACGCAGGAGTGCTGGATCTAAAACATCGGGACGATTAGTCGCGGCAATCAAAATAACATTTTCATTTTCATCAAAACCATCCATCTCAACCAACAACTGATTGAGTGTTTGTTCGCGTTCATCATTTCCACCACCGAGTCCCGCGCCGCGATGACGACCGACGGCGTCTATTTCATCTATAAACAATAAACAAGGTGAATTTTTTTTCGCTTGAGCGAACATATCTCTTACGCGTGAAGCACCGACACCCACAAACATTTCAACAAAATCAGAACCAGATATTGAAAAGAACGGCACATCAGCTTCACCGGCAACAGCCTTAGCTAATAAGGTTTTACCTGTTCCCGGAGGACCTACTAATAATACACCTTTAGGAATTTTTCCCCCCAAGCGTTGGAATTTTGCTGGATCTTTTAAAAAATCTATTACTTCTTCCAAATCCTGTTTAGATTCATCACAACCGGCCACATCAGCAAAAGTTACTTTTTTGGCGTTTTCGATTAATCTTGCCCGAGATTTACCGAAACTCATAGCTTTATTATTACCTGCATTAGCTTGACGCATAAAGAAAATCCAAACACCAATCAACAATATCATTGGAAACCATGAAACAAATATTCCCCATAATGTACTTGAAGATGTATCTTCAGGTTGGGCATTTACGACGACATCATTTTTCCGTAAAGTTTCAATCATTGTTGGATCATAAGGAGCATAAGTATAAAACCTGCTTCCGTTGGTATATATTCCAGAAATATCCGGACCGGCTATTGTAACCTCGGAAATTTGCTTATTTTCCACTTGTGACATAAATTCGGAAAAAGGCAATTGCCCGTTTCTTTTCAAGCCTTGATTATTTCCTTGTCCTGTAAGATTAACGAGTACCGTCAATAAAACAATTGCCAACAACCAAAAAATTAAACTTTTTCCTGTTCTCATGAGATATCCTTATAAAAAAGAAACATTTATTTTGTTTATATATAGTTTTTTTCTTTATAAAACACAATAGACTTTTCATCATTTCCGCATTGTTTCAAATAACAGACATTTTAAAGTGAAGGGTATAGATAATTTTTTAAATTGAGAATAGCGGCAAATAAAGTCATTCCATTCTTGGTGGGTTATGGAGTGTTTTTTAGCCGTTTCACGCACAATCCACCAACGTTTTAAAAAAGGTTCTATAACACATCCGCCCAAAGTGCAACCGGCAAAATTTTCCATCCGCAGATTATTCAAAAGATTTATTAATTCTTTATGTTCTGGAGGATAATCTCGTCCTCCGACTTTTTTAATCAGGTGAACAAGCACACGTTTTTTTATTTCCAAAGCCAATTGATTAAAGGCTAATGGAGAGAAACTGACTGCCGGTCCGATAAAAAAACGAACACGATTATGAATAAAAGTTTCTGTTTGCATTTCCAAATATTCACGAACCTCGCCGAGTGCTGTTGCTGTTTCAGCCAAACGACGGACGCTAATACCTGTTTTCTGTTCCAATTCAGGTAGGAATTTACGGATTCGCGCCCGTAAAAACTTATCGGAAGAATTAGAAGCATCTTCCGCCCAAAGGATGCCTTGTTTTTGCAATAATTGTTTTAATTCCTGAGGTTGCGCCCAAAGTAAAGGACGTATAAGGATAATTTTACCTCGTTTTGTAAATTCACTCATTGCCGATAAACCATCCACGCCGCTTCCTCTTTGAAGCCTCATTAAAAAAGTTTCTGCCTGATCTTGTTGATGATGAGCCGTCATCAAATAACGAATATTGTTTTGCACACACCAATTTTCCATCAATTGATAACGAGCCAATCGTGCTTTTTCCTCTATACCTGTTGAAATATCTTCAGGAAACCAATTAAGAACATAATGTTCCAATCCCCAACTTTTCATTAAATTTTGCACATATTTGGCTTCCCCATCCGCTTCCGGCCGCAAATGATGATTAACGGTTAAGACTTTTATAGAGCAAGGATATTTTTGTTTTAATTCATTCAGCAAAAAAATTAAAGCTAAAGAATCCGCTCCTCCAGAAACAGCCACGGCTATTTGAGAGAAATCCGCGTAATATTTTTGGGCTATTGAGTGAAGTTTATTTTCCAATTTTTCAGCTAAAAGATTCATTATTTACAACCTAATTTTTTAACTCTTTCAGCTGCTTTATCTTTCAATTGTTTTTCGGCTTTAGGAAATTCGAGCGGCAAACTGCTAAAAGCTGCGCAAGCGTCATCTTTTTTTCCTAATTCTTGCATTGACATTCCCAATTTTAATAAACTATCGGCTTTTTTAGGGCTATTTTCATATTCTTGATATCCTTTAGCAAAAGCTATTGCCGCACGAGAAAAATCTTTACGCGCGTAATAAGTTTCGCCCAACCAATATTGAGCATTAGCGGCTAATTTATCATTAGGGAATTTATTTAAAATTGTATTAAAACAATATTCAGCATCTGTAAAATCAGAATCTTTTAATGATTTTAATCCCTGTTGATATAAATCAGCGGCGGTTTGTTTTTTTAGAGGTTGAAGATTATCTCCGCTAATTGAACCGCCGACAATTGATTGTGGAGCATTTTGAGCGACCGGTGCGTCAAATTTAGGAGAATTATCGGCGACAGGAGAAGAAAAGCTTTCTATTTTTTTACCTTCGAGCAGTTTCATGCGCACATCAATATCTTTATTAATCAAATCAATTTTATTTTCCAATTGTCCGATTTTATGTTCCAATTCATCTAAACGTCCTGCGGTACTTCGGACCAACTCATCGAGGTGGCCGACACGCACTTCTAAAGACGAAGCTCCATCATTTTCATGATAGATTCGACGTTGCAAGATTTTGACATCTTCTCGAATTTCATCAAGTTCCTGCATTAACACAACGGCGTCTTGAGCAAATACGGGAAAAGCTGCGGCGAAAGACATTAAAACAAATACGGATAGAATAAATTGTTTTTTCATTTAACCCTCTTTTACAATTATTTTTTTGAATAGTAAGACAATTTATAACAAACCACAAGCATAAAAAAAGGTATTCCCAAAGGAATACCTTTTATCAGCAAGCTTACTAGATAAAACCGATTTAGTTTCCGGCCTTTACAACAGTAACGGCGCGACGGTTTTGAGCCCAAGCAGCTTCATTATTACCAAGGACGGCAGGTCTTTCTTTACCATAAGAAATTGTAGAGATACGATCTGCAGCAATACCATTAGCAACCAAATAATCTTTAACGGCACTTGCGCGGCGTTCACCTAAAGCCAAGTTATATTCTCTGGTACCTCTTTCATCGCAGTAGCCTTGAACGACAACATTAACTTTTTCATGTTTTTTCAACCATGCGACTTGAGTATCAAGAATTTCTTCTGCGTTATCGCTTAAAGCAGAGCTATCGAAAGCAAAGAACACTCTATCTTCGGCATTTGCCATAAAATTACGAGCATCTCTGGAGTCGCATTCGCTGCCGCCGAACAAACCACCTGTTGAACTTGTGGATGAACAAGCTGATAAGAGGGCAACAACACAGAATAAGCCTAAAAGTTTTTTCATTTTATTTCTCCATATATGGTTTTTAATATTATAACTAATACACTTGATAACTTAAGCAAGAATAGTTTATTTTTCAATAACAAAAACATAAAAAAGCAAAAAAAATAAAACTTTTTATTAAATTTTATTGAAAAATAAGATAACTATTGTTTTAGATATGTAAATTTCATCCGGTTCAAGTAGAAATGTATTATTTATTTGGTTTATTTTAATCATAAAATTGTGAAAATTTAAAATAAAACTTCCACTAGCTAACGCAAGTGGTATTACCTGTTCCGAACTACGTTTGCCCTGTCCAAAGGCTTCGTAAGCCTAACGGCTGGGCAGGTATGTCTTATCTACCTGCTTGTGCAAGTAGTGTTTCGTTCGAATCATAAAAA
>CALXTF010000024.1 GCA_944391335.1 uncultured Alphaproteobacteria bacterium
CATAAACTTCCACTAGCTAACGCAAGTGGTATTACCTGTTCCGAACTACGTTCGCCCTGCCCAAAGGCTTCGCAAGCCTAACGGCTGGGCAGGTATGTCTACATCTACCTTTTTTCGCAGGTAGTGTTACGTTCGAATCATAAAAAAATAAAGGCCTTTAATCTTAAAGGTCTTTATTTTTTAATAATGATAACAAGCTAAATAAAATTAATTTTCTCTGCTTTGACGCGCTAAATATCTTTTCATCGCCCTTTTAGCTTGTCTCTCAAGATATTTATTTGTAACCTGATCTTTTTCCGTTAAATTCTTTAGCTTATCAGAAGAATCAACAGCAGAACCAGACATACCACAATACATAACAGGATCTTTTTCTGTTTCTTCTCTTATTTTGACAGTGATATCTTCAGCTTTTCCTTCTACCTTTATCCTTGGTTTTGCTTCAGGAAGTTTTTCTTCAACCACCGGAGTTGCGTCGGCACTTCTAAGTTGAACAACGGTATCTTCTTTTTTATCGGAAGATTTTACATCTTCATACATGACTCTTCTATCATCTTGACCACAATTTGTACCTTCGCCAATAACTCTAATATGGCGCGTCATTGTTAAAGTTCCATCGGGATCAACAGGAAGTCCTCTATGAGCATCTCCGGCAACGGCGAAGAATTTTTCAGCATCCATACGACCATCTTGCCGTCCGGCCTCGTTTAGAGTACAAATATCCAAAGTCTTACGCGCCTCAAGCATTTGTTCGGCAGTCAATTTATCGTCACATCCCAGTAAATGATATATATTATTTAATTGTTTGCCTAATGTACCGGTTCCAATAGTTCCATATTCACCGGTTTTAACCGAAGTAATAGCAGCTAAACGAGAAAATTTAAACAAAACTTGTTCTGCCGTCATTGGATTATTAGTATCAATACTTAAAGAGGCCGCGTATTTTGACGCATGTGTATAGAAAACATCCATACCGGCGCCATCTGTTGTATCCAACTTATCATACCAATTTTTCAAAGTTTCAAATTGACGGCTGCTGATTCCCATATTTTCATTCCATTCATTTGGAAATTCAAGCATTGTTAAATCACCGAGATATTCTTCATCATTATCGGGTTTTTTATTTTGAACTTCACCTTTATTTTCAGCTGCAATTTCTTCGGTATTTTTAGCTTTACCCGATTCTTGATGTTCTTCAACAATTTTAGCATCATCCGATTTTTGATGTTCTTCAACAACTTTAGCATCATCCAATTTTTGATGTTCTTCAACAATTTTAGCATCATCCAATTTTTGATGTTCATCAATAATTTTAGCATCGTCATGTCCTATTTCCGTTTGTTCCTTATCAAAATCAGAAATTTCTGCGGCATACATAGCTGCTGCGGCGCCAAGTACGGACAAACCTAAACTTTTTATTTCATGTTTGCGCTCATCTTTATTTTTAGCATTTACAACACCGACTATATTGCTGGCAACAGATCCTCCTAAATTAACACCGCGGCGGATCATTTTTTGAGCGGCTATTTGCTTTGCAGTTTCAGTGACTATGACCTCTGCTCCGGTTGACGCAGCCGTACCGGCTATTGCACAACTTACCCCTGCGGCAATGGTTGTAAAAACAGCTTTAGTAATAAATTTTTTGTTAGAATAAATCTCTTTATAACTTTTTTGCGGATTCTCTTTCTTTTGTTTATAGGCTTCATAAACGACACGGCGACCAATAGTATAAGCGGCATAAACACCTCCTGCCACACCAGCGGCCACTCCTCCTGTGGCCACACCAAAAGCAAATCCGGCAGCTGCCAACATATCCGCACCGATTTCATATTTTTTGTCATAAAGCTTTTTAGCAACATTAGCGGCAATTTCGTATTTATTTTTCCAAATATATTTGCAACTCTCATTGAAAGCAACTATTCCATCCGCCAATTTTTTATTGCAAGCCTCAAAGGTTTTATTGGCTTGAGTTCTGACCTTTTGCCATTGTTTGCATAAATCTCTGCCTTTATCTTTAAGTTTTGCCAATCCTTTATTAACACGGATAGCAATATTTTTTATATTTGTTTTATATTCCGCCAGTTTATTTTCAATCCCTGCAGCTGCGGTTGCGCAATAATAAGCAGCATTATCAACACTAATTGAAATTTTTTCAGAAATATTATCACTAAGCTTATTTATTTTTTCTGCAATTTCTTTTTCTTTTTTAGCTAAAATTTCTTTAAGCTCTTTTTCTTTTTCAGCTAAAATTTCTTTAATCTTTTCAGGTGATTGAGCCTCATTTTTCTTATCTTTATTTTGCTCATATTTAAGATATTTTTCATCCAATTCACGAGTTATTCTTTCATGCTCTTTAATCAGGATGCTTTGTATAATAGCTAAATCAACCTTTTCTTTAATTTTATCTTTATAGATAGATTTTTTCTCAGCTTCACTTGCATTCATAAATTTTTGAGCATCGACTGATTCCTGATTGGTTGCGCCGCGTAAATCGACATTAGCTTCCATTTTAGCGGCGGCAATAATTTGCGCGATCATCTGATCGCTATCTTCTTTAGCAACGACTTTAACTATAGATTTACCATTTTCTTCGACAGTTTGATAGAATTCGATTCGCGATAATTTTTTTCTCATATCGGCAAAGAATTCATCTTTATCATCTAAGGGATTAATCTCGGCATTTAGCTTATCGACGGCTTGGGCAGAATCGGCCAAACCTTTATAAAGGTCTATATCTTTTTTAGTTTTGTCTTGAATATGGTTAAGTAATGTTTCGAATTCTTTTTTATGTTTATCGCTTCTTTTTAAAGCGGCATACAATTCATCGACATCATCCAAATGTCCTTTTTTAACCTCATTGGCTGCTTTTTGGGCTCTTTTTGCCATATATTGCAACAATATTTCGAATTCTTTATTATATTCCTTATTACCGTTTAGAACATCATATAATTCATCGACATTATCAAATTTTCCACTTTTGATTAATTCTGCCGCTTGTTTAGCATTCATTGCCATAGATTATCTCCCAAAAATTGCTTTTTTGTCATATTTATTTGCAATATATCATAAAAATAAGATACAAGCAAGAACTTTTTGTCAATTTATTGATTTTTTATTTATTTTAACGTCGAACATCAAAAATTTGAAAAGTTTGCTGTAAATAAGCAATCAAATTCTTATCAAGAAAGAACTTATCACAATCTTCATCTGTGGAGATTTTATCATTAGCCACAGGTCTATATTTTTGTAAGAAATATTTTTTTACCCCATATGTCTTTAATTCATCGGCGATATTATAGATATCATCAATAGTCAACAAACGGGGATCGCAAGTTGTTCGACATTCAAAATCGACCTTACTTTTTACTAATAAGGCTAAACTCTCTTGCACTTCTTTTAGGTGACTAATTCCACCAATGGCTTTTTTATATTTTTCTTCTACAAAAGGGGCTTTAATATCAAAACCGACCCAATCGACAAGAGACAAAATATCAACAAAATGTTTTGGACGATACCCACCTGTATGCAAGCCTATTAAAAAGCCCATATTTTTCACTTCTTTTATTGCCGAGGCCAAACCATTTTGCATTAACGGCTCGCCGCCGGAAAAGACAACACCGTCTAAGATTCCCCGTCTGTTTTGTAAAAATTTAATAAAATTATCCCAGATAAAATTATCTTCTGTTAATGTTTTTTGCAAAAAAGCATTATGGCAAAAAGGGCATTGCCAAGGACATCCCTGCATAAACACAACAGCAGCTATTTTATCAGGAAAATCGACGGTGCTAAAAGTTTCAACACCGCCGACTTTAATAGGATTATTCATTATAATACCGACTACTCTGCGGCAATATTATTATAAACAGTATCTGAACAACTGCAATCAACAGCTTTTGTTTCGGTAAAATATTTACGCGCATAGAACTCAGATTTTTTACCTTTATTGAACTCCGAAACAGGACGAAGATACCCCATCACTCTTGTCCAAACTTCACAAGGTTGTCTTTCTGCATCACTTAATTTTACATCATTTATATTTACTATTGTCATTTTTTTCTCCACTTATTTTATTGTATCACAAGGTTGATATTTATGCAACTTCTGATGAAGCGGCGGCTTTTCTTTTTTCTGCCAATTTTTCCTCATCGCAGATTGGGCAGTATTTATGTTCTCCGGAAATATATCCATGTTTTGGACATACCGAAAAAGTTGGTGTAATCGTAATATAGGGCAAGCGATAATTTGTTAAAACGCGTTTGACAATATCGCGGCAGACTTTTGCCGAAGATACTCTTTGTCCCATATAAAGGTGCAAAACAGTACCGCCTGTATATTTTGATTGCAGGTTTGATTGCAACTCCAAAGCTTCAAAAGGATCATCGGTAAAACCGACCGGTAATTGTGATGAATTTGTATAATACGGATTCTCACTCGTTCCGGCTTGAATAATACCGACAAAACGTTTTTTATCCTCACGAGCGAAACGATAAGTCGCACTTTCGGCGGGAGTTGCTTCCAAATTATACATATGACCGGTTTCTTCCTGTATTTTAACCATTCTTGCGCGGATGTAATCAAGGAATTTTTCTGCAAAAGCCCGTCCCCATTCATCAGCGATATCATGTTTACCATCTGTATAATTGAGTATCATTTCATTAATGCCATTAACACCGATTGTTGAGAAATGATTACGCAAAGTACCGAGATATCTTTTGGTATAAGGGAATAGACCGTTATCGATTAATCTTTGAATAAGTTTACGTTTAATTTCCAAAGAAGTGCGGGCAATATTCATCAATTCATCGACGCGTCCGAAGAGGCCTGCTTCATTGCCTTTATAAACGAAGCCCAACCGTGCGCAATTAAAGGTTACAACACCTATTGATCCTGTTTGTTCAGCTGATCCGAATAGACCGTTTCCTTTGGCCAACAGCTCTCTTAAATCAAGTTGCAAACGACAGCACATAGAACGTATCTGTCCGGGTTTCAGGCTTGAATTAATGAAATTTTGGAAATAAGGCAATCCATATTTAGCCGTCATTTCAAATAACAACTCTGTATTTTCATCTTCCCAAGGGAAATCCGGCGTCATATTGTAAGTCGGAATCGGGAAAGTAAATGGACGGCCTTTGATATCACCTTTCATCATAACGTTAATATAAGCCTTATTAATCATATCCATTTCCGGTTTTAAATCACCATAGGTAAAGGGTTGTTCGACACCGGCAATTAACGGATGTTTATCTTTCAAATCATCAGGACATACCCAATCAAATGTAAAGTTTGTAAAAGGAGTTTGAGATCCCCAACGAGAAGGAACATTTAAATTATAAATTAATTCTTGAAAGGCTTGTTCGACTTGTTCATAATTCAAATTATCGACGCGTACATAAGGAGCCAGATAAGTATCGACTGAAGAAAAAGCTTGAGCTCCAGCCCATTCATTTTGCAGCGTTCCCATAAAATTTACCATTTGCCCGACAGCTGCAGACAAATGTTTTGCGGGACCGGCTTCGGCTTTACCCGGAACGCCGTTAAAACCTTCATGCAGCAAGTTTTTTAGTGACCAACCGGCACAATAAGCTGCCAACATATCCAAATCATGTATATGAATATCACCATTACGATGAGCTTCACCGACTTCTGAAGGGTAAACATGGCTTAACCAATAATTTGCCGTAACTTTACCGGAAACATTTAGAATCAAACCACCGTTGGAATATCCTTGGTTTGCATTAGCGTTGACTCGCCAATCTAATTTTTCCAAATATTCATTAATTGAACTTTCAACATCGACCATAACTTTTTTTTCGCCGCGCATACGATGGCGTTGTTCTCTATAAAGAATATAAGCTTTTGCCGTTGTGAAATAGTTGGCACTAATTAAAACCTGTTCAACAACATCTTGAATCCCTTCTAATTCCGGAAAAGAATCAGTATATTTATGTTCCAATACTTTCAAAACTTGCCCTGTTAATAAATAACTTTCTTGTTCTCCGAATTCTCCCGTCGATTCGCCGGCTTTTCGAATTGCGTTATAAATTCTATCACTATCAAAAGGAACTATTGTTCCATCTCTTTTTATGATGTTTGCGATTTTACTTTCTTTAATTTTTGAGGCACTATATTCTTTATCTGACATTGTCCTTATTTTTCCTTCCCGTGGCTTATAGTTTAAGTGAGTTAGAACTACCATATATAGTATTAAAAAAAAGTAAACAATACCTATATATAGTATTTCAACAATTTTTTATTATTTTTAATCTGCCTTTAATATTGCATCTAAACACCATATTCTATCAAGTAGAAAAAGATCAAAAATATCTGTTTTTTGTCTTGACAAAAAGTATCTCTATAAAAAGCAAAGGGATAAATTTTTCATATATATCGGCATCATTGAGGATAACTTTTGGTAAAAATTTTTTTTACAATAAAAACAAGACGTTATAAAAGAGGTTAATATCCACAAGCAATCATCATAAAATGAGCAAAAAAAATATTTTTATCCACAAGTTATTTTGTAAAAAAATAATTTTTTTCATCTTATTATGTTATCTTAACAAAGATTATGCAAAAAGATTGTTTTTATCATAAAAAAACATTATATTAGCAATCAATTTTAATTAATTATAAGGACAAACCAATGAAAAAAATATTTGCTTCAACCCTTATTTTATCTTTTTTATGGGCAACACCTGCTGCTTTTACCCAAACAACAAGTGAATTGAAGCAAATTGAAGATTATTTAAACTCAATTAAAA
Organism: uncultured Alphaproteobacteria bacterium; assembly: GCA_944391335.1. GTDB lineage: Bacteria > Pseudomonadota > Alphaproteobacteria > RF32 > CAG-239 > JAFUYI01. Next base: position 6,759 of record CALXTF010000024.1, read on the forward strand.
CTCTTCAGGCTCGATTCGTTCAAAACGCAAGCAACGGCAATGTTGCCGAAGGTTATCTATGGATTGAAAAACCGAATAAAATTCGTATGGAATACACTCCGCCGACAAACGTCCTAATTGTTGGTAATGGTGATTTTATTGTTTATAATGATCAGGACTTGGATCAAATAAGCCATATTGATTATGAAGACATTCCTGCCAGCCTTATCCTTGGCAACAACATTAAAATTGACGGAAAGAGTATCAAAGTAATTGATTTTTATCGCGATTCAGGAACAACAATTGCAACTTTGGAATATACCAAAGGTGAAATTGGTCCGATTACGCTTACCTTTAATAATCAACCTTTTGAGTTGCGGCAATGGAAAATCATTGATCCGCAAAGTGTTGAAGTAACCGTGTCTCTCTATGGAAGCAAAATCGATGATAAAATTGATGAATCTCTCTTTCATTTTCGCAAACAAATGAATCCTCTTAAAATCAAAAAAGGTCGTTAATGCTCAAAATACTTAGTTGGAACGTTAATTCTTTACGGATTCGCCTGCCCATACTTTCTCAAATCGTAAAAGATGAAAATCCCGATATTTTTTGTTTACAAGAGGTAAAAGCTAAAAATTCAGATTTTCCTTATAAGGACGTTTATGAACTTGGTTTCAAGCATATTGAAGTTTACGGTATGGCTGGTTATAACGGTGTTGCCATTTTATCTAAAATTCCGCTTACCGACATAAGATGTTTTGACTGGGCGGGAAAAAAAGATGCTCGTCATATATCAGCCAAGGTACAAAATATAGAGATTCATAACATATACGTTCCTGCCGGCGGCGACATTCCCGATCCGAAAGTTAATCCGTCCTTTGCTCGAAAACTTGATTTTGTTGAAGAAATTAATCATTATTTTTCTTCCCGCATAAAAGAAATTAAACAAAACAACCTTCTGATTTGCGGCGACTTTAATATTGCTCCTTTTGAAAATGATGTCTGGAATCATAAACAATTATTAAAGATTGTTTCCCATACGCCTGAAGAAACCAAACGATTGTTAAAATGGCAAAAAGAATCGGAATTAATTGATGCCGTTCGATATTTTTTTCCTGAACCTGAAAAAATATTTACATGGTGGAGTTATAGAAATCCCAACTGGCAAATCAATAACAAAGGTCGACGATTAGATCATATATGGGTTAGCCCCCAGCTTCTTTCACAAATTGAACAAACTGTTATTTTTAAAAAATATCGTTTTTCGGAAAGGCCTTCCGATCATATACCAATCGGAATTCTACTCAAATAAATTTTATTTACTTAATTGCAGGACGCAATTTATAGCCATTATCTTGGGTAAGAATAATTTGATTTTCTTTTCCATCTTGTTCTATTTTTTGACGTAAGCGATAAATATGTGTTTCTACCGTATGCGTCGTTGCTTCCGGATTATATCCCCAAACTTCTGCCAACAACTCCGTTTTACTGACTATTTTATCACCAGCCTTATATAAATACTTCAAAATAGAAACCTCTCGTTCCGTTAATTTCACTTTTTCTTTTCGATTCGGATAACAAATTTCTCTTGCCGTTATATTCAAACAACACCCAAACAATTCAAGGCTGTTTTTATCCGGCAAAACGGCAAATGCCAAATGAATATCATCGATTAATTTTTGTAAATAAAACGGCTTACACACAATATGTAAATTATTTTTTTTCAAACAAATATCCTCACCGGACCACAATAAAAAAATTGATGTATAATGTAATTGATTTATCAATTTCTCGACCATTTTTAAATCATCGTCAATAACAACAGCATCATATACAGTTTGTTCATCATATTGTTCTTTAACATCCCATCCCTCATGATATTTAAATTGCTGTTGCAAATCCTCTAACAAAACTTCATTATGTGAAACAAGTAATATTCTAACCATCAAATTTTCCTAAAATCTGAAACTGACACCGCTTATAAAAGCATATCCTTCATTACTTTCCGAAGGTATTTTCCCATTAAAATCAGCATGAGCAATTACCGCTTGAATTTCAAGATATTTATTGAGTTGATAACTTCCGGACAATTGAACAATTTTATCTTCATAATCTTTTCCATCTGCTTTAGCGTAAAAATAAGTTAACGAAGTTTTAATTGGACCAAATTCATAACCAAGGCCTATATTATAGGCCCAACCATCACGAAAGGCGTCAAAACCATCCGGTTGAAGTAAATTCATATCGGCCAATTTATGATAAACAAATGTGCGGCGGACAGCTCCTCCTAAAGTCCATCCTTTATAATAAAAGTTCAAACCGGCGGAAAGTTCATTATCAATATCTGTAAAATGAGCTGCTCCCAAAGATGTGGATACACTGATATTTCCTAATTCTCGATTATGATAAAGAGCAGCAATATAACCGGCTTTATCTTCATAAGCTGCATGTCTGTTAATCAAACCATCACGACTATAACTTTTGGGTACAAAAGTAAAACCAAACATTGTTCCGTTAAATTCCGGACTGATATAAGTTAGTTTAGCCGCGGTGCCATCTGTATTAATATCCGTTGAATTGAGTGTTCGATAAGCCGTTGTCCGGTGATTACGCTGCCAATTAGGATTCGCTATAAAATTAACCAAATCGCTTTGATTAACCCCTAAAACGCCTATATCAGGCGCGCCAACCCCCAATTGGTAGGCGACATTATAACTTTGACCACCGATAAAACGGCCGAATGGTGAATCCAAAATCAAGTAAATTTGCTCCCCCCACGAACCATGATTATAATCCTTTATTTGTTGATCAAAACCATAGCCTAAATCCAAATACGCTCCTAATTGATAATTATCATTAAATGCATATTGAGCTAAAAAATTAAGATTAAAACGTGTTGGCACATGATATCTTGTTTGATGATAAGAATATTGCGATTCGGGTTTAGTATATCCTAAAAGAACCTGAGCATTACCCATTGTCTCAAAATTCCATTCTCCTGCCAAAGCTTTCGAACTTTCCAGAATAATAAGACCTAAAGCTAATATTATTTTTTTTATCATATTTATCCTATCTTTATCTTTATATATAAATTAGTCTACGAACAAAAAATTTACTGTCAATAAATATCCTTGACGAAAACATATAAATATAATAACATTATTATTGATAACTAAAAATATGTATATAATTATGTGTAAAAATGACAAAATGATCCTTGAAGATCAAATTAGAGAAGAGTATGCGGATTTTTCTTTGTCTGAAATATTTGAGGAAATTGACCGCCTCAATAGAGAAGAAGAATCGGATGAAAACACAATCAGATATGCCGTTCTTGATGAAATGAAGAATGATAAATCATTGAATGAAGATATGTATCTTGATTAATTTCTCTTTATAAAAAAGCTTTTGAAGTAAAAAAAACTTCAAAAGCTTTTTTAGTGGAAAATTTCATATAATCGTATATATAATAAATTAGGTTTAACCTTTTAGAAAAGAGAAACATTATGAAAAAAATATACATTCTTTTATTAGGCTTAATGATAACCGCCTGTAATCAAAATATATCCGATCAAATCAAAGGAAATGACTACGTTCTGCAAAATACTCCGGAAGGTATGGAAATCTCTCTTTCTTTTGATGCTCAAGAACCTAAATTTTATGGTCAAGCCGTAAATCGTTATTTTGGTAATTATGAATTAAATGACCATACAATAAAATTTTCCGCTATCGGCTCAACAATGATGGCCGCACCGGAACCTATGATGAAAGCAGAAACCGATTATTTTAAAAATCTTGGCAATATTGAAACAATCTCTTTTGAAAACGAAAATTTAATTCTTTCCGGCAAGGATACAACCTTAATTTTTGAACTTGTCGATCAAGAATAAATCATGTCGACTCATTTGCCTAACACAAATAATATTTTTATTCGCTTAAATCAATCTCCTTTTCGACGGAAATTCCATTTGCAAAATAAAGATTTGGAATATATCGCTGATAAAGGAAATAATATAATACGACAACATGCCGAAAATTTTATCCGGTTGCGGTTAGCTCCCGCTTTCATTGCTAATGACGGTAAACAGACGCCCATGCGGGGACATCCTGTCTTTATCGCCCAACACGCAACAGCCACTTGTTGTCGAAGTTGTCTTCTAAAATGGCACAAAATTGAAAAAGAAAGAGAATTAACTCTTGAAGAACAAACTTATATTGTAAACATAATTATGAAATGGATTAATAATCAAAAAAGCTAATTATTCACATATGTGTTCAAGTGCTTTTTCCCAAATAATTTGAACATGTTCATCATTCAATTCATAATAAACGTTTTTGCCTTTTTTTAATGAACGCACCAATTTAGCAACCCGTAAAATTTTTAATTGATGTGAAACTGCAGAATTTGTCATATTCAAAACTTCTGCCAATTCACTAACACATAACGGTTCTTTTTCAAGTACCCATAAAATATTAATTCGTGTTGGATCTCCCATAACTTTGAAAAAATCAGAAAGCGCAAACAGTATATTTTCTGCAGGCATTTGATAACGAATTTTTTCAATAAGGTTCTCCGACTGCATGATTTTTCTCCAATATATCTTTAGATAAAGACATCATAATCAAAAATTACTTTAACCTCAAGTTTTTTATTGACAATTGAACGATTGTTCAATTATTATATATAATAAACAATAAATATTGGAGAGACATAAATGCCATCAATAACACACCATCATAAACATCACAACGCATATTTAATACTGCAAATAAGTATGGCTTTATTATTTTTTATTATACCTTTTATTTTTAAAATTCCGCAGAATATTTCTTCATTATTTTTTATAGGCGCATTTATTATTGCCGGCAAAGACACTCTTCTTGAAGCATTTAAAAATTTTTTACAAAACAAGTGGATGAATGAAAATACATTAATGTCTCTTGCAGGTATAGGAGCTATAGGGATTGGCGAATATCCAGAAGCGGCAATGGTTATGATCTTATACCAAAGCGGAGAATACCTTCAACACAAAGCTGTAGAAGAATCAAGAAAATCAATCACCGATTTAATGGATTTACGCTCTGATATAGTTTATAAAGAAGAACAAGGAATAATCACAAATAATAAACCGGAAGAAATCAAAGTTAATGATATTATTATTGTTCGGAGCGGAGAAAAGATTCCTCTTGATGGAATTATTATTGAAGGCAATGCCGCAATAGACACTTCCGGACTGACAGGAGAATCTCTGCCTAAAGACTTTTTTTCCGGCGATGAGGTTTTAAGCGGTTATATTAATATCAATGGATTTCTTAAAATAAAAGTTTTACGCATATATAAAGAATCCACAGCTTCTAAGATACTTGATTTAATAGAACACGCGGATAACCATAAATCACATAGTGAAAGATTTATCACTCGTTTTGCACGTTATTATACGCCTATCATTATTATTATTTCTTTTTTATTAGCTGTTTGCCCGCCTCTCTTTTTTTCTGAAGCGGTATTTCTGGATTGGTTTAAACGTGCTTTAACCTTTATTGTTATTTCCTGTCCATGTGCTTTAATTATTTCTATTCCTTTAAGTTTTTTTGCCGGTATAGGCGGTGCCTCGCGCAAAGGGATACTAATTAAAGGAAGCAATTATTTTGAAGCTCTTGCCCATTGTCGTATTAGCGTATTTGATAAAACAGGAACACTGACTGAAGGTAATTTTATCATTGATCATTTGTATCCTGTAAAAGACATTACACCGACATACCTTTTACAAACAGCCGCTAAAGCTGAAAATACATCGAATCATCCAATTGCACGTTCAATTACCAAAGCGTGTCGTAAAGGACAAGATCTCAATATCTACAAACAAGCCAAAGAAATTTCGGGATTAGGAATTATTTTACGCACCGATAAAGAAGAAATTCTTGTTGGCAATCATGAACTTATGAAAAGACACGACATAAAAGGAATTTTTAACAACAATCAAAACACAACCATACATATTGCTCGAAACAGAAAATATCTAGGATATATTACTGTTAAAGATAAAAGTAAAGAAGAAGCTTTTGAAGCAATTTCACAACTACACCATTTAAACATTAAAACAATAATGTTAACCGGAGATAATAAGGAAGCAGCCCAAGCAATTGCCAATCAATTAAACATTAAAGATTTTTATACAAATTTATTGCCACTTGAAAAAATAAAAAAATTAGAAGAAATCAAAAATAAAAACAATAAAGGAACTGTTATTTTTGTTGGCGACGGCATAAATGATGCTCCTGTTTTAACATATGCGGATGTAGGCATTGCCATGGGCGGACTCGGGACGGACGCGGCGATTGAAGCTGCAGATGTTGTCATTATGGACGATTCGCTATTAAAAATTCCTCTATCTATCCGTATTGCGCAAAAGACATTAAGAATTGTCTGGCAAAACATATTTTTAGCTTTAAGTGTTAAAACAATATTTCTTTTACTTGGCGCATTAGGCATGATGACAATGTGGGGAGCGGTATTTGCCGATGTTGGTATTTCTCTTTTAGCCGTGTTGAACTCATTACGCGCTTTTAGAAATTAACTTAACTTTTAGGTCTTTTGTGTTTCAACCGTTAATGAGGCTGTTTTTAAGGCGACTATTTTCTGCAACGCATCTAAAGGTGCTTCAATTTGCAAACCAATTTTACCGGCACTAAAAATAATCGTAGAAAAATTTTTAGCTGTAATATCAGCATATGTTGGAAATAATTTTTTCATTCCCAAAGGAGAACAACCGCCATGAATATAACCTGTTAACATCAATAATTCTTTAGATTTAACCATTTCAATAGATTTTTCTCCCGTCACATATGCTGCTTTTTTCAAATCCAATTCTTCGGCCACAGGTATCATAAACACATAATGTTGCTTGGTTTTTCCGACTGTAACCAGAGTTTTAAATACTTGCTTAGGATTTTGACCTAAAATTGTTGCCACTTCAATACCACTTATGGCACATGAACTATCATAATGATAAGAATGATAATTTACTTTATATTTATCCAGTATACGCATAGCGTTTGTTTTTTCCATAATGTTTCCTTTTATAATGAGCAGTATTGTGCATAAAACCTATTATTAATAGGAATCTCTCCTTTTGTCGAGATTGTCTTTAAAATAATTTATCATATTATAATTGGTAGGAGGATAAAATGCACAAACAAATTTTAGTCATCCATCATATTTCAACATTAATATCATCTCCTAATAATCATCATCTTTCATATCAAATTACAGATGTTATGGTTGAGACATGGTCTCAAGACAGATACATTATATATGATTATAAAAACAACCGCTTATGCATAAGTGACAATAAATTATCCAATATTTATCCCAATTAAAGCTGTGCTTATTTTTAGTACACTGTTTTCCATTTTTAGGTACTGGCATAAATTTAAGACCATGTTATAGTTTTTTATGATTACAAATAATTTTTATGAACATGGAGGGTTAAATGGGACAAGCTGTGCATAAGAAGGCTATTGACGCAGAAGAACGCAACATTATACTTATTGATAAAATTTACAAAAGTTTTGAAGCCCTAGAGGAGACTCTCGGTAAGTTACAACTTGAAGAACCTTTGTTTATTACATATATGGCCAAAAAATCTTTTGCCGATAGCGTATTTGCGCAAATTCAACATCATCATGAAAAGACAAAAATTGAAAAATTTATGAACTAAGATTAATTTCTTTTCCATGTTGTTCCTGAAGGTGTGTCTTCAAGGACAATGCCAAGAGTTGATAAATGATTACGAATTTCATCTGCGCGAACGTAATTTTTTTCTTTTTTAGCCAAGGTTCGTTCTGTTATTAAACGGTTGATTTCATTTTCATCAATATCAGACTTATTGCCTTGTTTGAACCAATTTTCCGGATTTTGGTAAAGTAAACCGAGGACATCAGCCGAAGCCAAGAGAAGAGATTTATATTTTTTCTTTTCAACCAAAGTTTGAGCTTTATTCAAATTATTAACTATTTCATGGAGACGAGAAATAGCTAACGGTGTATTAAGATCATCAGCCAGAGCGGTCATCATCTTTTCATCGACGACGCCCGGTTGAGTTTCTATATCTACATTTTTCAACAAAGCGTTATAAAATTTATCCAACACGATTTTAGCTTGTTTTAAACCTTCAAAAGTAAAATTAAAAGGTTGATGATAGTGAGTACTTATAAAAAGCAAACGTAAAGCTTCGGGAGGATATTCATCAATTAACTGATTAACGGTATAAAAATTTCCCAAAGATTTAGACATTTTCACGCCATTAACCATCAACATACCGGCATGAACCCAATAGCGGGCGAAAGTATCCTCTGGATAAGCACACATTGATTGAGCGCATTCATTTTCATGATGAGGAAAGATTAAATCTGAACCACCGCCATGAATATCGAATGAATTTCCCAAATACTTGGAACTCATAGCCGAACATTCTAAATGCCAACCTGGTCTACCATATCCCCATGGACTATTCCATCCCGGTTGTCCTTTTTCTGAGGGCTTCCAAAGGATAAAATCTGCCGGATTTTTTTTATAATCGGCAACCTCAACACGCGCACCGGCAATCATTTCTTTCATGCTTCGACCGGACAAATAACCATAATTAGGCATAGAATCAACGGAAAACAAGACATATCCTTCTGTTGTATAAGCATGACCTTTATTGAGCAGAATTTTTATTAATTCTATCATTTCCGGAATAAATTCTGTTGCCCGAGGGCGATAATCCGGATCAACAACATTTAAGGCATGCATATCATCTAAATACCATTGATAAGTTTCTTTGGTAATTTCATCTATGGGTTTTCCCGTTTGCTGATGTTTATTTAGAATCTTATCATCAATATCTGTAATATTAGAAACATAAGTAACATGATTAGAGCCATAGAACTGGCGTAAGAAACGATTTAAGACATCAAAAACGACGGCTGATTTTGCATTACCTAAATGAGCTCGATCATAAACTGTTGGACCGCAAACATATACAGATACATTATTTTCATTTATTGGGATAAATTTTTCTTTTCGACGTGTTAATGTGTTATACAAATATATTTCCGGCATAATTTTCTCCTATGCTTTTATTCCCAACAAACGGTTATATACTTTTTGACGACCTATAAGCGGAAGCAAAACTTTTAATTCCGGTCCGTTATCCATACCTGTTATAGCCTTGCGCAAAGGATGGAATAAAGCTTTACCTTTACGATCTATTTTAGTTTTAATTTCATTTATCCAATTATTAAACGTTTCCTGATTCCATGGTTCTTCCGGTAATAATTGGGCGGCAAGTTTTGTTAAATCTTCATCTTCTATAATCGGTGCGACCACATTACGACATATTGACTGCCATTGTTCGACGTCTTGAACGACATCCAGATTTCCTTTTATGGTATTCCAAAAACATTCATCGACATTTATTCTATTTTTCACTTGATCAAAAGTTAAATTTCTAACTATATGCGTATTAAAGTGGCGTAAATCTTCCTCTGAGAATTTTGGTTGAGAACGTCCGAGTTTAGAAAAATCGAGACTTAAAGCCAAGCTCTGCAAATTTTCATAAGGGATAATAGCCTCTGACGAGCCTAATTTAGCGAGATAAGAACAAATAGCCATTGGTTCAATGCCTTGAGAACGCAACTCTGCAACACCGATAGATCCCAAACGTTTTGACAATTTTCCTTCTTTACCCGTCAACAACGGAAGATGAGCAAATGTTGGTACTTTTCCGCCGATTGCTTCGAACATACGAATTTGTGATGCTGTATTTGTGACATGATCTTCTCCACGAACGATATGGGTAATAGAAAAATCTATATCGTCGATTACTGAAGGCAGATGATACAAATAACTTCCATCCGCGCGAATAACGACAGGATCGCTTAAATTTTCTGCCGTATAATGGCAATGACCACGGATCATATCATCCCAAGCTATATCTCCGGTAGAAAGTTTAAAACGATAATGGGGGCGTCGACCTTCTCTTTCATAGATATGTATTTGTTCTTTGGTTAATTGCAAAGCACGACGATCATAGATGGGCGGTTTTCCTTTTGCCAACATTGTTTTTCGCATTAATTCCAATTCTTCAGGGGTTTCATAGCAAGGATAAATTAATCCGTCTTGTATTAATTTTGCCGTTATTTCTTGATAACGTTCTTGTCTTTCTGATTGTCGAGCTTCACTTGACCAAACTAATCCCAACCACTGCAAAGCATCACGAATACCGATTTCATATTCTTCTTTAGAACGTTCTTTATCCGTATCATCGATTCTTAGCATAAACTTTCCTTTAAGTTTATATGCCAACAACCAATTAAACAAAGCGGTTCTTGTATTGCCTATATGCATATGTCCGGTGGGAGATGGTGCAAATCTAACTTTTATATCTGACATTTTAATTTTCCTTGATAACCGTAAACAGTTTCCGAGTATATAAGTATCCTTTTTTCATTTCAAGATTTTTTTACCGCGAAAAGCAATAAACTTTCACAAATAAACCCTCTATTTAAGCTCTTTTTTACTCCGCAACTTTCATATTTTAGAATAAAAGAATCTTGCCGCATTTTATATTATCCTAAGCTTTAAAACATAAAACCTCCTTATAGGGGAGGTTTTATGTTTATTTTTAAGAATCCGCTTAATATTTTTTAGTTTTTAAGGGTTT
>CALXTF010000025.1 GCA_944391335.1 uncultured Alphaproteobacteria bacterium
ACTTTTTTTTATATTTTTTAAAAATATTACTTGCAAAATAAAATCTTTTGTCTATACTCTAAATAAGAAAAAGTATTTATTTTTATGTTTTATTAAAATTTAATTTATGAGTGATTTAAAAAAGCAACTAAAAGATGCTGATGAAGCAAAACAGAATGAGTTGATTGAAAATGTGATCGAACAACTAAAAGGTGGACGTTACCGCAAAGTAGAAGTTCAACACGATGTCGTAACTATCCTAACCCAAAGAAATCCAAAAGTTAACTCAAGGACTCGGCCTATATATCAGGAATTTGTGTCAGTAGTTTTTTCTGTGGCGGTAAAAAATGCTGATGTGATGAAAAAGGCTAGAAACTTTGCTAAAGATAATCATCTTTTCCTTCAAGGATGTTGATGGTTGTTAAGTGAAAAGAAGCTCCCTTAAAAGGAGCTTCTTTAAGTTTAAATACGAATAAAATAATTATGATTAATAATAACAGCAATTATATATTTTATTGAAAAATAATAAAGAATTGATATTGACAAAAACAAAGAAAAATGATATTTATAATATAAACTCATATTACTAACATTATAATTTACATTTATTATGGAAATTCCAAAAGAAATCGGAAAACAACTTAAAAATTATCCGACAGCTTGTCGTGCCGCAATTGTAAAATTTTTGTCGTATGGTTTTGAATTTGAAGAAATTAAAGACAATATGCAGAAATTTATTGATTTGGAAAAAAAGTTAAATGATTCTTGGTATAGGAAGATGTTGAACGCAATACTTGATTGGCGTATAGATCCGGAAACGTATGCTTATGAGATAGCAACCCGATTAAGGGATAAAACAATCTCTCCGGAACATGCGATTACATTAGTAAACCGCCGGTTGCAGCAATTGAAAGCCGAAGGCCATCGACCAAGTCGTATGTTAGAACAGATTAAGAAAAATACTATGCAATATGTTTCAATGCGCAGGAAATTTTTTAAGTATGCTGTTCCATACATAATAGAACTTGATTTCCAAGGTTTAAGCCGCCGTGTTGGGGAAACCACCGCCGAAATCCGCCGCCAAGAAGAAGATAAACTTTTTCAAATGCAGGTGCTGCACCATTTGCGTAACAAGCAAGAAGATTGTAAGAATAAATATTTGCCGGCGGCTAATCGCAAGTTTCCGGAAGACTTATTGCCGCAAGCTTTATCAACATCTTTTTCTTCTGATCAAAAAATAGCCTATGAACAAATTTTTTTAGTTGATGGCTTTTTTGACAATAATGGTGATATGGCATTTGCTTTGAATAATCCCATGCTTGTTAAACAACAATGTTTCCAATATATATCGGATGTTCTTTGTAAACAAATTCCTCATGTCGCTCTTTTTTCTGTTTCATTTAAGGACGGTTGGGTAAGTAAAGAAATCTATGATATATACATGGCCGCATATGACAACATTCATAAATATGGAATGACTGTCGTGGTCTATCAGGAGATAAAAAAACTTTATGATCGTTTTAATTTAATGGACAAGAAAAAAAGCGATTTAATGATTTTTGAACGTCGAATTATCGATTTGGAAGCAAAGTATCGGAATTTTTAAGGTTGTTATTTTATAAACTCTCTAAAAACATATGTTTTTAGAGAGTTTATAATTTGAGGGTATCACAATTTGTGTAAAGGGAAATTTGTTATCGATTTCCATTTTTGCCGGCAATAATTATTTTTTTAATTTCCCGATCGCTGAGCGAACGAAATTCATCCATAGCCGCCGTGACGACAGCTCCGAGAATAACGACAGCCCAAGAAAGATACATCCATATTAAAAAGACTGGAATAACAGCTAAAGCTCCATAAAGAGTTTTATAAGTTTCATTATTTAAGATAAGTAAAGCAAAACCTTGTCGTAAGAACCAAAACAAACAGACAGCCACGACAGCTCCTGTAAAAGCACTTGTAAATTTAACTTTTTTGTTTGGAACTAAGACATAAACAAGCATTAAACTAAAAATCGTAATCAGAGGAGGAATAAAATGACTAAAGAAAAATTGTCCGGTTTCACCATCTGCGGCCATTAACTTTTGTAATGTGTAAAAATAACCACGCATTGAAAAAGCGGTACCAAAAAGTAAAGGTCCTAAAGTGATAACAGTCCAATAAAGAGTGATTTTTGTTGTGATATGTCTTGGTTGAGTGACTTTAAATATAAAATTAAAACTGTTTTCAATGGTGGAAAGCAGTAAAATGGAAGTAATTGCAATACCAATGACGCCAATAGTTGTTAATTGTCCGGCGTTTTGAACAATAGAAGCAAAATATTGACTAACCTCTTGTCCGAATTCAGGCGTTAAATGATGAAATAAAGTATTTTCAAATTGATAACGAATATCCATAAAAACGGGAAAAGCAGAAAAAATAGCTAAACCAATAGCAAAAGCCGGAACAAGAGCAATAAGAGAAGTATAAGCAAGAGCGGAAGATACACGGAAAATAGCGTCATTTTTAGCTCGCTTGATAAGAAAGAAAAAGAAATCAGATAATAGCTTGAATTTATCGCGGATAAATTTATATTCCATAATTTTGCTTTCATAAAAAAAAGATGTTTACATTTAATTATAAATCTTATAAAAACTTCATAACATATGTTTATAATAAAAATTATCAGATATTGCAAAGGAAAAATCAATGACGACTACCCAACTGTTAATGAATGGAAAAAAAGGTTTAGTTATGGGATTGGCAAATGATAAATCCATAGCATGGGGTATTTGCCAAGCTTTAAACGCGCAAGGAGCGCAATTAGCTATTTCTTATCAAAATGAAGTCTTAGAAAAAAGAGTAGCTCCACTTGCCGCTCAATTGGATAACGAACCACTTTTAATTAAATGCGATGTTTCCGATTCTTCTAGTGTCGAAGCTTGTTTTAAAGAACTCGGCGAAAAATGGGGTAAAATCGATTTTGTCGTTCACGCAATTGCATTTTCAGATAAAAATGAGTTAAAAGGACGAACAATAGATACAACCTTGGCTAATTTTACAAATACGATGCATATCTCTTGTTATTCCTTTATTGAAACATGTCGTTGCGCTGCTCCGATTATGAGTGATGGAGGTTCTATTTTAACTTTAACCTATCTCGGAGCCGAACGTACCTTGCCTAATTATAATATTATGGGTGTGGCTAAAGCAGCGTTGGAAGCCTCTGTTCGCTATGCCGCAGTTGATTTAGGAAAACAAAATGTTCGCGTTAATGCAATATCCGCCGGTCCTATAAAAACTTTGGCTGCTTCCGGAATCGGTGATTTTCGGAAAATTCTACATTGGAACGAACTTAATGCACCTCTACGCCGTAATGTCACTCAAGAAGAAGTCGGTAATATGGCCATGGCTTTATTATCACCTTTGGGAAGTGCCGTTACCGGTGAAGTACTTCATGTGGATGCCGGTTACCATATGGTCGGTATGATTAATCTTGATAATGCTAAAGAATGCGGTAAAATGCTTTCTGAAGAATAAGCTTAAAATCTACTTGAGTTTTAAAACGAAAAAATCTATATTAAAAGCCATTGTAAAAACAGTGGCTTTTATTTTTTATAACAGGAGAAAATGATGACTATAGATAAACAGACAGTTAATCGAATTGCATTTTTATCGCATTTAAAAATTGATGAAAATAAAATAGAGGAAGCACAAGACGAATTTAATAAAATATTAAATTGGGTGGAAAAACTTTCAGAAGTTAATACAGATAATGTCGAACCTTTAAGTTCGGTTAATGAAAATTCTCTTGTTTGTCGTGAAGATATAGTTATTGAAAAAAATCAAGCAGATAAAATATTAGCCAACGCCCCTGTAAAAGAATATGGATATTTTGTCGTTCCTAAAGTTGTGGAGTAAAAATATGACAGAAATAACACAATTAACGATTCACGAAACTTTAGATGGATTAAAAAATAAAAAATTTTCCACAGTTGAAGTAATAAAAGAATATATAAAAGAAATGGAGGTTAAACGTTCACTTAACGCTTATGTCTTGGAAACACCCGAAACGGCTTTATCTCAAGCAAAAGAATCTGATAATCGTTATTTTCAAGGAAAAGAGCGGAGGCTTGAAGGAATTCCTCTAGGAATAAAAGATTTATTTTGTACTAAAGGCATTCGTTCAACCGCCTGTTCGCATATTCTGGACGGTTTTATACCTCAATACGAATCTAGTGTAACAGCAAATTTATTTTCTTCCGGAGGAATTTGCCTTGGTAAGCTTAATATGGATGAATTTGCTATGGGTGGAAGTAATGAAACAAGTTATTATGGACCTGTTGTTAATCCATGGCAGCAAAATAGAAATTTAGTTGCCGGAGGTTCTTCGGGGGGGTCTGCAGCGGCAGTTGCCGCGAATATATGCGCAGCAGCGACAGGTACGGATACAGGTGGTTCTATTCGTCAACCATCTTCTTTTTGTGGTGTTACAGGAATAAAACCAACATATGGTCGTTGTTCTCGTTACGGTATTATGGCTTTTGCTTCATCACTTGATCAAGCAGGGCCGATTGCTAAAGATGTTAGAGATTGCGCTTTACTTTTAAATGTAATGGCAGGTTATGATGCCAAAGATTCTACTTCGGCAAACCTTCCTGTTCCCGATTTTACCAAAGTCCTAGGACAAAGTGTAAAAGGCTTAAAAATAGGTATACCTGCGCAATATCGCCCTGATGGGTTAAATGAAGAAATTTCAGCTTACTGGGATAAAGGTATAGAAATACTCAGATCGGCAGGTGCAGAAATTGTGGATATATCATTGCCTCATACCCAATATGCCCTAGCCACATATTATATTATAGCACCGGCAGAAGCGTCATCAAATTTGGCTCGCTACGATGGTGTACGCTATGGTTTGAGAGTAGATGGAGACCATTTGGATAATATGTATATTAATACCCGAACAGAAGGTTTTGGTAAAGAAGTTAAACGCCGTATTATGATAGGAACTTATGTTTTGTCTGCTGGTTATTATGACGCGTATTACCTAAAAGCCCAAAAAGTACGTCGTTTGATAAGAGATGATTTTATTAAAGCTTTCAAACAATGTGATGTTATTTTAACGCCAACATCTCCAACCGCCGCTTTTCCGATAGGCGATAAACATATGAATGAAAATCCGATAAATATGTGGTTAAATGATATATTTACAGTTTCAGTTAATTTAGCAGGTTTACCCGCTTTAAGCTTACCCATAGGTTTATCTGCAGATGGATTGCCGCTAGGATTACAGCTTATTGGTAAATCATTTGATGAAGAAACAGTATTTAGAGCTGCAGCGGTTATAGAAAAAGAAGCAAAGTTCGAAAGGTTAAAATAAGATGATAATTCAAGGAAAAACCAATAAATGGGAAATAGTTTGCGGTTTGGAAATTCACTGTCAGATTATCTCTAAATCAAAAATTTTTAGTACGGCTTCAACAAAATTCGGAGCAGATGCTAATCAAAATGTGTCTTTTGTTGACGCAGGAATGCCCGGAATGCTGCCAACACTCAATCAATACTGTGTTTATCAAGCAGTCAAAACAGGTCTTGGTTTATGTGCCAAAATTAATAAATATTCGGAATTTTCTCGTAAAAATTATTTTTATGCCGATATGCCGACAGGGTACCAAATTACTCAATTCCAATATCCGATTGTTGGAGAAGGTGTCGTAACCATTGATTTAGAGGATGGTACAACTAAAGAAATTCGAATTGAACGTATGCATATTGAGCAAGATGCGGCAAAATCGATACATGATATTGATCCCCATAAAAGCTTTATTGACTTGAATCGTGCCGGTGTCGGTCTCATGGAAATTGTTACCAAACCTGATTTTAGATCACCAGAAGAAGCAGGTGCATTTTTAAGGAAATTACGTTCTATATTGCGTTATTTGGAAACTTGCGATGGCAATATGGATGAAGGCTCATTGAGATGTGATATTAATGTTTCTGTTAGACCATATGGAACTAAGGAACTTCGTACACGTTGCGAAATGAAAAATGTTAATTCGGTGAAATTTGTTATGCAGGCAATTGAAAATGAAGCTAAACGACATGTGGAAGTTTATGAATCCGGAGGAACAGTAGAACAAGAAACACGTCAATTTGACGCGGTAAGCGGTCAAACCAAGGCAATGCGTAAAAAGGAATTTGCACATGATTATCGTTATTTTCCCGAACCTGATTTGCCTCCTTTAATCATAAGTGATGAATATATTAAACAAATAGCAGATGAACTTCCGGAATTGCCCGATGCTAAAAAAAACCGTTTTGTTAATGAACTCGGTTTAACCAAATATGACGCCGCAGTTATTTGTGAAAATAAAGAAGTTGCATATTTTTTTGAAAAAGCAGCAACCGGACATGATGCTAAAAAAGTAGCCAACTGGTTGATGGGTGATTTTTTTGCCATGCTTAAACGTAAGAATCTGACAATTGAACAAAGTCCAATCACTGCCGAAAATCTTGGTCGGCTTGTTGATTTAATAGAACAAAATATTATTTCCGGTAAAATAGCTAAAGATGTATTCGAAATTATGAGCGAAACAGGTGAAAATCCAGAAAAAATAGTTGAAGAAAAAGGATTAAAACAAGTTACGGATAGTTCAACAATAGAGGCAATTGTTGATCAAGTAATTGCCGCTAATATGGATAAAGTTGAAGCATATAAAAATGGTAAAACAGGCTTATTTGGTTGGTTTGTAGGTCAAGTTCTTAAAGAATCTAAAGGTAAAGCCAATCCGCAAATAGTTAATAAATTTATTCAAGAAAAGTTAGGTTGATAAAATAATGAAAACATCCTCTTAAATTTTTTAAGAGGATGTTTTCATATAAAGTTAGATTGTCGTTAAAATTCGATAGATATCATTTGGATTTTTAGCATGGCGAATTTCAGAACAAGATTCTTGATTTTTCAAGATTTTTGAAATTTGAGCTAAAGCACCTAAATGATCAGCACCGCTATTTTCAGGCGAGATCATCATAAAGATAAGATCAACGGGTTGATTATCAGCGGCATCAAAATCCACACTATTATCAATAAGCTTGTAAAAGATGGCTTTAACTTCATGTAAACCGGGGATTCTGCCATGAGGCAGAGCTGTACCGCCGCCGAAAGCCGTTGAACCGAGATTTTCTCTTTCCCAAATAATGTCAAACATAGTTAATGCATCTATTTTCATATTTTGAGCAAGCTTATGGCACATATCCATAAGAATCTGTTTTTTGGAAGATGTTGAATTTTTAATTATGACGACATTATCGCTAGTCAGAATATCAGAAATTTTCATTTCACCACCTGAGAATTAGTTTGTCTTTGGTTCGACCCAGCCAATATTACCGTCTTTTCTGCGATACACCATACTGATATGGTTATTGGCAGCGTTTCTAAACATTAAAGCACATTCATTTGCCAAATCCATATACATTACAGCTTCACTAACAGTACAAACGGGAATATTAGCTTCTGTTTCGGCAATTGTTAAAGGAGCGTTCACATCAATATCCATTTCTTCTTCCGTTTCAATAATTGGGAAGACGGATTCAGAAGCTAATTCGGCAAGACCGATTTTACTTTTATGATCTTTGAGACGATTTTTATGTTTGCTAAGACGAACAGCGATATGGCTGTTTGCATTATCAAAAGCCGTATAAGGATCACCAGCGGTTCCGGTTCCTTTCAAGACGATATTTTTTGCCGGATGAACGGTAACTTCGGCGGAAAATTCATCACCTTCTTTGGAAAAAGCAACATTGCAGCCGATAGGATCGCTGAAATATTTGGTTACGGAATTCAGAATGTTTTCTTCGATATGCGAGCGCAGTCTGTCCCCGATATCTACTTGTTTACCTGTAAGTGTGATTTTCATAATTTTTCCTTGAATATAATTAATAAATAAACTTTAGACTTTTCATTTTAACACATAAAATGAATATTTCAACCACAGTTTAGAAATAATAAACTTAAAATAAAGTTAAGAAAGTATGTGTGGTTTATTAAAATATATATTCGACTTATGATTGTTAAAGATTATTTACATAGAGAAATTATCGCCAAGATAGACTTTTCGGACTTCTTCATTATTAACAATTTCCTGAGGATTTCCTTCCATGAGGACGGTTCCGCCATGAAGAATATAGGCTCGATCTGTAATATCAAGGGTTTCACGAACATTATGATCTGTGATAAGAACACCAAGTCCGCGATGTTTAAGTTGAGAGACTAAAGATCTTATTTCACCGACAGCGATAGGATCAATACCTGCGAGAGGTTCGTCAAGCAAAATAAAATTAGGTTGGCTTGCCAGAGCTCGAGCAATTTCCAGTCGTCTTCTTTCGCCTCCGGAAAGGGCTATTGCAGGGGATTTTCGCAAATGAGCAATAGAAAATTCTGATAATAATTCTTCCAACATATTTTCACGTTTATCTTCATCTTCAATAACAATTTCAAGAATTGCTTTAATATTATCTTCCACGGTTAAAGATCTAAAAATAGAAGCTTCTTGAGGAAGATATCCGATTCCCATTCGCGCGCGACGATACATGGGCATATTTGTAATATCCTCACCGTCGATATGAACATCGCCGTAATCAGGAGTAATTAACCCTGTTACACAATAGAAACAAGTTGTTTTTCCGGCACCGTTTGGTCCGAGCAATCCTACAGCTTCACCACGACGAACATAAAGTGATACGTTGCGTAATACGGGACGATTTTTATATTTTTTGCCAATGTTAAAAATTTCTAGTGTTGAAGATTTATTTTTATCGAACATCTTTTCTTACTTTCATTAAATTTATTCGTCTTCATACCATATACCTGAGACTCTTTTGGAACCGGATAAGACTTTGCTAATACCAGTATTGAAATCTGTTTCTGCGCGGCTTCCTTTTAGGACATTATTATTTTGAGTAATGACAACATCATCATAAAGAAAGACTTTCCCTTGTTCTGGGTAATAAATTCCGCTTTGGGCGGTTACATTGCCGTCTTTAGTAATAATTTTAGGATTTTTAGGAATTTCGACGCGTTGAAGTACTTGTTCGCCATTTTTTTCGGTTTTAAAATATGTTTCCATAATATCGGCGTAAATTTTATTTTTTCCATTATCGGCAATTACGTTACCTTTGGCAATAGCTTTATTGAGTTTTGGGTAATAAGTTATATTATCCGAAGCACGAACTGTTGCTTTTTCATTTTTGATAGTTGCGGGATTCCCTATAATGACCATATAGTCTTCTTTTACGTAATATTCGAGACGCGCACCGAAAGCATCTGCTTTTGGCATTTTTAAATGGACGTTTCCTTGAGCGTTCATTTTGGAAATATCATTTTTATGATTTTGATTATCGGAAAAAAAGACAGTTAATTGATCCCCATGTACTGTTAAATCATTTTGAGTAGCGGCGGCCTTACCGACAGCTATGGCTTTTTTTTCATTTTGATATACTTCGACTTTTTCTTTAGCTGTGATAATTATGTCATTAGCAACAGCGGTTGAAATGAATAGAGTTAAAGTGAGGAAAACAAAAATAATGGATACATTTTTCATAATTAATCTCCATTATTGTTTTGATGAATAATAATTTTACAATTACCCAGGAATTTGATCATTTTTTTGTCTTTAAAATATTCAAAACCTTGAGCGTCTAGACTTCCGAAATAGCCATTTGCGTGAACATCTGTATTTGCGTAAGCTTTAGCTAAATTAGCATCATAGTACATTTTTTCAGTTGTTGCTTTCATGCCGTCACTATATACCATATTAACGGTTTGCTCAAGAGTGAGTAGATTTTTATTTTGATCATAAAAACCAATAGGAGCTTTCACACTAATCCATAAATCGTCATCAGTAGGGAGCAGTCCTTCTGGATTTGTAAGTTTAATAAGTTTAGAACCTGGTTGAGTTTCATCAATAGTTTGGGCAATAAGATTATTTACACGATTATTTTCATCAGTAATGTAAAAGACGGTATTTTCCATATGTAATTTTTCTAATTCGCCTTTGTTTGGTTTTTTGATGTTAAGTTGGAATTCTCCGTTACGCTCGCTTAAGCTTGGAAGTAAAACAAGTAATCCGGCCAAGATTGCGGCTATAGCGGGTAGGAGAAGTTTTATCCATCTGAGTAATTGAATACGTTTTGAAAAAGAAGATTTTGATATATTCTTTTTCGAATTAATGCTATCTTGAGCGAAAAAAGTATCTAATTTTTTAAAATCAAACAACTATGCAACCTTATTATGAATAGAATTAGAATTATCGTTTTTTTTCTCGATGGTAAATCCAGCGCGTAAACAATCATGCATATGAATAATGCCGATAGGTTTTTTGCCGTCAAGGACGAATAATTGAGTAATACCTTTTCCGGTTGTATTCATAATATTTAGAGCTTCGGCGACAAGGATGTCAGGGGAAATTGTTTTAGGGTTTTTAGTCATGATATCAGAAGCTTCTTTTGAGAAAATATTATTATCTGGAGAGTTGACTAAGGCGCGTCTAAGATCACCATCGGTAATCATACCGATTAAATCGCCGTTTTGGTCGACAATTCCGACGCATCCGAGCATTTTAGACGACATAGTAAAGATAACTTGACGTAAAGAAGCGTGTTCATCCAGTAAAGGAATTTCATCATTTTTATGCATGAGATCGGAGACTTTTTGTAATATAGCACCGAGTTTTCCGCCTGGGTGTCTTTGTTTATAGTTATTTCGGGAGAAACCTTTTCTTTCCATTAAAGCGACGGCTAAAATATCCCCGAGGACGATAGTTGCGGTTGTAGATGAAGTAGGAGCCAGTCCGAGGGGGCAGGCTTCTGGGGCATCAGGAAGTTTTAGGATAATGTTACCCGCTTTTCCAAGAGAGCTATCAACATTTTTAGTCATAGAAATCAAAGGAATACCATATCTTTTGCAATAAACCAAGATATCGGATAGTTCTTTAGTTTCTCCACTGTTTGATATAGCTAAGACGACGTCGTCATTAGTTAACATACCGAGATCACCGTGGCTTGCTTCGGCTGGGTGAATGAAGAAAGCCGGAGTTCCAGTAGAAGCGAGTGTTGCAGCGATTTTTTGTGCGATGTGACCAGATTTTCCCATACCGGTAACGATAATTCGTCCTTTTGTTGAAATCATGAGATCCAGAGCTTTGGTAAGATTTTCATTAAGTTCTTTTTCCATAATTCGGAGTGCGTTGATTTCTTTATCAATTGTTCGATGAGCTGATTCGATATCAGAATTTAACATGATTAAACAGTCCTTAAATATTTAGAATTTAAATAAGAATATTATTATTTTTAAATGAAAGCAAGTAGTTTTATTGAAGCATTCACATAAATAAAGATTAAAATATAAAAAAATCAGTTGACTTGAAAGTAAATAAACATTAATATCACGCAAAATCTAAAGTTTAAAAAACAAAAGATTTAAGAAAAATAAGAGTTTTTCACGCTAATATTAAGGAAGAATTTCTTCTGTTAGCGGTTTTTTATGTTTGTAATTTTAATAAGGAAATTTGTGATGCCTACAATTAGTCAGTTAATTCGTAAATCACGAACACCTAAAGTGAAAAGAAACAAGGTCCCAGCCTTGAAAGCTTGTCCACAAAAACGTGGTGTTTGCACAAGGGTTTATACAACAACCCCAAAGAAACCAAACTCCGCTTTGCGTAAAGTGGCGCGCGTTCGGCTTACAAACGGCTTTGAAGTAATCAGCTATATCCCTGGTGAAGGTCATAATCTTCAAGAACACTCAGTGGTGCTGATTAAAGGAGGCCGTGTAAAAGACTTACCTGGTGTTCGTTACCATATTATCCGCGGTACTTTGGATACACAAGGTATTGCTAAACGTCGTCAACGTCGTTCTCTGTACGGCGCAAAGAAACCGAAATAGGAGGGTAAGTTATGTCACGTCGTCACAGTGCAGAAAAAAGAATAGTTCTGCCCGATGCAAAATACCATGATAAGGTAGTTGCAAAATTTATTAATAACGTAATGGAAGATGGTAAAAAAGCCGTTGCCGAAAAAATAGTGTATTCCGCTTTTGATATTATGTCAGCTAAAAGTAAACGTGATGCCTTGGAAGTGTTCGGTGAGGCAATAGAAAATGTAAAGCCGGTATTGGAAGTTAAATCTCGTCGTGTTGGCGGTGCAACATATCAAGTTCCATGCGAAGTTCGTGCCGATCGCCGTCAGGCTTTGGCTATTCGTTGGATTATTGCCGCTGCCGCAAAACGTTCGGAAACAACAATGACCGAAAAATTAGCTAATGAGTTAATTGATGCAGCAGCTAACCGCGGTGCCGCAGTTAAAAAACGCGAGGATACACATAAAATGGCAGAAGCCAACAAAGCTTTCTCTCATTATAAGTTCTAATTTGAGGGGAAAACAAAAATGGCTCGTACACATAGTTTGGAATTATATAGAAATATCGGTATCATGGCTCATATTGATGCCGGTAAAACAACAACCAGTGAACGTATCTTATATTATACCGGACAAACTCATAAAATCGGTGAAGTCCATGAAGGCGCAGCCACTATGGACTGGATGGAACAAGAACAAGAACGAGGTATTACAATTACCTCGGCAGCAACAACTTGCTTTTGGAAAGGATACAGAATTAACTTAATCGATACCCCCGGACACGTCGATTTTACAGTAGAGGTCGAACGTTCATTACGCGTTTTGGATGGTGCTATTACGGTTTTTGATTCTGTCGCCGGTGTTGAACCTCAATCAGAAACAGTATGGCGTCAAGCTGATAAGTATAAAGTCCCAAGAATATGTTTTTGTAACAAAATGGATCGTATCGGTGCGAATTTCTATCGCTGTTTGGATATGATTAAAGAACGTCTTGGTGCGCGTCCAATGGCTATTCAATTGCCAATCGGCGTCGAAGCAGATTTTAAAGGCGTTGTTGATTTGTTGCAAATGAAAGCAGTTATTTATACAGGCGATACAGCCGATTCGCCAATTGAAATTCAAGATATTCCGGCAGATTTAAAGGAAAAAGCCGAAAAATATCATGCCGAATTAATCGAAATGGCAGTTGAAGAAGATGAACAAGCTATGGAAGATTATTTGGAAGGTAAAGAAATTCCAGTTGATGTTTTGAAAAAATGTATTCGTAAAGGTACATTAGCTCAAGATTTTGTCCCAGTATGTTGTGGTACGGCTTTTAAAAATAAAGGCGTTCAACCTTTGCTTGATGCTGTTATTGATTATTTGCCTTCACCACTTGATATTCCGGCAATTGAAGGGGTTAAACCTAATACAGACGAAGTCATCGTTCGTCGCCCCGATGATAAAGAACCTTTATCTGCTTTGGCTTTCAAAATCATGAATGATCCTTTCGTTGGTTCGTTGACTTTCGTTCGTATTTATTCGGGAACGATGCAGGCTGGTTCATATATCTATAACTCTGTAAAAGATAAAAAAGAACGCGTCGGTCGTATGTTGTTAATGCATTCTAATAAGCGTGAAGATCTAAAAGAAGCAAATGCCGGTGATATTATCGCTTTGGCTGGTTTAAAAGATACAACAACAGGCGATACTTTATGTGATCAAGCACATCCGATTGTTCTTGAAAATATGGAATTCCCAGAACCAGTTATTGAATTGGCTGTTGAACCTAAAACTAAAGTCGATGTTGAAAAAATGGGATTGGCTTTATCTCGTTTGGCAATGGAAGATCCTTCATTTAAAGTTTCTTCAGATCCAGATTCCGGTCAAACCATTATCAAAGGTATGGGTGAATTGCATCTTGATATTATTGTCGATCGTCTTAAAAGAGAATTTAAAGTTGAATGTAATGTCGGCGAACCTCAAGTTGCATATCGTGAAACAATTACTAAACCTTGTGATATTGAATATACACATAAAAAACAATCTGGTGGTGCCGGACAATTCGCTCGGGTTAAAATTAAATTTGAACCGATTGAAGGTTACACGGGGTTTGAATTTGAAAATACCGTTGTTGGCGGTAATGTTCCCAAAGAATATATCCCTGGTGTTGAAAAAGGTTTGCGTAGCGCAATGGATGCCGGTGTTATAGCCGGATATCCGGTAACCGGTGTAAAATGCAACCTTTATGATGGTGCCTATCACGAAGTAGACTCTAATGTTATGTGCTTCGAAATTGCCGCTCGTGCTGCATTCCGTGAAGGTATGCGTCAAGCTTCGCCTAAATTGTTGGAACCAATTATGAAGGTAGAAGTCGTAACACCTGAAGAATATATGGGCGATATTATTGGTGACTTGAACTCACGTCGTGGTTTAGTAAACGGCATGGATCAACGTGCAAATGCTCGTGTTATTGATGCTCAAGTTCCATTAGCCAATATGTTTGGATATGTAAATACTTTGCGTTCACTTTCTCAAGGTCGCGCTCAGTTTACAATGGTTTTTGACCATTATGCTGAAGTTCCAAACGAAATTGCAGAAAAAGTTAAAGCTAAGAACGCTTAATATTAGGACAATTTGGACGATTGGATAAAATTCCAATCGTCCAAAGGTATTTTAATCAAATAATTTTTTTAGGAAGAAAGAAGAGATGGCAAAAGAGAAATTTGAAAGAAGCAAGCCGCATTGCAACATAGGAACGATAGGACA
>CALXTF010000026.1 GCA_944391335.1 uncultured Alphaproteobacteria bacterium
CGTTGCCTTGGTTTTCGTTGCCTTGGTTCTCGTTACCTTGGTTCTCGTTGCCTTGGTTTTCGTTGCCTTGGTTTTCGGTGCCTTGGATTGGCTGTTCCGTATTAGAGGAAACATCATTATATAATTGATCATATAATTCATTATTCATTTTGCCGTTATCAAAATGTTCATTGGCAAAAGTTTTAAGTGCATTGACTTGCTCATCGGTTAATTTATTGTTATCAAGAAGTTCTTGTAATGTTGATGATGAGATAACCCCATTATGATATAAATCCCCCTCGCCTTCTATACTAAAACCTCCTTTAGCCACATCAGCCACATCCGGATTGAGATTTCCTTCCAGAATTGCTGTTGCTGCCCGTGGATATTGTTTGAACAAACTTGATAAATTATTCTGTTCTTCCGCTGTAAGACTAATTTCCGTATTTTCTACACCATCATTACCGGGAGCATTTTCCTTAATATGTTGTTTAATAGTATCAAGAATACTCTGATCTAAATTCTCATTAACACCACCTCTTTGCGTAACGATGCTATCATTTTGATTAACGATGCTATCATTTTGGGCAACGATGTTATCATTTTGCGTAACGATGCTATCATTCTGCGTAACGATGTTATCATTTTGCGTAACGATGCTATCATTTTGATTAACGATGCTATCATTTTGGGCAACGATGCTATCATTTTGATTAACGTTTGTATTCGTATTATTTGGCTCGTTTAGTGTATTAGCTGTTCGAGCCGCACCGGTTATACCATCAACTTGCTGTTCCGGTGTAAAATAATTATCTGTTGCTGTATTAACAATGTTACTTATTCCGCTAGCCAACATAGCAACACCGGCAGCTTCCGCAATTAAACCACTACCATTAGAATAAAGCTGTTTCCAAGCAGCTTTCCGAGCTGCTTTATCTTCATCACTGCCACCGCGCAAACCAACACTACGAAGTGTTTTTATCGCATCTCTCGTTCCTAATGCTTTTGCCTTTAAACCACGCCAATAACGCTTACTAACAACATTTGCCGCCGCCATTGCTGTTGCATAAACAGGACCTACATATGGTATAGAACGAATAAAAATAACCGAATGAGACAACATTGCCTTGCGTGTTGTTTTATCTCTTAAAGCATCTTTTATTGAAACTTTACCCATGGATCGGCTGAGCGATTTGACTTGATTATATTCCGCCTCGCTTACCGCACGGTTGCCGGCTTGTTTTTTATATTCTTCATAATTCATGGTCCGGCGAATATCCGTGTATTTAACCAGACTGTTAAACAATTCTTCACTAACGGCTTTATCTCCAGCTCTTTTTTGATAATCAGCATAAGACATTCCTGCCGATTGGCGAATCGCCTCAAAATTTTCACGCGTGAATTCCGATTTTTTCTGAAAATCTTTTAATTTCTTAAAATCTTCTTCGCTCACATGGTTGGATTTGTGTTTGGCTAAATAAGAATCATAATCTCCGTATGCTTTGACTTGAGAATAGTCGTGTTCTGAAATCTTACTCTCCGGATTTGCACCTTTCCATTGTTCAAAACCGTATTTACTAATTTCATCTTTATACACGTCACGAAATGTGGCATAATCCTTAAAACCTTCAAAATCATTATTTAACGCACGGGCAGAAAGGGCGGCTCGATATCCCATGTAAATAGGATTACCTGCCAACAATATGTTGGCACCCAAAGAAAACAACGGATTTTTTTGTTCAAATTGTTGAATTTTATCCATACATTTACCAATATTGTGCAAACCTAGGCGGGCTGCCGCTTTCAATCCGCCTCGATTTTCCACAAAATCCGCAACCGGCGACATATTGTTATTCACCGTAATTTTGTGAGCCAAATCTTTTGCTTGTTCAAAGGCTTTGACCTTATCCTCTTGTTTAGGTCTTATTTTAAGGACTTGATTATATATCTCCTCTTCGCTTTTTCCGGCACGAACCGCTTCTTCAATATTGGCTATTCTTTCAAAATGTTTTTCAGCTTTGATTTTAGGATATTCATCACCCATATGAATGGCGTAAACAGCATTGTAATATTCGGTTTCAATACGAATACGTTCGGCTTCTCTGGCTTGACGTATGTTATCAAGCGTTATTTCATCATTATTGGAGGCTATCCGACGGCAAGAACACATATTTAAGGTTTCATTTAGATCACCGTCTTTATCGGCAACATGAATATTACTGCTTTTCCATAAATCACTCTTTTGGTATTCTTGACCTTTTTTACTGTCAAGGAGACCTAATGCTTCATCAAATCGTTTTAATTCTTCTTCTGGCGCGGGTGCGTAAAATTTTTCCCAACTATAAGGGTCGGTCAACATTTCTTCACTTTGGGCGTCAAGTGTCGAGGCCTTCTTTTTTTGCTCCTCAGCAGCCTCAGCTCCGCTAACAGGCTCATTGTCTTGGATTTCCGAAGCTGCTGCTTCAGAAACAGCAGCTTCAGCTTTTTCTGCCCCTTCTTTAGCCGCCTCGTATGCTTGATTAAACTTTTTCTCAAAATCACTTAAAGCTTTTGGATTTGTCATCAACGTAGTCAAATCCGCTTCATTAATAAGTTGATTATATATCTCTGGATCCTTTACCTGTAAGCCTTTAAGAATATCTCCATAGTTTTTTGCTTCCGCCATATTAAAGAACTCCTATAAATAAAACTATCATTTGTTTTAGCTTACCTCAATCTTAATAATGAGTCAATTATTTTTGTCATAAAAATAATTTTGTCATAAAAATGTAATAGACATCTTTTTTTTTGAAGTTATGATGAATTGTAATATAAAACATCATTATGGAGTATATACAATGTCTCAGATTATTCCTTCTCTTTTGAAAGCCGGCGACGAAGTTAGAATTATCGCACCCGCTACAGGTATTAAAATTATATCTGACGAATGTCGAAATATCGCTAAACAACGTTTCGAAAATATGGGCTTAAAGGTCTCTTTTGCCGCCAATACCACTGATGATAATTGGGATCAAACCGGCTCTACATCGGTGGAAAACAGAATTGCAGATATTCATGAAGCTTTTAGCGATAATAACGTCAAAGCCGTCTTTACAATAATTGGGGGAAATAATTCAAATCAGCTCCTTGATTTTATTGATTATTCTTTAATTGCCAAAAATCCAAAAATCTTTTGCGGTTTCTCCGATATTACCGCACTTCTCAATAGTATTTACGCTAAAACAGGTCTTGTCACTTTTTATGGACCTCATTTTAGCTCTTTAGGCATGTTAAACGGCTGTGAATACACAATTAAATATATGCAGAAACAACTCTTTGAAAATGAAGAAGAAAATATCATTAATCCCTCAAGTTATTGGAGTGATGATTTATGGTTCATTGATCAACAAAATAGAGAATTTATCCAAAACGACGGTTGGTGGATCTTACAAGATGGAGATGCTCAAGGAACACTTATCGGCGGAAATCTCTGTACTTTTATTTTATTAAACGGAACATCTTATCGTCCTGCCTTTTCTGAAAATACAATTCTCTTTATTGAGGATACCGATGATACTTCAATTGCCGATTTTACACGAAATTTTCAATCTCTCTTGCAACAACCTGATTTTAAAAATGTTAAAGCCGTTCTTATTGGTCGTTTTCAAAAAAAATCAAATGTTACCCGTGAACAGCTCGAGTTTATGATTAAAAGATTTAATCCTTATCTTAAAGATATTCCTGTTTTCGCTAATTTGGATTTTGGGCATTCAACACCTATTTTAACCATTCCTCTCGGCGGAAAGGCTCTTATCCAAAACAGAAAAATTAAATTTTATCTTTAATAATAATATCGACGCCCATGACGATAACCTCGGCGATATCCATAATCATACAACCATAAATCTCTATCTGTGGGAGACAAAGGAATTACATCATAATCATAATAACGGGATGTTGTCCTTCGGCGATGATACAGTTCGCCATCATCGTTATAAACAACAACCGTTTTAGGCTGGATAACAACTTGTGGCTTTGTCTCTGTTCTTGTAACCACGGTTGAAGTTGTCACAACTTCTTTCGCTTGGGCGGAAAGAACCATGCAAAAAAACAGACTCAAAATTAAACTTATCTTTTCCATCGCAATATCCTAATTGTTACATCTACTATAACAATTATTATATTGCTTTTTATGAAAATATCAACCCAAAGATAGATGTTCGTATAAAATCTTAAATCCTAACAAAATTAGGACTATTCCAGAAATATTTTGAA
This sequence comes from uncultured Alphaproteobacteria bacterium, assembly GCA_944391335.1. Taxonomy (GTDB): domain Bacteria; phylum Pseudomonadota; class Alphaproteobacteria; order RF32; family CAG-239; genus JAFUYI01. The sequence goes on from CALXTF010000026.1 coordinate 4,234, forward strand.
GAACGCACGTCGGTAAACAAGAAAAAATCCGACTGATATAAAAACCTGATAATGTGCATATGAAACAAATAGATCCTATCATTAATGCCGCAGAAATAATACTTGTTCCCATAAAATAAAGACTTACTCCGGAAACACAAGCGTCTATACTCGTCGCTATACCAATTAATATTAGTGTTTTAAATGATATATCGGCGGCTTTTGTTTGTTGATTGTCTCTGTCAAAGGCGTTCCTTATCATGTTTAATCCCAAAAACAAAAAAACAAAAAAAGCTATCCAATGGTCAAATACTTTAATATATTGATGAATACTATCTGTTGCCAACCATCCTAATATCGGCATGATAAATTGACCAATCGATGTTGATAAACCTATTTGAAGCGATGAAAAAAAACGATCCTTTTTAAGCGATAAACCATATGAAAATGCAACTGCAAACGCATCTACGGATAAAGCTAATGATAATAAAAAAACACTAAACATTTCTACCTCTATTGATAAAATCAATGCTTAGTGTTTTTATATTAAAATTTATATTTAATCAACTAATTTCAATGTTTTAAAATGCTTAGATTATGCGCTTCCGGTCTTCCTTCCCTATCTGGAATAATTTCAAAGGATAGTTCTTGACCCTCTGTAATCTTATCCAAACCAGATTTCTGAACCGCTGTAATATGAACAAAAATATCTTTTTCATTTTCCGGCGTTTTAATAAAACCATATCCCTTTTTGTTGTTAAACCATTTTACTGTTCCGTTTAGCATTGTAGTTCCTTCATCATATATTTTAAACTTATCCGACAGCACTTTTGCTTCGAACCAAAGTTCAAATAATTATTCAATTGCTTTTTTCAAGTGGGTATATTTAAGTTATTTCAATTTTTTAATTTTTTCCGCTGTTCTTTGAGCTTCGGCTATAATCTCTTCTTCACCGTCAACTTGATAATTTTCCATAACTAACCGACCATCACAAATTACATCGCTTATACACGCGCTATCCGCTGAATATACAATATTAGATATTGGATTATACGATGGAACCATAAACGGATGATTTAAATCAACCAATATACAATCCGCTAATGCTCCTTCTCTTATTTCTCCGGCATCTAAACCAAAAGCTCTTGCCCCATTATATGTCGCCGCACGGAAAATATCTTTTGCTTTACCCGATACCGCAGAATCTGCCTGTAATTTCGCAACAAGAGAAGCCACTTTAATGCTTTCAATCATACTAAGATTATTGTTAGATGAAGCTCCGTCTGTTCCTAGTGTAATCTTATCCGGCATTTTCCTATATAACTTTTCAAATGAAAACAATCCGGAATTAAGTTTTAAATTGGAAATAGGATTATAGGATAAATAACTGCCGTGCGTATATATGGTTTCTATATCTTCCGCTGATAAATGAACCGCATGTGCAAGAATTGTTTTCGGGGTTAATAAATTATATGAATCAAGACGTTGTGTCGGTGATTGATTATATTGTTCCAGACATTCTATATTTTCTTTTTGTGTTTCACTTAAATGTATTTGCATAAAAAGATTATTTTGTGATGCTGTTTGTGAAGCATATTCCAGTAATTCACCAGAAACTGTATATACGGAATGGCATGAAAGTCCTTTTATAATACGTTCCGGACAAGGATTTTCCTGTAATAAAAATTTTTCCGTTGCCTCTTGTTTTTGCTTCGTTTGCCGCATATCAAACATATCCATTTCCACAAGAGAAATTGCTGCTCTAATCCCCATTTCTTTTACAGCTTGCATCGTTGCTTCCCCGTAAAAATACATATCCGCAAAAAAAACCGTTCCTGATTTAATCATTTCCAATATTGCCAAACGGCTCGATAGATAAATATCGTCTGCTGTCAAACAGGCTTCTATCGGCCAAATATCTTCTCTTAACCACGAAAATAAAGGCTTATCATCACTATAACCCCGTAAAATAGACATTGCCGCGTGACAATGCGTATTATAAAAAGCAGGTAATATTGCCTTATGGCTCCCGTCAATTACTTTTAACGTCTTATTTTTAATATCTTTATCTATTTTAACAAACTTATTCTTTTCTATTAATATGTCCGTTCGATAACTTTGGTGTAAAATATTCTTAATTAAAATTGACATTCATCACTCCTGATTTTATCTTAAATTAATACTTAAACTTAAAACAGATCGGAAAATTATGGAAGAACAAAATTTACAAAAAAGACTAATCGAAATTGAAACCGCTATTGCTTTTCAGGAAAAAACCATTGATGAACTTAATCAAGTCGTCATTGAACAAGGTAAACAAATACAAAAACTAATCCAACAAAATCAATATTTGGCAGAAATGCTTAAAAATGAAACTGTTAAGCCGCTAAGTGAAGAAACTCCTCCTCCACATTATTAATTGATAGACTTGTCTTTTTTAATTACTATCATTATATTGTTTTTATTAGGAGAATTTATATTATGAATGTTGATGCTTTATATAAATTAACTCATGGCGTTTACATACTTGGCGCCAACGATCATGACCGCTTCGTTGGAAGCGTTGTTGATGCCGTCATGCAGGTTGCTAATAAACCTCTAATAATAGCTTTATCTTGTCATAACAGAAGTTATACAAAAAGCATCATTGAGCAAACAAAATCATTTAGTTTATCCGTTCTGGGATATAATGTTGATCCGTTTATTGTGGCTGATTTCGGTTTTCAAACCAGTCGTAATATCAATAAGTGGGACAATGTTCAACATACTGCAAAAAATAATTTGCCTTATCTAACTAATTGTATTGCCGTTGTCTTTTGTCATGTACTTGAGACACGGGTTTTTGACAGCAACACTTTGTTTATTGCAGAAGTTACCGATTGTCAAAATATTACCGAAGCTCATCCTTTAACTTATTTTGATTATCGTACTTCTTTCAAAAATGAAGTGCTTAAATTTTTACCTAACATTCTAAAAAAGGAGAATAAAAATGACTAATAATGGAAAACAATGGGTCTGCGTCGTTTGCGGATATGTCTATGATGGGGAAACACCGTTTGAAGAATTACCTGATGATTGGACTTGTCCTGTCTGCGGCGTTGATAAAAGTTTCTTTGAATTACGATAAAACTTATCCCTTCGTTTTTGAAGGGATTTTTTTTAACATACCCGAGCAACGGTTAATGTGTCCACCGAACGAACACCCGCTTTTTTCAAAGTTAAAGCGCATTCTTTTAATGTCGAGCCTGTGGTAAAAACATCATCAATTAAAATGACGCGTTTACCAGCCAATTTTTCTGGATTTTTAACTGAAAAAGCATTTTTTACATTCTTAACTCTTTGAATCCCGCTAAATTTAACTTGAGGCTGTGTTTTTTTGTGGCGAATAAGAGAAAAACTATCTACCGGCAATCCGGTATAATAACTTAATTCTTGAGCCAACAATACAGATTGATTATATTTTCTTTTCAACAATCTGGTATAATGCAGAGGAACGGGAATAAGAACATCTGCTCCGGCATTAAAGATATCTTGACCGGCAACTTTAAGCATTGCCGCCAACAAATGCGCGTTTTCCGTTTTATCCATAAATTTAAATGACAGGATAAGATTTTTTGAACCTTCATCATAATAAAGAGCTGAACGACTTAATCGAAAAGGGGTTGATTTCTTTTTTAAACAGGAAGCACATATCATTTTATGATTATAATTATCTTCACTCAGTGGAAAGCCGCATTTTTTACAATAAGGAGGATATATAAAATTCAATTCATTTAAGCATTTTTCGCATAATTCTTCATCTGTATGAAGTATTTTTCCACATTTACGACAACGTCGAGGTAAAATGATATTTAAAAGTTTTTGTAAAAAAGGTTTAATCATTTTTATAGTTGCAATTTTTGTAATTCTTGATGAATATGATTGATTTGTTCGACAACAATAATACCGGCGTCAGACAATATTTTCTTTTTTTCTTCTGATGTTATTTTTCCATGAGTAATAATATCACCGGCATACCCAACTGTTGTATTAAAAACTTGAGAATGTCCCGCGATAAAGCAAATCACCGGTTTTTTGCCGCAGCAGTTTCGATACCATTGAGCGGCTAATTCTTCGAATGTACCATCGAGTTGTCCGATCATGACGATTGCTTTTGTTTGTTCATCTGCCATAAAAGCTGATAATATATCTACAAAATTCATTCCGATAATGATATCATCTCCTAGACCGACCACGGTAGATTGTCCTAGACCGGCGCGTCTTATTTCCAATACCGCTTCATAAGTAAGTGTTGATGAACGAGATACGACGCCTATATTTCCCGGAGTATGGATATTTTCTGGAAATATTCCCAGTCTTGCTTCATTAGGTGTAATTAATCCCGGTGTATTGGGACCGATAAAATGTGTTTGATTATTTTTTAAGATATTTCGTACTTCGAGCATATCTCTCACCGGAACTTTGTCGGAAATACAAACGACTAGGTTCAAGCCGGCTTCAGATGCTTCGACGACGGCTGATTTTACGGCATGAGCCGGAACGAACATTATAGAAGCCGAAGCATTGGTTTGAGCGACGGCATCTTTTACAGTATTAAACACAGGGACGCCGAGATGGAGCATACCGCCTTTTCCCGGAGTTACGCCGGCAACGATATTTGTACCATAATCCATAGATCGTTTGACATGAAACGAAGCTTGAGTACCAGTTATTCCCTGAACTAAAACTTTAGTATTTTTTTGAGCCAATATTGACATTATTCATTCTCCTGTATTGACTGCAAAATTTTATTAACGGCGTCATCGGTATTATGAGCAAGCATTAGAGGCAGTTGCGCCTGACGCAAGATATTTTTAGCCTCATCACGGTTTGTACCTTCGAATCGAACGACCAAAGGAATATTCATTCCGACTTCGGCGGCGGCATCGATAATTCCATCAGCGATGAGATCGCAGCGAACAAAGCCGCCGATGATATTAATAACGATACCTTCCACTCTTGGATTAGTTACAATAATTTTAATACCGGCTGCTATTTTATCACGATCGACGCCCCCTTTAACATTTAACCAACACGCTATATTTCCGCCGCGATTTTTTATCATATCGCACATAGCCATAGCCATTCCTTCGCCATTAACGATACAGCCTATACTACCATCAAATTCGTGATAGGTAAAATCATATTTTGCCGCTTTTAATTCGCGAGGTCCTGTTTCGTAATCATCTTTAAGTTTTTCATGTTCGGGGTGACGAAACAAGGCACGTTCATCGAGAGTAATTTTAGCATCTAGAGCGATAATATCTCCATTTTTCATGACGCCTGCCGGATTAATTTCAATCATAAGGGCGTCATTTTGCATAAAAGTTTTAAACATACCGCGTAAGAAGGCATAGAAGCGGTCATAGTTACGTTGTTGAAGTTTTAAGAAATCCATTGCTCGATTTGTTTGAGCATGTGTTGGTCCATTTACGGGATCGAGGGGCAATCGTAAGATTTGGTCTGTGGCAGAATTAGCAATTGTATTGATATCATCATCTTTAGTATTTGCCAGAAGCAATGTTATCACCGAATTGACGCGATCAATAGCCATACCGGCATAGAAAGTGAAATTAACTTTGACATATGTTTCGACATACAGGCGGCTAACGAGTTTTCCTTGCGGGGTGGTTTGTTTTGTGACCAAAGTAGATCCGAGCATAGATTCGGCTTCTTTCCATAGATCTTTTAAGGATTTAACTTGTCTGATACCGCCTTGAGTACCGGCTTTAGGTTCCAAGAAATGTCCGCTGTTACGCGCGCCAGATTGGATTTGTGCTTTTAAGATCCATGGTCCTTTTGCATTAACGATTTTAGCGACTTGCCGCGCTTCATTAGCGGTATATGCGATTTTACCTTTAGGGATTTTTATTCCGTTATAATTTAAGAGTTGTTTAGCCTGATATTCATGAACATTCATTAGCGTAATCTCTTTATTGACATTATATGAGAGGTTGGGCGTAGGAGCGAATTTTTTCAATCATTGCCTCGAGGCCGTTACGCCTACTGGGTGAGAGATGTTCTTCAAGTCCCAACAGGGAAAAAGCGTCAAGAGCGTTTATTGATAAGATTTCTTTAGGTGATTTATCGTTAAATAGAATCGACACGATAGCGATAAGGCCTCGAACGATCATTGCGTCACTATCTCCCAAGAAGACTAATTTACCGTTTTGATATGAAGGGACGAGCCACACTTGAGATTGACAACCGCTTACCTGCCATTTTTCTATTTTATAATTTTCATCGAGTTTAGGTAATTTTTCGCCCAAATCGATAATATATCGATATTTATCTTCCCAATTATCCAAGAGTTTAAAATTTTCATTTAATTCATCAATATTCATTTTTCATCCTTTTTTTTTATTTTTAGCATTAATTATGGCAAAGGTCTATCATTTTATTTTAATTATTTGACTTGCGGATATAATTGATTATAATTTTTTGTAAATTAATCTGTATTTTAGGGTATTTGATGAAAATTTCTATTTGCAAACTAGAAAAGCGTATGGACACGATTTTAGCATTAGCGGAAGTTTATCAACAATCATACAATCGACTTTCCGAAAGGTATAAGACGGCGCAAGAGATGTCTTTTTATACGAAGGGATATTTTATCAAGAAGCTATGGAAGATGGCCAAAGACGATCAATCGATTGTATCTGTGGTATGTGTTAACGGTCAGCCGAGCGGTTTTATACGATATTCGAAAGTTCCTTCTTATTATCATGGGCAAGAGGTAGAAAGCGGGTATCTTGATGGTTTTGAATACGCGAGGTGTCACAAGGTTTATTTTGACGATGAGGTAACATTGGATGACAAATCATTGATTGTCAATCAGATTTATTTAGCACCGCATATTCAACATTTAGGGATAGGGCGGATTTTATTTAAGCATACGTTAAAGGAGTTAAAAGCGAAAGGATATAACGATTTAGTTATTGAATATAACATACATAATGATAACGCGCGGAAATTTTATCATAAATTGGGTTTTAGGGATTTTGGACGCTCGAAAGATATGGATCATATTTTATCTGACGGGCGGCGAACAATTTTTTGCCTAAGTGATGTGCGTATAGCTCATACGACGATAGATAACGCGCTCAAGCACATAAGGGAAGGAGAGATGATGAAGCGAGGGAGTTATGAACGATCTTATTGAGAAGGTTATAGAATTAGTCAAGATTCCGAGTATTTCCGGTGATCAAGCAGCGATAAGGGCGGCAATTGAGAAGGTTAAGGAGATTTCCCCTTCATCGGTACAGATAAGAGAATTTAATTTTTCTTCGGCATCGCCTGTTCTTTTATTATCCAATTGTGTCGGGTTGGAATTTGATATTTTGACGGTAGGACATTTAGATGTTGTACCTGCGGGCAAAGATCTTTTTATTCCGAGGATTTCGTCGGGGCGTTTATATGGACGGGGTTCTTTAGATATGAAATCATCGGTTACGGTAAATATTGAAGCGTTATCCTATTCGTTGGATAAGGATATTCGTTTTGGTGTTTTATTGACGACGGATGAAGAGACGACGAGCAATGGGATTAAGGCATTAATGAAGCAAGAAAAGCTGTCTCCGCGCATTGTTTTTGATACGGATGCGGGTAATTTACATACATTATGCGACAAAGCCAAGCATCCGATAAGTATTCGCATTGAGGCTCGAGGGAAAAGCGCGCATAGTTCGAGGCCGTGGAACGGTATAAATGCGATAGAGCGTTTATCTGATTGTTTAAGGGATTTGAGTAAGCATTTTAATCATTATGAGTATCAAGAAGATCAACCGGATGACATATGGCAAGACACGATGGTTGTAACCTCGTTTAATTCACCGACGAGTTATAACATTATTCCTTCTACGGCGAGTTCCATTGTTAATTTTAGATTAACGGAGAAAATGTCATTTAGTGATTTAGAAAGTTTATTACAGCGAGCCTGTACGAAGCATGATTGTTTTTATGAAGTATTATTATCGAGCAAAGGGGTATATATGGACATTTCTCGTCCGGAGATAAGTTTATATTGTCAGATAGCGGAATCTGTTCTTGATTGTCGTTTAAGGATAGGTCGGATGTGCGGCGGCACGGACGCGCGTTTATTTGCGCCTCATAGTGCCATTATCATGCATAGTGTTGACGGAGCTAATGCGCATGGAGATGATGAATATGTTGATCTTTTATCGATAGGGAAACTTTTAGAGATAGAGAAGCGTTATATTGACGCGTACATAAGCGGCGAGATATAGATTAGGAATAATCGGAAATAAGAAAAATCTCCCGAAGCCTAAGGCTTGGGGAGATTTTTTAAAACAAATTGCGGAACGTTTTTACTACAGGCGGACTTTCACAATCAGATCCGTCGTTGC
>CALXTF010000027.1 GCA_944391335.1 uncultured Alphaproteobacteria bacterium
GGTTTAGGGAAAGTTAAAGCAGTTGATGACGGCACCTTTGGTCGGATAGAGATAGGCGGACATTATAGTTTGACGGAAAGTTTATCGACTTATGGTTGGACGAATTACACCTTTGGCGATGATTATGATGGTTTGACTTTCGGTCTCGGTCTCAATTACGCTTTCTAGACTTTCAAAACCTAAAAAACGTGGGATTCTCTCCCACGTTTTTTTGATGAATCCTATTCACTTCTTGGGTGACAACCACAATAGTTTTGAGAATAAAGGTTTAATTCTTTTATTAACTGTTGCCTTCTATCTTGCATCCCGCCTTTACGGCCTTCTACCATGAAATATGGTATTCCGCATTCTTGAGAAGCCTTCTCTGCCGCTCGATTTACCTGTGATAAATCTTTATAACGAGAAACACCCAAAACCGAAGAAACTACGTCAAAACCATTTTCTTGGGCATATTTCATAACTCGTTTTAACCTTATATAAAAACAAATGTCACAACGCTTGCCTCTTTCAGGTTCTTCTTCATATCCTTTAACAGCTTGACGCCAATATTCATTATCATATTCTAATTCTATAAACGAAACATGATATTTATCACATAATCTCTTATTCTCTTCTTTGCGCTTCTCATATTCACCATAAGGAACAATATTCGGATTATAAAACGCTACCGTAAAATCACGCCCTTCCCTAACCATTCTCTCTATAACCGCACATGAACACGGCGCACAACAAGATAAAAGTAAAATTTTCATTGTTTTTCTCCTTTGTCCTTTATAGCACACTTTTGATAAAATGAAAACAATTACATCAAAATATTTCTTGATTCATATAACTAAAAAAGTCATAATCAAAAATATTAAAAGAAAGGATATATTATGAAAATTTTGGTCGGATTAAGTGGAGGCGTCGATTCTGCCGCCGTAGCTTGGCTGCTTAAAGAACAAGGGCATGATGTTATGGGCGCAACTATGGCTATTTGGGATAAAAATACAAACTTCCATAACAATTTATCTACTAAGTCTTGCTTTAGCCCTCATCATGAAAAAGATATCCTTGCCGCTCAAGAACTTTGCAAAAAACTCAATATCCCTTATTACGTCTTCGACTGTTCAACAGAATTTAAAAATAGCGTGTTACAAAACTTTAAAAATGAATATCTCGCAGGAAAAACTCCAAACCCTTGTGTATGGTGTAATACAGCCGTTAAATTCTACGCCTTGCCTATCGCCGCTAAAAATAACGGACTCAAATTCGATAAATTCGCTACCGGCCATTATGCCCGTATCGCTTTTAATAATAATAGATGGTGCCTATACCAAGGTATCGATGCAAAAAAAGATCAATCTTATTTCCTCTACAGACTCTCACAAAAACAACTCGAAAATACCTTAATGCCTCTCGGCTGCTATAAAAAAGATGAAGTGCGACAGTTCGCAAAATCAGCCGGTATCAACGTCGCCGATAAACCTGATAGTCAGGATTTCTATACCGGAAATATTAACGATATCTTACAACAAAAACTTAAACCGGGAACTTTCGTCGATAAAAATAATAATATCTTGGGATATCATCAAGGAATTTGGAATTATACTATCGGACAACGACGCGGTATGGGTATATCCGCTCCTAAACCTCTCTACGTCATCGATATAATTCCAGATGAAAATAAAGTCGTTCTGGGATTTGAAGAAGAAATAAATAAATCTTACCTCGTGTGTGAAAATATAAATTGGGTATCCGTTGATAAAATTCAACAAAATCAAAAGATTCAAGTCAAAATACGCTCCTCACAATTACCCGTGTCCGCTTACTTTTCTCTAATCGATGCACATCATGCCAAAATTTCTTTTATTACACCGCAAAAAGCTGTTGCCCCAGGACAATCCGTCGTCTTTTACGATAATGATATGCTCCTCGGAGGCGGAATTATTTGCCGGTAATTATCTTTCTAAAATCATCTATGTCCGGAAGCTGCGGCAATATATGATAATTCATACTCCCGTCATAATAAATATATAAAGGCACACTTCCCCGACCATATCTATTTAATGCCTCGGATATCTCTTTATCTTGCTTCGTCCAATCTGCCTTATATAAACTAATATTGTTCTCTCTTACTAATCTCATAAATTCTTTATCTGAAAATATACGCTTCTCATTAACTAAACATGATATACACCACTTCGCCGTAAAATTAATTAAAACCTTCTTTCCAGATAAAACATCAGATTGAACCTCCTCAGGCTTATAAAATTGCCACGATGATGTCTCTCCTCTAGTCCCAACTAATACCCATATCAACCAACTAAACGTTATTATCATCGGAATTGCTAAAAGCCTTTGAAATATTACCATCCATCTCCCAGGAACCGGTAAAATCTTCTTTAATGCTTGTGGATATATCCCTGCTAAAAAAAATGGCAAACCATACCCTAAACCTAATGATATAAATACAGGATAATAAAAATACGCCGGTCTATCCGTCATTAAAGCCCAACCAAGAGCCGCTCCCATAAATGGTGCCGTACAAGGACTTGCTATCAAAACAGCTAAAAATCCCGTCATAAAACTGCTCGTCGGTAAATATCTTATGTTCGTTCTTATTGAAATTATACCTAAAAAAACTAAAGCTAATACTAAAAATAATAAAGCCATTATACCTACAAATAAGGGAGACTGTAATTGAAATCCCCACCCTATCTCTTCTCCACTTCGACGAAGTATATACAAAACTATTGCTATTACGCTAAAACATACTAAAATTCCTGACAAATACGCAAATGAATCTTTTACATCCTTATTATTATCACATTGTTTGAGTACCGAAATTATCTTTAAAAATAATATCGGAAAAACACAAGGCATAAAATTAAGAATTATTCCTCCGATAAAAGCAAAAAAAAGTACCCTTATCCAACTTATATCCAATCTCGTATCTTCTTCTGACAAGTTATTATTATATATCGATGATTGAGAAAATATTTCAGGAGTTAATTCAAAAACTAAACTTTCAGGTATGCACTCCTCTTTACACGCCATCCATGAAAATTTAACCGATGGTTTTTTACCGTTTGCAGAAGATATTTTTGCTTTGTATACTGCCGGTTGACGATATACATTAAGATTAAAACCTTCATAATTAATATCTTCTCCTAAGCTCCAATCTTCATTTAATAATCGATGTTCGTAAAGCGTCCATTCCGCATTCGTCGGTAAACCTATCGATCCAGGCGTATGCGAATACAAATGCCAACCCTGCTGCGGAATAAAATACGCTTCTATATAAATATTGTCCCCATTTTCAAATGCTTGAAATTCTATTATATTATGCTCTGTCCCTCGCCGTAACGCCGCAGATGCAGAAAAAATAAAGCTTAATAAAAAAAATATTGATAAAAATATTAAACGATATTTCATTTATTACCTTTACGGAAAGGAACAATTACAAAATTATAGTATGCCGCCGCAATCAAACTAAAACATTTAATTAATGAAAATACGCCAAATAAAATTCCTAATACAGAAAACCATTGGGGAAATATACATAACAATACGAATGCTACTAATGTTTCTGAGCCTTGAGCTATCCCTCCAAGATAAAATGGTGAATAATCAAGATTTATCTGATGTGTGGAATGCTCTTTATATGCTATTACAGAATATGCTAACATCGCACAACCTGCCGAGGCAAAACCAAATAACATACATGCTGCGGCTATAGCGTTAGATGATGGGTTTGCCAAAGCAAAAGCAAATATAACACCACCATAGAATATATAATCTAGTGTCGCATCAAGAAAAATTCCAAAATCTGTTATCTTCGTTGAACGAGCAACGGCTCCATCCAAACCATCACATATCCTATTTAAAAGTATAGCTAATAATGCCCAACCATACATCTCCATGGCTATAAAATTAATTGCAAAAACACCAATGATAAATCCTACCCAACTCACAATATTAGCTGAAATTCCCATCTGCCCTATATATGTGCCACCTATGTTTATTTTATTGCATATATAACCATATATCTTTCGGCATATCTTAATAATCTTCAAAATATATTCTTTTAATGGAAATTGTTGCCATTTGCTTTTTGCTTCTTGCCATATTTTTTGCAGTTTTTCTTTCATAGTGACGTGCCTTTCTTTTCAATTTATTTTTATATTATATATTATAATTATAAAAAATAAAATTTTTACTAACTATGTTTAAATTTATGAGCATATTAAATTTTTTATCTTATTTTACCATATTCTTATCAATTGATATATGACAGGAACAACTTATCATAATAAAATATGTTCTTATAAAAAAATCTCCGCACTTCTGCAGAGATTTTTCTTACTGGTAGGCGCGCAGGGATTCGAACCCTGGACCCACTGATTAAGAGTCAGTTGCTCTAGCCAACTGAGCTACGCACCCAAATTATTTACGATGCAATATAAACCTAACTATTTTTTTTTGCAATACTTTTTTACTCGTTCATATAAAAAAGATATATTCTAAATAAAATAAAAATTTATATCTTTTTATTTATTCATGATAAAGGATTATAAAGTTGCAAAAAACAATATTTATGTTTATAACAAAAATTAGGTATAATGTTTTAAAAAGGATGAATCATGAAAAAATTTCTTATCTTTCTTATTATATTGCTTGCAATCGGAAGCGGTATTTATGTCTTATCTCCTTCCCTTGAAAGCATCATTCAAAATATCGTCCATAAATATGGAAGTCAGGTAACCGGTACTGATGTAAATCTCGGTGGGTTTAAACTCTCTTTACTCAAAGGAAATGTTGAAATTAATAATCTAACTGTTGCTAATCCCAAAAATTACACACAACCTTATATTATGAGTGTTGGTAAAGTTGCAGTTAAAGTCAATTTGAAATCTATTTTCTCTGATACAATTGTTATTGAAAATGTTCAAATCGAAAATCCTAAAATTACTTATGAACTCCTTTCCCTTACTCAAAATAATTTATCGCAGCTCCTTGATAATATTAACAAAAACACTACAGCTCCTGATAAAAATAAATCAACATCTTCATCCTCAAATAATGAAGAAAAAAACGATATAAAACAAAATAGTAAAAAAGTCATCGTTCAACATCTTCTCGTTTCCGGAGGAGAAATTAATCTGGCTGCATCTATTGCAGGTCAATCCGCTTCTGCAAGAGTCCCTCTTCCAACTATTGAAATGAACGATATCGGTAAACAAAAAAATCAAAACGGAACAAATATTGCCGATACCTTATCCGCCGTCTTACAAAAAATCTTTTCTACAGCCTATAATACTGTTGTAAATAGTAAATTAGCAGATATGAAAACAACTGCTGAAGAAAGTCTAAATTCCGTAGTTGAAGGGATTAAAAATAAATCCGGATTAAAAAAACTTCTTAATTTTGCAAAATAAACTTTTAAAACCTCAGTACTTCTTTAAAGTACTGAGGTTTTATCAAAAACTCTTTCCTTACTTCTTTTTAGAAACCGCCATGAGATAGAAGATTGCCTTTTATTTTTTCTTCTATATCTTCAAAGCTGTGAACTTTATTCCATATTGCAGCTGCTGCTTCCGGTAAATAATCTTTATAAACAAAATCAACTCGATAGAACGCAGATGATACTTTTGGTGCTTCTGCCGCATAACAAAGGCTCTTTTGATTAAATAACATTGTTTGACAATCTTTTGATAGTGCTGAATATTGATTCCCTTTATGATAAAAACTAAACCATTTTTCTTCTCTAGAACATGATTGACATGAATGACGACGAAGGCAAACACTACTGGTAAAAAGCGGAACATCTTGAAATATCGGCATAACAATCGGCAAAGGTGATTTTGCCGCTATAATTTGCATATTTTCCAAACAATCTTCCACAGATAAAGTAATTCGTGAAATATTATGTTCTTTTGCCTCTTGTATAGCCTGAGTATTTAATGTATATATTGTATAATCAAAACTAATATCTATTCCCGTCTTAGGTAAAATTGATAGTCCCCACCAATTTCCTATTTCCCATTTCTTATACCCTCCATCTAATAACTTATGAATGATGTTCGTATATCGTATCGGACATCTCTCAACCGCCGGTAAGGCAAATCTAATTTTATTTTTAGGAAAATCTTTAAGTCTCGCTATTTGAAAATCAGGAGATAATAATATTATTATTTCATCTACTTGATGTATATTAATTTGCGAAAGACACTCTACTCTATCTGTTCGAATAATCCATCCGGACTTCGTAAAACGATAAGGTTCATCAATTACCGGTATAGATGTTGTATGTATCTCAGGTGTAATCTTTGCATATAAATCACGTCTGAGTGTATTAAGCAATGAAATCGGAACAAATAATTCTTCAGGATTATCTATTGTTAGATTTTCTAATTCAAACTTTGTTCCGCCTGTCTTAGAGAAAACTTTGTATATGGTTTCTTGAGCTTGTTGTATATTTATGGCCGGTATAAATGCCGATTTTATTTCAACTTTCTGTTTTTCACTAGAGGCTGTGATTTTATCTTTTTCTATTGAAACATGGACTTGAATTAATTGTTTTTGTAAAAAAGCTCCTGATTTAGGTTTTTTATAATCATAGTCTCCCTTAACATGGCTGGATGAGGCTAAATATACTGTAAGTCCTTTTTGAAGCATTGGGGCATGAGGTGGAAGTAATATAACAACTTTTTCATCTGTTTTTGCTTCAAAAACATTTCTTCCATTAACCAGAAGATTATGCAACGAAAAACCAAAAGGCTTTTCTTGCCCTGGAACATCTATTTGAATACCATCATGACGACTAATATCATGTTTTATATGTAAGATAATACGCCCTTTTGATATTTGTTCAATTTTACCTATGGGCAAACCACGATGTCCTATAAAATCAGGTTCTATAACGGTTTTATCTTTTCCATGAAAATAAAATTTTGACCATGGACGTGAAAAAATCTGCTTAATATTTTCTTCTCTGTTTCTATCACAACCTTTTCCATCCAGTATTCGACGATAATAATCTGTGACTGCTGCGACATAAAGAGCATTTTTTTTACGTCCTTCTATTTTAAATGAAATAGCCGGTATATTTAAAATATCACCTTTTAGAGCTAAATCCTTCATTGAAAAATAATGTTTTTTACTATCTTCTCCGTCAAATTCAGATCGACAGGGATAAAGGCATTTACCGCGATTGGCACTATGACCATATTCCAGCGATGAAAACAAACATAAACCGCTATAAGAATAACATAAAGCTCCGTGAATAAATATTTCTATTTCTAATTCGGGAATAGAAGCGATATCTTTAATCTCGGATAGACTCAATTCCCGTGCTAAAACCACCCGAGAAAACCCCATATTTTTTAATGCCAAAGCTCCTTCTTTATTATGAACAGCCATTTGCGTGCTGGCATGCATTTCAATATTTGGATATTTCTTGCGAATAATTCGAGCAACACCTATATCTTGAATGATAATTGCATCAATATGGCAGCGTGAACAAATATCCAAACTTGCTAATAACTGTGGCAATTCACTTTCTTGAATAACAGTATTAAGAGCGACATATACTTTTTTGTTTTTTGAATGTGCAAAACCGGTAAAATCATTAAGTTCTTCTTCTGTAAAATTCGCTGCTGTTGATCTTGCTGAAAAATGTTTTAATCCAAGATAAACGGCATCTGCACCATAATATAAAGCAGCATATCCAGCTTCTATATCTCCTGCCGGTGCCAATAGTTCTTTTTTCATTCTTTTTCCTTTACTTTAGCTGACCTTTATATAAAGAGGCATAAATACCATTTTCTTTTGCCAACAGCTCATTATGAGTTCCTGTTTCGACAATTTCTCCATAATTGACGACCACTATTCTATCCGCGTTACGAACCGTTGATAGTCTGTGGGCTATGATAAAAACTGTTCTATCTTTCATTAAGTTATCAATAGCTTGTTGAACAACGGCTTCTGATTTATTATCAAGTGCGGAAGTGGCTTCATCCAAGATAACAATTGGAGCATTTTTTAAAAAAGCTCTTGCTATGGCTATACGTTGTTTTTGTCCACCGGAAAGCAATACTCCGCGTTCACCTATTTCGGTATTCAATCCCTGATCGAGTGTGGAAATAAATTCATCTAAACAAGCATCTTTGATTGCTTCATGTATTTGTGCTTCTGTTGCATTTTCGTTACCTATAAGAATATTTTCACGAATCGTGCCGGCAAAGAGAAAGTTATCTTGAAAGACTATAGCTATATTATCTCTTAAGGAGTTTAATTCAATATTTCTAACATCTATACCATCAATAAGAACAGCTCCTGATTTAACATCATAAAAGCGAGGCAGCAGATTAACCAAAGTCGTTTTTCCTCCTCCGGAATTACCGACAAAAGCTATTGTCTGTCCGAGACTAACTTTAAGATTTATATGTTTTAAAACCGGATGACCTTTATTATATTCGAAACAAACATCTTTATATTCTATTCCTTGTGAAACTTTGGTTAATATTTTAGCGTTTGGTTTATTACGAATTAAGGGTTGATTTTCTAAGCGTCTGAAAACACGTTCCATTGCCATAAAAGCCATTTGAACATTATTATAATTATTACCAATAGATTTAATAGGATTATAAAGCATAATCAGCGCGGTAATAAAAGATACAAAATTACCGGCCGTTATTTGTTGATTAACAATTAAATAACTGCCGGTCCATATAACTGATGCAATTCCAAGAGAAACAATAAAATGCATTAAAGGCGACATCATTCCTGTTCTTTGTATCATTTTTATACCTAATTTAAACACTTGCGTTAAGGTATCACGAAAACGTTTTCTTTGATAATTATAAAGATTATAAGATGTAATAATTCGATTGCCGTTATAGGTTTCATTATAATGGCTCATGACGGCAGCTCCTGAAAATATGGTTTTATCCATAACGGCTTTTATTCTGCGGCGAACGGTAGTCAACGGATAAAGTGCGCCAAACAATACAACAACGGCGATTAGAGCCAATTGCCATGAGTTATAAAATAAAACCGCTATTAAAGATATTGATGAAAAAACACGGGTTGTAAAAAGTTTAAGATTAGAAAGTAAACCATTACACGCCATATCAACATCATTATTATAGCTAAACAGAACTTGACCTGATGTTGTTTTATCAAAATAACTTGCATCTCGGAGCATTAATTTATCAAACAAATCCATTTTGACATCATTTGCAATTTTATGCCCTACCCAAGTATTGAGATAAGTCGCTGTATAATTAAGTAAACTTTGTATACAACTAAAGATAATAATTAATATGGGAATATAGTTTGTTGCATTAATATTTTTTTCAACCATTACAACATCCATGTATGGTTTTAAGGACCATGCAATCACGGCATCCATTGAACCTATGGGAATGGTGATGAGTATTGAAAGAAGAGCCCTAAACCAATAGGGGCGAATATACGGATATATTTTCCGATAGTTTCTAACTGCATTAATCGCGTTAATTTTTTCAATTAATTTTGCAAACATTTTTTGCCTTATTTAATTATACTTGGGGTATTATATCTATTTTTTTATAAATGCCAAGTGTAATTTATATTATTTTACTGACATAACTCCAATTCCTGACGCAATTTATCAATACGTCCCAACCACTCCCAAAAATTAGGTGCTTCTTCATAGCTTATTTTTTCAAGTTCAACAGCCACTTTAGCACCTGCAAGAGGATAAACCGGACAACTGTTATAACTGATCTGCGTACATGAGTTTAAGTAAATCAGAACGATTAGCATTGGGACGAGCATTAATTTCCGCACGTTTTTTCTCAACATATCGGATTACCTCCACTTGTTTTTCCATGATTTGCACTTTAGCTTGTTGACGACCTGTTCTTTCACCTATTTCATAAAAAGCAAAACATAAAGCACATATCATAATTACAATTATTATTAAACGAATTATTTTATTTACCATATCATAAAAGCGGTTATAACCGCTCCCCATATCCATTCACCTAAATTCCAAGCTGTTTTTCCTCCTTTTTTTAAAAAACGTTTATCTATAATATATGTTAGTAAATAACAAAACGGCATAAATATACCACAAATCATCATACTAAGTCGTCCTATGGCCAAACCAATAAAAAAACTCCACATTAATCCTCGTAATCCTAATGCCATAAATCCCCATAAACGTGGATATTCTGATAAATAAATTTTTTTCCCTTTTAGACTAATATATATTGAATTTACAATTTCATCTATTTGTGGAACTTCCTCTTGTGTCGGTATACTGCCATAAAGTGCGCCTATATATGTTCCCCAACCAAATTGTTGACCTACATATGCGGCAATAAATACACAAATCATGGTTTCAATATTGCCACAAATAATTGCTAAAAAAAGCGGAAATAATAATTTATTTCCGCTAAAATCAAATAATCCTCCGCGAATTCTATTTAAAAAAGCTCCCAAACCTATCCATAAAAACTGAAATATTATCATTATTTAGCTCCTTAAAATTATTTTAAAATAAAGAAATTCCTACTAAACCAAATCGCCAGGCACAAATTCCAACAACAACCAATACCCCCCACAATAACCAATAAATCCGACGGCTGTGGCAGGCCTTTTCAATCAACCACCGCAAAAAGCGGTAGCGACAATTTTTATGTTTATCGTGCATTTTCTCTCCTTTCTCTTAAAATGAACAATCCCGACAAGTTTGAACTATCGGGATTTTCATAAATTTTATTTTATATCATTATAAAATAAGTGATTTCCTGTTTCATAACATGGACTTTTATGTAATGACCAATAAGGACGAATATTCTTTGTATGATAAAAAGTTGCTCCACCGGTAAAATCTTCCAATTCACCAGCCAATGCCCGAGCCGCTAAATGAAGGCAATCGGCAAAAACTTCATTACTAGCATCAATTTTATCAAGCAGCGGACGGTTTGGATCTTTTTTATTCCAACAAGAAAATTGTTTTGGTTTTAAACAGGTTTCACTAATATCCGGTATCTTAACTCCATATTCTGTCCTATATCCCGTAAACCATTTATGTGCCTTATATCTATTCATAATCACACAAGCAACAGCTTCCTTTCCTTCTTCACTCTCGCCTCTGGCTTCTCCGTAAATTGTTTTTGCCATAATCTCAACATCTCTATCACTCATCTTTTTTTCTCCGTCGATTTTTATCCGTCAACATCAAATCAAGTTTGACTTTTAATTCTGTTAATAATTCGTTTTGTTTATTTATTAACAAAATCAATCCTTCCACTCGACCATCGTAACTATCTTGACGTTTTTCTAAACCATCTAAACGTGTTTCTTGTCTTGCTTTCCATTCGCCTATACGAATAAAATTTAATAAAACACCCAATAAAGCCGCTAAACTGCTTAATAATCCCCAATCCATATCTTTTCTCCATAAAAAAAGGGAGCTTTATGCTCCCTTCCAATTTTCAAAATTTTTAATCTCAATATCTGGGAAATTATCACTTGACGGGACATCCCTTAAATATTGACGATATTGTTTATATTGCTCTCTTTGTTCTTCCGTTATCGGATAATCAGAAAGCATATATTTATCTGTTGATTGTAATAAATAATTTCTTTCTATTCTTTTTTCTTCTTTTAATGACGTTTCTGTTGACTGAAGTGGGATTTCTTCCAATATTTCCTTATATTGCCAACCATTATCATAAACAACAAGATATCCTTCTTTTCCTGACAACGGCGCGGTAAAAGTAGAATTAGCCGGTTGTAGCCATACATCTTTACCTTGTTTCTTACTCTCTAAAGGATCTATTCGAGCCTCCAACTCATATAAATATTCTTTTGTTTTTTCATCATATAAATAAACTTTCATTTCTTTACTCCT
>CALXTF010000028.1 GCA_944391335.1 uncultured Alphaproteobacteria bacterium
ATAATATCAGATCATAATGGTGGATATTATAATAGCGCGCGTGACTTAAGCGATTATCGGACTAATTTTTATGATGAATTCAAACAACTTTGCTATAAAAAAAACATCATTTACTTAAGTTCCTTAATTCTTTTAGTCGACTTAAAGTCATTTGAGAAGTTTGTGTGGATTTAACTTGAGGTGATTCTGTCTTCAGATTGCGACCATATCGTAAATCTTTAAGAAAATTATATTTTGAGGAAATAGACTTTTTGTTTTCTTCTGCATTATTTTTTTCATTAAATAATTTTTTTGTTTTTATTTTATTCCCTTTCTTTCGGTGTCCTTAGTTTAGCCTTTTTTCTCCAAAGACTCTATTATTTTTTTCTTCCCGAAACTTGAGGCAGTATACAACTGAGATATGGAGAACAACAATGGATTATCCGAGCTGTCGCAAGCAAATTAATATCCGATTTTATCATTGAACGTATGCTTAAACACGGGTATGATGGTTTTTGGTAGCCGCTTGATGAACTTGTTTTTGCACTTGATTCAGGTGCGATGTCTCAGGACACTTTAAAATGTATCCTTAAAAATCAAAATTTTCACTTAAAAGATGATTTTGTAATAGCCCTTGTTCATAGGATGATTGAGCATAAACTTCCCGAAGTCTTTATTCTCAAGTTAATACATCATTATTATTGTTGCATTCCTTCACCTATGGTACAAATGATTCTTGAAGTTGTCGTCGCTAAAAAAAATCAATCCTATTTATCTGCAAGAGTTAATTCAAGGTCGACATCAATTTGGAGATATTTGGGATTTACAAATTATCCAATACACCATTAACGGCAATTTACATCCATGTTTTCTGGAGTTAATGATAAAATTGAATTATCATTTTAGCTCCTTTAATGAAAAAAATCTTGCTAACGAGTGAAATTGACTTTGGTGTTAAGAAGTATCTGGTAAAATATCATCCTGAGCTTTTGGATATGGTCTAATTGCAAATTATCGGCTAACAAAACACCCTTAACTATTTTCTAGTTAAGGGTGTTTTGTTTATACCAATCAAAAATTACTTTCAAATTTTATCTTGTAGTAGAAAGTTGTTGTGCGACATATTTTGGGTTTAAAGTACTTTGACTTTTTGAAGAATTTTCCATTTCTTTTGAATAATCATTTATAAAGCGTTGTATAGCCATACCTTTGATAAAACCTTTTCGTTCTTTATCATCGAAAGGACGCATTTTGAACTGAAACATTACTTTATTTTTAAAAGACGTATTTTCAGACATCTTGCCAGCGACTTCTTCCATTTTTTTACTCCAAAACTCAGTCATTCCTTCAAAATAATCTTGGTCTGCAGGAACATTCTTTTGTCTTTTTTGAGCAATCAATTCAATCTCAGCCAAAATGCTTGCTTCCAAACTAGCGGCATCTTTTTCTTC
This sequence comes from uncultured Alphaproteobacteria bacterium, assembly GCA_944391335.1. Classification (GTDB taxonomy): domain Bacteria; phylum Pseudomonadota; class Alphaproteobacteria; order RF32; family CAG-239; genus JAFUYI01. Next base: position 1,431 of record CALXTF010000028.1, read on the forward strand.
AACTGTAACAAGTTCACTAAATTTTGACATTTTATAATCCTTTCTTAAAATTAAAAACAAATTTTATGTTATTATAGCTTTAGTTACTTAAAATTTCAAGGTGAATTTACATTAAACAAAAAATATTTAAACAAAAGGCCACGAATTTCATTGAAAAATGTAGCGATATACCTAGTTATCGGCTCTTTAAACAATATTAAGGCTCTCTTTTGGGTTTGATTGAAGAAAAGATCGCCAATCTTCAAGAGACCAATTAAGAGGATTTTGGGCTACCTTTATAGCATCCTGAAACTCTGCTAATTCCCATTGTGCTATATTAGATTTTCTATGAAATTCCATCAAACCTTGAGGAGTATAGGTTGTTTTTCTTTCATGCCTTTCTAATCTCTTTTTTTCGTCTTCTATAATATTCATATATTACTCGATTTATACACTAAAGTAAATAACTTTTTTCCCAACAGTATATATTTACGCAACCTTATTTAATAAGCACATCAAAGGGTGCATTATCAAAAATAGCGCGCGTGACTTAAGCAATTATCGGACTAATTTTTATCAGAATTTTAAGAAATTAAAGTGTAACCTGCTAAAATAAAGAGTTTTTTATTTAACTATAAAAATTTTTCGGAGATAATAATTCATGCATCTTTTATTTAAAATCATACAATATGATCTACCAGAATATAAAGAAACTCTTCAACTACGTGAAAATGTCATGCGAAAACCTTTAGGGCTTTTGTTATCAGTAGAAGATGTTAAAGATGATAATGTCAGAACACATATTGGCGGATATCGTAATGGTGTGCTTGTTTGTGCTTGCTCGTTTAAAATAATTCATAGAAAGATTGCTCATATTTATAGTATTTGTGTAAAACAAGAATTTCAAAATAGAGGAGTTGGTCAACAATTAATGCGTTTTACAGAAAAATATGTCAAATTGCACGGTGCGGCTCGATTGTATGTAGAGGGAAGGAAATCCGCTGAAAATTTTTACAGAAAATGTGGTTTTTCCCCTTGTGGTTCTGAATATATTGATATGAATATTCTTCATCAAGATATGCGTAAGGATATTTAATGATGGCTGTTTTTATTGTTTTATTAGGTGCTTTTTCATATGCTTTATCAGAAATAATTTATGGCTATCTTTGCAATAATCAATTTAAAAATCCTGTTATTTTAACATTTTTTGCCTCAATTATTAACTTCTTATTTTTACCATGTATCTTTTTTTGGGGATTTCCTACATTACCACCTTTACATGTTGTTCCCGCATATATTTCATTAGGAATAATTATGGTATTAGTTCAAATTCCGGCTTATCAAGCATTTAAAGAAAATGACACATCGGTAGTTAATTGCCTCTGGACATTAGGAAAAGTTATTCTTCCGTTTGCCGCATTTATATTTTTAGGAGAAAAATTAATATGGCAGCAATATCTGGGATTTTTTCTAATTATTTTTTCAAATATTTTTTTAAATTTTGATACATCAGCTAAATCTAAATTAAATTTAGCATTTTTCTTGATGCTTGGATGTTCGCTGTTTAATACCGCCAGTAGTGTTATTGAGAAATATATTTTAAATGAAGATACAAATTGGATAAACTTGATTGTATATGTCAATATTTTTTCAACCTTGATAACCTCATTATTACTTATTAATAAAAAGATTAGAACCGATATAATAAAACATACATCTGCTTTTTCTTTATGTTGGAAACATTTTATAGGTGCTGAATTTTTAAGTTTTATCGGACATTGCTGTGGTATTTATGCTTTGTCGAGACTACCTTTAGTTGTTAAGTCCGCTTTGTCATCAACAGAATCAGCCTTTATTTTGGTATTAAGTTTATTTATGATAAAAGTGTTCAAAATCAATCTAAAAGAAAAAGTAACCCCAAAAGATGTATTAAGGAAAATTATTTGCTTTTCTATTGTTGTTCTGGGAATCATACTTTCATCAAAATCATAAAAGTCCGATAAATCATCAAAAATCGCCAAATTAAAAATTCTCAAAATCGGACTGATTGAAAGCCTTGAAATACTTACAAAAAAAGTACCTTTAATGGTACGTTCTTATAAATAGCGCGCGTGACTTAAGCGATTATCGGACTAATTTTTATGATGATTTTAAACAGCTTTACCATAAAATTGAACTTATTAATTGTTAGATTTCTAATAATCATCATTAAAACTTAATTGCTTTTTAGTTTTTTATGTTTAAAATTAAATAAACGTGAAAAAGAGGGAAATAATGGTTTTAGAAAATAAGTTAAATATCACCAATCAATTAGAGTTGAATAAAATAGAAGAAAAGCTTAGTAAAGAAAAAGCTAAAAAACTTTTTGACAGTGGTAAAATAAATACTCTTAAAGTCGGTACTTTTGCCGGATTGAAGCAGATTCACAAATTTTTATTTGAAGATATTTATGATTTTGCCGGAAAAATGCGTACGGTTAATCTTTCTAAAGGAAATTTTAGATTTGCGCCTGTGATGTATTTAGAGCAATCTTTAAAACACATAGATAAAATGCCCCAATCAACCTTTGATGAAATTGTTGAAAAATATGTTGAAATGAATATAGCTCATCCTTTTAGAGAAGGAAATGGCCGCGCCACCCGCATTTGGCTTGATCTAATCTTTAAAAAAGAACTAAAAATGGTGGTTGATTGGAATAAAATTGATAAATCCGACTATCTGTCCGCTATGGAAAGAAGCCCAATTAAAGATATTGAAATAAAACATCTCTTAAAAAATGCACTTACTGATAGAATTAATGAAAGAGAAGTATTTATGAAAGGAATTGATGTTAGTTATTATTACGAAGGCTATGATGAATACGATATCCACAAGCTACTGTAAGATTAAGCAATTATCGGACTAATTTTTATGATGATTATATAAATTTGAAAAGAAAGATTTAATTGTTTTAATCATTCTGTTTTTTATTTTGATATAAATGCAAAGTATTAATATCCACAGTTGTCATTTGCGGTTTATCTATATCCTTTACGAAAGAAGATATTCCGCGTAATTGTTTTACTTTATTGACAACACTTGTTTTATTCGATTGTTCACCTATTGTCTCTTTAATTACATATTTATGAATCATATCGGCAGCTCTTTGTGTCTTATCATTGTTTATTCCTTGTGCATTTATAAATTCTAAAGGATTATAGCCAGCGTTTTGTGCTATGGAGGCACCAGTAATATTTGCAAAATCTTCTGGAGCCTCCCATCCTATTGTACCAATATAATTATCGGGTACTCTGCTTATATCTATACCATGGGAAAGTTCGTGCCCTAATAATACTGCTAAAGCGTCATCATTTGCTTTTAGAGCTCCTTGCGTAATAGATATAATAATAGATTTTTCTGTGTCGTCTGGATGAGTTTTTTGGTATCTACACTCCCCATCAAAATTATCGCCTTCGATAATTTGAAATACAATATTATATTTTTCTGACAGTTCCATTAGCGTTTTATTAGGCGAACCTTTTTGTGGATTAGAAATTTTTTCAAAAATTGAATTAATTCTCTTTATTCCCACTTCGTCTTCAATACTTTTGTTTCTATTGTATACATTTTTTATATTATGAGAATAACCAATTTTTTTATTTATATATGTAGGAAAGTTTTTTTGATCAAATTCTTTATACATATTTTCATAATGAGCATGTAAATCAAAAGTCTGATTAACAGGGTATTTTCCAAAATCAACTCTCTGCATATACTCCAAAATACTCCAATCTCTACATGCTATTCCTTCATTTATACACTCAATGATACGCTCGGCATCTTTGGGTGTGCACGTGCTGTAATTGTCTGGTTTATACTTTTCTATAAGCTTATATATATTTTGATTTTCATTCATGCGTTTATCTTTTAAAATATTTTTATTAATTATACATCTTTGCAGAAAATTTTTCAATATAAAAATCCTTAAAATACGTAGCTATAGAAAGCTAAAAGTTTTCTGATTGCTTGAACAACTAATTGTCCCCTCTGCTTGTGCTGAGGAAAATAAAAAAAGTTTTAGCTGAATAAGGCATGGAATACATACAAAAAAGCACCTTTAACGGTGCTTTATCAAAAATGGTGCGCGTGACTAAAGCAATTATCGAACTAATTGTTATCAAGATTTTAAGAAATTAACAGGAAAAGTTAAAACTTATCATAATAAAATTTTAATATTTTCAACTTAAGCTAAAATAGATGGTATAATTAGAGGGACATAACATGATTTTGTTTCAAGCTAAAAAAATAATTTTTATGATTTGTTTTACATTTCTTTTTTTCACCTCTCTTGTTGCTGCGGAACAAATAGAACAAGATATTGATAAACAGTATGAAAATATTGTAAAATCTATTAAAGATAATCCTCAACAAGCCATAAAAGACTTAAAAAAATTAGCAGATAAAAACAACTCTGTGGCTATCGAATATTTAATATTGCTAAGTATATACGAGCCACAAAAAGTAAATACACCAGAATTTGAACAAATAGCTCATCGTTTACATACAGATGTTATTACTCAATATGAAAAAATTGTTCCAAATTCTCCATTTTATAAAAGGTATCAGCGCCAATATGAAGATAAAGTGAAAGATGATTATCTCAAATGTTACAAAGATTTAAGTTGTTTAATAGAAGTCGGTGCGTTTAATTTTTCGAAATTTTTTAACATATGGGATAAACAAAGCATATATATGCGTTATGTTCCTTGGAAAATAGTTGTTCCTTGCCCAATAGCTCAAAAACTTCACTTAACAGCAATTATGGATGTTGCGGGCGGTGGTCATGGCGCAGAAGCGTTGGATATATCCAATTGTGACCAATATCCTCAATATAAATTTCCCTCAGATGTTGAAGAATATTATAACTATATTCAACAAGAACTCGGATTTGATACCTCTGGTTCAATACGTTATCTTTATATGGCAAATGATGTCTATAAAAATATACTAAATCATTATGACCCAGATTGGAACTTTGAGCGTCAAGATTATCCGGAACAAGAATATTTGCAGGCATTGCCTCTTGAAGCATGGGCCATGGAATCATATCCGAATTATAAATATTTTTCAGAGGTACTCAACCATGGTATCGGGTTCCGCCAAGCGGTTGATAAGTTAGCACAACATTATATGAAAACGTTTAATGTTTCTGAAGAAAAAGCTTACTCTTATGCTCGTTACACGATGATTCCAATGGCAGCGCAGAGCTCTGTTGTTGATAAAGACACATTGCGATACAAGATATTTTCAGGGGTTCCTGTTCAGGAAATTAAAACGTGGATTGAAAATAAGAAAATAAAAGGGGAAGTCTTTGCCGAACCTGAAACGCCACATCAAAAAGATGAAATCCTAATGGTAAGCATACATCGACCGGATGTGTTGAAGATGTTGATTGAAACCTGCCCTAATAATGAAGAAAAATTGAATTGTATAGGTCTTAATACTGATGTGAATACAGGTAACAAATTCGGTAAAACGGCTTTAATGTATGCCGCTCAGTATGGGTTTATGGAAAGTGTAAAAATTTTACTCGAAGCCGGAGCTGATATCAATGCTCAAACCATGAAAGGAAATTTAGAAGATAATAATTGTTGGGATTCCATTTGTTTAGTTAATGGAGAGCGTACAGCCCTGATGTATGCCGTGCAAGAAGGACATCTGGATATAGCAAAATATCTGGTAGAAAAAGGGGCGGACATAAATCTGAAAGATTCAAAAGGAATGAACGTTTATGATTATTTAAGCGGAAAAGCTCCATATTTAGGAAATTTCAAACGAGCTCCAACATCTATAGTAGGAGACTTTTATCCGCCGGAAAAATATGAAAATAAAAATGTTACTACGGAGCAAGCAAAAGATTTTGTTGAATTCTTAGACAATCATACAAAAGTCCGATAAATCATCAAAAATCGCCAATTTTAAAATCCTCAAAATCGGACTCTCTGAAAGGCTTAGAAAACATACAAAAAAAGCACCTTTAACGGTGCTTTATCAAAAATGGTGCGTGTGACTTAAGCGATTATCGGACAACTTTTTATGATGATTTTAAGCAGTTAATAAGGAAAATTGAGCTGTTTGAAGATAGTATTTGGAATTAACCATCTTATCTTTAACTTTCTTTCTGAGAAAATTAAAGATAATTGACCAAGTTTAATTTTTGGGGTGAAAAATTAAACTTAGTATGTTAAAATCTATATATTGTAGCTTTATGTTTAATTAAAGAAATTCAAGCTAGGTTTATGGTTAAGCGTGCGGACGGGTAAAAATTTAATATTATATTAACATAACTAATGCTAATTTTATGATATATTAACCAGAAAGGAGCATTACAATGGCAGACGATTACATACAACAATTAAGCGAGACAGAAAAAGTAACATTTGTTCGTGCGCTGATTTTTTTAATAAAATCAGATGGGAGTTTTGATGACCGCGAGCGCGAATGCATCCATGAAATTGTCAATATTTATAATATCAAAGACAAGGTTGCGGCAATTAATGCTCCAATGGGTGAAGATATTTTACTTACTGAAATTGCAAATACTATTAATGACCGCCATAAAGCTCTTTTGCTGATACGTGAGTTGTTAACAATGGCGCATGTTGACGAAGAATTAGGTGATGCAGAAGTCAATTTTATTGAAAAAGTTGCCGCAAAATTAAATATTGAACCTGAAAAAGTTTTGCAAATCAATGAATTGGTGCTTGAAAGAAAAGACTGGTTGGTAAAGTCAGCGGTAGTTATGGAAAGCGCATAGTTTTTGATAGAGGAGAAACAAGATGTCTTTAGCAGATGACCTTAAAAAACAAACGGACGACTTTCGGACGAAAAAAATTGACTATCAAGTTGATACGCTTGGCGTAGATAATAAGAGCAGCTCTTTAGGGTATTATATTTCTGGCGCAAATACAATAACAACGAACTATCATGAAAACGATGAGTGGCTTCGTTATTTGGAAGAAAGCTCTCTTGATGCTATTATTTATCATGAACAAAAACACCGTAGTAATAATAATAAAGGATTTAGGTCTGAGAGCATTAGTGTTTCCCTGAAACAATACCATAAATTATGTATGGCTGATGAAATCTCCGCCAATATGGCAGAACTGGTTTATTTAAGAGAAGAATATATCAAAACCAGAGATATCAATGTTTTTGATAAGGATGGGGAGAAATTTTCCTTCTATAAGGAGGCGGTGCAAAAGGGCGAAGTCAATCCCTTCAGTTCTGATCCCAAAGATTTTGAAAAAGATATGTCCTTGATTATGAACGGCACACAAAAAATGTGGGAGGATGTGTTTACCTGTATATATGATGATAATCATATTAGCAAGACAAAATGGTATTTGAGATATGGCAAAGGAGATTTTAAGGATAATGAGGCGGAATATCAAAAACAATTAGATATTGCCTATACAATCGGCGGTGTCAATTTTAAACAATATATGCAAAAAGATGTACAATTATCTGGTCGCGCATTATCTAATTGCGCAGAGCTAGAGAGATTAAGACCAATAAATGATTTTTCATTTAAAGATAATATGAGCTTTGAACAGTATAACAATTTGTTGCAACATTTATATGTAGCAACTAGTATTAAAGCTTTCATGGATCGCTTTTCAAAACTCTGCGCAAGTTTAGGCCCCGATTGGGTAGCGGCAAACATTAGGGACGAGGCAATATGGGCAATGTCTAATTTGAAAGAAAAGGAGCTAGTCAAAGAATTTGTCAATATGAACTTAAACAAAGCATTAGGTGAATATGGCGAGAGGCTATTGTTGCCAGATGAAAATGAAGAAAATTATCAAGCCGCTTTAAAGCAAATTTACAATATTAAAGGTATTGATTGTTATTCTTTACTAAAAAGTGAACTGCCGGAAAAAATGCCTATTGAAAATACGGAAAAAGTTAAGAAATTTGAAGAAAAAAGTCTGTTGATAAGATGTATGGAAAAAATAGGGAGGTGGGAATATCAGATTATAGATAAAGTAGCCAACTTATTTAAGAAAAAAGAGCCAAAAGCTCCCGAGCAAAAAGAGCCAAAAGATTATCTGAAAAATTATCCGAAATGGTCAAAAGATAAACGTGTTTCAGAAATTCAATATAAAGAAATCCTTGATTTAGACAAGCCTGTGATTACAGGTATACTGGAGGCTCAGCGCCCTCAGTCCGCATCTCCTAAAAACACAAGCGCTGAAGTTCCGGCTTCCTCGGCTCAAAGTGTTACCGTAGAAAAAAACAACAAGGATAAAGCCGCCTATCTGAGATCTTTGTCCGGACGGACACCGCAGAGCCCACGAGCGAGAATTTCTCCGTTGTTTAGCCAAATGAGAGATAACAAAAACAGTATGGAATTAATGCTCCTTCGCCGCCAAATGGGCAGATAGTCTAATTTCATAGCAACATTATTAAAAAATTCTTCGCGAGGGAGGCTTTTTGTTATGGTGCGGCCTGCTGTGCAGTTATCGGACCAAAAATTATGAGGAATTTAAGGATATGAGTAGGAAGATTGAGGTACTTCGTGACATTGATGTCAGTTAGTTAAGTTACTTATTTATTGCTTCAAAAAAAGTTCTGCTTTTAAAAGCAGAACCATTGGTTATTTTCTTCAGATGGGAAAATCGCACCAATTGTTTGAGCAATCTATTGCTTCATGCCCATCAGCCAAACATTTTTCCATGCAGTTTTTCTCGGTATCGTCAAATATTGAAAAGCCGATGACAATAGCAATCAATATCAATACGATAAAGCAAATAACTGTTAAACTGATTTTAAAAATATTCAAAATATGTTTAGCTATCTTCTCCATCTGTTGTTCCTGTAATCTAAATCGTTTAACCATTGTCTACAACTTTTTTGCGGATTGTTCAAGCCATATTGTATTCCCTCAATATTATTCGCCATATCTTTTGCTGAATCATCCCAAGCTTCGCCGAATGATAAAGGATTTGACCTATTGCATAATCCTACTTTATTTCCAATATTGCCGATTTTATGATCAAAGGCTTTGCAATAAATATCTTTTCCTTCTTTTAACATACCGGCTCCAAGCGAGAGTGCAGCAGGAAAATAACCACCTTGGGCATTTAAACACATTCCTAATCGATGAGCATAATTGTCATAGCCGTCTTTTTTTACTTTATCCATTTCATCTTTTGCAGCTTTTAGATTGCCTGCAACTGTCCCCATTGTCTGTCCGAAATCATATACAGCTTCTATTGGATTAGGGTATTTTTGTTGTAGTTGTTTTAGTTCATCAAGGTCAAATCTGGTTTTTAGCTCGTCATGCAGACTCATATTGCTAAAATCAGGCGTATTTGGATATTGTTCTAACAGCTTGGCCAACCGTTTTTTCTCATTAATTTTCTTCATTTCTTCCATATAACGCTGGAAATCGGTTTTATTATCATTATCAAACATTTTTAAATCCTTTTTATCAAATTAAAATATATTTACGTATTAAATAATAGGTAAATTAGGTTAAATACATATCTAAGATAAAAAGGTAACTCCTCTCAATTTGTGTTTTATAACAATATAATTAATTTTTTGAGCATTCTTTTATCTATACTAAATTTATAGAACAAAAAAAGAACATTGTAAATAGCGCTACAAACTTATTAACAACTTTATTTTGAACGCGGCGGCGGTTAAACAATTTATGGTTGTGGTTTTTGTTGTGCGATTATCGGACTAAAAACTATGATAATTTTAAGCTTTTGAGTAGGAAAATGATATGTTTGAAATGAAAGAATTTGTATAAAACAAGTTTAAAGCTATTTCTTAGAAATATCATCTTCTAGTATAAAATTATTAAATTTTCTCAAAAATAAAAAGTTGTAATTTTTTTAGGTAAAAATTACCGACAATCTTCCTTTAATTTTTTATTTCTTAACATTATCTCTTTAGCATCTTCCGTTTGGCTTTTTGCGATTTTCTTATTTTTTTCAGTTATTTCACCTGTCCTACTATTTCCTGTTTTGCCTAAATCATCTCTAGATAAACCAATTTCTTCAAGTCCCGAAGATAGCGATTTGGCTTTAAGTTCTAACGGATCAATATTATTGTTTTTTATTCTCTTTCTTAGCTCTGCAATTTTTTGTAAGTTCTTATCAGCATATTCAATTAAACCTGTTTCAGGATTAAAGTCTAGTTCGGGCTTTTTATTATCATCGCATCTCTTTTGATTTGATTTTTGTTGCTCAAAATCATCAAAATTAAAGTTTGCAAAAGCATTAAAATCAGGTGCACTTTCTCTAAATAAGAAATTATCTTTTTCTCCACCTTTAAATAATTTTTCCAAATTTTCAGGTGTCGGTTCAAAATATTTTATTCCTGGTTTTCCTGGATTATCGCTGT
>CALXTF010000029.1 GCA_944391335.1 uncultured Alphaproteobacteria bacterium
TTGTTGCTTTTGTGGCAACACACGCCATGGAAACAAGAAGATACCTATTTTTATTGTATAACCGGAAGTCCGCTTTCGGGAAGCAATACATCAAGATATTGGAGCAAAGAACAAGGTTTAGCCAACAAATATACACCAACCTTCGGCAAGCAAATCAGCTCGGCGATATTTGTTCGTCGCACCGGTAGTCCGATTTATGATGAACATAAACCGACACCGGTTTGTGTTCCCAAGCTTCAAGCCTCAGATATGACTATCTTTGAACTGATTGAAGAATTAAAGTAAATCTAAACCTTTGGCATAGATTCACTTTTTTATAAAGCTTTTATATGTTGCCCAGATAATAGATAAACATAAGATTGAATTAAGGTACTCAATAGAAGCTGAGGAGTACTGTATTTTCACTCGTAATTAAATATCTTGGTTGTTTTTCTTTATTCTGGCTCTAATGAAAGCAATACCAAGAGGAACAGGAATCCCCCCTATACAAATGGCATTAAAGATGTTTACGGCTTGTTCAATAGTGTTATCAGTCCATTCCATAGCCGCGGCGACGCCGATAAGACAGATAATCCCGATAATGACAAAATACGGGATCCAACCGATGGATGCCAGATAATAAAAAATCCTAGGAAATCTTTTGGTCAGGTCACCAATATATAAAGAAAATTTAGGCCAATAGAGTAGAAGCATACATATAATAAATATAGAAAATAAAAGCATGCTCGCTTTTTCGGCTATTGGTGTCTGAACAACAAAAAAAGGAGTATTTAAAACACAATATATTCCGCCTACTGATAAAGCTTCTTTTGACAATAATTTCACTGTTTATACTCCTTTTTTATAATAAATTTAAGTATAGTTAGTTATTTATCATAATCAACTATTTTTTTCTTCTACAAGATTCTGTATATGCTGCTTTTGCTCTGGCGATATTTGCACCACCTTTTTCAATATAAGGATATGCTTTTTCACCAATTTTTACAGCGCCTTTAGCTATGGGATTTTTTATCACGACTCTTGCAGCCTTTGCACCATATTTGGCTATGTTTTTATCAATAAATTTGTTTCCTGTTGATATTGTATGGGGAATATCCGTCATGTATTTAAGTTCATTAAACTTTTTAACAATACCTTTTACAGAACAATCGTTATTTGTTTTTCTGGGCATTTTAATTTCCTTTCAAATAAAAATTAACATAAATGATAGCGCTATCGTTTTATATATAGGTAAGTTGATATATTATAATCAATAGTTGTTTTATAATAATATATACTTTTTTAATTGAATTTTGCTAAATTTAAAATAAAATCATTCAGAATCAATAAGATAATACGAAAAATGTTATAAAAAGTGCTTGACTTTAGCATTTTTGAATGCTACCTAAGGCACCATCTTTTTTAAACAATTCATGGAAAAACAGATGGTTGATAATGAAACTTATATTGAAAATAAAAAACATATTGACTTTTGTCTAGTTTGATGGTAATGTAAGAATAAAAGAATATATAATCTAGGAGAAGAAAAATGAATTGGGTACAATACCACAGTGATACTATAAACTCGGAAAATATTGACGATTTTTTAAATTTTGTCGAAAAATTACCCCGTGGTACAACAGTATCGGGTATAAATATATCTGATGATGTTAATTTGGAAGAGTTCTTTAACCCAAAATATATGTCTCGTGAGAATCGAGAGATGATGGAAATATCTCTTGGTTATTCCTTAGCATCTAAATGTTCTGCAAAGCATTTTGAAGAGCTCTTTAATATGACAGACGCTCACCCATTACTCTTTACTACGACTATGGAAAGAGCTTCCCATTATAGCGGCTCATTATATCAGCGTATGTCTGATGAACTTGATAAACGCCCCATTAACCTTACCCTTTATGATTCCACAATAAAAAATCATGAATTATTTTCTAACTGTATGCATGGTGTGCTGGGAAACAAAGAGGAAATTAAACACCTTTCAGAAAATCAAGTAGCAGCGGTATCTAATATATTTAAGAATTATGCGAATAATTCATTCTACGCCATTAAAGATAAGTTGCTAAATAGTGAAGTTTTACTAAATTGCGACAATCTTCCAGAAGAGGTAAGAAAGGAAGTAAATAATTATGCCATAAATAATGGGTATTACAAATTAGATAGCCAATTTATGGACAAAACGTTTTTTAATAAATTATTTAAGGCAAATAAAACTCCCATTTCCAAAAAAGAAAGCTCACCAGAATATCGTAAGTTCTATTTATCCGTCCGTGATAAACTTATCGGGGATGCAGAAAAAGTAAGTTTCGACCCATATAATGGTAAAAGACCAATAAGCCAATGCTTAAAAAATCAAATAAAAGAAATAACAGGCTTAGATGGCTTTGAAAAAATTAACAAAGATTCCGTATTTTATGATGCCTATGTTCATGCGGCACAAAAAGATATTAGGGAAGGTAATGCCGACAAACTAGACAAAGATGCTATAGAGGCAGCTTTAAGCCAAGATAAAGACAATTATTACATTAGGAAAATACCTGCATCTAAGTTAAGAGAAACAAATATAAATTATAATTCTGAACAAAGTCAATTTGTTGGAGCTGCACGTTTAGAGAAGGGAGAAATGGACAAAGAAAGTATTATATCTTTTTCTAAAGATATAGAACATTCAAAAACCTTAACCTCCGAAGAAAAAGATAAAATATCAAAAGCTCTTGATAAAAAAATTGAAGAAATGAAACCTTGGTTGCAAGAAAAGAAAAAAAGCTTTGAAAGTCAACAGAAATATAGCGAATTAAAAGAAAATCAGACCAAGTCACTTTCAGCAACAAAAGCCATAGAAGAAATACAACAAATTTATGGAAAAATTTTATCCTCCACAAAAAACAATACCCCTAACAAACAGGAAAATAAGGTTATTGATATACAACAGGTCGAAAAAGTTATTTCTGATGTTTTAGAAGGAAAGCCTGTAAAGTTAGACTATCCTCAACAAAAAAGCTTACCTCTTTTTGGCCGTGAAAAAGAAAAACAAAGACGCGAAAAATTAAATCGTTATATTAATGATTTTAATCAGTGCCTAAATAATATCAAAGTCAATAGTGAAGAACTCAAGCAATATTCCGGAAACATATTGAATACAGAAACCTTAACAAAAGCTTCACAAAAAGAAACAGAAACCAGAAAGACGGCTCAACAATTCTATGCTCAAGAATCGTCAACATGGTTGCCAGGGTTAAGCAAAGATGACATACAAAAAGACGAGAAATTTATTGCTGATTTAGAACAAAGTAGAGACAAAATACACAAAAGGATTAATGATATTAAAAACCTTGCTAAAGAAAATATTTCTGTCAAAGGAGAAAAAATAGAAGATGTAAGCCACTTAAGCGGTGAAGAAAAACGTAATGCTCGCGCTGCTAATAAAGCTAAAGGTGTAGATAAGTTGGCCGAGAAAGAAAAAATTTCTAAAGAGAATAAAGGAAACTTATTTGCGCTAAGAGCAAAACAATTAAAAGATAGGCTATAAATAGTTTTTTTTCACAAACACTAACGGGATTAACCTTAACTACTTATTTAGTTTGTTTTGTTGAAAATTCAGTATTAAGGGATCAATTCACCGCGGTTGATATTTGTTTGCATCAAAATTGGTAAATTCCGGCGTGAATATCTGTTTAGTGCAAAAGCTGGCTAATCATAAAAATATCTCAACCACACAAAGATATTTTAATTATAACGAACACATGCTCGCAAATGCGGTTGAAAATGCAAGAGTGTGATAGCAAATTAACTCCAAGTAAAAAAGCCTTACATTTTTTGTAAGGCTTTTTCTTTTGAGTAAAATTGAAAAAATCAAAATTTCAAAAATTAAAACTAGGGTCGTTAGGGAAGAATAAGCTTCTTGAATGAATTGATACCAAATCAAACAAAGGAACAAAATGTTAAGAAAAGTTATCAAAACTAACAAAGTTTAACATTTTTACCTTACTACCCTAGAGCTTCAAATAAAATCCCTAACAATTCCAAGCTTTTCAAAGAAAATGTTAAAAAATGTATGTTCTTTAACATTTTAATATTTTGCTATGAAGAATCGCTAAATGATAGAAATTATCTCAATGACAATAGATAGCTTTATGTCAGCTTAAGTGTAGCACCAGTGCGGCACCGACAAAAAGAAAAGGCTTTGAGATTTTTCTCAAAGCCTTGGTTTTATTGGTTGCGGGGGCAGGATTTGTCCGCGACGTTGCTTTGCAACGCTTGTTCCTTCGCGTTCATTCGCTACGCTCACCGGCGTTCTTCGCCCGCCTTTCACTTGGCGTGAACCTACTTTTTTCGTAGGCTCAAATCAGCCGCGCCATGCAAAAAGAAAAAAGCCAACCTTGCGGCTGGCCTTTTTCTATTTGGTTGCGGGGGCAGGACACTCAACCACAATGCACACTAACATATTGAAAAATATTAAATTTATTCTAAAAATAGCCCCATATTTTTTGGTTGATGTGATACATAGTTTGGCACCTTATATACCTTCATTTTCAAAGCGTCAAGAGCATTTTTCAATATTAAAATTCCACAATTACAAAATTTAATTGAAAACGAATAAATAAAATTGAGTATTTTATTTTTGCAAAGGCAACTAATTGTATGGTAATATTTTTTATGCCGACAGTCAGGGGTTAGTCGGCAACTCTTGACTAAATTTGAGAACAATCTAATTGAAAACAATACATATGAAAACAATTTATTTGAAAATTTAGTAGCTACTATCAATCTATATAGATTTATCAATTTTAATGGCGATGGACTTCCACCCATTAGTTATTATTAACCACCATAAAAATTTAAATGGTGGATATAATACACTATTATCAAAAAGGATTAACAATGAATTATTTTATCACTTTTCAACCTAACAAATACAATGCATCAGATAGAGACCTAATAATAAATTTTAAAAAGGGTTTGCAAAGGTATTACAAAAAACTATTGGGAAATAGATACAATAAACACAAAGAACTACAATACAAAATGGTTATAGATATATCTCACGGACACAATGACCCAAAACACACTCACCCACATCTACATATAAATGCTGATATTCCTAATTCAGAGATAACTGGCTTTATGCGTTTTATGACCGAATGGCTAAAAAAATATTATCCCAAGCTATCGCCAGATTGTAGATATTTACAAACTGATTTAGATAGATTACGTGCAGGTATGTATTCTCTAAACCAATCTATTAAATCATATAATGAAAAGGACTTTCAAACAGGAAATTACATTATTTAATTGATAAATATACAAAAAGGAGAATATATGAATTTAGAGAAAACCGCAATAAATGACCGTATAGCAGCACTAATGAAAGATAATAAGGCAATCAACAACAAATTAAAATATACCTCACCAGAGAGCGAAAAAAAGGCATTAACAGATAAAAAATCTAAAAACAATAACGAATTAAGAAAAGAAAGAACAAAACGCTATAATTTAGAACAAGAAGATGCCGAATTTATCAAAGAATGTTGCCAATATTTACAAAAATTAGGCATTGTTAAAAGCCAAAGGCAATTCAGCCAGCAATTTTTAGAAAAAAGCCAAGATTATTTAGGTGTAATAATCTGTGAAAAAAGACAACCACCGATTAACATATTACACCGACTTATTCAAAATCTTATTCAAATTCAGCCAATTTATGAAGACAAATACACCATCAGCAATTATTTAGATACCTTAATTAACAAGGGTAATCAAATAATCACTCAAAGATTACTAAAATATCTATAATTAACCCCTACTTTTGATTTTTGTTAATTGATGAATTTTGATTTTTATAAAAAAATTAAGGATTGAAAATGGAAATAATCAGAGCATATCAGCAACTAATGACACATAATAAAAAATATACATATATCCAAAGCGATGGTAAAATTGTATTTAATAATAATTGGGCTTGGATAGTAGTGTTCCAAGCCATTAACAAAAGAAATTACGCTATTGTAAAATATGATAACGGGAAATATACAGTTATTGAAGTTTAATCTGCATAACCATTAAAATGTGGATTGTATATTGTATAGACATCAGGTTGATTTCCTTGTTGAGGAGTCCTCTCAACATTTCCTCTTATACATATATTTTGTTTATCATATTTTGACCATTCTTTATCTATATATTCATTTGGGAATTCAATATAAATTGTAATACCGTCAAATGTGGTTATCCAACCTCCGCTAAAAGCACTACCGTAAAAAGTATTATATTTGCCACAATAGCCATTATTTTTATTCGAATTATTACTTGTTACTATACCTGAAATTAGTATCCAAAAAAAGATTATTAAGAGTATATTTTGAAAACCATTACCAGAATTATTTGTTGTTGAAGAATCTGAAATATCACTTAAATATTTTTCTCTCTTTTGATTAAAATTTTCTTCTGAGGTAACTTCTTTTTCTTTTAACTCATTACATTTTTTTAACTTTTCATTCTTCATTTTTCATAACTCAAATTGCATAATTCTAATTATTAGTTTGCGATAAATTCTTCATGCGTTCTTGACAGTCATTTAACATCATCTGGCATTTGTTTTGTTCATAAGATGGAGCATTATCACGGCAATAATAACTTATATCATTTACACCTTGTTGCATAATAGATTTTACTTGTAGAGAAGAATCAAGACCATATTTTCTATCAAGCAAATTGCCAATAGTATTTAAAAAGCCAGACATATCTTTATTGGCATAAAGTTTTTGAATATGAGCAACTTGTCCAAAAATACCGGCACAATAAAAATCCTTTTCTTTATTATTAAAATTTTTAGGTAAAGAATCTGTATTATCACAACTACATAATATGCTAATCATCATTAAAAAAATTGAACTTTTATAAAATTTTGCCATATCATTTACTCCTTATAAATTTCAGTAAGTTCAATTACCGTAACACCTTTATTTTTTGCCTTTTTGCAAATATCATAAGCACGACCTTCATACTGATTATATGCAATAATGAAATCTGAATTTTCAATAATCCAATTATTGCGATATACTATACACCATCTTTTATTATGAAAGTTTATTTCATCAGGAAATATAAAATCATCAAAAGGTCTTCCTTCTCTATTAACTTCTAGCATACTTGCAACAACCAATACGATTTTAATATTGTTATATTGTTGTTTTATCTGCAAAACAGAATTATAGGCATCATTTTCATAAGCCCCTTTTTGACCCACTAAAAAGGTTTTAACATCATTATTTTTTATCAACAATAAAACCTGTTCTTTTATTTGTTCAATAATTTCAGGTTTAGACCAAATATAATCATTTCCAAAAAATGCACAGGTTTTACTCATTTTACATCTGATAAAAAATAAATGTTTTTATCAGGATACACAAACCAACAATTATGTTCCTCTTTTAATGCAAAAAGAAAAAAATTATTATTTTATACCTATCAACTCGTTAAATTCCTTTGGTTTATTGAGTTTTCAACAAATTTAATAATTAAAAATGAGTAAAGAAAAATAAAGTAAATAACTATAAAAAAGGGGTTGATTTTATTGTTCAATTATTATGCACCTTTATTTTATATCAACTCATTGAAATTCCGATAAATAAAGTAAAAGGAATTAAAATGATAATTGCATATATAAGAAAAAGCACCGGCAAACAAATCTATCAACATCAAGAATATGAAATTAAAGAATACGCTAAAAAGCATAATCTAAAAATTGATAAATGGGTAGAAGAAAGCATATCAAGCCGAAAAGAATTAAGAAAACGACAATTAGGACAATTACTTGATGAATTGCAAGAAGGAAGCATACTTATAACAACTGAAATATCAAGATTAGGTCGCTCATTGCTTGAAGTAATGGGAATACTACAAACTTGTTTAACAAAAAATTGCCAAGTGATAACAATTAAAGAAAATTATCATTTAGGTAACGATATACAAAGCAAGGTTTTAGCATTTGCATTTGGTTTAAGTAGTGAAATCGAACGCAATTTAATTAGCCAAAGAACTAAATGCTCTCTTGAAACCAAAAAAGCAGCGGGAATAAAACTTGGCAGACCTTTTGGTGCTGAATCAAAAAAACTTAAATTATCAAAAAATGCTAAAAGGATAAAAGATTTATTAGATAAAAAAGTCCCCAAAGCCCAAATAGCCAGAATTATGGGTGTGCAAAAAATAACTTTAAGGCGTTTTATAAACCGTATGGGGTGGAATATGTAATTTCTTATTATTAAAATTGTAAAAAAAATAACAAGAAATTTATTTTTCTTGTTATTTTTTAATGACTATAATTGATATTGCTCTTTATATCTATAAAATGTCGGTTTTGTTATTCCATATTTTTTACAAATATCACTAACCTTTACTTTGTCAGCAATATCTTTTTTCAATTCTTCAATTTTTGATAATGATAATTTTTTGCAACGCTCTTTTGAATATACACCTTTATTTTTTGCGATGGCAATTCCCTCTTTTTGACGCATTTTAATCATATTTCTCTCAAATTCAGCAATAGAGCCGATAATTTGTAATGTTAATTTATTAAATGGATTGTTAGTATCATCAGTAAAACGCAAATTTTCCTTAATAAAATAAATTTCGGCATGGCGTTCTTCCGTAATAGTTTTTACAATTTGCAATAAATCGTTAATATTACGAGCCAATCTGTCAATAGAATGAACTTCAACAACATCACCTTTTCTAATCCATTTCAACATTTCTTGTAATCTTGGGCGATTAGTTGAACCACCAGAAGCATAATCTTCAAATACTTCATCATATTTTTCAATTTCAGTTGTTTGTCTATCAATTTTTTGCGAACCATCATTTGAAGAAACACGAGCATATAAAAATTTCATTTTCTTAACCTCTTAAAAGTAATATTATGGTCTTAATATACCATTTACTTTTTAAAAGTCAATACAAATATTACCTTAATATTACTTTTTTTAATATGTTTTTAAGGTAATATTGAAGTATGCTTTAATATTACCAATAACAAAACTACAAAAAACATAAAATGATATTATATGATGATTACAATTAGAAATATGAATTATATAAAAAGTAGATATAAACAATAAACATTTTTAACTTGTTTTTAATTAAATTATAAGATTATAATACAAATAAAATACAATTAAAAACAATTATTATACAATTTTATATCAAATTTATAACAATCATGGAGTTTATAAAATGGCAGAAAATCAAGCAAATACAAGCAAATCATCATCAGTAACTATTGAATATAAGGGTTGGAGCGATAAAACCGCTAATATGGTTGCTAAAAATAAAAAAATGGAAACTGTAAAAGAGAAAATCTTATCTACTATCAAAACCAATCTTGATTATTATGAAAACAAGAATAACGGTAAAACTCTTTCTCCAACGGTTAGAATTTTGAAAGATGTTGAGGATTACACCGCTATTATTTTAAGATGTGGAACTTTCCCAATCTGGAAAAATACCGTTCTCAAAGGGAAATATGATGCTAAACAATTATTAAATGACTTGAAAAATAAAGTTGAAAGTGATTTTTTCAAAAAAGAAATTGAAAATTACATTGATAAAAAATCAAAAAATACAAGTTCATCAAGTAAAAAATCTATAAAATCAAAAAAATCAGCTAAAACAAAAGTTGCTGAATAATACTTTTTAATAATAATTAGGGGGATAAATTCCCCCTTATTTTTCATTTAATTTCTTTATTTCTTCTAAATTTTTATCTAAAAATGGATATTGCAATTTGCAAATTTCTTGATAAAGCACCTTAATTGGAATTTCACCACCATACACACGCTCCCCTATATCACTGGCAGACCAACCGCAAATAGCATTTTGATACTCTTGCGAAATACCAGCATCTCTTAAATATGGTTTTACAGTATGGCGGAACGAGTGAAATACCTTATTTCTTCCTTCAATTTTTAATCCTTTTAGATAACGAGCAAACCACATACTCATAGCATGAGTATAATGATTTTTAGGGCTATACTCAAATTGATAAAATAATCTATCTTTTTTTGCTTCTCTAATGCTTTTTACAAAGTCAATAAAACCTAATTCTATCAATTTGGGATGTATAGGAACTAATCTTTTTGATTGTTTATTTTTTAGACTTTGGTCTGACCGCTCATTTGTTAATCGAAAATACCAAATACGATTCAAATATTTAACATCATCAACATATAACTGACAAATTTCATTTAACCGCATACCTGTATATATTCCAATTAAAGGAATCCAATACCGCCAAGCATAATATATACTATTTTTAGGTGGATAAAATGACGGATTAAAAATATTTTGTAATTCTTCACGATTAAACGCATCAATTTTTATAGGGTCTCTCCTCTTTGGAACTTCAATATCATCACTAAAACTTTCCGGAATAAATCTTCTTTTTTTACAATACAAAAGGAACTCCTTAAACGTCCGCAGATACTTATTAACTGATGTAATTGATATTCTATTTGTTGTTTCAGTTTTTAACAACTCTCTTAATTCTTCTGGCTTATATTTTTCATTCCAACGCTTAGGAAGTTTATACATTAGCAAAGATAATTTTTGACAATCTTGATAAGTAACATTTTCAATATATTGCTTATCTAATATTGAAAAAGCGGTATAAAGACACAACTCATTTTCTTTAATTGAATTTTCACTAATTTTATTATTGCGTTTCTTCTCCGCAAAATCCTTAAATATTCTCTTCCATGGTGTTTGGGTGTTGTTGGATTTTATCGCCTTTGTATTTTTTGCTAATTCAATAGCAGCAATACACCTTTTAACTCTCTGGTTAATTCCCACAACATCTTCTCCGTTCTGAATGGCGATGGTGTTCTTATCGATATAGGCATCAACCCCCTTCAAAACTTTTTTAGTATCAATGACCCATTGGCTTATTTTTTCGGGATGAGAAATAATTTTAATATCTTCACTATCCAACCGCCCAATCATTTTTACCGTTTGAATTGGAGAACGTTTGTCACGTTTTAAATCGTTAAAGTATTCACGAATATATAATTCTATACACTTCAACTCTGGTGTAATTGGCAATTGTGTGTTTTGTTGTTGTGCCTTATCTAATTTTTCTGGTGAAAATACTTTAACATCATCAAGCTTAAAGGAACCATCAGCAATATCTTCATAGTTATTTTCAAAAAGTTTTTCGACCTCTTCCAATTTATGAATTACTAGTTTGTCAATATCTGTATCGTCAAGAAATAACTCACCATTTTTAATTTTCATATCAATAGCCCTTAACAAATTGATTTTTATATCAATTTTATAGCTTTCTTTTCGCACTTTTTCAAGAGCTTCATAATAGTTATGAGTCTTTAATGAGTAATTGAACTGAACAGATTTGACTAAATATACCAATGCTGATGGTATTCTGGCTCTTATATAGTAAGTGGTGTTTCGCCTGACGAGTCGTGTATGCCCATTCATTTTATAGCCTCTCTCTTGTGATACAGGGCTGTGATACACTTGCCGGCAATGCCAAAATAGCGTTTTTAGAATAAAAAAATAACACCTAACTTCAATATGTTAGGTGTCTATTTGGTTGCGGGGGCAGGATTTGAACCTACGACCTTCAGGTTATGAGTGGGATTTTATCAACTTTTTATTATCTCCTA
>CALXTF010000030.1 GCA_944391335.1 uncultured Alphaproteobacteria bacterium
AAACCAATATATGCCTCCGATAATCAAAGCAATTAAACCACATATCAAAGCAATCTTTTTCATATTCCAACTCCTAAAGATAAATTATGGCAATCATGATCTCAAAAGTTGAAAATATGGTTAAAACCTATCTCAAACTTTCATAAACAACTATAAAAATTACTTAATATCTTCTTGTGAGGTATTTGTTTCATTACCATGAAGATTACTCAAAAATTGCCTTTCTATTTTAAGATATTGACTAAGCAACCAACGTGAACGTGATAATAAAGCAACAGTAACAATCAAAAAGATTAATATAACTTTCGGATTTTCGGTTAAAAATTGATAAACAACTGTAACAATAAAAAATGATAAAACCAATAAACGAAAACTTGTCATTACTATAAGCGGTAACCTATTGCTCTTTTTAGCTCGCCACAATTGATAATAAATTTTTGCTATTGATGCATTTGAAATAAAAATGGATTTAATATTTTCAATATTTGCACTAATCTTGTTTTCCGAGACAAGGGAAGGTTGATTATTGTTTTTTTCAATTATTGTTTTTTTGCGTGTTGTGTGCCGTCGAAAACGACCAATAAAAATATTAATAAATGAATTAAAAAATGTCGGCAACACAAGTTCCCAGCCTATTAAGGCTTTTAAGAAAGGAGACATTAAGGCAAATGTTAATAATGTCATAAAAATTCGGCATAAAATATCCGGTAATATAGGACGGATATACGGACGAATAAAGTGGGTTGAAAATCCTATAATAGCAAAAAGTATAATTGAAAATAATATCATCTTTATGGCGTAATTTTTAAATAATGTTCCCCATAATTTTTCTTCCGTACGGCTGAAATTTGATTCTATATTTTTGCCTATATATGCGCTCCATGATGCCGGCAAATGATTTTCTATAAACTTATAAACTTTATTCGCCGATTTTATCATAACCGGAGTTAAAAATGTGGTAATGACCGAAACAGCAACAATTATTGGATAAACTTGTTCGTTAAGCACACCTAATTTCATACCAAGAGCCGCAATAATAAACGCAAATTCACCCACCTGAGCTAAGGAAAAAGCGCATGAAACAGAATTTTTTAAATTTTGACCGGAAATCACAAAACCAAAACATGAAAAAAGAATTTTTCCAACAACAACAATAAGTGTAATTGTAAAAATTGGAGCGGCATAATTAACAAACATTATTGGATTAACCATCATACCTACTGATACAAAAAAGACGGCTCCAAAGAAATCTTTTAACGGCTGAATTATTGTTTCTATTCTATCTGTTAAAGCTGTTTCAGACAGAACTGACCCCATCAAAAAAGCCCCCAAAGCTGCCGAAAAACCTGATGATGTAGCTAACCATACCATTCCAAAACACATTGCTATAACTATTAGAAGCAACATTTCATTATTTAAATTATCTTTCACTTTTTGCAAAAATGTGGGAACAATATAAATTCCTATGACAAAACATAAAATTAAAAAAGAAACTAATTTTAATGTACTAAAAAACAATTCTTGACCATCTATACTTTGCCCAAGGGCTATCATCGGCAAAAGAACCAATAATAAAATTCCGACTAAATCTTCTATGACAAGCACCCCAAAAACCAAATCGGTAAATTTTTGTTTTTTAAGATTTAAATCATCAAACGCTTTTAAAATAATTGTTGTTGATGACATCGAAATCATTGAACCAAGGAAAAAACTATTCATTGTCGACCAACCTAAAAAAAGCCCTGTGTAATAACCGACAAAAAGCATAAACAATATATTGATATTTGCGGTTATCATTGCCGATTTTCCGACATTGACCATTTTTTTAAAACTAAATTCAAGTCCCAATCCGAATAATAAGAAAATAACGCCAATATCGGCCCATAGATTAAGATTTTCTCTATCGCTTACCGTTGGTAATAAATCAAAATAGGGACCGGCAAAAATACCTGCCAGAACATAACCTAAAACTATAGGTTGCTTTAGTTTTTTACAAATTAATGTCGTTATTCCCGCATAAATAGTTATTAATGTCAGATCTGTAATCAGGGCATGAATATTGTGCATTATTATTTCCTATAATTAAAACATATCTTAATATATGTTTTTTTCTTTAATTTAAGTTAAATTTTTTTATTTATTTTATAATTGAATATTAATAACTTTTGTTTTAATTAAATAAAATGAATTAATAAAATTGCAATAGGAATATATTATGGCAAAGATTACTTGGAAACCAGGAACTATGGAATACCCTTTACCACCAGTAATGATTAGTTGTGGTACTATGGAAAAACCAAACATTATGACTGCCGCTTGGACTGGTATTGTCAGCAGCGAACCTCCTATGACTTATGTATCTATTCGTCCTTCAAGATTCTCTCATCAGTTGATTAAACAAAGCGGCGAATTCGTTATTAATTTGACTACTCTGCCTCTGCTTACCGCCGCAGATTATTGCGGCGTAAAATCTGGAAAAGATGTCGATAAATTTAACAAAATGAATTTAACCGCAGGAAAATGTTCCCAAATTTCCTGTCCACAAATTATTGAAAGTCCTGTGTCTTTAGAATGCAAAGTCGTCAATATAACAAATTACGGTAGTCACGATATGTTCTTAGCTCAAATCGTCGCTGTTAATGTCGATGATCAGTATCTTGATCAAAACGGAAAATTATGCTTGGAAAAAGCAGGTTTAATCGCTTATTCTCATAATTACTACTATACCCTTGGTAGAAATGTCGGATTCTTCGGCTTCTCCGTCTGCCGCAGCGCACTAAAAGCAAAAGAAAAAATGAAAAACGTTATCGTTGAAATTAAAGAACCTAAATTTATCAAAACAGAAAAAAGTGACAAATTTACACATAAAAAGTGGCAGCCAAAACAACAAAAGAAAAAATTTAACGGTAAAGAAAAATTCGAAAAATCTAAAAAAATGAACTTCGATAATGAATTTGATCAAAAACAAAATGCAAAAAAATCAAGCAAAAAAGGTTGGTCTTATCCCAAGAGATTTAGTGATAAAGATAAAATGAAACAATAAATAAAAAATTTCCGATCCCTATCGGCGTTTTTTCATATTCCTATATCACCATTTTCTTTTTTATCATATAAATTAATAAAAATAGCCCCGGTAACACTAATAACGAGGAAATAAAAAAGAATGAACCCCAACTGACTTGATCCGCTAAAATACCACTCGTCGAAGCAAATATATCTCTTGGCAAACTCATTAATGATGAAAGTAAAGCATATTGTGTCGCACTATATGCTACATTACATAATGAAGCCATATACGCCACTAATGCCGTCGTTCCCATCCCCGCCGCTAAATTATCCATACATATCGTAAGCGAAAGTAAATAAACATTATAACCGACAGACGACTGAATAATATATATCATATTTGTTAAACCTTGCAAAAGGCCAAACAACATCAAAGCATTCGCTAAGCCAAATTTCTTAATATAAACGCCTCCTATTAATCCACCGATGATTGTTGCCAGCATACCATAAATTTTAGAAACATAAGCAATTTCCGTATTAGAAAATCCCATATCTTTATAAAAAACAAAAGCCATTGGTGCTTTATATTCATCGCTTAAACGATAAAACAATATAAACAGCAATATCAATCCCCAATGTTGATGTGTCATAAAATCTTTAAAAGGCTCAATTACGGATTCTCTTAAAAATCTTTTTAACCTTTGTTTGAAAGGAAGCGGCGCATTGTTCTCATGATACTTCTTGTCTTTTTCCGGCTCTTTGGAAAAAACAATTGTAATAATACCGATCATAACACCGGCAGCCATAACCCAATAGACTTGCTGCCAAGCTAAATAGTCAGTCAACCAAAGCGCAAAAGCTCCCGAAAAAAGCATTCCCAATCGATAGCCTAAAACAAAAACCGCTGAACCCGCGCCTTGTTCTTTTGTTTCAAAACTATCAATACGATAGGCGTCAAGGACAATATCTTGGGATGCGGAAAAAAAAGCAACCATAAAAGCTGTCAAAGCCATCCACGCCGTATGTTCATGAGGATTTATCGCCGACATCAAAAAAATGGCAATCAATAAGCACAATTCTATAAACAAAGCCCAACCACGACGGCGACCCAAGCCCCCAAACAAAGGCAAATGTATTCTATCTATCAATGGTGACCAAAGCCATTTAAAACCATAAGGAATTCTTGCCAATGAAAATAAACCTATCAACGCATAAGGAATTTGGCTTTCCTGCAACCATACCGTTAAAGTGCTTCCAACCAACAATAATGGAAATCCGCTCACAAAACCAAACCCCATCATAGTCAGCATTTTTCTATCTGCGTAAATCTTTACAGCATCAAGCCATCTTATTTTCATTAAACTTTCTCCTGCCTCTGCCTTTTTTTATAACAAATACAGGTTAATTTTTTATATAGAATAATCTATTTTTCGCCAATATACGGGAATTTTACATATTCGAATTATATGAATGTTTTTTTTATATTTTTCTTCATAAAAAAAACTGCATAATATAAAAAATATTTTATACATAATTATACTAATTATTCCTTGATTTTTAATTTGCTCATTTTTTATCATATTTTCTATTATATTTAATGGATAATCGCTGTTTTGAATAATAAAATCTTTTGCATAAATGGAAAATAAAGAAAATTTATTTTTAAATAAGTTTTTCTTTACAAATGGAAATTTAATTAGAATAGGTAAAATTGCATTTTCATTATATAAATTAATTTTCTTATAATTTATATGAAAGAGAAATCGTATATAAAAAGGAATAATGTCTTTTATTTTTTTATCAATTGTTTCCTTATTTGTCAGATAAAAATGTTTTAATTTATTTTGTGATAAAAATACATCTGTCTGGTATTTTTGCAAAAGTTCATCCAAACCTTTTTCATATTTTTTAATAATTATACTTTTATTATTTTCTTCTTTTATGTTGTTAAAAAAAGTTTTAAATTCTTTTGTTAAAAAAACTTTTCTTTTAATACAAACAAAAAAACTCATCATAAAATGATTGCCTGCCGCGCTCCACGCTTCTAATGACTTAGCATCCATTTCTTCAAACATATACTTTAGCGAAAACACACCACCTAAGCACGAATCATTCACTAACAAAAGTTCATTATAAGTCCTGATACTTTTCCAGCCTATTCTTTTTATTAATTCTGCCCAAGATCCAAAATCATATTTTTTATGTTCTATTCCATATGCTTTTTTTACAATCTTTTCCAATCTAACCTTCTGTTCATCTGATAATGCTTGATCTGCGCAATAATACACATCTGCATACTTAGATAATTCTTTTAGATAATATAGAACATAATCTGAAATTATATTGTTACTATTATAACCTGCAAATAAACAAAGACGCTTTACTGCCATTTTATTTATCTTCCTTTAAAGATGTGAATGTATATCATATTAAAATTATTATTTTAAACTATACATTTATTACTATACGCAAATTTTTTCAATAACGTAATTGAGCAACAAACGACCATTTGATGTCGCTTTGATATTTTCCGATGTTTCCGTAACCAAATTTTCTTTAATCAACTCATTTATTTGTTGCTGGCAAACAAAATCTTGCCATTTGATACCACAGTGACGTTCAAAACGGCGTTTATTTATTCCTTCATTTAATCTTAAGCCCATTATGAGTAATTCTTCGGCTCGTTCTGTAGGTAAAACTTCCGTTAGTTGGCGTGGATGCGTGGTAGTGAGGATTTTATCTCCTATATGCAGGTAACCAACAGCACCCTTGCCTATTCCTATATAATCATCTCCATGCCAATAACCTAAATTATGGCGGCATTCATATCCTTTTTGCGCATAATTTGAAATTTCATATTGCTCATAACCAAAATCGGCAAGAATTTGTGTTGTTATATTGTAAAGTTCCGCCGCTTTTTCCTCCGCTGCTGGTTTTATTCCTTTTTGAGAAAAAACTGTTCCTTCTTCTATGGTCAATTGATAAAGTGAAAGATGTTTTAACCCCAAGTTGCAAACTTGGTTTAATTCTTTTTTCCATTCACAAACGGTCTGTTCGGGACGCGCATAGATTAAGTCAATAGAATGATTATCAAAATTTTTCTTTACCAAATCAATTGCTGATAAAGCTTCTTTCATATCATGCGTTCGCCCTAAAAATTTTAAATCTTTATCATTTAGAGCCTGAACGCCAAGAGAAAGTCGATTAATTCCGCTTTGACGCAAATCTTCAAAAAGTGTAGGATACTGACTATTAGGATTGGCCTCGAGTGAAATTTCAAGATTATCCGCCGTCGGCCATAAACCAATAATTTTATCCAATATTCTTTCAATTTGCTTTGGCTCTAATAAGGATGGTGTGCCTCCGCCGAAAAATATCGTATCAACTTTATATTCATCGTTTAGACTTCGATAATACTCCAAATCCGATAGATAGCCGTCAACCAGCACCGATTGTTCAACATTTTTTTTGACATAACTCAAAAAATCACAATACGGACACTTGCTGCGGCAATATGGCCAATGAATATAAATTCCCAAGCGCATTATAGAATAAACTTCGATAAATCGCCTGATTTTGTATAACGGGCTAATTTTTCTTCAACCATTTGTGCGGTAATAATTTCTTTTTCTCCGTTTCTATCTGAAGCGTTAAAACTAATATCTTCCAAAAGAATTTCTAAAACCGTATGTAAACGTCTTGCCCCGATATTTTCAATATTTTCATTTATTTGCACGGCTATATCGGCAATTTTATCAATTGCTTCAGGTTCAAACTCAAGTGTAAAATTTTCTGTAGCAAGCAATGCCTGATATTGTTCTATTAAATTGGCTTCCGGTTCGGTTAAAATACGCACAAAATCATCATGTGTCAGAGCCGATAATTCTACTCTAATAGGTAATCTTCCTTGTAATTCCGGCAACAAGTCGGATGGTTTACACAAATGAAAGGCTCCTGAACAGATAAACAAGATATGATCTGTTTTAATCATACCATGTTTAGTTGATACGGTTGTTCCCTCTATTAACGGTAAGAGGTCTCTTTGCACGCCTTCGCGAGAGACATCGCCTCCTCTTCTTTCATCACTTCCGCAAATTTTATCAATTTCATCAATAAAGACGATACCGTCATTTTCTACTGTTTTAATTGCCTGAGCAATAATTTTTTCATTATCAAGCAGTTTATCGCATTCTTCTTGTACGACAATTTTTTCTGCATCGGCAACAGTCATTTTTTTATTTTTATATTTTTCACCAAACGGTTTACCCAAAATATCCCCCAGACTTATCATTCCCATTTGAGCTCCGGGCATACCGGGGATTTCCATTGTCGGCATGGTATTTGCTGTATTATCAATAACACTAATATCAATTTCTTTTTCAGCTAATGCTCCTTCTCTTAGTAATTTCCGGAATTTTTGTTTTGTTTCTTCACCTGCCGAAGCACCGACTAAAGCTTCTAATATTCTCTCTTCCGCAGCAATTTCTGCTTTTTGTTCAACTTCTTTACGCATTATTTTACGCGTATTATTAATAGCTATATCCAATAAATCACGAATGATGGACTCAACATCTCGACCGACATATCCTATTTCGGTAAATTTAGTTGCTTCAACTTTTATAAACGGAGCTTTAGCCAATCGAGCCAGACGACGTGAAATTTCTGTTTTTCCAACTCCTGTCGGGCCAACCATTAAAATATTTTTAGGAACAATTTCCTCTCGCAAATGTTCAGAAACCTGCATTCGACGCCAACGATTCCGCAAAGCTATCGCAACGGCTTTTTTTGCCTCATTTTGACCAACAATAAAACGATCAAGTTCAGAAACTATTTCTCTTGGACTAAAATTTGTACTATTCATCACCAGTCACCTTTTCTATAATCAGATTATGATTTGTATAGACATCTATATCTCCGGCAATATTCATTGCTTTACGAGCAATATCTTCTAAGGAAAGGCCTTCTATGTCATAAAGTGCCTTAGCGGCGGACATAGCGTAATTTCCTCCCGAACCAATTCCTATAATACCATCATCTGGTTCCATAACTTCACCGGTTCCTGATATAACCAAAGATACATCTTTATCGGCGACAATCATAAACGCTTGTAACTGACGTAGATATTTATCCATTCGCCAATCTTTTGCCAATTCGACAGCGGCTCGTTTTAATTGATAGGCATATTTTTCTAATTTTCCTTCCAATCTTTCTATTAACGTAATTCCATCTGCTGCGGCTCCGGCAAAACCGGCTATAATTTTTCCGTTTCCAATACGACGGACTTTAATTGATTTAGATTTAAAAATAACGGTTTCTCCAAGTGTTGCTTGGCCATCTCCGGCAATAACAACTTCTGAACCTTTTCTTATGCATAGAATAGTGGTCATGTATTTTCCTTAATTAATTATTATCTTTATTGTATGTAGGTAAAATTTTTAATGATTGCAAGAGTTGTTTATTATATTGATTTTGATTCTTTCAACTCAATTTTAGAAAATAATTTTTGCGCAACTTTTTCCGCATGACTGTTAAGGAGGCTGACTTCAAAATTTCGGCTGCCATAATGTGTCAGTGTATTTTCTATTTCCGGATGGCGGTAGAGATAATTTTTTAATTTATCAGCCATCAATTCGTCTTGCGAAACAATTTTTACTTTAGGCAGCATATTACGGAAAAAATCTTTAACTAAGGGATAATGAGTACATCCCAGAATAAGACTGTCACATTTAGAAAACGAGGGAACGAGGCGATGAACAATTAACTCCGCTTTTTTAAAATTATTATTTTCGATAGCGGGAACCAAATCGGGAGCCGCTATTTCCATAACATTTAACAACGGGTTTATTTTCTGAAGTTCCGTACGGTAAATATGTGAATGTACAGTAGCTGAAGTTGCAACCACGCCTATATTAGCCGCGTTATCACAAGCCGCTACTTCCGCTGTGGGAATAACGACTCCAAGAACTTTTACATTGGGTGCTTCCACGGGCAAAAAACGTTGTTGTATATAGCGCAACGCTATTGATGTTGCTGTGTTACAAGCTATAATAATCAAACGGCAATCACAAGAAATCATATATTTTATAGCGTTTAAGGTATAACTGAGGATTCTTCCGGAGGTTTTATCTCCATAAGGAAGATGTTTGGAATCACCATAATAAAAATAATCATAATCTGGCAAACAATTAATAAATGCCTGTGTTATAACCAGTCCGCCCAAGCCGGAATCAAAAACGCCTATTTTCATTTTAACCTTTGGTTTTAGTTTTTATATTGATTATGTTTACCCCTTATCAGAACTTTAGTCCAGTATTATCCTCAATTTTTTGTTTTCTCCTCTTGCAAGATATATAAAACTATTGTATAATTTAATTAAATTTTCTGCCACAAATTATCATAGTCTTTACCCCAATATAACTACCGGCGGAAAATTTAACGCTCTACTTAAGAGTAGAGCGTTTTTTTATTTTTTAAAGATATGTTTTTGATAAATCTGGATTTATTTTATACTCTCTATGAGAGAGCAAATGGGGAACTTGGATTTTCCAAGTTTCCCATTCTTGTTAAAATTAATCCCTGCCATTATCACGAGAGACTATTGGTCCTTTACCGCTATTTGCCCTTGTTACTCTGCCTTCGGCGTCATGTGTAAGTCCCAGTTCTTTTAAATTTCCTTCATGTTCTTTCATAAAGGTTTTTTCCACATCAGTTAAATCCCTGTTTTCGGATTCCTGCTGTAAATGTTGATAGACCATATCCATTCCTGTAACTTCACGGGCATAAAGCTCTATCTCTTTATTCAAACTTTGTTCACTATTCGCGGTAATTTTACCATCAAGCGCGCTATATGTGCCATCTGACTTTACATATCTTTCGCCCATCATTGCATTTTCAATTGTGGGATCGGGTTGTACATAAAAGTCATTATGGGCATAGACCAACTTACCCTCATTATCCAATGACATTTGATATTCAACGATATTTCTGCCGTTTTCAGATGATATTTGCTCACTAGGTTCATTGTCGCTTAACAGTCTACTTGTGTATCCATTTGTTTCTATAGGCTGTTCATCGCCGCGTTCGGTTTCCATTTTAATTAAATCGCCGTTTTCATCGTGAGTAAGACCGAGTTTTTCAAGTTTAGTTTCGTGATCCTGCATAAACTTCTGTTCATCCGGACTAAGTTCAGATTGTTCTTTAAGATGATTATAAACAATATCCTCTCTTACAAAATCCTTAGCTTCGTTATTAGCTCGTATTTGCGCTATTCGTTCACTACTTGTTGAATATTTCGTACCATCATTGGTTGTCCAATTCCCATCTTCTCCTTTTTGGACTTGAAAAGCGTCTTTAACTTCTGATGGTACATCAACCTTACCTTTTACAGATATTTCGCCGTTCTCAAAACTATACTTAACATTATACCCGTCTCCTTTGATTTCTTCAGGTCCATTAGCTTCGTTTATCTGCTCGGGCTGTTGAATATCGCTTTCTCTTTCCGGTTTAACCAAATCACCATTTTCGTCAAGAGAGTAACCGTACTTTTGCATCTTATCATAGTGAGACACCATAAAATCTTTTTCTATATCAGTTAATTTTTGATTATTCTGCATTTTTCCGAGATATTCTTTAAATGTGGAATGTGACATTTCTATTTTATCACAATCTCGGTTTGCACGTTCTTCTTCTGTAAAGACCAATTTTCCTTCTTCATTATGGGTAAGACCATATTGTTCCATCTGTGCTTCATGGTCATGCATAAAAGCCTGTTCCACCTCTGTCAATGGTCGATTTTGGGCTTCAGTTTGCAGATGGTTATAAACTATATCTTTACACATAAATCTTGTACCTGCATTTTGCGCATGACGTATAGCAGAAGAAGCACTAGTATAAGTATCATCACTATCAAAAGCTTTCCATTCCCCATTTTCATTTGGTCTTACAGAAGTACAAAGTTCATTGATATCTGAATCTATTTTGCAAGCACCTTTATACTCTAATCTATAACCTCCGTTTTCATTTTCTGTTAAAGTATAATCGACATGCCCTCTTTGATCTGATGCCAAAATAGGTCCCATTTCCGGTTGAGTTACAATCGTATCGTCGTTGCCTTGGTTCTCGTTACCTTGGTTCTCATTGCCTTGGTTCTCATTGCCTTGGTTCTCGTTACCTTGGTTTTCGTTGCCTTGGTTTTCGTTACCTTGGTTTTCGTTGCCTTGGTTTTCATTGCCTTGGTTCTCGTTACCTTGGTTCTCATTGCCTTGGTTTTCGTTGCCTTGGTTTTCATTGCCTTGGTTTTCATTGCCTTGGTTTTCGTTGCCTTGGTTCTCATTGCCTTGGTTCTCGTTGCCTTGGTTTTCGTTGCCTTGGTT
>CALXTF010000031.1 GCA_944391335.1 uncultured Alphaproteobacteria bacterium
TCTTCTTTTATTTCATTAAACGTATCAGTCATAATAATTATATGTCGGGATTGAATAAATATGTAAAACAGGAAATGTCTGCAAATGAGTTTTTTGTTATTCTTTTTGATTCTTTGGCAAAGGAAGTAAAAAAATGGTAATTTAATTTCTAATTCGTTTATCCTTATACAGCTGTAAATTATTTGGACTATAGGTGATTGTTTGTGGTTTATTAGAAGCTTTAGGAGTAGTTGATAATCCTCGTAATTCAGTTAGTGATGCTTTATTCTCTGTAAGGGGATTAGTTACTTTGCTTTTTAATCTATCTATTTCCACAGAATTACTCAATTTGTTAGCAAACTCGGTATCAAAAGGCTTCCCATTTTCAACATATTCTTTGAAGAAAGGATACATTTGTCGGGTTAAATCATTGGCTTGCTTCCAACCATGATACCATTCGTTTTCGTTTATAGTGGGGTTTCCTATAGTTCTTTCATTGTATAAAGCTGTCGAACAAGCTGCAAAAGCTTCATTAATTGCGCCGATTGCAAAAACTTTCATCTGTTCCCTATTAAAATTGTTGTTTTGCTTCCCTTCTTTTTCAAAACTTTTGATAACACTATCAACTAATCTTTTCATTTGTGAGGAGGTTTCATTTTCTATATCTTTTTTGAATTGAGAGTTAAAAAAAAGAAAATGAGTCGTTTCGTGGAAAGGGGTAGAAGCTTTTCTTTTTAATATATTTGATTTTTCAATATAATTATCAGAAACTTCATTTTTAGTTAAAGAATAATCCATACTTACATTCTCTGAATTAGATATTCCGTCCATTATTTTATTTTTAGGAAAAGGATTTAAATAACAACAACAATGTTTTTCTTCAGAAATAGAAAAACATTTATATAAGTTACTCAAATCGTTTTGGTAAACAGATTGGGCTGAATTCATTGCTTCAATATTTTGATTAATAACTTCCTTGTTCTGCGCATAAAAAAGAGAATATGCTTCAAATGCTGGCTTTAATATCTTATCAAATCTATCAACTTCTTGAGGAGACAGATGTGTTGACATCAAATCCTTAAAACCATTATAATCAGAAATATTGAGCTTTCCTATTTGCTTATGAATTAAATCTGATTTTATTCTTGCGTTTGTTCCTCTTTCAGGAATTACATCCATTAGACGATTTAATCTTTCATCTTCAAAGCCTTCTATTGCATTTTTTGCCATTTCTGGATTTTGCATACAATTACGATATAATCCGTAAAAACTATACATCGGATTACTTCTAAACTTTATGAAATTTGTATTTTGAACATTTTCCATATCTGTATTTCCTATAATACAATAGTTCGCACATCTTTATTATAAAAGAAAAAACAAATCCAATAATACGGACGTTCAAATTATTTAATATTTTTTGTTTGTTCTTTTAATTTTTTTTGCAGGATTACTGTATTTATAGTATCCTCCTTTTTATTATTGCTTATTTCTTCATTTGTATTTTCTTTGGGGGGTATCAGATTTGTCTGTTTTTATCCCCCTTAAATTTGCTATTTTATCTGATTTGCTAACTGAATTTTCTTGAGAAGTTTCATCATTATTATTTGACGATTGGTTCGTTTGATAATTTGTCCATATTCATCAATAGCTATTATTTTTCTCCTTATTGCAAGACATAACTAAGATAATTATATAATATCACATTAATCAAAATAAATAAACACATTTTCTTATATATCTTCTAATGATAAAATTATGCAATAAATAAAAGTCCGATAATTTTACGAAAAATGCCGCTTTCAAAACTTCAAAAATCGGACTTTAAGAAAGCCTTTGAATACATACAAAAAAAGCACCTCAAAGGGTGCTATCTTAAGAATGGTGCGCTAGGCCGGAAACGTACCAAAATCTTTCAAATCCCTTGAAATGCTTGGGTTTGCTTAAAACTTAAAAACAAATTTTTACAAATGCTATACACTTTGCAATACACTTTTCGCATATTTTTCATTTTAAACCGAAAAAACTAAAAAATACACGCTTTTTTGCTCAAAATTGGTAAAATATTTCTTTTTTTTTACAATTGCATTTTATTTATTAAAATTGCTATCCATAGATAAGATAATAATAAAAGTATTATGTATTATAGTATAATTTAATAGATTTGATTTACTTTAAATAAAATCTATATAATATGAATAAATATTTAGAGAAACAAACATAAATAGCTAGTTATGAAAGAGATAAAATTTATAGACCTTTTTGCAGGAATAGGTGGTTTCCGCTATAGCTTAACAAAGTGCGGATGTAAGTGTGTATTTTCTTCAGAAATAAATGAAGCATGCCAAACCGTTTACTTAAAGAATTATGGAGAAAGAACATTCGGAGACATCACTCAAATAGATCCAACAACGATTCCTGATTTTGATATTTTATGTGCGGGTTTCCCCTGCCAACCATTTAGCATATGTGGCAAGAAAAAAGGATTTGATGATGTTCGGGGTACGTTATTCTTCGATATTTGTAG
Source organism: uncultured Alphaproteobacteria bacterium (assembly GCA_944391335.1). Lineage (GTDB taxonomy): Bacteria > Pseudomonadota > Alphaproteobacteria > RF32 > CAG-239 > JAFUYI01. The sequence goes on from CALXTF010000031.1 coordinate 2,507, forward strand.
AATAATAAATGAAAAAAAACCATCTGTTGTTTTTCTTGAAAATGTTAAGCATTTAATTAACCATGACCACAAGAGAACATTTCAAACTATATGTAAGAAGTTAGAGGATTTAGGATATCATGTAAAATATCGAGTGTTAAATTCTCGTGATTTTGGAGTGCCTCAAAGTAGAGAAAGGCTAATAATAATAGCAACTCAAAAAGGATATTTTAATTTTGATAAATTAAAAAAGAAACCAACAGTTCTTCTAAAAGATATTCTAGAGAAGGATGGAGATTTTGAATATCTTTCTCCTAATGAATATACTTTATTAGATAAACATCTTATTAAAGTACAACCAGATACAGGATTGATTTTTTGTGGCTATAGAAATAAAGGATTATGGAAAAAAGGAATCAGGCCCGGTACTGAATATCTTTCTAGATGTCATCGGCAACCAAACAGAATTTACTCTGCTAATGGTATTCATCCAACAATTCCTTCTCAGGAAACATCAGGACGTTTTTGGATATATGTTCCAGACGAAAATAAAGTTAGAAAATTAACAATTAAAGAGTGTTACAGATTAATGGGATATCCTGAAAATTTTATTATTGATGAGAATAAAGGAAATGCATACAAGCAAATAGGTAATTCTGTTGTTATTCCAATGATAACAGAATTAGCAAAACAAATTATAAATCAATGTTTTGAAGAGGAAAAAAATGCCGCACAATCCGATACAGACACAGCAGAATTTGGAAACAATCTATGCCAATTCGCTTTCAATTTCTGATATTAACAATATTTCGCCTAAGATAGTTGAACATATAAATTTAATTGGAGAGTATTGTGAAAAAAGAAAGGGGGTTTATACTGTTCTTGCAACATTGCTTTATTATAAATATTTATGTCCTCAACAAGATATTAGATTGTTTCAAACAGGTTTTCCAGGAGGGTTTTCTGCTCGTTCCTTTGATACTAGGTATGTTACGCCTGTGCTAAAAAAATTAAAACTCCCAGCTATGGCTGAAAGCGGTTGGTTAACAAGGAGTATGGAACAACCTTATCCATATGACTACGATTATAATGGAAAAATTTGTTCGACATTAAAAATCCCATTCCTTGATATATTAGATTATGTAGAAAAAAATCCATCTACGGCATATAATTGTTTAAGAATATTATTGCATAAAGTAAAAGAAGTATCTGATAATAATATTATTGAGATACTTCCTCTTACCAATCCAGATAGTTTAACAATAAATAGAATTGTTGATGCTTTACGGGAACATTTTTTAACTAAATATGGAACTCATAATGGTGCAAAGTTACCTGTTTTAGCATTTCATTCATTATATACGCTTTTAGTAACGCAATTATCCCGCTATAAGGATTGTTATCTCTCAGATTTATCTAGTCTTACGGCATGCGATAGAACGAACAAAGCATCAGGAGATATTGAAATATTCTTTAATAATGGAAATCTGTTTGAGGCTATTGAGATAAAATTAGATAAACAAATTGACGAACAAATAATGAGAGTTGTTGCAGACAAAGTGTATAAATGGAATCCCCAAAGATATTACGTATTATCTGTTTATGGAATCAAAACTGAAGATTTAGAAGTCATTAATCAACTCGTTTGTGAGATTAAAACTAAACATGGGTGTCAAGTTATAATAAATGGTTTACTAAACACCCTAAAATACTATCTAAGATTATTAGATAATTTAGAAGATTTCATTGAGCAATATTCAAATGAAATAGAAACAGATAGTGAACTACAAATAGAACATAAGAAAAAGTGGAATGAACTTTTGCAAAAAATAAATAATAATACAGATACTATATGAATTTTTAATGCAAGTAACTTTTTAATCTGATAAATTAAGTATTACAAATGCTTATTCTATAATCTTGTCAAACAAAAATTAGTGTAATGAGTAGTCTTGTCCAAATTGTAGCAAAATGTCATCAAGAAAGTGAGTTTTAGGGGTTCTCGAATTAGAAAATACACGGCATGATTTAAATAGTTAATGAGTAAAACAACTATTTATGAAAGGAAATGCTATGTATCAAATTAAAGTTAACGGTATCTTGTTACCTACTATTTATTGGTCCTTATCCGAAGCAATGGATGCTTGTGCCGCTGAAAAAGCAAGAGGCTGCGCTGTTATGACTGAAATTGTTCGTTTATAAGGAGATTTGCTATGTTAAAAGAAACTTCTCTTAGTGTTGCTAGGCGTGAGCCGCAGGAACACTTAGTTGTTCGCGCAAGTAGGAAAGCAGAGCTTTCTGTAGCGGCGCAATTTGAAAATTGGTTGCTAAATAATAATTACAGACCTACCACCGCTTTTGATTATCAAGGAAGAATTGAAAGATTGTGTCGCAAAGAAGGCTATACTCTGTCTCATCTGGCCGAAAACATTGCCTCAATTTTACCGGAATATGAAATTAACGGTAAACAAAGTGCTTATGGCAAACGCTCTCATACTTCGGTTAGACAAGCCTTGAGAAGATTTAAGATGTTTTTGGTATCAAACAAACTTATTGAAAGCGTAAAATAATGACAGATATCAAAACATTAAATGACAACTTTAGAAGAACATTTAACGGCGGAAAAGTTATGTTAACTTGCGGAATTAATGCCAAAAAACAAAATGAATTGGCTGAAATTCTTAATCAAGTTAGATGTTTTAATGAATTTACTCAAGAAAATGATCCGTATAACGAGCACGACTTTGGAAGTTTTAATTATAAAGGCGAACAAATATATTGGAAAATTGATTATTATGATAAAAATTATCGATTTTATTCAGAAAATCCATGTAATCCAAATATAACCAATAGAGTTATGACGATTATGTCGTCTTATGAATATTAAAATTAGTCCGATTTGAGTAATATCAAGTCGGATTTTTTATTTTGGATATTTTAACTTCTTAACATCAACGACAACAAGTTATTTTAAACATCTCATTTTTTAACCCGTGGATACAATCGTTTTATTTGGCATAGGTTTTATTACTTTTATCAAATTCGGTTATCCACAGGTTGTTTATGGAGTAATCTATTTGTGTTAAAAAAATTATCTGCTATTTTTATTTAGAATGTAGTTATTTACAAATTTTTGCTGTATTTTACACAATTGGGCAACAGAACGTAAGTCAACCCATTCATCTTCAGCATGATATCCCCCTCCAGAATAGCTATGTAAAATTACTGATGCTCCTTTTTTATCTTTTAATAGACCTGAATTAGACATTCTTCCATCCCGTACAAAGCCTACTTTTTGTTGAATTATTTCTTCAACAATATTTTTATAATCTTTTATAATTGGATTGTCCCTGCTTTCGTTTACAAAACCTGTTTCATAACGAATGTCATAATGCGTATTACCGACTATACATTTATCTAAAATTTGTGATAATTGTTGTGCATCCATACCATCTACTAATCTAAAATCAAGTTGTGCAACAGCTATATCACTAACTCTATTAATTTGAGATCCCCCTGAAATAGATCCTACATTTAATGAATTTACCCAATAATGTTTTCCAAAAGGTTTTTGGTTAGGTTTTATGTCAATCTCATAGTATGGGAAATGCTCTCTGATTGCGGCTATAGATTTCATTAAATAATCTATAGCACTTTTCCTTCCCATGGTAACATACCAGAGGCTTTGACTCCTTCTGATATTAAATTTACAAAAACAACATCTTTATTTTTCTCAACAATGGTTGAAATGCCAGATAAAGCATCTATATCTAAAATTACATTGGCCTGTACTCCTAAATTTTGTACATAATCCATACTATGAGTTTCTTGAATTTCCTCATCAGATGTCAAAACCACACCCATTGAGATATCTTTATTTTCATCTTTAACCCATTTTAGTAATTCCAAACTGACAGCAACACCTGTTTTCATATCAAATGATCCACGTCCTGTTAGCCTATCTCCACTTATCCTTGGAATAAAAACATTATCAGATCCTGGAACAACATCAATATGTCCTAAAGACATAATGTCAAATTTTCGATTATTTCCATTGCTGAATAACAAAATAGGGTTATTCCCATTATCGTGATATTCAAAATATAGTTTATTGCTCTTAGCATATCTTTCTAAAAAACGAGCACAAGTTTGCATATTTCTATAATTTCTAGAAATTGTTTTTATTTTAATTAGTTTCTGAGATAAATCTATAACATCTTTAAACATTGTTATTACTCAAAAATATAAAATACTTCTTTTATTTTATGATTATCATCATTTAAAATTCTATCATACTTTGCATCTTTATATCCTCCCATTTTTTTATAAAATTCTGATGCATTATGATTACCATCAAGCATATATAAATAAAAAGAAGAATTTTTTATTATTCTTTTATATTTTTCGAATAAAGAACTCCCAATACCTAGCTTTTGAAATGAAGGATCAACATATATAGCATATAATTCATAATCACATTGTATATCATCTCTTTTAGGACCTGCCCATAAATACCCTTTAATTTTTCCATAATCTTCATAAACTAAAACTGTAAAGTTCTTATCTTCTATCTTTTTTTTCCAACCATTTATTCTTTTCTCATCAACTTTTCTTGAAGCTAAAAGTTCTGCTGGTAATAGTTGCTTATAAGCCTCTTTCCAAGCTACTACACTGATTTGAGCAATGCTTTGAGCATCACTATCAATTGCATATCTAACATTATTCATATTATTGCACTCTTAATATACAGTTATCATCACTATTATTAATCTGTCCATATGTATATAAACTCATTGCTCTACATCCCCCACAAAAGTTCATAAAAGGACATTTTCCGCATTTCCCTTCAAATTTTTTTCTATTGCGTAATAAGTTTAATATATCTGAATTTTCCCATAGGTCTGATAATTTTTGTTTTTTTATATTTCCACAACTAATTTGTATAAATGGGCAAGCATAAAAATCACCTTTTGAAGTAATGTATCCAGCTGCTATTCCTGCTAAACAACCACCTTGTATACCTTCGTCATTTTTATGTTCTATGACATCTTTCATTCTATCATTATCAACCAAAAATCTAAAGTGGTGAGATAAACGGATATTTTCATTTAGTCTGGCTTTATCTACAATGTAAGTAAATACTTTTTTTAATTCATAAGGAGAAAGCACTAATTGTTTTAACTTGCTATCAGTAGGAATAAGGCAATTAAAAGCAACTTTACATTTTTGTGCCAAAGCGTATTCAATCATATTGGGAACAATTGAAATATTATTTTTATGTAATGTTATATATAAAGTTATGGGAATTTCTTCTTGATGAAATAAATTTATTGCTTGTTCTAATTTTTCAAAATAATCAATACGCAATTCTCCTTTATTCTTTGGAGTTCCTTCAAGACTCATTTGTATCCCTGAAAATACTTTACATTTTTTTGCAATTTCGGTATCGACTAATGTTCCATTTGTTAAAAGAGCAATATCTGGAATTCCTAGCTTTTTTGCGTAATTTGCATATTCAAAAACATCATCAGCAATAATTAATGGCTCTCCCCCCGTTATTACTAACCTATTAATTTTCATATCATTTGCTTGATTTATTACATCTTTAACAATATTTTTTTCTAATTTGTCATTCTGATTCCCTCCAACGTAGCAATGCTTACAATTGAGATTACAACGTCTGGTAACTTCAATTTCTAAAATTTGTAAACCACTATTATTTTCTCTATATTTCATTTGAATTAAACTCCTTGCAATAAGGATCTTTTTCAAATGCATTACCATTCATCATATAAGACATTGCTTTACATCCACCAGCGCACTTTTTGAATCTTTTACATTTATCGCACCCTTTATCAGCATAATCATAGAATCTAAATTTCTTAAATAGAGAAGACTCTCTCCAAATATCTAAAAGATTTTCTTGTAAAGCATTTCCACAAAAAAATTCTTTCTTTTTTAGGTGATTACATGGAACAACATCTCTAGATGCTGTTATTATCATAGTAAATTTTCTGGCCATACAAAAAGGAAAGTCCATCTTTGTATATTCTTCTGACATAAAAAGGAAGGCATGGCATAATTGTAATTTAATATTTTTTTGTATATCAGAAGTATTTATTTGTTTTTTCAATTCCAACCATTCATCTTTGGATAGCATTAATTTTTGTGATTCCTTGGAAATTGGAATAAAATCAAGTAAATGAAATTTGTTAACACCTAATTTTTTAGACAGCTTAGCAACGGAAACGACATCCTTATAATTTTCTTTCGTTACAACAAGTGTTGTGATAACATTATCTGGACCAAAAATTTTTACTAAATCTTTAATGATATCTAAAGATTTCAAATATGATCCTTCTTTTCCTCGTAAATTATCGTGAATACATTTTTCGTCAGAATCAATATTGGTAAATATTTTATTTAAGCCGACCTTTTTGAGTTGTAATGCCGTATCGACATCCATCAAAGAAGCATTTGTTGTTAACCAAGTATCAATGTCTTTATTTTGTAACTTTGATATAGCTTGAATAAGTGTTTTTTTTCGTAAAAGAGCTTCTCCACCAGAAAATGATACCACAACAGGGTTTACTTCTTCTATAATTTTATCAACTAAAAGCAACAATTCACTATCTGTCATTTCCCTTTTTCGTAAAAAATCGTTATTTTTATTATAACAGTACAGACAGTCAAAATTACATTTATTGGTAATATCTATCTGAATTTTTGTAGGTCTATCAAAATATTGTGAAAATTCATTTTTTATAAAACTCATTATTATTTCTTTCTACAAAAAGAGCAGGATTAACCTGCTCTAATTTAATCATAATTTACTAAGCAACCTTTTTGCAAGGCCTCTTTCATGGTAAGCTTCCATTTATCTAGTTTTGCATTGTTATTTACATTATTTGTTTCTTCAGTAGTGTTTTTAGTATTTTCATTCATTGTATTGCTCCCATAAATTGAAATACAATTAATAGTTATATGTTATTTTGGTTTTGTCACGTAGTTTATTGAAAATATTTTCAAAAAACAATGACGTTAATGAGATAAAAATACTAACTTATCAATACAACTTTTATAAAATTTTGCAGAAGTTAAACATAATAATACCTATTTACAATGTGTTATAACTATTCAAAGAATCTGCTATAATCGTAATGTCGTGTATCTTGGGATTTGTAAACGGTTAAACTTCCATTATGATGTTTTTTTATAATTTAGTTTCTTTGATGATTAAGATTAAATAAGTCTTCAGAAAAAATCATATGGTCACTATCAAATTTACCATTCCAATATATTTTTATTTCTTTCATACAATAATAGGTAACATTTAACAATTTTGGTTCAATTGGTTTTAAATTCATGCAATATGACGGTAAGTTTTCTCTCATCATTGCTTGAAAAATAGCATCTTGGAGTTCTTGTTCACTAAATCTTCCTCGATTAAATAATATATGAAAATGCCAGTCCGAACTTATTCCATTTTCAGCAAATGCAATAAACCGAAGATGGTGATGCTCCCAATTGTTCATCAAACTCTTTTCAAATGTTTTCATAATGTTTCTTAAATGATTAATAGAAATATATAAATCCTTAGTTTTTTGATTATCTGGTAGTTGTACAGTTAAAAAATGAGTTGGATTATATTCTTGAGCAATCCATTCATTAAGTATTTTTCTTATAACATCTGGAGTTAAATGTTTTTTATCAAAATATATTGATTTTACAAAAGAATCTATTTTTTGACCGTAGGAATCAATTGTGTCATTGGGTATAGGTTTTATTATATCTAGGCTATTTTGTGATTCTGGGGTTGATTTAGGCTTGTTTATGTGAGTGTTTTGATTGAAATTTAGATTATTCTGACATTTGGAAATATAAGAGACTGTATTATCTATTTCTTGGATACGGTTTATTTGGTTCCTATTAAATTTACCGCTATACATCTTTTTAAAATTATTATCATCATATCTAATATTAGGATACATAGATAAAATAGAAGAAGTAACTAAATAATCATTAAAAGAAATACCATATTCAA
>CALXTF010000032.1 GCA_944391335.1 uncultured Alphaproteobacteria bacterium
TTTCCTCCGTATCCAATAATATCAATATTGGCTGAGTTTGTTACGGTTGATGAAGACGTATTATAGATACCTGTTCCACTATCGACGGTAATAAAACCGGAATTGTTGACTATTGAACTAGAATCGGCATATATTCCAACAGCAATAGGGGTATTATCGTCTATGTAAGATCCTTTAACTGTAATTTCCCCGGAATTGATAAGTGTGGCGGGAGATGTTCCACCACCGACAGATATACCATAAGCTGTACTTGTAGCATCATTGGAACTTGCTCGTTCAATTGTAATTGTTGCTTGATTGGTAACAGTTCCCGCAGTTGTTTTTATCCCATAATTTGGGGTATTGTTACTAGTTGGGGTTTTATATACTGTAATTTTTCCGGAATTGATGACGGCGTCTGCTGTAGATGATTCGTTGCTAATTCCAACCGCACCGCCAACAGAATTATCCTCAACCCCTACGGTTATAGCACCGGAGTTGTTTAGTTTTGATGTGTTTCCCAGATAAATTCCTTGAGAATTATTGGTTGATATGGAAAAATCAGCTGTATTGGTTATATTGGCACTTCCCAATGAATAAATACCTGTGTTACCTGTGCTGCCTAATGTAATGCTTCCATTATTGGTAATTGTACCGCCGCCACTGCTGTAAATACCTGTGTTACCTGTGCTGCCTAATGTAATGCTTCCATTATTGGTAATTGCACCGCCGCCACTGCTGTAAATACCATAACCGTTTGTTCCATTAAGTGTGATATTTCCTTTGTTCGTTAATGTCCCGCCCGTGCTGTTAAAGACTATGCCTGCGCTGTTATCATGATTAAAATTCATATTGCCATAGTTCTCAACTGTGGGGGAACCAGAACCAAGGATATTAATCCCGATTACGTTATTGGCAACTCCGTCGGTCGCTTCCGGAGTTGAAAAAGTGGCGTTTGAAATAACGGTTGGCGATGTGCCGGAAGCCGCATTAACATTAACACCTATATTGTTTGGCGTATCAAGATGAATTCCTGAAGAAGAAGTTATATCGACATATGGAGAACTACTGTTTTCAATACTTGTAACATTTATTCCAATATTTTGGCTTTCATTTGTGTCGCCGCTTGAAAGCCAAAAAGAACTATTGATTGTAACATTTCCACCGGTGATATAATATCCGTTTGAACCATATCCTGAAATAATACTAACAGCATTATTGCCTGTAACTGTTCCGCCTTCAACATGTACACCGCTGTTAGAACTTCCGTTAATATTAATTGTTCCGGTATTGGCAACAGTACCACCTATAACTCTAATACCGTTGTTTCCCGTACCGTTTACAGAAATTTTGCCGGTATTTGTAACATCGCCGTTAGCAACGTAAATACCTCTGTTTGAATTTCCATTGACTGAAATTGTTCCGTTGTTTGTTGCTGTTCCTCCATTTGCATAAATACCATAATTATTCGAACCGTTAAGGCTAATCGAACCATTATTGATAACTTTTCCACCGCTTATATCAAAACCATAACTGTTGTTTGCTTCTATGGATATGTCACCATAATTGGTAATAAGCGGTGTACCTAAACCAGATATTTTAAAAGCAGCAACATTATCTATTGATGAAATTGTATTAAATGTAGCATAAGATGTTATTGTCGGAGAAGTTCCTGAGGCAGCGTTTACATTTACGCCAACCGAATTGGAAGCGTCAAGATGAAATCCCGGTTGAGTTACTCCTTCTGGTAATGAAGCATATCCGATAGTTACATTTGGATTTAAATTGCTAGATGTTGTATCAACTAAAACAATATTGTTAGTTTCTTGATTAACATCGCCGCTTGAAATCCATGCAGAACTATTAATGTTAAGTGTTCCACCCGTTATTTGATATATATTGGATCCATAACCGGATGTAATGCTTATTCTGTCATTTTGAGTATAGGTTCCATTTTCGACAAACACGCCAACATTATTGCCGTTGTTGATATTCATGGGTCTATCATTTACAACTGTCGCATTTTTGATATAAAAACCGATATTATCAGTACCATTAATTGAAATTATTCCTTGACCGGATTCCCCATTATTAGTGATGTTACCGTTGACAGCGTATATACCATAACTGTTATTACCGTTAAGATTAATATTTCCGGTATTTATCACTTCACTTCCGGTTGTGTAAATACCATAACTTTTATCTTTTATATTAATTGTTCCGCTATTGGTTAAGGAAGCAATCGTATCGGCGTATATGCCATAAGAGTTTTCCCCTTCAAGAGTGAGTCTGCTGCTGTTGTTTAAATCTTCTGTATTTTGAGCATAGATAGCATATGAATTTGCGCCACTGATAGAAATATCTCCGCTTGAATTAACGTTGCCGTTTTTATTAAAAATGCCATAACCGCTGCCATTAAGAGTAATTGTACCGGTATTGGTTATTGTTCCCTTGGTTTCGGAATATATGCCATAGTTAATTTCACCGGCGGTAATAGTAATTGTCCCCAAATTATCTATATTGCTTTCTGCGGTGGAGAAATTATCACCTGTATTAGCTCCGTTTACGGCCATCATTCCATATGCTGTTCCATCGGCAGAAACAGTAATTTCTTTATTATTGGCTAAATCTCCGCCGCGAGCAGCGTGCATTCCCGCAGCCAACTGCGCACCGGCATCACCGGTAGCTGTAATATTGATGATATTATTATTTATTGCTGTTGTATTAGCGTCGGCATGCATTGCTGCAACACCGCCGTTACCGTTAGCCAAATTTATTGATGAAACGTTTGTGTCGGTTCCGGAATTGGTTGAAGTGTATAATAGATTGATTGTTCCATTATTGGTTAAAGTTGCAGAATCCAAATTTGTTGCAGATTGAGTACCGTTAATAAAAATATTATCCAACCAGCTACTCATTCCCCATAGATTCGTCATACCGGTAATTCCATCAGTGGCGGTCATTTCGATTGTCCCGCTGTTTTCCGCGGTATTGACACTGGTAGAGGATATATTGGTTATATGCAATTGCATTCCGGTTATTTTACCGCTTGTACCTTCCGCGTTTGCTGTAATTTTTCCGGTTGAGGAATTGATAAGGGAAGAATTGGTATCAGCATACATTCCGATTAAGGAATCGGATGTTTGCGAACCGGAAAAATTCATGGTAATTGTTCCGTTATTGTTTGCTTTCGAGGAATCGCTGACGACCATACCAATGGTTGCATTTTCTGCATTTATTTCGATTTTTCCGAGATTGGAGGCGGTACTATTTTTAACGGCGGTTATTCCGACGGTTCCATTGCCAAGGTTAATATTACCGTTTGTGCTGTTGATAGCTTCCGAGGCGTTATAAGCACGCATGGCGACTTGCAAATATTGAGTATATAAATCGATATATTCGTCCAAATTGATGGCATCAGTTAGGAGTGTTTCTTTATTTTCACCTGTTAATATACCGGAATTATTGGTTAGAGAAATGAGGGAATTATTAATTTCGTTTTTACCATCCCATGTTGAGATGATGACTTTATCATAATTTTCGACTTCGGGGGTATGAGGATCGACGGTTCCGACGACATATCCTAATCCTTGACCATCCATTTCCGGTTCTGGGTCTGGTTCCGGTTCCGGCTCTGGCACCGGTACTGGGTCTGAACCACCGCCGCCGCCACCGCCGCTTAAAGCTAAAGCAACACCGCCGACGACAGCGGCACCGCCTATCCACCACCAAATTGAGTTATCATCATCATCTTTTAGATTTGCGGTTTTTGTTTCATCAGAAGTTTTCATAAAGCGATTATATTGTTGGGAACTAATTTTATTTAAGCAAGCCGGTCTAGATGAGGCCCCTACGCGGAGAAATGTGTTGTATGCTGTATGGTCATTGCGTTGAATGGCAACACAAACACCGGTATCTCCATTTTGATTAACAGCGTTAATGTTTAGTCCTCGGTGACGCGCGCTATTTAAAGCGGAAACATTGCCGGCTGTGGCATAAGCATACATTTCGTTGAAAATTAGTGGATCAAGATAAGCTTGAGCCGTGCCGCTTGTGATTAGAGCTGCGGCTGTTGTAAAAGTCAACGCTTTGGAAAAAGATACTTGCATATTTTACAGTTCCTTTTAATAATAGTATAAATTTTTAGAATTATTTTAATTCAATCTATAAAAAATGCAAGTTTTTTATGTTACAATTAAGTTAAAATTTTAATTATCAGTAAAAATTATGTTCTGAGATTAAGCCTGAAATACCTGTATTGATTAATTTTCCCTCTTCCAAACGAACCTTTCTATCCATTTGCGCGGCCAACTCCATATTATGTGTAGCGATTAAGGCGGACAATCCTGTTTCTTTAACAATGGATAGAAGTTCGCTGAAAACGATATCTGCTGTTTTAGGGTCTAGGTTTCCGGTTGGTTCATCTGCCAACAAGAGCTTGGGAGTGTTTGCTAAAGCTCGGGCAATAGCCACTCTTTGTTGTTCGCCTCCGGACATTTCCGCCGGTCGATGTTTTAATCTGGAAGACAAGTTAAGTCTTTCAAGCAGCCATTGGGCTCGTTTTTTAGCTTCTTTAGGAGATTTTCCGGCGATGATTTGCGGAAGCATGACATTTTCTAAGGCATTAAAATCCGGTAAAAGATTGTGGTATTGATAAACAAAACCAAGAAAATCCCGTCTTAAAATAGTGCGTAAACCATCACTAAGTTTGGTGCAATTTTGCTTGGCTAGCAAAATTTCTCCGGAAGTCGGTGTTTCTAAAAGTCCCGTTATTTGTAACAAAGTTGATTTACCCGCGCCTGAAGGTCCGGTAAGAGCTATAATTTCTCCACTATTGATAGTTAGATTAATATCGGTGAGAATTTCTAATTTTTGATCTCCTTGATAAAAATCTTTACGAATATTTTTTAATTCGAGTATATTTTGTTCATCATTGTTATTCATAACGTAAAGCCTCCGCAGGATCTGTTTTGGCGGCGCGATAGGCCGGATATAAAGTTGCTAAAAATGATAATAAAATTGAAGTGAGAACAATAACGCATACTTCCGTCGTGTCAATTTTAGCGGGTAATTTTGAAAGAAAATAAATTTCCGCGGAAAATAATTCTTGTCCCGATAAATGTTGTAAAAATTGACGGATGTTTTCAATATTTTCACAAAATAGAATTCCTAAAATCAGGCCGATTAATGTGCCTATAAAGCCAATAAATGCGCCGTCCATAAAGAAAATACGCATAACAGATCCTCTGGATGCCCCCATGGTTCGTAATACGGCAATATCTCTGGATTTGTCTTTTACCAACATAATCAAGCCGGTGATAATATTAAAAACGGCAACCAAAATGATGAGGGTTAAAATTAAAAACATGACATTTCTTTCGACATCAATAGCGTTGAAAAAAGCAGAATTAGATTGTCTCCAGTCAAAAACATAAGCGGCGGGATCAATATTTTGTTCAATCATCATTCTGGTTTCTTTTAATTTTGTTTCATCATTTAGGGTAATATCAATATTTGTAACAGCGTTATTAAGACCAAAAAAAGTTTGAGCTGTTTCAAGCGGCATAAAAATATAATTTGAGTCATATTCAAACATACCAAAATCAAAAGTTCCGGCAATTTTATATGATTTCATTCTGGGAACGGTGCCAAAAGCGGTAATTTTACCATTAGGGGAAATAAGCGTAATTTCGTCCCCGGGAATAAGCCCCATTTTTAGAGCTAAACGATAACCGACAATAACGTTGTTTCCTTCAAATTCGTTGATGCAATTGTTTTGCATACCGTTAATTAAGGTTTTTTTTGCTAAAATATCTTCTTTTTGCATACCGCGAACCATGGCTCCTTCGGCTGCACGGCCGGAAGATGCAAGTATTTGCTTTTCAATCATAGGAAAAACGTTTTGAACATTATCAAATTCCGCAATTTCTTCAACAGCCGTTTTATAATTATTAAAAGGCGTGCTTCCTGCAGAAACAATGCCAATATGACCGTTGATACCTAAAATGCGCGCCAATAATTCGGCTCGAAAACCGTTCATAACCGACATAACGATAATTAAAGTGGCAACCCCTAATGCAATACCTGTAAAAGCAAAAGCGGTAATTACCGAAATAAAACCTTCTTTACGTTTAGCTCGTAAATATCTACAAGCAACAAATCTTTCAAAATGGCTAAAAATCATTTTTTACTCCCATTGTTGTTTTTAGTTTATAGTCATAGAGAGAATAAAAATCAACAAAAATTAATTATTAAAAATAATGTAAAAAAAAACTTGCTAAATAAAATATTTGATGTATAAGTAAAATGTTTTTTTAAGATGTACGGGCTAAAGGCATGCCTTTGCATTATTTGATTAACTTCTGAAAGGAAATGAAATGCCAAAATTAAAAACAAAAAGCGCGGTAAAAAAACGTTTCGACGTAACCGGAACCGGCAAATTAAAAAGAAATTTTGCTAAAAAAAGACACTGTCTCTTCTGTAAAACTCAAAAAATGAAAAGACAAGCTCGCGGAACAACTTTGGTTGCTGCCAGTGATGTTCAAATTGTTAAACAGTTTTTACCTTATTTATAGGAGGATGTACAGATGTCTCGTGTTAAAAGAGGAGTAACGGCTCGCGCACGCCATAAAAAAATTCTTTCAATGGCAAAAGGATACAGAGGCCGTTCTAAAAATGTATTTAGAGTAGCAATTGAAAAGGTCGAAAAGGCTTTACAATATGCCTACCGTGACAGAAGAGCGAAAAAAAGAAGTTTCCGTTCGTTATGGATACAGCGTATAGGTGCTGCCGCAAGACTCAATGATATGACATATTCCCGATTTATGAACGGGCTCAATAAAGCAGGTATTGAGCTTGATCGTAAGGTTTTGGCCGATATCGCATATAAAGAGCCCGAGGCATTTGCCAAGTTAGTCGCTGAGGCTAAGGACGCTTTGAAATAATTTTTTTATAATGCGAAAATAAAAAATAAAGAGTCTGCCTCGCGCATGGGGACAGACTCTTTTAATTTTATGTATGAGGAAAATATGGAAAATTTACAAGATTTACAAAATAAAATTCTAACCGATATATCATCGGCTGCAAATCTTAAAAAATTAGAAGAAATAAGAGTATCTGTATTAGGTAAAAAAGGCTTGATTACAGAAAAAATGAAGACACTGGGATCTTTGTCCATGGAAGATAAAATAGCTTTGGGAAAAGAACTTAATCTTCTCAAAACAACTATCGAAAATACTCTAAATGAACGTAAACAATTTTTGGAAAATCAGGAACTTAATCACCGCTTGGCCAATGAAACCATCGATGTCACTCTACCAATTAGACCAGAAACACAAGGACGAATTCATCCTATTTCCAAAATCTATGAAGAAATAGTCGCTATATTCGGCGAAATGGGATTCGAAGTCGCAGAAGGACCGGATATTGAAGATCAATTTCATAACTTTAACGCCCTTAATATGCCAGCAGATCATCCGGCAAGGCAAATGCAAGACACTTTTTATATCAATAATCCCAATAGTCCCAATGTAGATGATAGTTTTGTCATTCGGACGCACACATCACCTGTACAAATTCGAACCATGGAAAAAAAACATCCGCCAATTCGAATCATCGCTCCAGGACGAACTTATCGCAGCGATTATGATGCAACACATACACCAATGTTTCATCAAGTTGAAGGTTTGGTTATTGATAAAACAACAACAATGGCCCATTTAAAAGGATGTTTATATGATTTTGTTCGTGCCTTTTTTGAAATTGATAATATAAAAGTTCGCTATCGTCCATCATATTTTCCGTTTACAGAACCTTCCGCAGAAATGGATATCGGTTGTAGAAAAAGTAAAGATGAATTAAAAATAGGTGAGGGGGAAGATTGGTTGGAAATATTAGGTTGCGGTATGGTTCATCCTAAAGTTCTGGCCGCAGGCGGTATTGATCCTAATGAATATCAAGGTTTTGCTTTCGGTATGGGATTTGATCGGTTGGCTATGCTTAAATATGGTATTCCCGATTTACGAACTTTCTTTGAATCAGATATACGTTGGCTTAAATATTATGGTTTTGTGCCTTTAGATGAATCTTCAATGACTGGAGGTTTAAGTAATAATGGAGGGTTGGCAAGATGAAATTTACACTTTCTTGGTTAAAAGAACATATTGATACACAAGCTTCAGTCGATGAAATCGCCGAAACATTAACGCATATAGGACTGGAAGTCGAAGAGGTTATTAATCCGGCAGCAAAACTTAAAGATTTTATTACCGCACGAGTTGATGAATGTCAAAAACATCCTGATTCAGATCACCTTCATGTGCTTACAGTTAATACAGGTAAGGAAAAATTACAGGTTGTTTGCGGAGCACCTAATGTAAAACAAGGAATAATAGGCGTTTTTGCTCCTGTTGGAGTTGTTATTCCTTGCTATAATGAAAAACTTAAGGTTGGAAAAATCAGAGGAGTTGAAAGTTACGGCATGCTGTGTTCCGAAAAAGAACTCGGTATCGGCGAGGATCATACAGGAATTATCGTACTTGCCGCAGATACACCTATAGGGGTTTGTGCATCCGAAATATTAGATATCGATCCGGTATTTGATATTTCTATTACACCTAATAGAGCGGAATGTCTTGGGGTTCGTGGTATCGCTAGAGATTTATCGGCAGCAGGTTTAGGTCATTTAAAGCCGTTAAAAATTATAAAACCACAAACAAAATTTTCTTGTCCAATAAAAATTAAAGTAGAAGATAAAATCTCATGTCCCGTTTATACGGGCCGCTATATTAAAGGTGTAAATAATAAAGCTTCTACGCCTAAATGGATGAAAGACAGATTATCAGCGATAGGACTTCATAGTATTTCTCCTTTAGTAGATGTTACAAACTATATAAATTATGATTTAGCTCGTCCTTTACATGTTTTTGACGCGGATAAACTTAAAGGAGATTTAGTTATTAGAATGGCTAAAGAAGGTGAAAAGTTTGTCTCACTTGAAGGGAAAGAATATAAGCTTAACGAACAAAGTCTTGGTATATGTGATAATGATGGTGTTCAATGTTTAGGCGGTGTTATGGGGGGTATGGAAAAAGGATGTTGTGAAGATACAACAAATGTGCTTTTAGAAAGTGCTTATTTTATACCATCATGTATTGCACATACGGGGCGTCATTTTCAAATTGAATCGGATTCACGGTATCGTTATGAACGTTGGGTGGATCCAAATTCTAATATTATGGGGTCAGATTATGCAACATCAATGATTTTAAGTATATGCGGAGGCGAAGCGTCGGATATTGTTGTTTGTGGTGAAGAAAATTATGAAGCAGCACCGGTATATTTACATCCCGAAAGAGTAAAAAGTTTAACAGGAATGGAAGTTTCGGAAGAAGAAATTATTCGTGTTTTAACGGCACTTGGATTTAAGATTAATAAAGAAGGCGATAAACTCAAGGCTGTTTCTCCGACATGGCGCGGGGATATAGAATGTGAAGCCGATTTAATAGAGGAAATTGTCAGAATGATTGGTCTTGATAAAATACCGGCACAATCTATCCCGGCCGAAGAATTTCCCAAACAAACCTTAACGCCTCATCAGAGACGAATAATTACAGTTCGTCATGAATTAGCAAGCAGAGGAATGTTTGAAACCGTAACCTGGAGTTTTACCGATTCACATTTAGCGACATATTTTCGTAAGTCACAAGATGTACTTTTATTAATGAACCCAATTGCTGCGGAATTAAATGAAATGCGTCCCAGTATTCTTCCTAATCTTCTTATAGGAAGCAAGAATAATATATCGCGAGGTATAGAAAATGTTTGTTTGTTTGAAGTCGGACCTGAATTTTATGGTCGTTGTCCCGGAGAACAAAAACTTGTTGCAGCAGGAGTTCGTTATGGCTTAACTTCTAAGAAGCATTGGTTGGAAAATAACCGTTATTACGATGTGTATGATGTTAAAGCAGACGCTCTAGCAGCTATATCGGCAGCTAATGGTCCATGGGATAATATACAAATTACCACAGATGCCCCATCATATTATCATCCGGGAAGAAGCGGCGTTTTACGGTTAGGAAAGAATATTTTAGGTTATTTTGGCGAACTTCATCCAAAAGTTTTAAAAGCTTATGATATTAAAGACAGATTGGTCGCTTTTGAAGTTTATCTTGATAATATTCCTTTGCCGCGTGAAACAACGAAAAAAACTAAAAAGAAATTAGAACTTTTCCCCTTCCAAGCGGTTGATAAAGATTTAGCTTTTATAGTTGATAAAGAAGTTAGTGCAATAAATATTATCGCGGCAGCAAAAAATGCCGATAAAGAATATATAGTCGATGTTCGAGTGTTTGATATATATGAAGGAGATAATTTACCGGAAGGTAAAAAGTCGATAGCTTTGGGATTGACGTTTCAACCCAAAAATAAAACATTTACAGATGCGGAAATCGAAACTTTGATGAACAAAGTCATAAGAGAAGTCGAGAAAAAGACGAATGGCATATTACGTCAATAAACAAAAATCAAACAGCCATAAA
>CALXTF010000033.1 GCA_944391335.1 uncultured Alphaproteobacteria bacterium
TAAGGCGTTCGCTGGCACCGTTAGGGTTACACCCGCTTGTGAAGAACCACCGGCTAAGCCGGTGGGTTACTTTTTATATTAACCTTACTTTTGAAAGGAAAGAAAAAATGAAAATGAAAGCAATAGCCGATCGAATTTTTATTCGACTTTCAACAAAGGAAGAAACTGCCGGAGGCCTTTTACTGGCGGCGGATATTGAAGAACCGCGAACGGTTGGTGTTGTTGAAAGTGTTGGTGAAAAAGTAAACTCTGTTCAAATAGGAGATAAAGTTTTGTTTCATGTGTTTGATGAAGTGGAAACACCTGAAAAAGATCTCGTTGTTGTTCGGGAAAACAGTATTTTAGGAGTAATAAGCGATGAGTGAAGAAATACAAAATGAACGTAAACAAGTAGAAGAATGGCTTAAAAAAATTAGTCAAGCAGAAAAAACATATGCAAAATATTTTGATTTGATTGAAGAAACACGAAATTTTTATAAAGACAGTAAAGATAGTCGAAATGGAAAATATAATATTTTCTGGTCAACAATAGAAACATTAAAACCTTTTTTATATTTTAAACAACCTAAATTTTATATTGAAAGAACAGATAAAAATGCAGGAAAAGCAGAAAAACTCGCATGTGAAATGTTAGAAAATGCTCTTAAATGGGATTTAGAACAATTTGATTTTGACAGCGTTATTAAATATGCACGCAATGATTTTCTTATATCTGGATGTGGAATTATTTGGGAACAATATAAACCGAAAATTGAAATATGTTCAGATCCTTTGATTTCAAAAAAAGAAATCCCCGTTAAAACAGATGAAAAAGTTGAATCTGTTTATTTAGATCCTCGTTATTTTTTAGCGGATACAAATCGTGTCGGTGTTTGGGAAGATGTGACTTGGATTGCGCGTAAAATTTATATGGATATAGATGAATTGGCAAATGAGTTTGAAGAAGATATACTTGTTACTTCAATAGGCGGACGTAAGGATATTTGTGTTTATGAAATATGGGATAAAACGTCACAAACAATTTATTGGTTAGCTAAAGAAGTTTCAGATCGTTTTTTGCGAAAACAAGAAAATATCCTAAATATCAACGGATTTTTTCCTTGTCCGAAGCCAATTTTTGCTACCATGACCAATAACAGTATAATACCTGTTCCTGATTACTGTATGATTCGAGAAATGCTAAATGAGTTAAATGGAATTAATTCACGAATGCGTATGACAATTCAAGCGGTTAAAGTCAGTGGCGCGTATGATAATGCTTTTCCCGAATTAGCAAATATTTTGAATAAAGATGTTACATTAGTTGCAGTCAATGATTTTGTGAAATTACGCGAGAGTGGCGGAATTAAAGGTATTATCGATTTTGCTCCGATTGAGCAATATATTATAGCATTAGAGCAATTAGCCAAACGTCGTCAAGAAGTTGTTTCCAGTATTTTTGATGTTACAGGTGTTAGCGATATAATGAGAGGTACGTCCAATACTTCCGAAACAGCAACAGCTGTAACCAAAAAAACAAATTTTGGTACTTTAAGGAATCAAGATCGGCAAAATGATATGCAACGATTTATTCGCGATCTTTTGCGTATTAAAGCGGAAATTATTTGTGAAATGTTTGATACAAAAAAATTAATAAGCTTTTTGCCGGTAGAGAAGAGAAATGAACCAAAATTACTTACAGATGCTGTTAGAATTTTAAAAACAGAAAAACTAAGAGGTATGCTATTTACCGTTGAAACAGATACCGTTTTTAATCAAGAAGAGGAAAATAATAAGATTCTTAATGCGGTAAAAACGATTAATCAAATGGTTACAACAGCGTTATCAACAGTTAGTCAACAACCATTATTATTACCTTTGTATAAGATAATGATAGAAACAATTGTTGATACATTGCCTCATGGTCGAATTTTTGAAAACACACTTGAAAAAGTATTCTCAGATATCAGTAGTTTTTTGGAAGAACAGAAAAAAAATCAACAGCAACAGCAAAACACTAAAGCAGTACAAGACAATAATTCCTTAATAAAAATTGAACAAGAAAAGAATGCTCTTAAAGCAAAAGAATTAGATATTAAGGAGCGTCTTGAACAGCAGCAAATAGATTTAGAAAAGAGACAATTTGAAGTGGATACGGCAATAAAAATTCAAAAGCTGCGTCAAGATGCGCAAAAGGAGATAAAAAATGACAAGTTTTAACCGCCAATGGAGAGAAGACATTATTCTTCCGGACGGTTCAAAAGCCTCCTGTAAACAAGATGTTGATCGTTTTTTAAAAGAAACAGGATTAGCAATTGCAGGAGATTATTCAGACGACTTTCGTCAAAAAGTCCGTCTTAATCAAAAACGAACTGAGCGCAAATTACTTTGGGCTGAGTTTATACACAATTATAAAAGGAGTATATGGTATGCAAAAAAGTGAAACCAGACGGTTCCTTGAGGAACAGTTTGAAAAATATGAACAAGCAAAGGCAAAAAATGAAAATCAACCATTTTTACCGACAGAACAACAAGAAGAGGGGCCCATAGATGATTATCTTGAGGCCCCTCTTGCTTATCAAAAAGAATTTGGAGAAGTTTTTAAAACATTACCGTTTGCACTACGGCGTTATTTACATAAAAGAGAAGATGAAACAGCAGCAGTGCTTTCACGATTAAATGAAGAACTTCGAATAAAACATTTTTTAGATGCGGCTTTTGCCGAAAAAGGCTGTCGCCATGGGTTTAAAAACGCTAAAGATTGGATTGAAAAACTGATTTTTGCCGAAGAAATGATGGATAAATCACCAAAATTTACTTTACGATTTTTAGCTCGGGCTTATGGATTGGAGCCTGAATTAGGAGGTAACTTTGATAAGTCTGCAGAGCTTTGTGAATTAAAACTCGGACTTCTAGGAGAGGAAATTAAACATCTGCGAGAACGTATTGATGATAGTGAACATCATTATGAATTAATAGTCGATGCTTTATCTTCTGCTCATAAAGCCAGAGAAGCTGGTTTTTCGCCTAAAGGAAAAGCTCCTCTTGTCGAAGATACTCGTAATTTGACAACAAGACAAATTCTCGAAAGAAAATTTGCCGAGTTGGAAGATTAACGACAATTATTATGACATTAATAACAATTAAATAAATTTTTTTAAAAGGAATATGAAAATGGCAAATGAAGTATATAGTGATATTTTTACAACAACATTGGAAAACCGTAGTGAAAGTATGGCAGATGTTGTTTCTAAGCATAATGCGTTACTTTCACGACTACACGAAAAAGGACATAATCGTTATATTTATGGTGGTTCTAAGATTTTGGAAGAACTGGAATATGGCGAAGGTGATATGAGTTGGTATTCTGGATATGATGCTATCACATATACACCTAAACAATTATTTACAGCAGCGGAATATAGTTTGAAATTATGTGCTGTACCTGTTGCTATATCAGGTGAAGATATGCTTAAGAATTCAGGTAAATATCAAATGATGGATTTATTTGAAAAGCGAATTGAAAACGCACAAAAAACAATGTGTAATAAAATGTCCGAAGCTATTTATGGTGATGGCACGGCTTCAAGTGGTAAAGCCATAGGAGGTTTGGCGCTTTTAGTTGCAGATACTCCAACCACAGGTACTGTTGGCGGTATTAATAGAGCAACTTCCGGTAATGAATTTTGGCGTAATCAATCTGTTAAGTCATCAACGGCTTTTACCTCAGACACTCTCCGTTTAGCAATGGATAAAATGTATTTATCATTATCAAGAGGTTCCGATAAACCTGATTTGATTATAGCAGGTAATACAATGTATTCATTATTTGAACAATCTTTAACCGCTTTACAACGTTATACCGAACCTAAATTAGCAGAAGCAGGGTTTACGTCATTGCGTTATAAGGGAGCAGATGTTGTCTTTGATGGAGGACAAGGTGGAAATTGTCCAGAAGGTAAAATGTATTTTCTTAATAGTAATTATATTTATCTGCGCAGCCATAAAGATCGTGATATGAAAGTTATTGGTGGAGAACGTATGTCCGTAAATCAAGATGCTATTTATAAAATTATCGGTTGGGCCGGCAATATGACAATGTCTAATGCCGCTTTACAAGGTGTGTTAATAGATGGCAGTGTATCAACAGATGGCGGTGAATAAATAAAAGAGTGTTATTTTTACAGAAAGCCCGATTTATCGGGCTTTCTGTATTTTTATATAAAGGAGAAAGAAATGGATTTTGCAATATTTGAAAAAGTAGCAACGAATAAATGTAGTGAAGAAGGTGTTATAGCGCGTTTTTATGATCGAGTGGTTAAAACAGATAAAATAGGAGAGAATGGTTTGCCCCAATTTAGGTTGGTCTGTTTTTGCGAAATCAGAATTAAGGATAATACATCAGAAATATATGACCAACCGGCAACAGAAGAAAAAATTCGTCGTTTTCCCAATGAATATGCGCGCTATCAATTAGCAAAAAAACAAGTTGTTGACGGAACTCCCTTAGAACAATTTGCTTTTTTGGATCGAGCAGAAATAGAAACATTAAAGATACATGGTATTTATACGGTAGAAGCATTATCGGCAATAGATACGTTAAAAGCGCGGCAGCTTGGTCTTGAGGAAGAAAAAAATATAGCGGAAAAATTTCTGCAGCAAGCCAAGAATAATAAAGCAGTAAAAGAATGGCAAAAAAAAGAAGAAGAATATCAAAATAAAATCAAATTGTTAGAAGAAAAACTTGAGGTTTTAAATAAACTTCAAGCAGAGATTAACAATAAAAGTAAAAAAGGAAGGAAAACCAAATGAAAAATATTTTGCAGATATGTCAAGATGTTGCAGCCGCTGTTTGCCTACAAGAACCATCAACACTATTTAATAATCCAAGTCAAAATGAAAAAATATTCTTAAGTGTTGCCAATGACGCCTTAAATGGACTGTTAAGATACGGAGATTGGCAAGAACTTACAAAAGACGGAATTTTATATACAGTAGAAGGCAAAAAGGATTATCCGATAGCTTCATTTTGTCCTGATTTTTTTCAATTATTAAATAATACGGTTTATATCCGTGATAGTGCGGAAAAAGTAATAGGTTCCATTACTCCTGAACAATGGCAGAAAGATAAATATTTCCAAAACAATGATTGTGAAGTGAAATTTAAAATTCAAAACTCGATGTTTCGCTTTCTGACACCGCCACCAGGGAATATTAAAATTGTATTTCAATATCGTTCATCGGTTATTGCATATGATAGTAAAGTCTTTAGTGAAAAGACGGAATTATCGTCAGATACGGATATTCCTATTTTTGATGAATATTTGGTTAAATTGGCTATTCGTTGGCGTTTACAAGCGCGTAACGGACAAAATTATGAAGAAGAATATGCTGAATATGAAAGTGAGTGCCGTAAGCGTTTAGGCGCGTCTTTAGCTGTTAAAGATATTTGTCTGGCAAATGATTTATATTTTGATAAATGTGCAACAGGAGTAATTATTCATGGTAAGACGGATAATTAATAGACAGGGACGTTCATGTAACTATACATTAACAGCCCCGATTGGCGGACTAAATGTTCGCGACAGTTTAGATAAAATGGATGAAGCAGATGCGGTTATTATGGATAATTATTATCCGGCAGAAACCAAAGTATGTCTTCGCGGTGGCTATCGAACATATGCACTTAACAATAAAAAAGATGAAGAAAATAAAAAAATAAAAATTGAAACATTAATAGAATTTCATCATACCGATGGAGATAAACTCTTTGCTTGTGGTAATGGTACGATATGGGACATTTCTTCATCGGCAGACGTAAAAGTGGTGGGCAGCGATTATTTATATAATGATTGGCAGTATGTACAATTTAAAGAACGTGTTATTGCTTGTAATGGCTATGATAAACCGATAAGTTATCAACAAGATGAAGAAGGAAATTGGGCATGGCAAGAAGCGACTTTTACGGCAGAAGGTCTAAATGTAGAAAAATTGATTAATGTTTGTGTTTCTAAACAGAGACTGTTTTTTGTTGAATATAATTCTCTCAAATGTTGGTATTCTGAAAATGCGGGAGAAGTTCAAGGAAACCTTGTGGAATTTGATATATCAACACTTGTTAGTCGAGGAGGACATTTACAAGCGATAGCGAGTTGGACCCAAGACGGAGGACAAGGAATAGATGATTTGACATTATTTATTACTTCGGAAGGAGAAGTTTTAGTTTATGCCGGATCAGATCCGAATAATGCTCAAGATTGGAGTTTAAAAGGAAAATATTACGTCAGCCGTCCGATAGGTAATCGTTGTGTTATACAATATCAAGGTGATGTGGTTATGATATCGGAAGATGGATATATTCCGTTATCTAAAGTTATGCCTTTGGCACAAAGTGGTACTTCCAACCTTGCATATAGTGATAAAATAAGAGGTTTGGTTTTAGAACGAATAAGAGATAATAAAAATCTTTTTGGTTGGCAAGCAATTATTTATCCTCGAGGAGGTTATGCTTTATTTAATGTTCCCATACGAGAACAATTTGAGCAACATGTGATTAATTTAAGTTCTGGTGCGTGGTGTCGATTTACAAATATACGTTCATTTTGTTGGGGATTACTAAATGGTCGTTTATATTTTGGTTCAGATACTGGAGTGTATTTATTTGATGAAGGCTATTCTGATAATGGTGTTCATATATTAGGTAATATTCATCAAGCATTTTCTTCATTTGGCAGTGTTAATTTAAAAAAAATACAAATGATAAATCCAAGGACCAAGAGTTCGACGCGTTTTGCCCTTAATATATATATTAATTCTGATTTTGATGACACGGAACAAGGATATCAAGAAAATATAGGCAATAGCGGAATAACAAAATGGGCTGATAGTAATGTTCATACCAAATGGAGTACTTTGGCACAACCTATAGGTACGAAATGGGCCACTCTTAAAGGCAAGGTTTATAACAACTGGATTTGCAGTAATTCAAGCTGTTTTAAGGGGTCTGTTGTTTTTAAGACCAAAACACGAGGAAATTTAATAGAATGGTATAATACGGGGATACGTTATGAGCAAGGAAGTGGAATCTTGTAAAATTATTCTGGACGATAAGCGGGTAATTACCCCTTTAATTTGTCATCAACTAAAAATGGAAAACATGATCAATCATGTTGATGTTTGTTTAGGTTTTTTATTAGAAGGTCAATTATGCGGCGGGGTATTGTTTTCTGATTTCCGTCCGAAATGTGATGTCTGGATTAGTATCTGGACGAATAATAAACGTTGGTGTAACCGACGAATTATAAAATCAGTTTTCGAATTTGCTTTTAATTTTTTAGATTGTCGACGAATAAATGCCTTAATTAATACAGATAATTTAAAATCTCTTAGATTGGCAGAAGGTTTAGGTTTTTGTCGTGAAGGAAAAATGAGGCAATATCGAGAAGATGGTCGAGACGTTTATGTTCTCGGTATGTTAAAAAATGAGTGTAAATATTTAATTAATAAGGAGAAAAAATATGTCAAGTAGTTTTGGAGATAGTTCATCTAGCGGTTCATCTTCAGTTGTAACCAGTCCTCAAGCACAGGCTGCAGCTCAAGAATTTGCAAAATATCTTGATAGCTTAGATACTTCAACAGTAGATAAGACATATCAAAATTTAGCTAATACAGCTTATAATTTATCATCGCAACTACCGAATTATACATATAGTGTAAATGCTTCTGATGAAGCACGACAACGTATGGAAAATGCTGTTTATAATCAAGCTGCGGATAAATTAAATAAACAATTTGAACAAGATCAATCTGCTCTAAATACACGTTTACAAAACCAAGGATTATCCGTCGGTAGTACAGCTTATCAAAATGCAATGTCATCATTACAAGATTCTCAATATGATGCATTAAATAATGCGGCTTATGAGAGTATTATTCAAGGACAAAAAGCCTATTCTAATAGTTTAAATGATGCAATAGCAGCAGGAAATTTTACTAATAACTCACGTCAACTTAGTTTAAGTGAAATTTTACAAATATTACAAAACAGTATAAGCGGTTATCAAACCGAAAAAGATAAATTTAATGCCTATAGTCAAACCTCTGATCAAATTACTTCAAATGAATCATATAGTAAAAATAGTACTCAAGATGATCTTATTTCATTAATATCAACCGGTGCGCAACTTTATGCTATGAGTGGTAGTGATCTTCGCTTAAAAGAAAATGTTACTCCGGTAGGAAAATTAGATAATGGTTTAACGGTATATCGTTTTAATTATATTGGTTCACCACAAGTACAACTAGGTTTAATAGCGCAAGAAGTTTGTATGCATAAACCTGAAGCTGTTATTGTTGATAAAGATGGATATATGAAAGTCAACTATATTTTAGCTACAGAAAAGTAAAAAATTGATTTTGAATTACTATGAACCCGAAAATATATTTTCGGGTTCTTTTTTATAATGGAGAATGAAAATGCCTTTTGATTCACAAGGAAATTTTACCAGATTGCATAACTGGGAACAAGATAGAATAGATGATATAGATATTGTTACCGATCATCATGATGAAGAAGATAATAATTTTGCTGATGGTTTAAGTAATTGTATGTTAAGAGATGGTCGTTGCACAATGAGCGGTAATTTGGATATGGGAAATTTTCAAATAAAAAAAGTAGGTGATGGAACCTTATCAACAGATGCCGTTAATAAATCACAATTAGATGAAACAAAAGATAATATTGTTTCTGATTTAACAACTTTATTGAATAAACTTTGGAAAATCGGAGATATAAAGGCTTCGGTTAAAACTTCCAATCATGATAATTGGTTTTTGTGTAATGGACAAGCCATAAGTCGTGTTACATATTCTGATTTATTTTCTTTAATTAGTACAAAATTTGGAGCAGGAGATGGGACAACAACGTTTAACCTTCCTGATTATCGCGGAAAGTTTTTAAGAGGATTAGGCGGAAATTCTGCTCGTGATATTTATACGACACAAGCGGAAGGTTTACCTAATATAACCGGTGGACTTAAAGTTAATACCCAATGGTTCAATCCAGTTGCAGACGGTGCTTTTACAGTAAATTCTAAAACCACAACAACTTGTCCTAAAGATGCCGGAAGTGCTGAAGGTGCAAACTATTATAATTTTAACGCCTCAGATTCTAACTCAATCTATGGAGCGTCGTCACATGTTACCCCGATAAACCAAGCAGTGAATTACTTCATTAAAGTTAAGGAGGAAGAATAATGACAGGGTATATTTGGCCGAATGCTAACTTAATTGCGGTAAGGCAGGGAGATTCCTTTACAATTAGATTACAATTGAAAAAAGGAAAAGATGAAATTGATTTGACCGGAGCAAATATAAATATGCAAGTGCGTAAAACGGATGATAATAAATTAATGTTTGATGTTTTAGCAACCGAAATGGATATCAAAAAGGGTAAAGTGGCAATAATATTAACCCCATCGCATACCAATATAGATGTTGGTGATTATAAAACGGATATTCAAGTTACATATGCTGATGGTTCTGTAAATACAATATTTCCGGCTGATGTTAATAAAATCGGAACTTTTAGAGTAACGGAGCAGGTGACAGATGAGTGATATTATACAAGTGAATACAGCCAGTGAAGCATTAATTAATGTTTATTGGCAAGATGCCGTTGATTTAGAACTTGATTTGCAATTAATGTATATTAAATCGGGGCAAAATGAAATTCAGAATTATGTAAATAATGTATCTAAACCAGAAATTGATAATTATGTTGAATTAGAAGCACAACCTTTGGTTTCTCAAATTGTGAATGAAATAGCCGAACCAATTGTTAATGATTATTTGGATGAAACCGTAAAACCGGAAATAGATGAATATGTTGAAAGTAAAAAAAACATATTGCAAACTTATGTTGAACAGACACAATCTAATGCTGTATCGGCAGCAAGTAACGCAGAAAATGCATTACTTGCTGCAAATCAAGCCGAACAATCAAAACAAAGTGCAATACAATCGGCTAACAATGCCGCAACAAGTGAACAAAGTACTTTACAATCTGCGGAGCAAGCTCAAGTATCGGCTGATCAGGCTAATATATGGGCGGAAGGTACAGATGAACAGGTTCAAACCTTAGGAGGGGAACATTCGGCAAAAGGTTGGGCAAATATTAGTAAAAATATTAATTATACGAATATTACTAATTGTATTACCAAAATACCTCAAGACATTAAGTTAGAACTAAATAACGACACTCTTACTCTAAAAGCGGGAAGTAAGATTTATTATCCCAATGGCATAGGTAATTTTGAAGAACTAACGGTTTCTTCGGATATCTCTCGTGCGACTTTCGGATCACAATCAAAAAGGATATTTA
>CALXTF010000034.1 GCA_944391335.1 uncultured Alphaproteobacteria bacterium
CGCTCCCGCGGGCAGATCCGTATCGACTTGAGTTAAGGCGTAATCGCCGCTTAAAACAGAACCTTGCGCCTTCAGCGTGTCTAATGTCGGTTCAAATACCGCCGCTGTTGCCGAGGTTGAAAATATCGTCCCCGCCAATAAAAGATAATCTTTTTTAAAATTAAACATAACTTTATAATTCCATGATAGTTAGTTTACAATGATTTTTTATATTAAAAATTATATATCGGAAATTGTTTACAAAGTTTTAAAACATTTTCTTTTGTTTGGGAAATTATATCTTCTGCATTTCCTTGAGCCAAAGCGTCAATTATATCGCTAATCCAATTACCGATAAGTGCGAATTCTTTTTCTTTAAATCCTCTGGTTGTTCCGGCAGGAGTTCCGATTCTTATTCCGGAAGTTGTTTTAGGTGGTAGAGGATCAAAAGGAATTGCATTTTTATTACAAGCCATTCCTGCTTCTTCAAGTTTTTGAGCTACAAAATTGCCTGCCAGATTTTTCGAGCGTAAGTCAATTAAAAGAAGGTGAGTATCTGTTCCTCCGGAAATGAGTTGTATTTGACGTTTTTTAAATACATCTTCTAATGTTTTGGCATTTGCAATGATTTGATGTGTATAATTTTTGAACTGGTCGCTTAAAGCCTCTTTAAAACAAACGGCTTTAGCGGCAATAATATGTTCTAACGGTCCGCCTTGAATTCCCGGAAAGACGGCAGAATCAATTTTTTTAGCTAATTCAGAATCATTTGTTAAAATCATTCCGCCGCGAGGTCCTCGTAAAGTTTTATGCGTGGTCGTAGTGACAATATCGGCATAATCTAAAGGATTCGAATGGCAGCCGCCTGCGACAAGTCCTGCAAAATGAGCCATATCAACCATTAAGTAGGCTTTATTATCATCAGCAATTTGTCGAAAACGTGAAAAATCGATTTGCCGAGGATAAGCGGAACCTCCGGCAATAATGAGTTTAGGGTGATTTTCCGCCGCTAGACGGGCAACTTCATCATAATCAATCAATCCATCTTCTGCGCGAACCCCATATGAAACAGCATTTAACCATTTACCGGAAATAGATACTTTTGCACCATGAGTTAAGTGTCCGCCGGCGGCTAATGACATGCCAAGAATAGTATCATTTGGTTTAAGAAGCGCGACATAAACAGCTGTGTTAGCTTGACTTCCGGAATGAGGCTGGACGTTAGCGTATTGAGCGTGAAAAAGTTGTTTAGCTCTTTCAATGGCTAATTTTTCTATTTGATCAATAAATTCGCATCCGCCATAATAGCGGTGTCCTGGATAACCTTCGGCATATTTATTGGTTAAGATAGAACCTTGAGCCTGCATAACGGCTTTAGATACGATATTTTCGGAGGCAATTAATTCTATTTGTTGCCTTTCACGTTCAAGTTCCCTGTTTATTGCTGCGTAGATTTCCGGATCTTCAGCGGATAAGTTATCATTGAAATCCATAGTTATTTCCTCTCTTCAATTTTTTTGATACGGCAGTCATGTCTGCCTCCTTCAAATTTGTTGTTCATAAAAATATCAATACGGTGTATGACTTCATTACTGTTCATCGTGCGTCCGCCAAAAACAAGTATATTGGCGTTATTATGTTTTTTTGCCATTTCAGCAACGTAATCATTATAAAGTAGGGCAGCGCGAATACCGTGATAACGATTGGCAGCAATTGATATTCCTATTCCTGTGCCGCAGATAAGAATACCTAAATCGACCCTACGGGATAGAATTGTTTCTGCCATTTTTTTTGCTATATCGGGGTAATCACACGAATCTGTGTTATATGTTCCTAAATCTATTAATAGGATATCTTTTTGAGCATAATAAGCAATAAGCTCTTGTTTCAATTGAAAGCCTCCGTGGTCAGAGGCGATAGCTATATTCATTTGAGCTTTCTCCTTACAGATAATAATGTTATATGATAGACTAGGAAAGTTTAAAAAAAATATTTTTTTTACATTTATGCAAAAAAAGTTATTGACGATAATAAAAAAAATTGTATATATAGCACTATCGCATGTGCATCGGTATTGTGGCCGGTTGGCAGAGTGGTTATGCAGAGGACTGCAAATCCTTCTATATCGGTTCGATTCCGGTACCGGCCTCCATGAGATTTTATTCCGGCTTAGCTCAGCGGTAGAGCAATCGGCTGTTAACCGATTGGTCGTTGGTTCGAATCCGACAGCCGGAGCCAATGGAAGTAAGTGTCAAAATTTTGCACTTTTGAGAAAGGGAAACACAAGGCATAGCTTGGTTTCCCTTTTTGATTTTCTGATTTATTGCGTATTGTTTTGGAAAAGAAATACGTTAAAAAACTGTTCTCCGAAATAATGAGTATGATTCTCTTGTCATAAAAATTTTTATATCATATTTTGTTGTTCTAAATAAAAAATAACTTGACTTAAGAAAATGTTTGTCCTATTTTAACGCCAAGAAATAATTGGGTCCTTAGCTCAGTTGGTTAGAGCAGGCCGCTCATAACGGTCTGGTCGCCTGTTCGAGTCAGGCAGGACCCACCAATAATACCCTTTCACATGAAAGGGTTTTTTATACTTTTTTCGTTTTGTATTGGTTAAAGTCTTTTGCTTTTGTCGAATCGGATTGTAAAATTAATTTTTTAGAACTGGTTAAAAGTCAAATATGAAAATATATGTAGAATATGGTTTAGATTTCGATAATAACCGCTTTGGATTAGGGCGAAGTGTCGAAATTGAAAGTGAAGATGGAACAGAAAAAAGAATAAAAAGCAAAATAAGATTAAAAAATAAACGTTATTATTTTCGTTTATGGATTGGAAAGTATGTGTTCGTGTTTACTCAAACCGGATTAGATGTCGTGCATAAAAAACGTTGGAATTTTAAAGCTGTTTTGGGTATTCAAGGTGATCAATATTAATTAACTAATTAATTGTATTATTTCATTTTATGTAAAAAATATTGTTTGTAAAAAACTTCTTGACTTAGAGTATACTCTAACAATTATACTCAACACAAACAAAATCTGTAATATATGAATTCCATAAGGTTTTGTTGCTGTCGTCTGAATCTCTTCCCAAATAATGAGCGGCTGTTTCCACTGTGATGTTTATTTCCTTGATTGCGGTACTTATCTTCCCAACCAAATTCTGTAATATTTTCATTTTTTTTCTCTAACTGCAAAATGTTGCGCCGATACCTAAAAGAATACAAATCTTGAATTTTTAAAGCTTAGAACGGTTTTTATTTCCAGATGATCATAGTGATTGAGGCTAATAATGATAATGTTAATCTTAGACAAATCAGATACTTTAGCAAATTTACTCCTTACTATACATTCAGATAGATTTAGTTTAGAGCAAAACCGGATAACCGTCTAATATTATTTGTTTATAAAGTTATAAATTTTATTTATAGCTTTGACTTTCTGTTCCTAAGAGCATTAAGGAATTTTTTTCAATCCATGATGTGAATGGCTGCATACGTTTTTTATTGTCCTTTATATACGAAAACCAGTAAGTCGCCGTTATTCCATCATCTTCTAACGGAATGATAACGCGTTCGCCGTCATTACGATAAAGTTGCACCAATCTGGTGGTAAAACTCAAAAGATTTTTATGTTCCAGCATTTGGCG
The DNA here is from genome assembly GCA_944391335.1 of uncultured Alphaproteobacteria bacterium. Classification (GTDB taxonomy): domain Bacteria; phylum Pseudomonadota; class Alphaproteobacteria; order RF32; family CAG-239; genus JAFUYI01. Next base: position 3,634 of record CALXTF010000034.1, read on the forward strand.
AAACACAAAATAATCCGTATAAACGGTAATGTGCGGCAACGAAACAAGCCAGTCCATAAAATCCTTCATTTTTTGTTCATAAGCACAATACATTCGATATACGGCAAATTCTCGATTTGGGTAAAGGTGCAAATTGACACTTGTTTTGTTTGCCAGTTCATCTCCGATAGGAATAGATAACATAAGTTGTTCTTTGGCAAAAGGAATACTTATAACGTCTTGATGTTCCAATTTTTCTAATGATACGACTGCATCATATCGGCGGCTTAACAAATCGTTCAACAAAATTGAATCATCCGCAACGATTTCCGAAGAAATTGCCAGTTCCGGATTATCCTGTTGCAACAAAGGTGTTGCAAAGCGCATCGGTCCGGGGTCGCAAAAGCCAAGGTTCATTTTGTTATTTTCTTTTGAATATTGTCGAAAAGAATTTTTCATCTCTTCAACTTGCCCTAAAATGGCACAAGTATAAGTAAATGCCAGTTCTCCGGCTTTGTTTAAAGATATGTTGTTTTTCTTTCTTTCAAAAAGCTGTATGCCCAGTTCTTCTTCAAGTTTTTTTAATCCCGCACTTAATGCCGGTTGTGATATGTGTAATTTTTCGGCGGCCGCCGTCATGGTTTTGCATTCGGCGATAGTTTTGAATTGTAATAATTGAGTTAATTCCATACGTCCCCACTATAAGCAAAATTTATAGCTCTATAAAAAAACAATATTAGACTTATTTTCTAAAGTCAATCATAATAACACTAAAGCTATCGTTACGGAGGTGTTTATGAAACAGTTTATGACTATTTTATTTATAGTTTTAATATTAGGTTTTAATAATGTTCAGGCGGAGGAAAAAACAATGACCAGAGCAGAAAAAGCAGACACTGTTTATAAAGAACTCTTTCAATCAGAGCGGATACCAAGTCAGACCGATCCCGAATTTATGGAAATTTTACAACGTAATATTTTCGGAGAAGTATTTTATACCGGAAACTTAACGGCCAAAGACAGAGAGCTGATTACGGTTGTGGCTTTGTCAACTTTACAAACTTTACCTCAGCTCAAAGCTCATATTAATGCAGCTCTTAATGTTGGCAATTCTCCTCTTGAAATCAGAGAAGCCATTTATCAATGCGCACCTTATATCGGTTTTCCACGTACCCTTAATGCTATTGGCGTTTTTAATGAAGTTGCCAAAGACAGAGGAATAAAGCTGCCGCTTGACAATGCTTCTGCAACAACTGATGAAAACCGTTATCAAAAAGGTTTGGAAATTCAAAATCAACTTTATGGTGATGAAGTCAAGAAAGCAATGGCGTCTTTGCCTGATATTTATAAAGATGTTGTCCCCGATACTCTGACGACTTTTTGTTTTGGTGATTTTTATACCAGAGGCGGCTTATCTATTAAGCAGAGAGAGTTGTTATCCCTAGTCATTTTAACAACCTTGGGAGCAGAAAAACAATTAAGTGCTCATGTAGTTGGGGCATTAAAAGCCGGAAATGATAAAGAAACACTTTTAGCCGCTATGGTTCAAGCTATTCCGTATATTGGACTGGCTAACGCCATGACAACCATCAATTTGATTAAAGATGCTAGTATTGAAAATTATAAACCTATTTACGAGGAATAAGTTTTATGAAAAGACTCTTTATTCTGTTAATCTTATTTTATTTGATAAGTTCAATATCTTATGGAAAAAACATACAGGATACAAATGTAATGAAAATTAAGCTGACAATAGAAAATCAAAAAGAAATCATTGTCCGAATGGCTGATAATTCGGCGGCAGAACAATTTATAAAGATGCTTCCTGCAAATTTTGAATTTATTGATTTTGCCGGAGAAGAAAAAATATCAGAATTTTCAAGACCAATATCTCTAAATAACGTTTCGCGCGGTATGATCGCCTCTGCCGGAAAGATGTTTATTTACGTTCCGTGGGGCAACTGGGGTTTCTTTTATAAAGACCATGGAGATTATCTTGATAAGAGCTTGATAGAATTGGGACAAATAGAAAGCGGATTGGAGATTTTATCAACATACAAAGGCGGTTTTAATGCCAAAATAGAAGTTTTTGAAAATTATAATGATTAAATAAAAAACGCTTGACTTAGAGTATACTCTAAAAAATATACTTGAGCCAACTAAACAAGGAAAGGAGAGATTTTATGAATAGACGCGAATTTTTAATGAGTACCTTAGCCGCTTTTGCTTTATCAGCACTTCCAAAACTCACTCTTGCCGAGGCAATTCCTGTATCTGAAGCCGTAAAAAAACAAATCAATAATCAAAATAAACTTGGATTCGGGTTTATGCGGTTACCGTTAAAAGATCTTCAAGATCAAACTTCCATTGATTATAATGAATTAAATAAAATGGTTGATATTTTTTTGGAAAGAGGTTTCACCTATTTTGACACGGCGTGGATGTATATGGGGTATGAAAGCGAAAATGCTTTAAGAAAATCACTGGTTGAGCGTCATCCGAGAGATAAGTTTACCGTTGCCAGTAAATTACCTATCGGTATGCTCAAAAGTGCGGAACAACAAGAAGAAATATTCAATAAACAATTAGAAAAAACAGGTTTGGACTATTTTGATTATTATTTGGTTCACAATGTTAATGCCAATACTATCGGCAATGCACGCAAATATGATAGTTTCAAATTTGTTGCCGATAAGAAAAAGGAAGGAAAAATAAAACATATCGGATTTTCTTTCCATGATAATCCGGAGCTTTTGGAAGAAGTTTTAAAAGAGTATCCGGAAGTTGAATTTATTCAATTGCAGATTAATTACGCAGATTGGGATAATGCCGCTATTCAATCAAGAAAATGTTATGAAATTGCTCAAAAATACAATAAACCGGTTATTGTGATGGAACCAGTTAAAGGCGGTAGTTTGGCAATTGTTCCACCAAAAGTCGAGAAAATCTTTAAAAACGCCGAACCAAATATGTCTGTTGCCTCTTGGGCTATTCGTTATGCCGCCAGCCTTGAAGGGGTGATGATGGTTTTAAGTGGTATGAGCAATGTGGAACAAGTTGAAGATAATACTTCTTATATGCAAAACTTCAAACCCTTAAATGAACAAGAATTAAGAGTCGTTGAAACTGCTCTAAAAACTTTACATGATGAAATTACAATTCCTTGTACGGAATGTAGATATTGTGTCGAAGCTTGTCCAATGAAAATTGCTATCCCTGATTACTTTGCTCTTTATAATGCCGAAAAACAGGAACGTGATGGTAAGCCGTTTAATGCTCAAGCTTTGTATTATGATAATTTAACTCAAACACACGGCAAAGCCTCTCAATGTATCGGTTGCAAACTTTGCGAGAAGAATTGCCCGCAACATATCGAGATTAGCAAATGGATGAAGGAAGTTGCTAAAACTTTTGAAGCATAAAGGATGATAAAATGAATAAATATCTGATTTTAGGAACTATAATTTTGGCAATAGCTTTGTTTTTAAGCTGCAAACTTATGGCTCAAACAAACAAGGAAGAAAAAATGGATACACAAAACAAAAAAATCTTGGTGGCTTATTATTCATATAGCGGTAATACAAAAAAAATTGCCAATGCCATCCATGAAAAAGTCGGCGGAGATATTTTTGAAATCAAAGCCGAAGGAAGTTATTCCGAAGAATATAAAGAAATGGTGCAACAAGCCAAAAAAGAGATTCAAGACGGTTTTCGCCCTAAATTAACTACTGAAGTAGAAAACATCGGTCAATATGACATTATTTTTATTGGTTCGCCCAACTGGTGGGGAACAATTACCCCGCAAGTCAGCAGTTTTCTAGAAAACTATGATTTAAGCGGGAAAAAAGTAATTCCGTTTATTACCCACGGCGGTGGTGGCAAACAAAACACCATAACTGACCTCACGGCACAATGTAAAGGTTGTGATGTTGTTTCTGAAGGATGGAGCGGATATGGAAGTATGAGTATTGGGCTTTCGGGCTGGCTTGAAAATTTAGGATTTAAAAACTAAATGAACGATATATATACCGATTTAGGCTTTGCCAAACTAGACTTAAGCCGCCGTCAGAGAACCGGAATAGCCGAGACGATTTATTGTGCCGGCAAAACCAAAGAGCAACTTGCAGAAATTTTAAAATCTTTTGCGCAAAAGGGCATAAGCGTTTTGGGAACTCGATGCTCGCAAGAACAAGCTGAATATGTTTTCCAAACCAATATACCGTTGAGCTATGATGAAACCTCGCGCCTATTGAAACTTTCCGTCGGTCAAAAAGAAAAACTCAACGGAAGCATCGCCGTCTGCTGCGCCGGTACGGCAGATTTGCCGGTTGCCGAAGAAGCTGCTCAAACCGCCGAATTTTTAGGCGCGGAAGTACAGCGTTTCTTTGATATCGGCATCGCCGGTATTCATCGTCTTTTTGCCAAGCTGGAAGAAATCAGACAAGCGGATATTATCATAGCCGTTGCCGGTATGGAAGGCGCGTTGAGCAGTGTTATTGCCGGTTTGGTGGATGCTCCGGTTTTAGCTGTTCCGACATCTGTTGGCTACGGAGCTTCATTTAATGGATTAGCTCCTCTGCTGACAATGTTAAATTCTTGTGCCGAGGGAATTTCCGTAGTCAATATCGATAACGGTTTCGGAGCCGCGGTTGCCGCTTGTAAAATGTTAAGAAGGATGAAAAATAATGACTAAATATCTATATTTAGAAGGAGAAAACGGTGTCAGCGGCGATATGTTGGTTGCGGCGTTGGTTGATTTAATCGGCAATAGTGAAAAATTGGATAAAATATTAAAATCTCTTTCCATAAAAGGTTTTGAACATAATATCAGTCAAAAAACATCTTACAGTATCAAAGGTTGCGATTTTAATGTTCAACTCAAACACCATGGACATCATCATGAAGAACATTATCATGAGCATCATCACGAACACAGACATTTAGACGATGTTTATGAAATTATAGAACAAGCAGACTTATCGGCAAAAGCGCAAGAGATTGCCAAAAAAATATTTTTTATTGTTGCGGAAGCGGAAGCCAAAGCGCATGGTTGCCCAATAGAAGAAGTCCATTTTCATGAAGTCGGCGCAATCGATTCAATCGTTGACATCATCTCAATAGCCGCATTGCTGGATGAAATAAACATTAAAAATGTCATTGTCAAAGCCTTAAACGAAGGAGAAGGTTTTGTTATGTGCCAACACGGACAATTACCTGTTCCGGTACCTGCCGTTGTCAATATCGCCGAAAAATATGCCATAACGCTCCGTCCGACAAACACCAAAGGAGAAATGGTAACGCCGACCGGAATTGCCGCCGCTGCCGCTATAAAGACAAGTGATAAGCTCCCTTCTTCTTACAAAATCATAAAAACCGGCATCGGATTAGGCAAACGCGACTTTGGTCATGCCAATTTTTTGCGTGCCATGATTATTGAAGATGAAATTGCCGAAGATCAGATTTATGTCATAGAAACCAATATAGACGATTCCACTTCCGAAGAACTTGGGTTGGCGATGGAAAAATTGTTAAACGCCGGTGCGGCAGATGTGCATTTTGAACCTTGCTTTATGAAAAAAAATCGGCCGGCTTATATCTTGCGCATTATTTGTAAAGCAAAACTGGTAACGCAAATGGAAGATATCATCTTCCGCCACACCTCAAGTATTGGTTTAAGAAAATATCCGGTAGAACGCCGCTGTATGGAAAGAGAAATCATAAATATTGAAACTTCTGTCGGTGAAGTCAAAGTCAAAAAATGCTTTATTGATGATATTGTTCGCTATAATCCGGAATATGAAAGCGTTAAAGAAGCCGCAGAAAAAGCAGGAAAAACTTTTCGCGAAGTTTTTGATGAAGCCAGACATCTTGCTCAAAGGAAAGATCATGCTTAAACTTTTGGAAGATTATCTACAACAAAAATCATCTCAAGGCATTGCCTTAGCTTTTTCCGGTGGTGTTGACAGTTCTTTATTGTTGGCGGTTTTAGGAAAATTACATCAAGAAAATCCTTTTCCGGTGCAGGCTCTGACAATGCACAGCATTTTGCAAGATGAACAAGAAATGAGCGATGCGAAAGATTTTGCTCAAAAATTCGGCATTAAACAAAAAATTTTCCGCTTTAATCCCTTGGAGATAGAAGC
>CALXTF010000035.1 GCA_944391335.1 uncultured Alphaproteobacteria bacterium
CGACATATACAACTTTACGGCGGCTTCGCAGGAAATACGTTCACAGCCATCGCGATCACTTGTCGGCTGCCAGCCCGCGGCGCATTGAACAACTTTTACCATGTCCTTACCATGATCGCAACTGCATGGCTCCACCTTCGTTATCTTATCACACCCTCCACTACAATTCTGGTAACCACTCTCTAACTGTTTCAATGGGAAACCACTACACGAACAACAATCCTCAACATAGGTTATTCCGTCTTCAACACATTCTTCACCTTCACCACCATATTCGCAATCCCACGCAATCATTGGATATTTATCACGATTGCAAACACATGACGAAGTATATTGATTGCTGTCGCTATCCGTACAAACCTTGTTAGAATCATAGTCTTCACAATTCTTTATGTCCTCTTTGTATATCGCTCGATCACAGCGGCAACTCGAATATTTTATCACCGTTTCAATAGATGTTTGCTCCGAATTTTTCGCGATATGTGAACAGCTCGAACCTGCAGGATAGGCATTCATTTGTTCACATTCTTCTTGAGTGTATTTGTATATATCATCGCATTCGCATTTATATTTATTCCAACATTTGCCTACATACTTCAGCGGTGGACACGAGTCGTATGCGTAAACCTTGTTGCAGCACGCAACATATGAAGAATTATAAGGACAATAGGAAACAATATATTCATTACCATTGGTTTGACATTCTTCTTTTAAAATATAACCAGACTTTATGCATAAATTATCACTATCATCTTCCTCAAGATTGCCAAAGTTCACATTGTTTACGCAATTATCATCTCCTAAAAAACAAACCTTACTTTGCGAATCGGCAGCAAAAAATACGCTACAGTATACGCTCAACGCTAAAACGCTTATTTTCTTAGTTATATTCATTATAGCCTCCTTTAGCTGCCAATGGCAAAAATGTATTTGATACATTTAAACGTACCTTTTTTTGTTACACTTTTTTTCTTCGCAAAGCCTTGAAATTCCGTCTTGACATTTGTAACAAAAAAAGGTACGTTTTTTTGTTACAACCCAAAAACAGACTTTTTATCAATAAAAACAAAGCGTTATAAGATTTTAAAAACTTAAAAAAATAGCCTTTGGCTAAAAAATATTCCTTTAAAAAACAATAACTTAGAAAATACCAAAAATCCAAAAATCATAAAAAATTCCCTTTTCTAATTAGAAAAGGGACAACTTAAAACCTAAAATAAATGTATTATTACCCCTGTTCCTTTAACCGACGTATCTTTTCTTGTAAATATTTTCCCAATTCCTCACTCGGAAGTATCTCCGCACCCTTGCTCTGCAAAATGTCTATAATCTCCCCCTTATGCTCCGGAAAATTTAACCCTATCTTATACAAACTCAATATCGCCGCTTCAACTACTTGAACTCGGTGATCGCTTAATTGTTCCGCTATCTCAGAATATAAAGGCGTATAATTCTCAATACCCCCAGAAAAACGCTTCTCATACGCGTGTTTTTGTATCTTCTTCGCCTTCTTCGCACTAATCGATCTTCCCGCTCGATTACTCGTCCAATAACCGCCAGCCGTCCTTAACAAAGATCTAAATTTACTCGTCAGATTCATTCTTATTCCCTCCCGTTCCTTTATCCTCATCTCTTGCTACCGCTTTTCCTTCTTCCTCTTGCCAATATTCATGCCATAATCTCTCAAGCCTGTCTATATAACTAAGCTTGTCTTCACAAATCTTCTTTTCTTCATTCCATTGCCTTCCAGAATCTTGGCATGCTATCTTGTCTCTGTTCGAATAACGATAATAGCCATACGCTATTATGCCTATTACCGCCAAAAATAGTATAAATTTAATTAAATGCTTAAATAATAACCATAATACCCATATCCCAAGTGCGCCATACATTAAAATTTTACTGCGAATGGGTTCTATTCCAAATATATACGCGCTCAAACCATAATAAATTACCGCACAGCCTAATATGACCGTAACCGGCGAATGTAGCATCCATAATAAAATCGCTTTTAACCATGATTTCTTATCATCATTACTCATTTAATCTTCCTTTCTTGTGTAGCTTAAAATGAATCATATCAAAATGCAACATTTACTATACTGCTTATTCCTAATTTTAAAAACAAAAAGGGTATCGGTTGTAACCGATACCCCTTCCGTGGAAAGAATTAGAAAAGTTTTTTATATTTCTCTTCTATTTCTTTCTTGAGTTCCTGCTTGTCCGTGTTCTCGTCAAAACCTACGCAGAAAATCCGATACCCTGCCCTCTGATATGCCGCTTCTATTGCTTTCCAATCCTCACTACCCTTCTTGTTGAAAAGTATAATTTGAGGTATCTCTGGAAAACATGTCAGCATTATCCAAGTATGGGTTCCGGCTATTCCCACAGAAGCCGACAAGTGTTTATACATATCAAAAAACTGACTATGCGCAACACCACGGATGCCAAAAACTTCCTCGTTTTCCGTCATGCCCGGAACATAGAGATCAAACTCTTTTGCCAACGCCCGAACCGCAGACAAATCATTCTCTTTGTGGAAATGCTGCCCTAAGACAAGATTCGCCGTTCCTTTCATAAACGAAAACAGCTCCGGATCAAGTGATTGTTGTGCCGCCGTAACTCCACATTCCCCATCACTTTTGAGCTTTTGCGGAACAAAAAGAACATTCTTCTTATAGTAAAGCTTACGGTATTCGGGAAGGCCGACAAGCACTAAGAAAAGTTTCGATGAAGCTAATCTATCCCAAAGCTCTGGCTCAAAATTGCCGTCTTTCAATTTTTGAATAACGTCCCAATCCTTTGCCTTTACCGTCTCCCTCTTTTCAAAAGGCACCATGTTCAATTTTGAATAAAAAGGAAACATCTTATCAAAAATGTTTCTGCTTTCTTTTTCATAATCTTCACGATTGTCCTTTTTCGGAACAATGTCAACATCGATTCCAAATGCTTTCGCCATGGCAACAGCCATAATCTCATGTCCAAAACACGAGGTAATAATAATTTTGTTCATAATAGATATAAATATAAATGTTACATTGCATATAATGTCATATTTTCAATATAATGTCAATACTTTTGTACAAAAAAACCTTCCGCAACGCGGAAGGTTTCTAAAACTGGCGGGAGTGACGGGGCTCGAACCCGCGACCTCCTGCGTGACAGGCAGGCGCTCTAACCAACTGAGCTACACCCCCAAGTAATTCCGTTTCACCTTATACATAACATTTTTTCTTATTGCAAGCTTTTTTTTTAAAATTTATAAAAAAATTTTCTATTAATATTCTGGAAATTTTTTTCTGGTATTTTACTCTTTATATGTTATAGTTCTTTTTCGTTGTTTGTTCAATATTATAATAAGGATATCAATTTTGCAAAAAAATTATATAAAAAAACATATCGCGGCAACACTTAAAAATAAACATTATTGGATTACATTTTGTTCAACTTTCGTTGTCGCTTTCATTGCTATGCTCATCATCTTCAATAATACCGAAGTCAACGCTTCCGTATCTCCCACAGATATGCCTATCGAAAATATCGAAAATGAAATTTATAGCGAGGATTTTAGCGAACCTGATAATGACTTTATTGCCGATGATGAATTCTGGTCAGATAATCAAGTGATTGAACCAACACCTGACGAAGAAACAAGAGAAAATACAATTGTTCTCGAATCCGGCGATACTCTGCTTAATATTTTAACTAATCTCGGTATGCAATATTCCGATGCAAATAATATATTCCTCGCTACAAAAAAAGTCTATGATCCCAGAAACCTAAAAGCCGGACAAGAATTGCAAATATCTATGCAATGGAATATACCCGAAAATAAACTCATTTCCATAAACAGTATCTCTACGGAAATTCAAAAAGGCGAACGTGTTATTGTCGAAAAAATCGATAACGATAATTATCTTGCAAAAATAGAAAAAGATGAGCTTATTCAAGAACTTAACTCAGCAACAGGAATAATCAACGGAAATCTATCTAACGCTATGAGCAGTCAAAATGTACCTGCAAGTATTATCGCTAACTTTATCAATATCTTTTCTTACAGCGTCGATTTCCGTCGTGATATTAAAAAAGGCGATCAATTCGAAATTATTTACGAAAATTATATCACACCTAATGGTGAAATTATCAAAAATGGTGAAGTTATATTCGCTTCTTTAACTCTTGGTAAAAATAAAATCGAACTCTATCGCTTCGAAGATAATAACGGAAACGCCGATTATTATGATAAAAAAGGGTTTGCTATGAAAAAAACATTAAGCCGTAAACCTATGTCTTTTCAAAACGCAAGAATATCTTCTCCTTTCGGCAGACGTTTTCACCCTATTTATAAACAATATAAAATTCATTGGGGAATCGATTATGCCGCACCAAAAAATACTCTCATATACGCAGCAGGTGACGGCGTTGTTCAAGTCGCCAAATATAACGGCGGATATGGGAATTATATTAAAATAAGACATAATTCCGAATATTCTACCGCTTATGGCCATATGCAAAAATTTGCTAAAGGTATCCGCCCAGGCGTCCGTGTTAAACAAGGACAAGTCATCGGTTATGTCGGTTCAACCGGTCGTTCAACCGGCCCTCACTTACATTATGAGGTCATTCATAACGGAAAACGTGTAAATCCTCTTAAAGTCAAAGCTTCCGCATCAGAAAATCTGCGGGGTAAAAATTTGGAAACATTTAAAAAACAAGTCGCTAAAATTGATAGTACATATCAAAAAATGTTAGCGCAAAATAATGCCCACACTAATGATAAACTCGCCTCATTAAATGATAATAATCATTCCTCAAATATAAATTAGATCCCTTAAATAAATTCGCCTTTCTGTTTTTAACATTACAGAAAGGCGTTTTTTTAGATATTTCAGATAAAATATAATCTCATATCATACAAGCAGCTGTTAATCCTGCCTCCTCGGAGGTTGCATCTTGAAATTCCTCAAACCGTGAAGCAAAAAGTCTCTTTTCTATACCGTTAATTGTTGTAATTTTATCATTTTCCAGAATAGCCGGTAATTCTTCACTTCGAAAAACACTGCGTGGATCTGCGTTATCAACGAATGCCGTAATATTTCCTGAGGCACTTTCTATAAAACGACGAGAAGCTAATTGCCATACTTTTGTAACCTTTTCTTTATCTTGATCATTATCTATATGACTTTGATCAAAACCTAATTTTATCAAACGTTGCCCACAAGGCGTTTGATCAATCATAACCGCATGTGGATGTTTGCTTAAATATGCCTCTGCCGCTTCTTTATTGGCTTTTGTCGGTTGGTAACTGATAGAATATAAAATCACACAATTAGGTTTTGTTTCAACATCACCTGTACCGGCAATTTCGACAGCTATTCTATATAAACTATTATCTATCATAATTTTTTATCTCTAATTCGTTATTATTGACAATAATACTTGCTGTATCATTTTCTCCTATTTGACCATCTAATATGGCCAGTGCTAATTTATTCTCTATTTGATTTTTAATCAAGCGTTTTAACGGACGCGCACCATAAACCTCATCATAACCATTATCAGAAAGCCATTTAGATGCTTCATCACTAATATGTAATTTAATATTACGTTCGCTAAGCCTTTTTTCAATATTATGTAATTGTATTTTAACAATTTCTGTAATATCTTCTTTTTTAAGACGATGGAATATGCTGATTTCATCAATTCGATTAATAAATTCGGGACGAAATGCTGCTTTAACAACTTCCATAACGGCATCTGCCACCGCTTTAGGTGAACTTTTATCATCTGTTCTTGCCAAAATATCTGATCCGAGATTTGATGTCATGATTATAATTGTATTTTTAAAATCAACCGTACGACCTTTGCCGTCTGTTAGACGACCATCATCAAGAACTTGAAGCAACACATTAAAAATATCCGGATGAGCTTTTTCTACTTCATCAAATAGAACAACTTGATAGGGACGACGGCGAACAGATTCTGTTAAAATACCTCCTTCCTCATAACCAACATACCCCGGAGGAGATCCGATTAATCGCGCGACAGCGTGTTTTTCCATATATTCTGACATATCTATTCTAAGTATGGCACTTTCATCACTAAATAAAAATTCTGCCAGAGCTTTACTTAATTCTGTTTTTCCAACTCCTGTTGGTCCTAAAAACAAAAATGAACCTATTGGTTGTCTATGATCGCCAATCCCTGCTCGCGAACGTCGAACAGCATTAGATACTGCGCGAATCGCTTCTTTCTGACCAATAACACGACGACCGAGATAATCTTCCATATGCAAAAGTTTTTCTTTTTCACCTTCAAGCATTTTATCAACAGGTATGCCTGTCCATTTAGAAACAACTTCGGCTATTGAAGCATCTGTTACAACTTGTTCACGACGATCTTTCCTTTCTTTATCGATATTTTCGAGTTCTTGTTTTTTTCTTTCTAAATCAGGAATAACGCCGTATTGTAATTCTCCTGCTTTTTCAAATTGACCATTCCTTTGGGCTATTGCAACTTCTATTTTTGCTTTATCTAATTTATCTTTTATTTCCGTTAAATTTGCCAGACTTTGTTTTTCTTTTTGCCATTTATCATTTAGACCGCATGCTTTTTCATCTAAATCGGCAATTTCTTTTTCTATTTCCTCCAATCTTTTTTGTGATTGTTCATCATGTTCTTTTTTCAATGCTTCTCGTTCTATTTTCAACTGCATAATCTTGCGATCCAGATTATCTAATTCTTCCGGTTTAGAATCAATAACCATACGCAACGAGCTTGCGGCTTCATCCATTAAATCAATGGCCTTATCCGGAAGAAAGCGATCGCTTATATAACGATTAGATAGCGTTGCTGCTGCGATCAATGCGGAATCAGATATACGCACGCCATGATGGAGTTCAAATTTTTCTTTAATACCTCGCAAAATAGAAATTGTTTCTTCAACTGTTGGTTCTCCGACAAAAACCGGTTGAAAACGACGAGCTAAAGCTGCATCTTTTTCGACATATTTCTTATATTCGGAAAGAGTTGTTGCTCCTAAACAATGTAATTCTCCGCGAGCAAGTGCCGGTTTTAAGAGATTAGAGGCATCCATGGAGCCTTCCGATGCTCCTGCTCCAACAATAGTATGCATTTCATCGATAAATAAAATAATTCGACCATTAGAAGACTCTACATCTTTTAAAACGGCTTTCAATCGTTCTTCAAATTCCCCGCGAAATTTCGCTCCGGCAATTAAAGCTCCCATATCCAATGACAACAAACGCTTACCTCGCAGACTTTCGGGAACATCATTATTAATAATTCTCATAGCCAAACCTTCAACAATTGCCGTTTTGCCGACGCCTGGTTCTCCTATCAAAACAGGATTGTTTTTTGTGCGACGGGATAGCACTTGGATTGAACGGCGAATTTCATGTTCCCTTCCTATAACCGGATCTAATTTTCCTTCCTTGGCTTTACCGGTAATATCTATTGTATATTTTTTTAGGGCTTCGAAATTATCTTCGGCTGATTCACTATCCGCTAAACGACCTTGACGATATTCCGCAATACTCTGATTAAGTTTTACCGCATCTACACCATTTTGTTTTAAAATATCATAAGCTTTATTACCGGCTATTGTTGCCATTGTCTGTAACAAACGCTCTATTGTTACATATTTATCATTAGCTTTGTCGGCTATTTTTTCTGCTTCCAAAAGAAGCGCGTTAAAATCTTGCGACATTACTGTTTGTACATTTGCGCCTAACACAGCGGGGATTTTTTTTAATTCTTCATCTGTATCCTGACATATTGTTTGTATATGGCCGCCTGATTTTTCAATTAGATTTTCGATAACACTATCTTTACTCTCTAAAAGAGCTTTTAGAAGATAAACAGGTGTTACATATTGATGTCTTGCTTCAACAGCTATATCGACAGCATTTTTTATTAATTCTTGTGAACGTGTTGTAAATTTTTCAATATTCATTCTTTTTCTCCTCTATTTTTATATAAGAAATAGAATAAAGAAAAATCAAGTTGCCAATAAAATTTTATATAAAAAATTCTACATTTTTATTTTTCATAAAAAAAGTAACCCACCGGCTTAGCCGGTGGTTCTTCACAAGCGGGTGTAACCCTAACGGTGCCAGCGAACGCCTTA
>CALXTF010000036.1 GCA_944391335.1 uncultured Alphaproteobacteria bacterium
ATCACTTAGTTGGCACCAGTTTAGAAAAACAGCAACAATTTAGAGATTGTTGCTGTTTTTGCGTTGCTAAGCTCTTGCTCGTAAGCATGGCGATATTTTTTATCGCCATGCTAACTTGCTTCGGTCACTTGTTTGCTAAAGCTTTATCGAACCACAAGTTCTCAAAGCGTAAGCAAACTTCGCCCATCGGCAAAAAACAACCGGAGCAGCGGTTGTTTTTTTTACTCTGGCGCATTCGTAATGCGTGGGTCGAGTGTTCGAATCACTTAGTTGGCACCAGTTTAGAAAAACAGCAACAATTTAGAGATTGTTGCTGTTTTTGCGTTGCTAAGCTCTTGTTCGTAGAAGGAATTGACATATGAGTTATGTTATATTATTTAAAGTTAATCATATTACATCAAATGTTCTTTGAAAAGTGAAAATAATATGCTAAAAAAAATCTATGTCTTTCGTCATGGGGAAACAGAGCTTAATCGACAAAAACGTTGGCAAGGTTCGGGAATGGATTATGATTTAACCGAAACAGGATTTGTTCAAGCAAAAAAATTGGCACAAAAATTGAAAGATAAAGGTATTCAAAAAATTTATTCAAGTCCGCTTATTCGTGCCTTGCATACGGCTCAGGAAGTCGGAAAAGTCTTGAAAGTCGAAATTGAAGTATGTCAAAATTTACGCGAATGTTTTTACGGTAAAGCCGAAGGTATGTTAATTACGGATTTACAAAAACAGGTTCCCGAAATTGTTAATAATTGGCAAAACCCTGATTTTATGGATATACGCTTTGAAAACGGCGAAAGTAAAAGAGAGGCTCTTCAACGTGTCCTTTATGAATTAGAAAAAATTAAACAGCAGCCTTATTCTATTATGGCTATTGCCATACATGGCGGAACAATGGCTTCTTTACTTAATTATTTTCATTTTAAATTTGATAATATTCCTAATTGCGGAGTTTTTTGTTTACAATTTCAAAAAGACAAAGCTAAGATAATTGGAAATATATTTTAGTAAAACTCTCTGTTTGCCAAAAGAAACAGAGAGTTTTTTCTTAGTATTCTATCCTATTGGGATTATTTTTCCATTCTTTCATGATATCGACAGCTTCTTTTAGCTTAATACAATATAATTTAAAGGAGGTGTCATCATAAAATACTCGATCTCGAAACCCTATGCTCTCGGCATCATAACGGTCGGCAGAAAAATAAACTTCACTAATATTTGCCCATTTGCAAGCATTAAGACACATTGGACATGGTTCACACGAGGTATATAAAATACATCCACTTAGATCAAATGTGTTTAAATTTTTACAAGCATTACGGATAGCTGTTATTTCTCCATGAGCTGTCGGATCATTGTCAAGTGCAACTCGATTATAACCTTCTCCAATAATTTGATTATCTTTATTAACAATTATACAGCCAAAAGGGGAGCTGCCATTATTTACCGATTGTTTACTTAAATAAATGGCTTTTTTTAAATTTGCTTCATGGTTAATCATTTCTTTATCCTTATTTATTCTAAATCATCATTTTTGATACGTATGATATCTGCACCGACGCCGCGTAATTTTTCTTCCAGTTTTTCGTAGCCTCTGTCAAGGTGGTATATACGATTGATTATTGTTTCCCCTTCGGCAACCAAACCAGCTAAAACCAAAGCAAAGGAGGCTCTAAGATCTGTTGCCATAACTTGTGCTCCATAAAGTTTCTTAACACCACGGACAATTGCAGAAGCGTGTTTATGTACATTAATGTTAGCTCCCATTCGCATAAGTTCCGGTACATGCATAAAACGATTTTCAAAAATCGTTTCTGTAATCATGGAAGCACCTTCCGAGGTCAACATTAATGCCAAAAATTGGGCTTGTAAATCCGTCGGAAATCCGGGGTAATAATCTGTCATAATATCTTTGCCTTCAAGGCGGCATCCTTCGGCATCAACAATCAGAGAATGTTCTTGTTCCATGATCTTAACACCCATTTCTCGTAAAATTCGAATAGGTGTTTTTAATGTATTGGGAAGAGCATTAAGAAGTTCTATTTTACCTCGGGTAATGGCGGCGGCAACAGCATATGAACCAGCTTCAATTCGGTCAGAAATAACTTTATAAATACTGCCATGTAATTCTTTAACTCCTTCTATTGTTAGTATGGGGGTATCTATACCCGAAATTTTAGCTCCCATGGAAATAAGCATCTTGGCTAAATTACCAATCTCGGGTTCCATGGCCGCATTTTCAATTATTGTCGTGCCTTGTGCAAGTGTGGCTGCCATCAATATATTACATGTCGCTCCTACGGAAGCTATATTAAAAATATGATGCGCGCCGGTTAAACCTTTCGGTGCTTGCGCTATAACATAACCGTTGCGAATTTCTATTTGCGCACCCATCTTTTCTAATGCGGAAAGGTGAATATCTATTGGTCGGGAACCAATCGCACAGCCTCCAGGTAATGAAAGTTCTACATAATGTTCCCGCGCTAAAAGAGGCCCTAATACATAATATGACGCTCTCATTTTACGCACATAATCATAAGGTGCTTGTAAACTAGATGGCTTCGTTGTTAGATAAGAATAAATCTTACTGGGTTTGCCATCAACAACTTCAGTGCGGCTTTCTATATTTGTTCCAAGTTGTTCAAGTAATAGATTCATTGAATGAATATCGGATAATTCCGGTATATTTGTTAGTGTGACCCTATCTTGGGTTAAAAGTGACGCGCAAATAAGAGGTAATGCTGCATTCTTTGATCCACTAATATGAATCGTTCCGCAAAGTTTATTTCCTCCTCTAATTCTGAGTTTGTCCATGATCTTTTATTTCCTTTTGTTTTATTTTGTTCAGGGCTTCTTGCTGCAATTTCCTTTTGCTTAAATTCTTTTGTAACGCATATGCTTCTCGTTCAAAACGATTTTGTGATTGTTCTTTTTTTTTGTTTGTCATCACTTCGTTCTCCATTTATGTTAATTAGCGATGACTATAACAGTTTTTTGTTTATGACTTCAAGTTAAATAATTATTTTGTGTAAAAATCTGTTTGTTGTTAATATCAAAATATAAAAAAAACAGCCTTTTATTATTTGCGGCTGTTTTTGTTAAAATTTATATATATAACTATCGTCCTTCGTTATGTGTCATATTGACTGCTTGTACCGGTGCTTTATGTCCTTTGGACTTTTGTTTTAAAAAGGCTTGTTCCATTGTTTGATTTATTTTTGCTTTTTCTTCATTGTTGCGGTTTGCAAAAGGTTTTTCTTTAACAACATATCTACCGCTGCCTTTGGGCTCTTGGCTTATACTGTCTAAACCGTAATATTGTAAAGCCGTTTCACAGGTTTCCATTGTTTTAGTATCATTTTTGTTTTCAGCAAGAATGTATTTTTTTAATAAAGTTTCTGCTTTTACCTTGTCTATTTCATTAGCTTGGTAGTGTCCTTTTTCTATATCTTTTTCCGTCTTGGATATTTCTTCGGCAAAAAGATTTATTCCTTCATTATCCGAGCTTATTCTTCTTGAATATTCTGCCAGTCGTCTTTGAGTAATTATCGGATCTAATTTAAATTGAGTATCATTTGAAGGGATATTTTCTGTTCGTTCTTCATTGTTTCCTTGAGAATTCGTTGCTGTTGATTTAAAATTATCATACATTTTTTGTTCTTCAGGAGTTAAACCAAACATTGATACTCCCCCTTTAGCACAGGCTTCAATTAGAGCAGATTTGAATTCCGGAGATATAGTCTTTCCTATTTTAATATCTTGTCCAACTTCTTTAGCGAGAGCAACAAGTGCCGTAAAGTGATCGGCAGAATATTTTTCTCCTTCCGGAATATTAACAGATACTCTATCTTTAGTTGTATATTCTAGTTCTGTTCCTTTTTTAAATTTTCCTTTTAATCCGGTGGTGTATTCATTGTCTCGAGACCATTTATTTTGGTGTTCTTCACCCCATGATGTTAAAAAGTCATTATATTGTTTTATCCATTCTTGATTTTCATTAGGAGTAGTGGCAGCCTGATGATCGTTGACTGTAAGAACATTTTGAGGGGCGTTGTTTTTAGAATTGTCATTATTCCATTTCTCATAAGTTTGATTTAGTTTTTGTATTTGCTCCTCTGTGAGTTGTCCTTCAGGTGAAAAACCAAGAGATTTGAATACTTCGCTTCCTAAAAAACGCTGATCAAAATGAGATGGAAAATTTTTCATCTCTGATTTATTTGTATTATTTATCTCTTGATTGTTTTCTTTTCCCATTTCAAAACTCCTTAATTAAATCTTTTTTATAGGATAATATATTTTTTTATAAATGTCTAGACAAAAGAAAATATATTTCTGGATTTTATAAGATTGTAGGTGGGTTTCGGTTTAAAAGATTTATTGTGTTTAAGATTAGATTGATATTTCATAAAAAACGACATTAGTTAAATACTAATGTCGTTTTTTATGAAATTCTTGTCCAAGAAGTTTCTTCCTTTTATTGTCTTCTTTGTTCAAGTTTAGAGTACGCATATTGCACATTATAAATAACATGTTCGTGTTTCTTTTGTAAGGCAATATATTTGAAAGATTTTGACGTCTTTTTCTTTAAGAATTTTTTAAGACGTTCTTCTTGCTCTTTATCCACCAACGCAGTCAAATATAATTGATGCGAATCGGTGTAGACAAGTGTTCGGCCATTTACATGGTAACCAATAGCCTTTTCCAGATACTGATCATACTCTTTGCAGAGTTCTTTGAAATTTGTTCGTTCCGTCGAAAGATAATTCCTATCTTCGGGAGAAAGAACAGTACTTGCCATAAAATAATTATAATCCGCTTCTGATAAAAACATCAGGGCTTGCATTAAGTTTTTCATAAAAGTAAAAATTAATAGTTAATAAATTAATAGAAATATTTAAACAAATTTTTACCACATAAGCGGATTTATGTCAATTAATTTTTGGATTTTGTGAAAAATTAAATAAATATGAATTGTTTTTATTGCTGTTCAGGATTTAGTTTTATTATTTTATAATATATAAAATAGCGGATAAATCGGTATAAAATTAATATAAACAGTGCAAAACGGACATTCGTATAATCAATTATTAATCCGATTATAAATAATAATATAGAGGTACAGGTTGTGGAAATCATACTACCTAAAGATTCCATGGTCGCTCGTTGTTTGTCCGTATATTCGTTTATGTATTATTTTTGTCGCTCCTTTGCGGCAAGAAATTGTTGAAGATTTCCCTGTGTATAAAACTAATTTTTTGAAATTTTGTTTTATTGCCGTATTTAATCAATTAGGTAATTATGGTCCTATTTTCGCTTTATCAATTTCTTGTCGAAGCTGGTGTTAATTCAACACAACCGATTTTTGTAGCGTTTTATGGTTTTATTTTAGCAAAAATATTTGGCAACAAATTTAGGGAAAATTTAACCAAACGTGAAGTTATCAAAAAAATAACTTGTTTTATTTTGATTACAATCGGGGTTATGATGGTAGTCTAAGCAATTAAACAGAGATAATTTTTTAAATTTCTTGATATTCTTTTTTTAATTTGGAAAATGTATTGATATCACGATATCTCTGTTCTGCTTCAAACCATGTTTTTTGTCTTTGAATTCCTTCTAATGTAAATCCTCTTTTTACAGCAACATTGGCAGATTTTAGATTTAAGACATCGGTGTGAATGACTATTCGGTTTATTCCCATATTAAAAAATTCTTTTTCCAATAAGGAAACAGCCTCTTGCATATAGCCATTTCCGGCGTATTGAGTTGATATCCAATAACCAAATTCTATGGACTTATCTTTTTCTTTTATATTAAATACGGAGATTGTTCCCATAAAATTGTCTAAATGATTATTGATTGCATATGTATAATCTTGTCCTTTATCCCATTCTTGATGACATTTAAGTATATATTCATAGCTATCTTCAATTTTATATTGAGGAGTTGCCCATTCTAACCATGGTGATAATTCCGGTAAACTTCTATGTACTTCCGTATAGTGTTTTTGTGCCATGTTGAAACTTTTCTCAATTTTAATGAGGAAAATTCTGGAACTTGTGATTTTATTTTGAGGAACAAACATTGTCTTTCCTTTTCAGATATCATTTCATTTTAGATAGAATATAAAAAAAATATTTTAATGTCCATACCAATTTTTTTGTTTGATAAAGTGTTAGAATCTCTTTTGGGTATAGCCATTTGATTTGCTCTGCTTCATTAGTCGTTGCTTGTTTTAAACAAACTGGCCCATTATATTCAAAGCACCAGACGTCCAAAATATCGTTAAATCTTATGTGATCAACATCGTTTCTTATTTCCGTAAAGATAAGTTTTCCATTATCGGGAGATAGATCTATTCCAACTTCTTCTTTAACTTCTCTTAGAGCTGCAGTAAGACTGTTTTCACCTTTTAAAGCAGAACCGCCGACACATTCCCATAATAGCGGATTTTGAGTTCTTGATTTGGAACGTTGGGCAATTAAATATTGTCCTTTTGAATTTTTAATCCAGACATGAACAACCAAATGATATGTGTTGTCAGGTATTTGATTTCCACGAATATGAGTTCCGATAATGTTTCGTTTGTTGTCATATAAATCCCATATTTCCATTGATTACTTTCCTTTAAAGTTGACTTTAAATCAATATGTTGAGTTTGTTTTTATATATGTATATTTAAAGACGTTTTTTATTTGACATAAAATGTATTTTATATTATTTTTTTAAAAAATAAACAATTATGTCAAATATTTAAATATTATTGTTATGAAAAAAATTAAAACATTTACATTACCTGAAACAAGGTTTTTATCAAACTTCTATCCCTATAAAAATAGGCGAGGGGATAAATATCCAGAGAAAGTATCGGTCTTTTTTGAAGGTTTGGAATTTGATTGTACGGAAAAAGCATACCAAGCGGCTAAAACTTGGGATATAGAACTTCGAAAAAAAATCAGTAAAATGACGCCTTATGAAGCTAAAGAATATTGGCTTGGCAAAGAAGATCAAATTCGTTCGGATTGGGATAACATTAAATTTTATATCTTGCGTGATTTGAATTTCCAAAAGTACAGAAATTCTCCACAGCTTCGAAAAATGCTGTTGAGTACGGGAGATGCCCTTCTTGAAGAAGGAAACACTTGGGGAGATACCTATTGGGGCGTTTGTGATGGAGTAGGGCAAAACAATCTCGGCAAAATTCTTATGGAAATTCGGGAAGTTTTGCGTTGTTAGATGCTAAATATCCTTAACCTGTTTATAGGTTAAGGATATTTTTTATCGCTATATCTCAAGTAAAAAATGGTAATCAAAAATAGTGTTGATTAATATATATAAAATATTATTTTATAACAAATTTTAATAGGTTGTGTCATGTTAATATTAAATATCAATGGTCCAATTAATTCCGGAAAAACAACTGTTTCTAAGATCTTGGTAAATTTGTTATCTAACGCCGCCTTTATAGAGGTTGATGAGTTGATGACAGATGAACAGCAAGAACAATTAGGATTATCTTTAGAAAAAGGATGGGTAGAACGGAAAAAACGATTGGAAGAAAAACTCTTGGTTTTGAAATTATCCCAAGAATATGAAACAGTTATTTTTGCCTATCCCATTGATGAAACAAGTTATAAACAATGGTCTTTAATGGCCGATAAAAATACACGGTTTTTAAATATAACTCTTGCACCGAGTTTAGAAGAATGTTTGAAGAATCGTGGCATGCGAGAATTAAATAGTTGGGAAAAAGAACGCATCGTGCAAATGTATAAGGAAGGTTATCATAATCGTCCTTATTCGGATTTTATTATTAATAATGATAGCCAAACTCCAAAGGAAACTGCGGAAATTATTAAAAAATTTGTTGAATATGTTTTGTCTCAAAAACAACAATAATTTTATTTGCCGGATAAATGTTGGTTAGCCGTTTTAAACGGAGAAGATATCAACTTTATTCACTAGAATATAATAAAACATACAAACTGAGAGAAAATGTTATGAGAAAACCTTTAGGTCTTTTGTTATCAGCAGAAGATGTTAAAGATGATAATATCAGATCATAATGGTGGATATTATAATAGCGCGCGTGACTTAAGCGATTATCGGACTAATTTTTATGATGA
>CALXTF010000037.1 GCA_944391335.1 uncultured Alphaproteobacteria bacterium
ATTTATGTAAAAATCTAAAGATAAAAACTATTCCTGCTTTTAGTCCTCAAGCCAAAGGTCGTGTTGAACGTTCTAATCAAACTCATCAAAATAGATTAATACCTAAATTAAGATTGAATAATATCACAACTATTCAACAAGCTAAATTATCTTATATTATTGTATAAGCAATTTTTATTTCATTGTGTTGGATTTCATAAAAATTGCTTATACATTCTTTCCTCTTTGTAACATTTTAACTTTGGAATAACAGTATAAAAAAGGCTCTGACAATAATCAGAGCCTTAAAAATAAAAAACAAATGATTAGAATTCTTCTTGGAGTTCAAAGAAATATGCTTGTGGGTGATCACAAACCGGACATTTTTCCGGAGCCATAGGACTTTCGACCCGATGTCCGCAATTACCGCATTCCCAAATAACTTTAGTTGGTCGGTTAAAAATTTTGCCTTCGACTAAAGATTTTAAGAGAGCATTATATCTTTCTTCGTGACCTTTTTCAATAGCAGCGACGGATTTAAATAAGAAAGCTATTTTTGTAAAACCTTCTTCTTCTGCTTCTTTAGCCATACGAGCGTACATTTCCGTCCACTCGTAATTTTCACCAGCGGCGGCATCTTTTAAGTTATCGACAGTTGAAGGCACTTCTCCGCCA
The DNA here is from genome assembly GCA_944391335.1 of uncultured Alphaproteobacteria bacterium. Lineage (GTDB taxonomy): Bacteria > Pseudomonadota > Alphaproteobacteria > RF32 > CAG-239 > JAFUYI01. The sequence goes on from CALXTF010000037.1 coordinate 655, forward strand.
TGAAGAAGTTTAAACCAAATTTTAGCATGTTCTTTTTCATTATTGGCGGTTTGTTCGAATTTGTCTGCAATAATGTTATAGCCTTCTTTTTTGGCTTTGGAGGCATAATAAGTATACTTATTACGAGCCTGTGATTCACCGGCAAATGCTTCCATTAGATTTTTTTCTGTTTTTGAACCTTTAAGTTCCATTTTATTACTCCTTGATTATAATTAATTAATTGAATTTTGACAATTTTTGCATATTCCTCGAAAAGCAATATCGTAGGAAGTGACATTTAAACCGGTCGTATTTTTAACTTTTTGATCTAAATCCGGTGCAATGTCATAAGGAATATCAAAGACTTGATGACAATGTTTGCATATAAAATGATAGTGATCATGTGTTTGATGATCAAAATGAGCGGTATTGTCTAGACCTTCAATCTTTTTAACAATTCCGTTTTCAGCTAATTGATTAAGATTTCTATAAATTGTTGCCAAACTAATCGTTGGTTGATCTTTATGTATAAATTCATATAATTGTTCGACAGTAGGATGAGAACAGTTTTCTTTTAAGCTGTTTAAGATAAGTTCTCTTTGTTTTGAGTATTTCATTTTTGCGCCATATTGATAATGATTATTATTATTGTTAATAACTTAAAAAAAACTGGTTGTCAATATTAAATTTGATGATTATTTTAATCTAAACACATAATTTAAATACAAGGAAAAGAAAATGCAAGCAAAAGAAATAAAAAAAGATATTTATTGGGTAGGCGTCAAAGATTGGAATTTAAGAGAATTTCATGGTTACGCGACGCCTCGGGGGTCGACATATAATTCATATTTAATTATGGATGAAAAAATTACCTTAATTGACGGGGTTAAAAATTATATGTCCTCAGAAATGGTTGCGCGTGTTAAGAGTGTAACCGATTTTTCAAAAATTTCATATCTTGTCGTTAATCACGTGGAAATGGATCATTCCGGTAATATTCCGGAAATCATGAAATTAGCGCCTCAAGCGGTAATTATTACCGATAATGCAGGAAAAATGGCTTTAGAAGCACATTTTGATACGACAGGTTGGAATTATCATATTGTAACAACTGGCGAAAATATTTCCATAGGTAAACATAGTTTAACTTTTATGACCACTCCGATGCTTCATTGGCCTGATTCTATGATGACTTATGTTAAGGAAGAAAAATTGCTTTTTTCAAACGACGGTTTTGGACAACATTTAGCTTCAGAGGCTTTGTTTGCACATGAATATCCTCTTGATTTGGTTATAAATGAAGCTAAAAGTTATTATGCGAATATTTTATTTCCGTATGGAGCGCAAGCCGAAAAAGCATTAAATACCGCCGGTAGTTTAGGACTTGATATAGAAATGATAGCCCCATCACATGGCTGCATATGGTCGGGAAAAGATGAGGTTAATACGATATTAAATCTTTATGCTAAATGGGCTTCTGGTAAAAATGAAGGTAAAGCTGTTGTGGTATATGATTCCATGTGGGGAGCAACGGCTAAAATGGCGGAAACAATTATGGCGGAATTTCAAGATGCGGGTATTCCCGTAACCAAACATTGCCTAACAATAGAAAATGTATCTGAAGTAATGGTTGATTTTCTTGACGCGGCCTATATTTGTATAGGAAATCCGACATTAAACAATCAATTATTTCCCCGTGTCGCCGGTTTTGTTACTTACATGAAAGGACTGGCTCCACGTAATAAAAAAGCTTTGGCTTTTGGATCTTATGGTTGGAAACCTGGGGTTGTAAAACAAATTCAACAAATTTATGAAGAATTGGGATGGCAGACCGTTACACCTTTTGAATGTAAATATACTCCAAAAGATAAAGTATTGATTGAATTAAGAGAGCGTGTGCAAGAGTTAATCAAATTGTAAAAGATTGCTTATAAAAAAACGTGGATAAAAACCACGTTTTTTTATTATGAAATTCAAGATAAGTGAAATGTTATTTTTTTAATATTACAATGGGAATTCCTAAAAATTTAATTTTATACACGCCGCAAAAATAAATAATCTTAATTAAAGAAAGCCCAAATAACTTTATTTTTATAACTTTTTGAGAATTGTTCTCAAATTTTTTATAAACATCATAATTTAAAATTTTTTTTAATCCTTTACACAACATTCTTTGATAATTTATATTCCCCTTTAAATCATTATATGCGAAACAAGAAAAACGAATACACCAATGATGAAATTCTTCATTCATGCATGAATAATCATTTTTTTGATTTAAAAATCTTTTAATTTCACATATTGTATGTATTAGTTGCAATCTTGCTGATGATACAGAAGAAATTAAAGAAGATGAATTTCGGCAATAATGATAAAAATAATCAGGTATTAATTTAATTTTTTTAGCGGCTGAAAATAAAGGTAATAAAAACATTATTTCTTCACTGTAATAACGATATGGTGAAAAATAAAAATTATGATAATGAATAAAATCATGATTTATTAATAAATGCCAACAACAAAGTCTATTTTTAAAAAATATAGGTAAAATTTCATTAATTGCTGTTTCTTTTTCTACATTAGCTGAAAAAAATATATTTTTTTTCCTTTCGCATGGAAAAATTTCTAAAGCATTGAATGATAAAATTTCCGCTTTTGATTCTTCTATTTTATTGTATCCGGTTAAAAAAGTGTTTTTTTCGACATAATCATCAGCATCCACGAAAGCTATATATTTCCCTTTAGCCTTATCTATTCCGATATTTCGACATCCACCGGGACCTAATTTTTCAAAAGAAAATAATTTTATTCTTTTATCTTTTTGAGCATATTTTTTTAATATACTTTCACTATCATCGTTAGAACCATCATTAATACATATAATTTCGATATTTTCCAGACTTTGTGATAAAAGAGAATCTAAACATCTTTGCAAATAACGAGAGGCATTATATACCGGAACGATAATACTAACATCATAATCCCATTTTTGCATTTGTTTGTTTTCAAAAGTTGATGGGAAAGGAAATAATTGAGCTAAGATCCATTTTATTTGACAGCGTTCTTCATCTAATAAATATTCATTATCGTTAAGGCAAAACAATCCCGGATTTTTATGATAAATTGTTTTAGAAACTAAAGTTGGAGAAGAAATTGTTTCGGAAATAGATTGATATATTTTATTTTTTTTCATTATTTTTCTTTTTTGTGAAGGAAGGCGTGGATCTATATCTTTATTAAAAACTAAAATTCCATTTTTAACAGCTAAAGCGTAATATCCCCATAAGCAGCGTTGGAAAGTATCCTTTTCTCTGAACTTTTGATAAATTGTTTTCTGGACTTCTTGAGCAAATATTTCTTGACAGCGACGAACATCTGACAATCGATAAGCGTCAATATTATGATGGGGAGCAAAAGGATAACTTATACCAAAAACAGATTGGATAAGAGATTGAGCTTTATATATTTGTTGGGTATATAAGCATGGTGCCGAGAGATTGGTTGAGCGTAAAAAAACATATGGTTTACCTTCAGGAGAAAAGAAAAAATCTGGTGTTAGAGGTCTTCCCACCATCATATCATCATTAGCGTATAAAAAATATTCCGATAATCCGGGAATATTACAAATACAAGCTTCAATAGCATTTGAGTTAAAAGTCGGCAAAGCGTTTTGGGGCATAATTTCTTTATGATTAATGATTGTTATTTTTGAATTATTTTGATTTAACCACTTAGGTAATTGATTGTCTGTTACAATAAATATGTGGTTAATCCAAGGCATATACATTTCGACAGAACGTAAAGAAAATTTTAATTCATCGTGTTGGATATAGCGGCAATTATTTAACCCCATGAGATCTAATTTTTGATATTTTTTTTGCCAGAAGTTTTTTTTCTCGATCCAATTTTGATCTTCTCCGTCGCACCAAAGATATACAAGATCTATTTTCATAATATTCCTCATAGTCTAAAAGTTAAAAAACCACCTGTAAAAGGTGGTCGGGGAGTTCGAAAATCATATATGTGAGATGACCCTTTTAACTTTTGAGCCATTGAGGCCTTGGACATTTGTTAAAAGCTCCCCGGCCTTTATTAAGCAACCGAGGATACAAAAAACGGTGCATAATATATATGCACGAAATTTAACGATGCTATATCATGCACCGCACATATACGAAAGAGCTTTCGACGGCTCCCGCACCTTTTCAGGTACTAAAAGGCGGTATATTACCGCATGGGGCATATATTACAAATAATAAAGAAAATAGCAAGAACTTTTATGATTATATTTATCAAAACCGAAACAATCAAAAAAAAAGCCTCGCAAAGCGAGGCTGGATATTTATTTATTCCGGCACGTAATCTTCACCATTATACGCGGCGATATAAATTCGACGGATATCCTCCATTAACGGGTAGACGGGATTAGCTCCTGTGCATTGATCATCGAAAGCTTTTTCAACGATATCATCCAATTTGGCATAGAAATCATCTTCTTTAACGCCCCATTCTCGTATAGAATGAGGAATTTCGATATCATCTTTAAGGTTAGATATAGCCTTTAAGAGATTTTCTAATTTTTCATCATCGTTATTGCCTGTTAATTTGAGGTTATTAGCGATTTGTCCGTAACGTTGTTTAGCATTTGGATATTTGTATTGTGGAAAGATAGCTTGTTTACGGGGGCAATCGGTAGCGTTATAACGGATAACTTGATTAAACAACAAGGCATTAGCAATACCATGAGGAATATTAAAAGCTCCGCCGAGTTTATGAGCCATTGAGTGGCAAAGTCCAAGGAAAGAATTAGCAAAAGCCATACCGGCGATTGTTGCAGCGTGATGCATTTTTTCTCGTGCTATTGGATCGTCTGCCCCATATTTATAAGCACGCGGCAAATAACGAAAGACTTGTTTAATGGCTTCCAAGGCAGCGGAATTAGTAAAATTAGTAGCCATAACGGAGACATAAGCTTCGACGGCATGAACCAAAGCGTCAAAACCGGAAGCTGCGGTTAATCCTTTGGGTTGATGATCGACGAAATTAGCATCGACGATTGCCATATTAGGAGTTAAGGCATAATCAGCGATTGCATATTTCACATGAGTTTTATCATCTGTAATAATAGCGAAAGGGGTGACTTCCGAACCGGTTCCGGAAGTTGTTGGGATAGCCACCATCATAGCTTTTTTCCCTAATTCGGGAATAGCGCAAATACGTTTACGAATATCCATAAAGCGCATAGATATATCGTTGAAATTTACTTCGGGATGTTCGTACATCAACCAGATGATTTTAGCCGCGTCCATAGGGGATCCTCCGCCTAGAGCAATAAACACATCTGGTTGATAAGGTTTTACCATAGTCAGGGCTTCATCAATAGTTGACAGGGTAGGATCTGGTTTAACATCGAAGAATATTTGATAATCGATATTCATATTTTCTAGGACTTTTGTGACATTATTGACGGCGCCGGAATCGAATAGGAAACGATCTGTAACGATAAAGGCACGTTTTTTCCCTTGTAATTCGAGCAAGGCTTGATCTATAGCACCACGTTTAAAATAGATTTTTGGAGGCACACGGAACCAAAGCATATTTTCTCTCCTTTCGGCAACGGTTTTATAATTTAACAAGTGTTTAACGCCAACATTTTCACTAACGGAATTTCCTCCCCAAGATCCGCATCCAAGAGTTAAGGAAGGTTCGAGTTTAAAATTGAATAGGTCGCCGATACCTCCCTGAGAAGATGGAGAATTAATCAGTAATCGACCGGTTGGGAGTTGTTTGGCAAAATAATTAATTCTTTCTTGCGAACGACTATCCGTATAAAGGACGGATGTATGTCCCATTCCGCCGAGATGCACAAGTTCCATAGCTTTTTGAGTTGCTTGTTTAAAATCTTCTGCTTTATAAAGAGACAGTATAGGTGATAGTTTTTCATGAGCAAATGGATTTTTAACATCAGTTGATGTTTGTTCTGAGAGTAATATTTTAGTATATTTAGGGACATCAAAACCGGCGAGTTTAGCAATAACCGCGGCGGGTTGTCCGACTATTGCCGGATTTACCGACATTTTTTCGGTTAGAATGATATTGCCGAGTTTTTTGGTTTCTTCCGGATTGAGTAGATAAGCCCCACGATAAATAAATTCGTTTTTGACTTTTTCGTAGATGTCTTTTACGGCGATAACGGATTGTTCGGAAGCGCAAATCATTCCGTTATCGAAAGTTTTAGACATTAAGATGTAAGACACAGCCATTTCAATATCAGCTGTTTCATCAATAACGGCGGGTGTATTTCCGGCACCGACGCCTAATGCGGGTTTTCCGCTAGAGTAAGCGGCTTTGACCATTCCCGGACCGCCGGTTGCAAGAATAGTATCGACCAGAGGATGCGTCATTAGCATATTAGACAGTTCGAGAGTCGGTTCATCGATCCAAGCGATAATATTTTTAGGAGCACCTGCGGCGATTGCTGCGTCACGAATCAGGCGAGCGGCGGCGATTGTAGATTTTTTAGCTCTTGGATGTGGTGAGAAAATGATTGCGTTACGAGTCTTAAGGCAAATAAGAGCTTTAAAAATAGCTGTTGATGTTGGATTAGTGGTAGGGATAATACCTGCGACGACGCCTAACGGTTCAGCAACAATTTTAATACCATTTGTATGATCTTCATGAATAATACCACAAGTTTTTTCATTTTTAAATTTATTATATATATATTCAGAAGCAAAATGATTTTTGATAATTTTATCTTCCACGACTCCCATACCTGTATCTTCCACGGCCATTTTAGCCAAAGGGATTCTGGCTTTATCGGCAGCGGCTGCTGCGGCTTGAAAGATAGCATTAACTTTTTCTTGTGAAAAAGAGGCATATTCTTTTTGCGCCTGCCGGACATTTACAATTAATTTGTTTAAGTCATCCGCATTGGCGACCGTTTGTATTTTTTCATCTTGCATAATTAAGGCATCTCCATTGATAATTTATGAATAACGATGTATAATATCTTTATTTTCCAAGCAAGTAAAGACCTTCAATTTATTTTATTTTAACATTTTATTACAGGATATTTCTATATATTGAGCCTATGTAAAGTATTACAAATAAAAAAAATGAAAAAAAATAAATTTTATACTAGACAAGCAAAAAAATATACATTATAAAGCATTTCTGTAAGTTGAAGCTCGGGTAGCTCAGTTGGTAGAGCAGAGGACTGAAAATCCTCGTGTCGGCGGTTCAATCCCGTCCCCGAGCACCATTTATTTTAAAAGTTCCGTTAAGGAGCTTTTTTTT
>CALXTF010000038.1 GCA_944391335.1 uncultured Alphaproteobacteria bacterium
TGGTAATATCTGGTAATTTTATAATGGCTCCACATTCGAAGATAATAGATCTGTATATTTTTGATATGTATATATTTGGCCCCATTTTTTTTCGGAATTATTTACCAAAATCCCTAAGTCAATTAAATGATTTAAGGATTTTATGACAGTTGGTTTTGTACTTCCTATCATTTTTATGATTTCAGAAACGGTAAGCATGGGTTTCCTTTGAAATGCTGAAAATACTTTTAAAGCAGATTCAGATGCTCGACCGAGAGTTTTTATCTGCTCAATATCTGCTGAAAAGATGTTTTGAATATTTATAAGTGTTTTTTTTGCATCATTTGCTGTTTCAATAACACCTTCTAAAAAGAATTTAATCCAATTCTCCCAGTCTCCGTCTTTACGAACAGCATTGAGAGTATCATAATACATGGTTCTATTCTTTTTGAAGAATAAACTCAGGTATAAGAAAGGAGAATCTAGAATACCTTTTATACATAAGAAAAATGTAATTAAAAGACGACCGAGTCTTCCATTTCCATCAAGAAATGGGTGTATCGTTTCAAACTGTACATGGATCAGAGCAGCCTTGATTAAATTTGGAATATTATCTTCGCTATTCATAAAAATTTCTAAATTTCCTAGAACAGACATGAGTTTTTCTGGTGGAACTGGAACAAATCGAGCATTGCCAGGTCTTGTTCCACCAATCCAATTTTGGGATGAACGAAACTCTCCAGGAAGTTTTGTTTTTCCTCTAGAGTTAGTAAGAAGTATTTTATGAATTTCACGAATGAGACGTAAAGATAAAGGAAAGCCGTCCTTAATTCGTTGCAACCCATGATTTAAAGCCGCTACATATGAAGACACTTCAGATGCATCTGCAATGGGAATACCTTGCGTCTGCTCTGATTCATATCTCAAAAGATCATCCAATGTTGATTGAGTTCCTTCAATTTGTGATGATAATACAGCTTCTTTTCGTACATACATATAATTTAGAATGGAAGAATCTATTGTTGTTTCTACAACACCATTTAGTTCTCCGATGGATTGATTAGCTTTTTCTAATAAAACAGATACTTCTGATAAATCAATATCAGGTTTCGGTGGTAATGGATTAGGAACAAAGGCTTGATATGTTTCAGATGTTACTGAGCATTTCACTAAAGTTCCTTGAATATCACGTTTCATGGTATCTCCTTTGTTTTATTATAAAAGTATTATAACCAAATAACCTTTACAAGTCAATGCAAAAAGTAAAGGTTTGTAGCTTATCCTTTACTTCTGAAAAAAGAAAGTAAAGGTTTTAATTTTATGAGAAAGGAAACACTATGAAACTATTCAATCAAACAATCTGGGCAATAACTCCGGAAATGTTACAAACCATGATGAGCTTAGCCGGCTTCTGTTCATTTATTTTCCAAAAAAGAATTTGAAACACTTCTAAAAAAAAGTGGATTAGTAATTCAAAATCGCCATTTTTATAAATTATAAAAATGGCAAAATTGAAAAAAATAGTTTTTCTGGTCAATTATGCTATATTTTGAGAGCTAAAGTATAAATATTTTTTATACATATATGAACGTATAGGCCTAATTCTCGCAGTATCATACAATCTATCACGAAAATACGTTGCAGCATCGGATAAACAAGAAAATCGAATCCAAAATTGCAACTGCTCTCGTTCAATGTTCGGAAAAATAGAGGTATATCCATTTAAAAAATGATAAAAAATATCAGGATTATGCTCCTGAGCTCCATCGGGATAGGACCATTCAGCTAAAGCATGTCCTAAATCTTTTAGCGAATTTCCTGGACAGGCCCAATCAAAGTCTAGTATAGCAGACACATGCTCTTTATTAAATAATAAGTTATGCGCACGGAAATCATTGTGAATAATGCAATCTGGTTTGTTTTTTAAAATAGGAGATGCTAACATTTTTTCAACTTCATGAACAAAATTTATACCATTTTCATAGTGTCTAGCAAAACCACAAGGAGTTTTTATAACACGTTTAAGCTCTGAAATCATAGTTCTTTGAGGCGGAACTTTATAATAGTAGTCCTTAGAAATTAGATGAAAACGAGCTAATGTCTGCCCAGCATTATATGCTAAGGAACATGATGGTAAATGCTCTTTATCAATACAAAATCTATCTCCATTACAAAAAGAAAATAAACAGTAAGCGACATCACCATAATATGTAATAGGAGCATTTTGACTGTTTCGAATTACTTTAGGCACAGGAAGATTATGTTTTGATAAGTATTCAATAAAATTTACTTCAAACTCAAAATCTTTTTTTTTCTTAAGTTTTTTACTTCGCCGTAAAATATATTTATCTATACCACTATAAACAAGATAAACTGTATTATCCGAACCATCTTGTAATATCTCATATCTATCGGCCCGTCCCCAATTATGTAACAATCTAACGATATCACTTTCCATAACCAATAACCTCCATCATTTGCTGTGACAACTGAGACCAAGCTTTTAATTCGCAATCATCTGGATGTGCAAAAACAGCTAAAATATTCTTAAACACTATCTTCCTTTATGTACTTGATTAAAAATTACTTTACTTATCATTTCATATAATTGATTGTTATCAATCGATTTCATTTTACATCTTTCCATATTCGATATATATGTGCTTTTATTTTTGTAAACAGAATCTATGGTCTTAAGAAAATTGATGTTGTCACCCAAATCTTCATCCTTAATTACTTCACAATATCCTTTTCGCTGGAAAACGGCAGCATTTAAAGATTGTTCTCCTCTGCTTGAGGTGGAAGGTAGAGGAATTAAAATCATTGTTTTTTTTAAATTTAATAACTCAAAGATTGAATTAGATCCAGCTCTTGAAATAACAATATCTGCGGATGCCATAAAGTCTTTTAATTCTTTATCTACATATTCAAATTGTTTATATCCTTGAAGATTTTGGCTAGGATCGAGTTGTCCTTTTCCGCAGATGTGAATAATTTGATATTTAGGTAATAATTTATCTAAATTTCTTCTTACTGCATTATTAATACTTTTAGCACCAAGACTTCCACCAATAATCATAATAATGGGCTTTTCTTTCTTTAAATTACAAATTGTTATTGCATTTTCAGGATTTCCATCTTTTAACCTATCAGACACAACAGGACCAATGTATTCAACTTTAGATTTTTGATTAAATAACTCACTAATGTAATTTTGAGTTTCTTCGAAAGTTGTAAATAATTTTGATACAAAAGGTAAGGACATTTTATTTGCTAAACCAGGCGTCATATCTGATTCATGCATTAATACTTTCTTTTTATTTAACCATCCAGACAAAACGACAGGGAAAGAAACAAATCCACCCTTAGAAAAAATAATATCAGGATTTTCTTTCTTTATTATCTTATAAGCCTGAACAATACCTTTAGGAACATTTAGCATATCAGAAAAATTTTTCCACGAAAAATATCTTCTTAATTTTCCTGTTTTAATTGGGTAGTATTTCACTTTATCTAGTTTGGATATTATATCTCGTTCAATGCCATTTTCTGATCCAATATAACTTACTTCCCATTTATTCTTTTGAAAAATAGGTATCAACGTTAAATTTAAAGTCACATGACCAGCAGATCCGCCACCAGTAAAGAGTATTTTTTTTGACATTTTTTTCTGATTATCTATAATGAATATAAATATTTTATAAAAAACGAGAAAAAAAGCAATCAAAATATATACATAAAGTTAAAATAAAGAAGCTTTTATGCTTTATTATTAATTTATTTAGTATAAAAATATGTAGCTAAAAAAATATTTAAATGGAGATTTCCGCAACTTTAGGCTAACAGCACCACCCATTCAAACGGCGTCCGTTTCTTTTTTTTAAGATAAAAATGATTATAAGTTTTGATATTGATAATGTTATTGTATATATATTTTCTATAAGAAGACAAAAATAAGCGAAATGTCGGTATAAAAAATCAAAGAACTCAACATATAACAAAAGGAATATTTGATTGTGGAGGAAATAAAATAACGGCGTTTATCTCTGATAAAATGGATGAAATGGGAGCAAATCTGTCTCTTGTAAAAGGAGCAAATATTATATAAATAAACTCCGCCTATATATAAAATAATATCAATAATTTTATCAAAAAGTATTTAACAAAAATGAATTTTGTGTTACCATGAACACAATCTTTAGTATTATTTGTGTTACTATAATTAAAAGTCTTTATTATTAACTATTTAAAAATTTATAATTATGAACGAGGACAAAATTTTTCCAAGCAATGAATTGCTTGACCGTCAAAACATTGTTTTTTGTTGAAAACACTTAAAACAGGGGCTAAATTAGAGGACCATATTTGTCAGTATTTTTTTGCAATTTGTCAGGCCAATGACTTGATAGATAAGTATATGAAATTTTATGGTAGTGGTAAAGCCGAATATTGGCTGTATTATTGCTTTTGGAATGCTATGAGTATGGACTTGTGTAGTCTTTTGAATAGTTGTAAGAAACCTTGTTTGGTCGAAAAATTTCAACGGGAGTACACTAATAAAAGCAATTATAAAGTCCGTGCTATCATGTACAAGCTATGTCGGAGCCTTAATTTGAATACAGACTTGCCGGAAGACTTCTTTTATCACTTAAGGTGTCAGGAGGACGATTTTATCAAAAAAATCAAATTGTACTTGGAATTGATAAAAAATAATAATTTCACCTCAGATACATTTATCGAGGTTATTCCGGATGAATATCGTAGTTTTATGTTTTCTAACAGTTTGTACGAAGGACAAAAAGACATATACAAGCTCACTGACAGAGGTGTTAAAGCCCTTCGCGTACCTTATACTGAAACAATCCTCAAATGCTATGATTTAGTGGCGTTTATGGAAGCTCTGGATGAGCCGATGCGAAGTCGAAGAATGTGAAACTTTCCGTAGGCGGTGTTACAAGTTAAGTGTCCGAAGCGAAGTTGGCAAGCCGAAAGGCAAGCCTTACGAAGCAAACATCCATTCAAACGGTAGTCATGAAAATGACCGCCGTTTTTTTTATTTCTAAGGCTTTCAGTAAGCTCGGATGTTTCATTTTTTAAAATACTATTTTTCCACTCTGTACGAAGTTTTTTGTATAAATTTCCTTTTTTTTAATCGGAGATATGACATTTAAATATTTGAATTGTAATAGTTTATCGATAATCTCATAAGTGCCTACATAATCGTTATTGTATTCTTTTTTCTTGATTTATCAACTTATTTATGGCAATATAAATATACATTTTATAATGGTAAAGAAGTCATGAATTTTGCACAAAAAGTACATTTATCTAATATGGTCAGTACCGCATGTTCCATGCAGGATATCGGCTTATTAAAAAAGTTACTGCCATCGGCAGAAAGTCTTGTCGAATATCATGATATGTCTAATGGCGGCGGCTTTTTACATACGTTAATGCGGAGTAATGGCGATCGTTCTGTGGATTTTCTAAATCAGGTCATAAAAGAATATGGCTTGGGAAATAATAAAGAACTTGAAAAACAATTATTCCTTAAGCGGAATTCTAGTGGAAAATATGCCGCGGATTTTACATATATATATCAATTCCTCCATCCTAAACCAAAGAAGCAATTTGAGGAATTTAGAGGAAGAGATGTCTCTCAAATGACCGATTTGACAGATAATAGAAGTGACTTTGAAAAAGAAAAAATTGCCTTATATCTTAAAATCAAAAAACATATACAATCATTTAAAACAGATAAAGCCAAAGATGTTGCTTTTGGTATTTCAGACCGCTATATTGATGCGTCAGATAATTCTTTTGACCGTTTTTCAAAGGGAACTCCGGTATCTAACCCTCTGTATCTTCCTGATAAAGACGGAAAACCGGCACTTTATGTTAAGGGCAGCGTTGTAGAAGAATATCCGGAAATTCGATTATTGAATTATGCGGATAAAGAGACAGGTACAAAGGAAGATGTTTGTGTTTTAAGAGGAATAAAAGTCGATAGTAAAGAGACATTTTTATCCCAAGCAATTGATAAAATTGATTTTCCGGAAGATTTTGGTATTCATTTTCAATCGTTGAAGGTTTTCGAAGATGATTATAAAAATTTGAAAAATAATGAAGGAACATCGGCAACTTATCGTTATTTTACTCAAGGCAGGGGAGCTGTCGTTTTTGAAAGTAAACAGCAAAATATTGATGGAAACAGCAATAGCTCAGGATATGGTGGATATATTACTAGTGAAGTGACTAAAGAAGATGGGAAATATGTTGGATACCCGATAATTGTTTTGCCTAGCGGTTTTACTTTTGGTGTTCAGTGTAAATATGATAAAAATGATAAGTCTACATTTGCCAATACGGAGCGTAAACTATATCATGAACTTTTTCATGGTATCGATTTAAATGGAGATACACATTTTTCAGAAATGCCGCTGTTTAAATATGCTATGATGTTGGAAGAAAGTAATCCAAAAGGTAAGTTTGATTATATTTTTAATCTTGTTAATAAAGGCTATAAAAAAGATTTTTACAATATAGAAATGGCGGCCTATATCATGGGAGTTGCCAATAAAGATATTCTGGCAGATTCTCCACTGTTGGCTAAAGTTTACGAGTTGGGAGAATGCTTTTCTGTTGCTAAAAGTGAAGGTAACGAAAAAGCTTTAAGTCATCTTATGACGGCAACAGACAAATTGCCGGATAATTTAAAATTAAGAATTGCACATAACCATTTTATGGTTAACAAAGGACAAGGAAAACAATCAAAATTAGACGAGGATAAGCGCAGAGTCTGGGAAAATCAATTAATTAAATTGATGGATGGAACAATAGAAAAAATGAAAAATACGCAAAAAGGCAGAACAAATATAAATAGAAATGAACTTGATAGGTAAAATGAAATAATTTGTAACGCCAAAATTAAGTATCACCAATACAAACGTCAGTCATGAAAATGGCTGCTTTTTCTTTTGTTTCAAAGACTTTCATCAAGTTCGGATATCTTGTGTTCTTAATTATAGAGGAACAAAATATGATTATTTTATTATATAAAATAATAAATTAAATAAAACACGAGCGTATTCAACTTTGAGTTATCAACAGATTTTTGTGGCTGTGGAAAAGTTGTAGACAATAATAACAAAATGTGATATAA
>CALXTF010000039.1 GCA_944391335.1 uncultured Alphaproteobacteria bacterium
GGTGGGCGCTGAGAGGTTCGAACTCCCGACCCTCTCGGTGTAAACGAGATGCTCTTCCAGCTGAGCTAAGCGCCCATCTTGTTTACAAAAACCCTTATACACATAATAATTAAATTAATCAAGTAAAAAATTATAATATTTTAATTTTTTTATGAAATAAAAATAAATATCTCATTATCAATATGATAAAAAAAACAAATAAATTGATTATCTGTTTATATTATGCGTAATCTGCTGTGGAGAAAAATAATATGTCGGATCATCATATAATTAAAAACAATAATTTCCAAATAAACAATGATTGTCAAATTAACCCGAATATTCAACCTGTTGAAATTATTGTAAATGATAAAATGCAACAAAATTACAAATATCTGTTGACACAGCCATTAGGAAAAAATTTTCATCCCGATTTTACTCCCCAACTTACCCCGATACAAATGCTTAATATGGGAGTTTTTGAAGGAAAATATATGACGGATTGTTGGCAGGAATTTCCTTCGGATTGGTTTGAAAATGCAATTCTGTCACCCCAAAAAAGTAATCCTCTTTATAATTATTTCGGAGTTAAATCACGTCTCTCACTTAATGAATGGCGTCAACGAGGATGGATTATCGGTCCTGATGTTCGCGGCTGGTTTCAATGGTATTGCCGATATTATTACGGAAGAAGATTCCCTGAAATTGATAATATACAAATTAAAAGATGGAAAATGATGAAACGTCATCTTGTCCAATTACAAAAAAATTGCTCAATAGGAGATTTAAATTGTCGTTTGCGACAAAGACAAACTCTGCTGCAATGGGCTTATAATCCTATGATCTAAAAATATCTTGGTAAAAGTTTATTCTTGTGGTTGACGCTATATTAAAGAAGAAATATACTACTCAATAAATTTTATTTCTAATGGAAAGTGAGAGTTATGGAAAAACTTAAAGATTTTTTTACCAATCATTATGTTATTCCTCAGGAATGGTTGTGGGGAATTTTCGGCGTCGTTGTCTTGGTGCTTCTATTCTTCGATTTGTTTTGGTTTAATCGAAAAAATGAAGTCCCAAACTTTACTCATACTTTAGCTCTGTGTATTATTTATATTCTTGCCGCATGTGTCTTCGGTGTGTTTATTATCTATGAAGAAGGTCTCGATAAAGGAATGGATTTCTTTACAGGATTTTTGGTCGAAAAAAGCCTCTCTCTTGATAATATCTTTATTATGTCGCTTATTTTCTCAAGTCTTGGTGTTCCAAGAATGTATCAACACAGAGTCTTGTTCTGGGGTATCCTTGGCGCAATCGTTATGCGGGCTTTATTGATTCTAGTCGGTGAAACCTTAATTTCTCATTTCCATTGGATACTTTATATCTTTTCTATATTCCTTATTTATACCGGAATTAAAATGCTCCTTCATAAAGGTGAAGATGAACCGCCTTTCGAAGAAACTCGTATGTTTAAATTCTTTTCTAAAATATTCCATGTTACCGGAAAAATTCATGGAGAACATTTCTTCATCAAAGAAAATGGAAAACATTATATAACTCCTTTGTTCTTTGCTTTAATTACAATTGAAACAATGGATGTTATTTTCGCTCTTGATAGTATTCCCGCTATATTTTTAATCACTCAAGATGTTTTTATCGTGTATACAAGCAATATCTTCGCCATCTTGGGACTAAGAGCTTTATACTTTCTCTTGGAGGCCGTTGTCCATAAATTTAAATATTTAAAACCAGCTTTATCAATTATTTTAATCTTTATCGGATTAAAAATTTTTGCTCCTAAACTGTTTGGATTTGAACTTCAGGCTTGGCACTCCTTATCCGTAACCTTCGGTCTGCTTTTTGCCGGTATTGCTTTTTCTATATGGAAGGCAGATAAAAGTAAAACAACAAAGGGCTAACTCTTAAAATTAATTGTTGTTTTTTATAAAAGTGCAATTATATAAAATATAGCCCCTTCTGAAAGGAAAAATTATGGAAACAAAAGTTGCTGTTATCGCTATTGTCGTTAAAAATAGAAATTCCGCCGAACGACTAAACGAAATTTTACATGATTATGGCGATTATATTATTGGTCGGATGGGTATTCCTTATCGCGAAAAAAATATTAATATCATCAGTGTTGTTGTCGATGCTCCTCACGATATTATTAGTGCTTTATCCGGAAAAATCGGAAACTTAGTTGATGTAAGTGCTAAAACAACTTATTCCGATACTCGTGAATAAATTTTTATTAACTGACGGGAAAGATGCGTCTAACCCATAAGAAAAGAGGTCATTATGTATAATTCAAAATCATTAAAAGCTGAAGAATTTATCAGCCATCAAGAAATATTGTCTACATTAGATTATGCGGAAAAAAATAAATATAATAAAATATTAATCGATGAAATATTAAATAAAGCTAAAAACAGAAAAGGCCTGTCTCATCGCGAAGCCTCTGTTCTTCTTGCTTGTGAATTAGAAGATAAAAATGCGGAAATATATGCTTTGGCAGAACAAATCAAAAAGGATTCTTATGGTAATCGAATAGTTTTATTTGCTCCTTTATATCTGTCCAACTACTGTGTCAATGGTTGTGTTTATTGTCCTTATCATGCCAAAAACAAGCATATAATTCGTAAAAAAATGACACAAGAGGAAGTGCAAAAAGAAGTCATTGCTTTACAAGACATGGGACATAAAAGACTGGCAATAGAAGCGGGAGAAGATCCTGTTCATAATCCTATAGAATATATTTTAGAATGTATTAACACAATATATGCCATTAAACACAAAAATGGAGCAATTCGACGCGTTAATGTTAATATTGCCGCAACAACTGTTGAAAATTATCAAAAACTTCATCAAGCCGGAATAGGAACTTATATTCTCTTTCAAGAAACTTATCATAAACAAAGTTATGAACAATTACATCCAAACGGACCAAAACACGATTATAATTGGCATACCGAAGCTATGGATCGTGCTATGCAAGGAGGAATTGATGATGTTGGTTTAGGAGTGTTATTTGGACTGGAAATGTATAAATATGAATTTGCAGGTCTTTTAATGCATGCAGAACATTTAGAAGCCGTACATGGTGTTGGACCTCACACAATCAGTGTACCTCGTATTCGTGCTGCCGATGATATCGATCCTTCAAGTTTTAATAATGGTATTGATGATGATACCTTTGCTAAAATTGTAGCATGTATCCGTATAGCCGTACCTTATACGGGAATGATCGTTTCTACTCGTGAAAGTCAAGCTTGTCGTGAAAGAGTCCTTCATTTGGGAATTTCCCAAATCAGCGGCGGATCTAAAACAAGTGTCGGAGGATATGCCGAACCAGAACCTAAAGAACAAAATTCCGCACAATTTGATGTTTGTGATACAAGGACGCTTGATGAAGTGATTAATTGGTTGATGAAAATGGGATATATTCCAAGTTTTTGTACAGCTTGTTATCGCGAAGGACGAACAGGCGATCGGTTTATGGAATTATGTAAAAGCAAACAAATTCAAAACTGTTGCCATCCAAATGCTTTAATGACATTAAAAGAATATTTGGTTGATTATGCTTCTCCTGAAACAAAAAATATAGGAATGGAATTGATAAAAAAAGAATTGTCTAATATCCCTAAAGAAAAAGTCAGAGAAATTGTTATTGATCGGCTAAATAAAATTGAAAAAGGAGAACGTGATTTTCGATTTTAGTTACTTCAACGTTGATAAATGCGTGAAGATAAAGTGATTTAAAGCCTCTTTATTTTCCCATTCCACAGATATTTCCAAAACATTGAATTCTGTTTGCAGGGAAGGGGGAATTTTAACAAAATCTTTAGCTGTTGTAACTAAATCCGCATTAAGTTCTTTTGCCATTGTAATTAGATTTTTTAATTCTTTTTCACTATAAAAATGATGATCCGGAAAATCAATGGTTTTAATTGGTTTGATACCTTGTTCTTGTAAAGAATTATAAAATTTATTTGGTCGACCGATGCCGGCAAAAGCAATAACTTTTTCTTTTTTTAAGGATAAAGGTAAAGAAATAATTTTAGCTTTAAAAACAGGTAAAGATGATATTTTTTGTTCTAAATTATATTGATCATTACCAATAATCAAAACGGCATTTGCACGTTTTAGAGCTTGATTTAAGTTCTCTCTTAAGGGACCGGCCGGAATAGGGTAGTTGTTTCCTAGACCAACTCCTCCGTCAAAAACAAGAAAGCTTAAATCTTTGTATAAACTTGGATTTTGAAATCCATCATCCATGACAATGATATCAGCACCATTGTCCATTGCTTTTTTAGCTGCTTTAAAACGATTGTGATTAATACTGACAGGAGCTTGTCTTGTTAAAATAAGAGGTTCGTCTCCGACATCTTTAGCCGAATGAATTTTTGAATTGACGATAATTCCGTTTAATTTTCCACCATAACCGCGAGAAACAAAAAAAGGATGATATCCTTTATTTTGTAAGAGTTTTGTTATAGCAATTGCAACCGGTGTTTTTCCGGTGCCTCCGGCGGTAATATTGCCAATACAAATAACAGGTATGGAGACTTTTTTTGTTTTTTTTAGTATTAACCTCAAAGATGTTGCAGCCTCATATAATTTTCCAATAGGCAGCAACCCTTTAGCGATTATATTTTTTTTATTCCAATAAGCTGGTGTTTTCATTGAGAAATATATTGTTTTATTTTATCCATAATGCCATTAAGGACTTTTGATTCAGACATGGCCCAATCATAAGCTTTTTGTCTTCTTGTTTCAAGAAGGTTACTATTTTCAAGCAGTAAACAAACTTGGTTTGAAAGTTCAATGACATTTTTAACTTGTGTAACGGCATCGGCATTAAGGGCTCTATTTAAGGCATCGGTAAAATTATGCATATAAGGGCCGACAATAACGGCATCGCGGCATCTTGATGGTTCCATAAAGTTCTGCCCGCCATGAGGAATAAGTGAACCACCGATAAAAACGATCGGACAAATATTATACCACAACCCCATTTCTCCGATTGTATTTGCAATATAGACATCTGTTTGTTCGGTAATAGGTTCATTTTTAGAACGTAAAGATACGTTAAGTCCTAATTCTTCTTGCATATTTTTTTGAATTTCTTCACCTCTGTTAGGATGGCGAGGAGCAACAATTAACAACAAATCCGGAAAATCTTTTTTAATTTCACTATGAAATCTGGCTATTTTCATTTCTTCATCATCATGAGTTGAGCTTGCCAACCAGACAGTTCTGCCATTAATTTCACTAAGGATTTGTTTTTTCTTATCTTCATCGACAGGTAAGGGGAGACCGGCATATTTTAAATTTCCTAAACAACCAGCTTCTTTTGCACCGAGGACTCTTAGCCGATACGCGTCTTCATCGGATTGTCCCAAACAATAAGTAAAACAAGCCAATAACTCTTTGCAAACGAAATCAAATTGTTGCCAACGTTTAAATGATTTATTAGAAATTCGCCCATTAACCAAGATAAGAGGGATATTTTTCTTTTTTATGGTAGAAAGCATTGCCGGCCATAATTCTGATTCAAACCATAAAGCCGCATCTGGTTGCCAATGTTTAATAAAGCGATTGGTAAATTTAGGGTTATCGATAGGGATATATTGATGGAAAGCTCTTTTGGGAAGACGTTTAGACATTAATTCTGCCGAAGTAATTGTTCCTGTTGTTACCATGACATGTGCATCTGGATAGGTTTCCAGAAGTTTATCAATAAGAGGAAGCATAGAAAGAGATTCTCCAACGGAAGCACCATGAAGCCAAAATAATTTTCCTTCAGGTCTTTTGAGAGTTGGTTGTCCTAATCTTTCATTAAAGCGTTTAATATCTTCTTTACCGTTTTCTTTTCTTTTTTCGATATATCTGCTAATAGCAACGGGATATAAGACACGAACAAGAGTATTATAAATTTGAATAAACATTATTTTTTCCAATCATTTTTTTCAGGATAACGTTTAGATTTAGCGGTAACGCCGGGTTCAATTTGCGGCAGACCGAATCTTCGATCTGCTTTAAATGTGAGCATATTAAGCTCATCTTCAATTTTTTGACGATATATTTCTAATTCTTCATCGGAAGCGTCTTTAGGAATATAGTAAGGTTGAGTTATATGAAAAGCACCTCGGCAGAAAGGTGGAGGCAATAACATAGCATCCCAACTTTTGGCTACAAAAGAGTGTTCAATGCTATAAGTGGCACCAAACACAGGTTTTCCTGATTTTCTTGCAAAATAAAGCGGACTGATACTCATTTTCATACGGGGGCCGCGAGGACCATCTGGTATAATAGCAACAGCGGTATCATTTTTGAGGGAATGCAAAAGAGAGACGGCAGCGGATGTCGCGCCGCTGTTTGAAGAACCACCGATTGTACCAAACCCGTATTTTTCAAGGAATTTAGCGATAATACGACCATCTTTATGCAGGGAGACCAGAGCGTTAAGAGGTCTTTTTTTATTCCAAAAGTAAGGTATCATAAGGGTTCGACCATGCCATATAACCAAGATAATGGATTTTTCTTGATGCCATGTTTGATAGAATTGATTAAGACCAAAAATATCCCATTTGGTAGTTGAACCGATCCATCGTGAATAATAATACATTAGGGATCCCAACATATCAATAAAGCGTGGATTTTTAGTTATATTTTTGAAAAGATGCTTTAACTTTTTCAACCATGTATTCATTTTTTTCTCTTATAACAATAATTTTTATTTAATATAAAATATTTTATTTTTAAATACAATTAAAATTTATATATATGTCATAGCAAAGTTAAAATGTTACAGATTCGCCAAAGTTAAAATGTTACATTAGAGTATTCTCCAGAAAAGGAGAAGCAGATGAAGACAGGAATAACAGAAAGATATGCGAATATACAAGAATACATAAAAGGCAAAATAAGTATAAAAGAATTATCAGCAATATTAAAAATCAGCCGCCAACAAGCGTATAGATTGATAAAAAGGTTTCAAGAGGAAGGGATAGTAGGTTTGGAGCATAAGAATAAAAACAAACCATCCCATAATTTATGTAAAAATCTAAAGATAAAAACTATTCCTGCTTTTAGTCCTCAAGCCAAAGGTCGTGTTGAACGTTCTAAT
>CALXTF010000040.1 GCA_944391335.1 uncultured Alphaproteobacteria bacterium
TGGTCGGGACGAGAGGATTCGAACCTCCGACTTCTTGCACCCCATGCAAGCGCTCTACCAGGCTGAACTACGTCCCGATTTCCAATTCAATAATAATCTTTATTTTTAACTTGTGCAAGAAGTTTTCTCAATACTTATTCTTGTAATATTTCGTAAAAATAACTATCATATTAGCTAATCTTAGTCAATAATATTTTTGCTATTTTATATAATAATAAAATATATCTTGACGCTTTGTTTATAATATTATAGAACAAAATATGAACAAAATGGAAGCCAATGAAAGAATATGTTATTGCCCTCATCGATTGCGATAGTTTCTTTGTTAGTTGTGAAAGAGCTATCAATAATCATTTAAATCATCAACCAATATGCGTGGTTACAGGCGAAAACGGTTGTGTCGTTTCTCGTTCTAAAGAAGCCAAAATAATGGGGGTGAAAATGGGAATGCCTCTATTTATGGCTAAAAAGATTTTTCCGGCGGTCGTTTATAAAAACGCACAACATGAGATATATAAATCTTTTTCTAATAAAGTGATGCATAATCTTCAACAAATTCTACCAAATCTTGAAATCGTTTCAATCGATGAGGCTTATGCCGATATGACTTCTCTTGATAAAGTTTATAAAATGCCTTATCCTTTACTGGCTAAATGGATAAGAAAAAAAATATGGCAAAATACATCTATTCCTATTTCAATTGGTCTTGCTCCGTCAAAATTATTGGCAAAATTAGCAAGTGATAAAGCTAAATCAACGGAAGGCGTTTTTCAAATTAAAATTTCTGAAATTCAACAAATCCTTAAAAGTACCGATATTACGGAAATTAGCGGTATCGGCAGAAGTTATACAAAAAAAATGACCTATAATGGAATATTTACTGCTTGGGATTTCGTCTGTCAACCGGACCAAATAATCAAAAAACAAATGGGAATTATGGGATTGGATTTAAAATATGAATTACTCGGTTATTATATGCGTCATTTAGAAACACACCAAACTATTCCTCAATCAATTCAAGATACTTCTGTTTTACCTTGTTTTACTTCCGATATTAATGTATTAAAATCTCAACTTTATTATCATTTACATCAAGCTTGTCGACGAATGAGAAAAAACGGATGTCTCTGTACAATCGCCGGAATAATGCTTCGAACAAAAGATTTTACAATATTTTCCGATAAGCTCAAACTTCCTTGTGTATCAGACTGCGAATTAGAAATTGCTCAATCACTTATACCTTTGTTAAATAAAATTTATCAACCCAATATTCTTTATCGCAGTAGCGGAGTTATCCTTTCAGAATT
Organism: uncultured Alphaproteobacteria bacterium; assembly: GCA_944391335.1. GTDB lineage: Bacteria > Pseudomonadota > Alphaproteobacteria > RF32 > CAG-239 > JAFUYI01. Next base: position 1,308 of record CALXTF010000040.1, read on the forward strand.
GGTATCAAAACAAAACTATCAACAAGATCTATTTAATCAATCGAAAATCAAAAATAGTTCACTTTCTCAAGCTTGGGACCTTTTAGAGGATAAGTTTGGTAAGAATATTCTTAAAAAAGGATGGATTTAACTTATTTAGTTAAATAAAAGTTGCTTGTTACAGATAATAATGTTAATACTGACTAAATAAATTTCTTGTCGAGATAGGTTAAAAATGCCAAAAGTTTCTTTAATTATTCCTTTATATAACGCTTCCCGCCATCTAAAGTTATGTTTAGATTCGGTTGTTTCTCAGACTTTCAAAGATTTTGAGGTTCTGTTGATAAATGATGGTTCTACGGATAACACATCTCAAATCGTCGAAAAATATATTCAAAAAGATACTCGTTTTCGTTTGATTAATCAAATAAACAGCGGGGTATCGGCAGCACGCAATCGAGGTATAAAAGAAGCTAAAGCCGATTTTATCGCTTTTTTGGATCAAGATGATATGTTTCATCCTCAAGCTTTGGAAATGTTATATCAAATGATTAATCATTATCAAACTGATGTTGCTGCTTTTCAAATATGTTTTGTTGCAGATAATTTTTCTAAAGATACTAAACAGATTGATTATAATGTTGATCAAGAAGTCAAAAAGGCTGTTTTTTATTCCACACCAACAAAATATTTTTTCCGTAATTATCGCGGAGAACCTGTTTATATTTGGAACAGAATGTATCGAAAAGAGGCTCTTAAGAAAATAGAATTTCCACTAACTGTGCAACCGGCCGAAGATACTGTATTTACAATTAAAGTTATGTTGACCGTTAAGAATATTGTTATAACGGATATTCCCTTACTTTATTACCGACAAAATGACGATTCTGTTTCAAAACAGGGAATTACCGAAAAATATATTCGTTCACACGCCTTAGCGGCAGAAGAAATGGCTCATTTTTTATCTTCTTTGTCTGATTTGGATGAGACTTTGCAAAAGCAGTTGGCGTCTTATTTATCTCGTTTTATTTTTAAATCACTTGTTTCTCAGCCTTTGAGAAGAATTAAAGGCAAAAATCGTATAAACCAATTAGAGAAAGCGCGCGCTTTAGCTGTTGATTTTTATAAAAGAGGGATATTTGACGCTAAATTGCAAGGGGTAAGAAAATTTTGGGCTTGCCGATTGTTTTTCGCTCACTATGATCGTTTAGCTAAATTGTTTGTATAAAGGAAAAGAATGAAAGTAATAATTATTCGACACGGACAGACAGACGATAATATCAATAATATTGTTCAAGGTTCCGGAGGAAATTCGCCTATTAATGAAATTGGAAAAAAACAAGCTTTTGAAGCGGCAAAAAAACTAAAAGAATTTAATTTATCAATCATCTATTGTTCCAAAATGTTGAGGGCCTATCAAACTGCGGAAATTATTGCTGCACAAACAAAATGTTTATTAAAACCAATTGATGGTTTGGAAGAAGTGCATTTTGGCGAAGCGGAAGGAATGATTGCTGATGAGGCTTATAAAAAATATGCCGATATATTTGAAATTATTAATAATAAAGATAATCCTAAATGCTTTGATGTCAGTATTCCCAAAGGAGAAACTGTTCGTCAATCGCTTTTGCGCGGAATAGGAACTTTGCAAAAAATTATAAATAATGAGAATAATTCGGTTATTGGAATTGTAACACATGGCGGTATAATGTTCAATTTATATGAACATTTTTTTGATAAACAAAGAGTATTTGCCAATTGTGAATTTTTTGAAATAGAATTAGATGCTAAAAAAATAGAAGATGAATATAAAAAAGCTGTTTTAAAATAAACTTTCATCAACGCAGACACAAATAATATACGTTTATTTACATACCAGATTAAGATCTTTGCAAGTTTAACGGTAGGGGAATGTTTAAATCATAAAAATCCCCGTTATAAAAACGGGGAACCGCCTGTTTTTGTTATTATTTATCAGCGGTAAAAAAGAAAGATGATTATTGTTTCTTGCGATTTTTTATAGGTAGTTTTTTCTTTTTTGATTTTTCATCTGCTGTTTTAGGAATAGAGATTTTTAAGACGCCGTCTTCATAATTTCCTTCGGCTTTTCCATAGTCTAAATCCCATGGAAGGGGAATGGTTCGTTGAAACATACCATAAGAAACTTCGGAAAAATAACGATCGCCTTTGTTATGCTCAATATTGCTTTTTTTCTCACCGGAAATGGAAAGGTATCCGTTTGCGGAAATTTCAACATCAAGATCTTTCTCATCAATACCTGGGATTTCTGCAATAACATTAACCGCGTCTTTTGTTTCTGAAAATTCAATTTTAGGTTCTAAGGTATTTGTTTGAAATTCTTCCGGCATATCAAACATATGACGCAAATGAGATAAGAAGTGGTTAAATTCGCCGCCGGAATGAATCGGCACATCATATTCTTGTTGATTTTTCATAAGTGTATTTCTCATCTTTTTTCTCCATAAAATCAATTTACGAGAACAAGATAAGCATTTTATATATTTTTATAAGCTAACCAAAAGTTTAGTAATAACGAGCGCGTCCTTTGTCGAGTTTTTGATATTCCTCAATATAGGCGGTTAATTCGTTAAAAGAAAGAAAACCATCTTCATCTTTATCTGCCGCGGCAAATTGAGCTTCCGGAGATTGATAGATGCCTTTTTTACGAGCGCGGCGAATGTTTTTTTCTTCTGTACGCGTATAATTTCGAATTTTAGCTCCAAATTCTTCGGGAGATAGCTTTCCATCGCCGTCTTTATCTAAACGGTTAAATTCGCTTATAGCTATTTTTTGCGCGCGGCTGACTTGAGGCACATCTTTAGGCGGGTTATATTTAGCATTAACCACGCAGGGAAGGGCAAGTACCGACAGAAAGATTGAATAATATATATTTTTTAGCATGTTTATACCTTATCTTTTGGTTAAAAAGTGTATTTAATACCGGCATTAAATATCCAATTATTATCACTTCCCGTTTCATAAGCAGCTTCGCCATAGAAACTTAAAGCACCGGTTTTATATTCGCCGTTAATACTAAAGAGGGCGCGGTCTTTTTCCATTTCTACCTCGTCTAAAGTGTAGATACCGTTAAATCCTTCAATATCGCCTTTAAGAGTTTGGTAATCGTCGTTAAATTCATGATACCATGTTCCGCCGGCTCTTAAGCGGAAAGAATTATTATCATTGATATTGAAAGTTTTTTCGGCAAACAGTCCCAATCCGCTTTCAACCGAGATATTATTGTTATGGTTTATATTAAGGCCGCCGTCATGGATTTGTTTTTGATAGAAACCATGAATATTAAATTCTACTGTCGGTTGAATTGTGATATCATAAAAACCGGTATTAATATTGGTGCGTAGTTCATTTGTCATACCATAGTAGTAGTTTTTTAGATCTCCTTTAAATCTTCCTCTATCGGTATATCTTTTATAATCGCCGAAGCCGTATCCGGCGTAGATATTTCCGAGTAAATTGAAGTTATCTGTTTTAAAGGAAAGAGGCAGCATTAATTCGGCGATAATTTCATCTCTTGAGGTGTCGTTATCGAATTTACTGTCAAATTTTGTAAGGCTGATGCCTGCGCCTAAAGAGAAAACATCATTATATTGATGTTTGAACAAGGCGAAGAGTGATGAGGCATAATCATTACTGTTGCTTAATGTTTGATTATAGTCGTGTTGGCGATTATAATAGTTGAAGCCGGTAAGGATATGTTCATCGTCTTGAGCGGCAAACCAAGCGTTATTGAGTTGACGATGGAGATCTTTCATCAAGCTCAAGCTTTGTATAGCAAGAGCGGGAAGGAAGTCTCGACCTGTTTCTCGATTGATTTTGTTATTTAGTTGAGCGTAAGAAGATGCTTCTTTAAGGTCGTCAAACAAGGAGAGATTGTTCCCCAAAGAGTAATTTTGTTCGAGATATTGAGCTAATTGTTTATCTTCAACAACATCAGAGAAATCCTTTTTAGTTAAGACAACTTTGTTGCCGTCATATTGAGCGTTAAAGAGATAGGATTGAGAAGATACGGTAAGTTTGTCGGTGTTACCGGAAAAATTTCCTTCCATGACATAAGAAACATCATTACTGTTTTGAACGGTGGAAGAAGAAGCGACAGCTGAACCGGAAACATTTTCGGCGATAATTTGTGTTTCTTTATCAAAAACGACATTACCTTCGAGTTCAAGATTGCTCCCTTCCGTGTCAAATACGCAAGAAACAAGATTAATTGTACCTCCGTTCGTGGCTGATAAAGAAAGTGTAGAGGTATCAGTATATGGTCCGTTTAAAATAGAAGGTCCATCACTAAATTTAACGTTGACATCATTGAGAGTAACATTACTTCCTTCGCCAGTTACAAATGCTATAAACTTCCTTCCAGTTATCAAAGGTGCATTTGTTTGCACGTTGGTAAATGAACGATTTCCATAAATTGTAATTTTACCGCCATCCTGAGCACGAGCTACGATTGAATATTGACTTTGCTCTGCATTAAAAGTTCCAGTCATGTTAATTAAGCCGTCGGCAAGACCATCGCCGTTACTATCGGTATTGGCGTAATGGGTGATGGACGCTCCTGATCCAGATGCAAATAGCGCATAATTTGATATCCCATTCATTGTTATCGGACCATAATTGGTTATGTTAGCCGAGCCACCATTAGAATCGGCAGATAGTGCTTTTACGTTGGAAATCCCTTCTTTAATTGCTGTAATTGTTGCGTAAGAGGTTATGTTTATGGAATTTCCTTGATTTGCTCCAGCATAAATTCCTGTTGTGTTATCTCCCTCTAAATGGATATTTGAGTTTGAAGAAACATTAATTGTGGGAGAATTCTTATCACCAGCATTTATAAATACATTACTTTCGTATTGTCCAGAACCACCGGCAAAAACCCATCCGGAAGAATTAATCGTCGCATTGCCGCCGGTTATAAAAAAGCCGTTAGAACCGACCACGGGATTATCT
>CALXTF010000041.1 GCA_944391335.1 uncultured Alphaproteobacteria bacterium
GCTCAAAATATTGATAGAATTGTTACAATATACAGAGCGGCTAAAAGGAACGGTAGAATATTAGTCTTATCCGCTTATGCCGGACATATTTTATGGGCGACAGAAAATAAAAAACTGCCTAATTTTACATGGAAAGATGTTAAAAAGTTAACGGATTTTCCCCGGCGTCCTCATGAAATAAGCATAGAGGAAATTTCTCAAAACCCACAAAAATATGTGCTTCTGCTTGATTACCGAACTAGTCAGAAACTTAAAGCCAACAACGTTATCAATAGCGATACTTCTTATGTTTATTCAATGTGGAATGGATATAAGGAAAAATACCAAGATTGGCTGGCATATTTGACGGACAAAAACGTGCCCATGACAGATATCCATACATCAGGGCACGCAGACATCCATACGTTAAAACGCTTAGTCAAAAGCTTAAATCCTAAACTTATCCTACCCATGCACACATTTCATCCGCAAGAATTTAAAAACCTGTTTGACAATGTTTTCTGCGCAGATGATGGCGAGGTAATCACTCTTTCGAAAATAAGTTTGTTTTGATGGAGGTTATTGTTTCCTTAGTTTCAAAAAATAATGATTTGAAACTCAAAATATCATTGCCAATTTTAATGTCCTTAGGCTCAACTTTGGGCTTATATTCCCCCTCAGGCATGGCAATACAGACATTAATTATCAGCTTCTCCGGAATCTTTCCTGAATATCCGAATATCTTATACCATTCTTCTCCACAAGAAGAGCGGAGCAATTCTCTCAAAAATACCGCATAGGCCAAACCTTGTGCCCGCACAATATCTGCATGCTTATCATCTTTTAAGACATCTTTTTTCAACTCAATAACACAGAGGTTTGTTTCAACTCCATGTTTGACGCGAGACAAAATATCAATTCCTCCGGCTCGTGCATTTGTAGCCATACGGATTTCTTTATCTGAGGCTTTTAACGCTGTTGTCATCTGAAAAGCAAGCTGATTATACACTCTAACCGGCTGAATATTGCAAAGCTCCTTATCTTTTGAACTTTTTTTAGCAAATTCTTCTATCAGCATACTTTCAAAACGGTGTTCAATTTGTCCTTTGCTTTCTATATCTTGGCTAAAATACTTTCTGAATTTGGTAGCTTCAGGCGAGTCCCAATCGCAATTAAGTTCATTATAATCAAAAGGATTTTCTTTATTCACCTGTAGTTTTAGTCTACCATCTTTTTTTATGTATCCAACACATTGCCCTTTGTAACGAATATTTATACCTTTGTTGTTTTTAATATCACTGATACAGGTGTAAAGATTTAGGTTGGGGGATTTATGGAAGCTTTTTTTTATTTCTTTTATAGTAGTTTCCATATTACAGATTTTATCTGCATAATCACTAAATCTTTTTACCCAGCTGTTATCTTTTTGTAGCCATTGTCTTACTTCATTAGCAATATATTCTAAATCACGGTTTTCTGTTAAGTCTATTTTATAACTCATAGCCATTATCCTCTATAAAAATCCAATTTTGTGTTGAATTGGATGCTTGTTTAACTGTTCTTGCTCAAGCATCTTTATTAATTCTTCTTTTTTATCCAGAGCACCCAAAATTTCTGCTTTCTGCTTTACGACTACAAAATCACCGGGAGCTAAAGAATTCAGATGTGATAAGTCTACGTCAGAAAAGTTAAAGAAATATTTAAATGCAAGGTTTGATTGTTCTGGGGTCATATAATCATAAGCTACCTTAAACGTAAACCTCCTTAGGCAGGCTTTATCCAAGCAATCCATCAAATTTGTCGTACAAACAAACGGATAAGGATAATTTTCCATTTGCGTCAGCATTTCATTTACTTGAGTTACTTCCCATGAACGAATAGCATTACTCCTATCTTGTAAAAAGCTGTCGGCTTCATCAAAAATAAGCAATGCCCCTTGTTCCTCTGCTTCGCCAAAAGCGCTTGCAATATTTTGTTCTGTTTCTCCGACATATTTGCTCAATAAATCAGAACATTTTTTCTTTACAATCGGAATTTTTAACTTTTCTCCCAGATACTGCGCAAATGCTGATTTTCCTGTTCCGGATATTCCGTATAAGCACATAGAAAAGTTTAGCTTATTTAGCTTCAGAATTTGTTCGGCCAAATTTGTTAGATCCGTGTCCGTATTCAACAGCTGAAGATTAAAAGCAGTAGGTTCCATATTTTTTTTCAGAGCTTTTTTCTTTCCATTATTATAAGCTTCTTGCAAAACGTCTAAAGTTTCTTCAATTTCTTTCAATCCACCATTGATGAGTTTTGCAGATTTTACGGCAGAAGAAATAAATGACGGAGAAATCGAATATTTATCTGCAAATTTCTTTGTTATTTGGCTATCAAAAGGCAAACTATTAGCTTTAAGTTTTTTTCGCCATATTTCTTCCTGAACCGTTTTCTTGGGACGCGTAAAATTGATAGCATAGGTAAAACGACGTAAATATGCCTTGTCCATATCACAAATGTTGTTTGTAATCCAAATTGTTGGCTGGCTGTTATTTTCCAGCAAACGATTAACTTTTATCTTTGATAGAATAAAATCATCTCTTTTTCTGGATACAAAAGAACACTCTCTTCTACTCAATATATCATCGGCTTCATCAATCATAAGGAGTGTATTAAAATCTTTTTCTAAAATAATATGCGCCCGCAAAAGCTGTTCATAACGGTTGTTTTCCTCATCCTCTATATACGAATTTGTACAATCTCCGATAGAATATAATTTAGCAGAAATTTCTTTTGCTAATATCTTAGAAAACTCGGTTTTTCCGGTTCCGGGTTCTCCATAAAGCAGGATATTAATGCCTTTCTCCTTTTGGATTAGAGCCATTTGCAATATCTGTTTTAAAATTTCAATTTGTTTTATATGTTTAAAATCATCCCAATCCAGATTGGCTTTTACAGTTTTTCCTAATAGATATTCTTTGAGATCATCAATATTTTGAAATTTTTGAAAATATAAATGCTTACTCAATGATGAAGCCTCAATATTGCCGTCATACTCATAATCTATCAATCCTAACTGTACTAATAAACTATTTTTCCTAACAATAGAATATATTTCATCAGGATTAATCTTTAATAAAATTCCTCTATCTGTCATATTAGTGTTTCTGGAATGTTTTTTTATATCTGAAAAAACATCTTCAAAATCCGGACAACAACTTTCTCTAATAGCTAACCCGAGAAATTCCTTTTCAGAATTTTTTAGTTTGAAAATTTTTTGCAAATATTCAAGATTTTTTTCTAAAATACTGGGAGCATATTTATTTTTTGCTAAAGGAAGTTTTTGCAGGGATTTAGCAAAATCTTTAATTTGGGCAATAGCTTTATGTTTATTTTTATAGGCAAAATTCATAAAATCCATTTCGTTGGAAAATTCTTGATTTTGCCTCCATTGATATTTAAGATAATTTTGTCGTTCACTAAAAATCCACTTGCAAATACTATCAAAATTATCTCTGACATATACCGTGCTAGATAAAGCATTAATGATATATCTCAACATTATTTGTTCTTCATACCGTTCTAACATTTTCATACCTCTTAACCTGTTTGTTTTTGAAGTATAAAATATGATAACGACAAAAAATGTCGTACACTTAGGCTAAGAAGAAAATTATATTTACCAACGACTTATTGTCTTGAATGTTATCAGGTTAAATCCTTGTATTTATTTTAAATTCTCAAATCGTAGCAAAATGTTACCAAGAACGTGAATTTTAGGGGCTCGCGGATGGGAAAATATACCGCATAATATAAATAGTTAATGAGCAAGACAACTATTATAGAGAAGGAAAAACAATGTGGTATGTAAAACTTAACAATACAATTCTGCCAACGCCTTATCAATATTTTAGCGATTGCCTGGCTGAGTGTAAAAGATTGCAGCGGGTTATGGTGGCTGTGTTTTCTGAGCCGGTATTTGTTGACTAAGTTTTTGATAAATCAGATGTTTTAATAATTTCACCAAAGCCAACGACCCATACGGAGAACACGACTTTGGCAGCTTTAACTATAACGGCGAAAAGATATATTGGAAAATTGATTATTATGACAAGAGTTATCAGTTTTATTCCGCAGATTCAAGCAATCCAGATATAACAAACAGAGTCATGACGGTTATGTTGGCAAGCGAATATTAAATCCTTAAGACTCATATTTTGACCCGAGGATGATGATTTTACTTCTGATATAGGTTTTATTATGAAAAAGTAATTCTTAAGTCCACGGGTTATTTATGACTCAATGGGATAGGCTTATTATAAGATATTTATGTAAATTCAAAAGACTAACCTAATTTAAAATGAAAATGAGGTTGTAAAAAAAATAATTTGTCGTCGATGTCAAAAACTTTTATAACCTGTTGCCCTTAAGGTCATGAAGTTAAATTACCAACCTTTGACATAGCGATGTTATAAGTTAACTTTTGCAAAATTTAGCAGAAGTTGCTTTATCCATTTAATGACATCAATGTCACTTAATGAAAATAACCAAGCCAAAATCTTCTCTTATATGTAAAGGGCTTGCTTAAATTTTGAGTTTTTGTTTTCTTTATCCATCATACCAAAAATAAATTGTCGTCAACGTCAATAACTTTTTTCATATTTGATTTTAGGATAAATGATAATCCCAAGAGGCTATAAAAGGCTGTTTTTAATTAACTTATTGAAAAATAAAGAAATTTGAAAATAATGGTCCGTGTAACTCCCCCGAAAGGCCTGTTTTTAAAACCAGTCACACGGACTAGGTTAAGTTATTGATTTATAAAGAAAAAGTCGCCATTTCTGACGACTTGTTAGTATTGGTCGGATTGACTGGACTCGAACCAGTCTTGCTGCGTAAGCCTTGCGCTTTTTCGCGCGGCAACTGCGCTTCGGTCAAAGCAGATAAAAGGCTCGCTTTTCCGCGCTGTCGCTTGCAGCGTTGCCGTTATCTGCTATTCAGAGAAGAAAAAACTGGCCTTTAAGGCAAGTTTATTCTTCCCTGCCTCTATCGAGGTCGCTGGTTCTAAATATAAAAAGAACCGCCGAAAACGGCGGTTTATCCAATGGTCGGATTGACTGGACTCGAACCAGCGACCTCTTCGTCCCGAACGAAGCGTTCTACCAGGCTGAACTACAATCCGATAACGAAATATTTATCATAAAAAAAATAGATGACAATATCTTTTTTAATTGAATGCGAAAAAAAATATTATACTATATTTATATTTATAAAATATTTTAAAAAAGGATTAAGATTAAAATGTATAAAAAATTATCGTATTTTTGGGCAACATTTTTTGGTGTCGGTTATTGTCCGTTTGCTTCAGGAACAGCAGGTTCATTGGCAACAATTCCGTTTGCAATAGGAATTGCGTATTATTATGGATTTTATGGAGTTTTATTGGCTTCAATCATTATTTTTTTCTTAGGAATATTTACAGTAAAAGAGGTTCTTAAATACACCAAACATGATCCCTCAATCGTTGTCATAGATGAAACGGCAGGTCAATTATTTTCATTTATATTGGTTGCGGATCAATTACAGGGTGTTTTTAATCTTAGAGTAGGATTAATTTATGTATTTGGATTTATTTTATTTAGAATATTTGATATTACAAAGCCACAACCGGCAAAATGGGCGGATTCTAAAGTTATGAATACTTGGGGGGTTATGTTGGATGATGTGTTCGCCGGAATATATGCCTCTCTTGTTCTTTATATGATTTCTTATTATTTATAAAAAATATATTAAATTCAATTAAAACAATGCCATGAGTTTAATAATAAAAACTTCGGGTCTGATTTTATCTGTTGTATTTTATGAAGCTTAATGTAATTAAAGAGCTTTAAAATGCTAGAACTTGTTTTATAAGAAATTATGTCTATATAAAAGACAATTAATTAAGGATAGAGGTTCAAATGTTGATACAAAAGCATCATTATATAATGGGTATTGTTATTTTATTAGTAATATTGGCATTAGTTTTGTTTAATTAAATGGAGATAAGCATGAAATTATGGCATTGGTTAATTGTAAGTGTTTTAGTATTTGCGGTATTAATAACGTTATTTTATTAATTATAAAAGTAAAATTTAGTTTGTCATAAGGATGTAAATTACAAATAAATAATTTTTTTCTTGACATAAAGGTTTAAAAGGCGTATGAAGTCAACATTCATTATCGCGGGGTGGAGCAGCCCGGTAGCTCGTCAGGCTCATAACCTGAAGGTCGTAGGTTCAAATCCTGCCCCCGCA
>CALXTF010000042.1 GCA_944391335.1 uncultured Alphaproteobacteria bacterium
CATAAAACCTCCTTATAGGGGAGGTTTTATGTTTATTTTTAAGAATCCGCTTAATATTTTTTAGTTTTTAAGGGTTTTTTTTCTTTATTTTGGCTTTGGCTGTTTTTTCTTTTATTTTAGCTTCTTTTCTCTTGGCGGCTTCTTTCTGCTTAGCTTTAAGTTTAGCTTCTTTTTTCTTAGCTGCTTCTTTCTGCTTAGCTTTAAGTTTAGCTTCTTTTTTCTTGGCGGCTTCTTTCTGCTTGGCTTTAAGTTTAGCTTCTTTTTTCTTAGCTGCTTCTTTCTGCTTGGCTTTAAGTTTAGCTTCTTTTTTCTTAGCGTTTATTTTCTTTTTGCCGCTGACAGTTTTTTTGGTTGGGTTATTTTTTTGTTCGACCCATTTTTTAGAAAAAGCTATTGCTTCGTCTAAATCCTTTTCTTTACATAAACCGATTGCCACAGGATTTTTGGGTTTTATCATTACCATATCGCGGTGGGTTCCGTTTCGTAAAGCCATAATTGTTGGTTTTGTTGTACCAATTAACTTACATATTTGAGAATCGATGATTTCTGGACAATTACGAAGAATCCATAGAATAGCCGCAGGTTTATCGTTTCGTTGAGAAGGAGAAAGAATTTTTTTATTTTTGCTATTTTGAGCTTTTACATTACGTTCTGCTTGGATTCCGACTAAAGCCGCAGTAGGATCATTTTCACAACGCGCAATTTCTTCATTTGTTAATTGTCCGCCGGTAACAGGATTTAATCCCACGATATTAGCAGCAACATCACCATCAGCGATAGCTTGCACTTCCAACTCGTGCAACTCACAAAAATCACCGATTTGTTTAAAAGTTAAAGTCGTATTTTGCACCAACCAAACGGCTGTAGCCTTAGGCATTAATGGAGCTGTCATTTATTTGTCCTTTCTTTTTGTTGCGGGCATACTAAAATTGTGAGCAAAAAACCCACATTCTATATGAATGTAGGTTAATTTAAAAGATTTAATATAGTATTAAGAAATACTATTAATTATCAGAAACTGGTTTTACGAAGGCACCAAATTTATTTTTAAACTTGGATAATTGTCCTCCGGTATCGACTAAGCGATATACTCCCGTCCAAGCTGGATGAGATTTAGGATCAATTTCCAAAGTCATTTTATCACCGGCTTTTCCCCATGTTGAACGTGTTGTAGCGACACTACCGTCACTCATCACATATGTAATTTCATGATAATCGGGATGAATACCTTTTTTCATCTTATTTACTCCATATCGAATTATTAATTGACGCATTTATATATTAGACTTAAAAATAAAGCAAGTATTAATTTCATTAAATTTAATCTTTTTCCTCAATAATTTCTGTCACATTCTTTTTATTTGGATTTTCGGTATTAACAATACGAATACTAAAATTTTTATAGCCGTGTTTCATGAAATAAGAACGTACAGCAACGGCGCGATTTAGATTCAAGCGCTTAGATTTGAAGCTATTTTGATTGTTTTCTTCAAAATTATATGCGGAAATAATTATTTTATTTTCCCCCGGTAGTTCAAAACTATTGGCAAAATCGGATAATTTATCAATATTTTCTAAAGACAACCGATCACTTTCATCAGCAAAGATAATTTGATTTTCTTTATTTGTTTCATCTTCTATTGTTTCATCATCTACCGGAATCAATGGAGGTAACGATTTTTCTTCTTTATTTTCTGATATTTTCTTATCAACAACACTCTGTTTTATTTCAGTTTGTATGAATTGTTCCGTTGATTTATTATTTTCAATAATTATTTGGTCATCTGTATTTTTGCCGGTTGTTTCGGATGAAATTTTTATTTGTTGAGGCAAGGTCTCTTTAATTTTCTGACTGGAAACATCTTGTTTTCCGGATACTTTTTCCGGATTTGACAATGACTTATGACGAGTCGTTTCTTTTACTTTAGTTTTTTGAACATTTAAAGAAGGTTTAACTTCGGGAAGAGGAATTATTTTTTTTACCGATGCATTTTTATTATAATTAACTTTCTTTTCCACATTCGTTGAAACTTTTGGAAGAGATTTAATTTCCGGTTTTGGCAATGGGACAAGGGAAGAATCATCCATTAGAGGATTGCCGTCATCAAGGGCATCAAGAACGGATAAATCGATGACAACATCATCTGCCCATGCTGATGTTACGGTTATTCCTCCCAAAATAAGAAAAAGCACACCCCATTTAACCATAATTATTTTATTTTTGATCTCCTGTTTTGCCAATTAACTACAAAATTTTCCAAAGAAGTATTAGATGCGGCCAATTCATCGCAAACGATGACTTGTTCCACTTTTTCCGGTCTTACATCTTTTTGTTTGAGGTTATAGACATATCCTCCAGCTTCACGGACTAAAAACAATCCCGCTAAAACGGAATTAAAGTTATCAGCCAAAGCGAAGCAAACATCGGCTTTACCGGCAGCGACGGCAGCTAAAGCCAACGACACGCATCCTTTGACGCGTACATTTTCCGTTTGGGCATGGATATCACGATAAGCGGTTGTATATTCAAGGCTATTATGAACGAATCCGACTTCTGCCATAATTAAAGCCTCATTTTCGTCTTTAACGGAGGACACTCTTAAACGCTCATGGCTGCGGAAACCTTCTTTATATGCGCCACAGCCTTTTTCAGCGAAATAGAGTTCATCACTTGCTCGATTATAAATAACAACTGCTTTTACTTCTCCATGTTCACAATATGTAACTGTGGTAGCAAACACAGGCAACCCGCGAACAAAATTTTTTATTCCATCGACGGGAGTTATAATGAAGCAACATCCTTTAACCGGCAATTTTTGATTATTAATAAATACGGCATCAGGACGCATTCGCGATAATTCGTTTTTTAGATTTTGAGTTATTCTTTCCAAAGAACGTGCTGTAAAATTTTGATAACCACGAACAGAAGATTGTAATTTTTCTATTTCGTTAAAATCCCGATCAAGAGACACCGTTGCTTTTTTAACAGCATTAACTAAAAGAGTAAGTATAGGAGAAAGATATGACATTTACTTAGCTCTTTCGACATAATTAGCTTCGGCAGTACCGACGACGACTTTTTCGCCTTGGTTAATAAAAGGCGGAACCATGATACGAACACCATTATCCAAGATTGCCGGTTTATAAGAAGAAGCGGCTGTTTGTCCTTTAACCACAGGTTCTGTTTCAGCGATTGTGCAAATGACTTGTTGCGGGAGTTCGACGGCAACGGGGCGTCCATCGATAAAATTGATATAAACGGTCATTCCTTCGGTCATAAACGGGCGGGAATCGCCTAAAATATCAGAAGGCATAACAAATTGTTCAAAAGTTTCCGAATCCATAAAAGTTAAGCCAAGAGAATCTTCATAAAGGAATTGACAATCTTTTTCTTCAACCATTAATTTTTCAATAGTATCTTCGGAGCGGAAACGTTCATTTGTTTTTGTTCCCTCTTCCACGGATTTCATTTCGACTTGCATAAAAGCACCGCCTTTTCCTGGTTTAATGTGGACTGCTTTAGTTACGGTCCATGGCTTACCTTTATATTCAATAACCCAACCGATTCTAATAGATACTGCTTGCTGTTTCATTCTTATTATCTCCTTACATCTTAATTTTTAAATTTTACAAGATACTTACTCTAATCTTTGTTTTTGCGCAACTAAAATTTTAAATCTTTCTGGAGTTAATATAATTATATCGGTCTGATAAGATAAAAAATCAATATCATCATCCATTATTTCGATAGCCATTTGCAACAAAAAGAATTCTTCATACCAAGAAGTCAATTCTTTGGTTTTATTATTTTCATCTTTTCCAAGGCGGAAGATAATAAAATCTGGTTCATTTTCACTAACAATCATCGCCTCATGGCGGCGATTTCGACATATCACACCGAGGAAGCGCGAACCGATTTGTTTTTTATAATGATTTATTTCTTTTTTTATATTTGAACATTGCGTTAAATCGATGATTATTCCATCCGCGTCGAATTTAACGACAAAATCAGCGGCATTATCTCCTTCCAGTAGGGATATTTTACCTATTTCTTTTACCTTATTAATCTGCGTGATCAAATAATTTTCTGGTAATTGTGTAGAAAAGATAAAACAATCGACATCTTTTATATTTATATAATTTTGTTGTTCTAAAGATGATATTTTAAGAATAAATTTTGGCATATCTATTTTTGTTTCTTGAAAAGAGAGTTAATAGCAGATATTATTATGGCAATAATAAATTAAAGATATCAAGAAAGAAAGAATAATTTTAAAATGGAAACAAAAATTCCACATTTTGCACAAACTACTGAAGCACTTAATGAAATTAAGGCGGCTTTAGATTATTTGCAACAAACTTTACAAAATAAAAATACAGACATTATACGACTTAAAGAAGCGACGAATCGTTCGATTTCTCGTATTGATCAATTAATTCAAACACTTAACAGTTCACAGGAAAAAGATGGCTCAAGTAACAATCACAATTAACTCCCGCGAATACGCCATTGCTTGCGAAAACGGACAAGAAGCAAGAATTATGCAATTAGCTTCTATTCTTGATGAAAAAGCACAATTATTAAAGAATATTAGCGGTCGCATTAGTGAAAACATGTTACTCGCCATGATTGGTATTCTTGTTGCCGACGATCTTGTCGAAGCACTCAAGAAACAGTCTCTTTCCCCTCAAGAAAATAACATAATTGCAACTCGTGATATAAACAATATTGATGAACAAATCGCTCATCATATCAGACTTGTGTGCGAACAAATAAAATCTATTGCAAACGAAATAGAAAAGTTATAATATCTTTATATGGAGAGGTAACTGTTTGGTGCGTATTTCCGCAGATCTTCCGAGCCAACGTTATTTTTTTAGGGAATTGTCCCTGACAGGATCGTGGTCCTGTTATATGATGCCCACATAGTGAGATGCGGTTCGAGACAGAATGTAACTTATACGGCTAAATGGTCCTCTCTTTTTTATTTCAAAAATCTTTTAAATATTGATAAACGGAGAATAAGGTGAAAATTATCTATTGCGGTGATGTTGTTGGACGTGCCGGAAGAGATGCTGTCTATAATAATCTATCCTTAATACGGGAAAAATATAAAGCAGATATCATTATTATAAATGTAGAAAATGCCGCTCATGGTTTTGGCATTACCCCTGGAATAGCTCGAGAATTTTTTGATTACGGAGCCGATGCTTTAACTACCGGAAATCACGTTTGGCAACAAAAAGAAATTATTCCCTTTCTTGATGAAAATAAAAAAATCATACGTCCTTTAAATTATCCGGAAACAGCTCCCGGACATGGCGCAATTGAATTAGAACTTCCTAATGGCAAAAAAATTCTAATTACCCAAGTTTTAGGCCGCGTTTTTATGGATAATATAGATAATCCGGCTTTTGCTCTTGATAAGCTCTTAAAAAATTATACTCTCGGCGTAAATATTCATGCGATTTTTGTTGATGTTCACGCCGAATCGACATCAGAAAAACTTTCTCTTGGACATTACCTTGATGGCCGCGTATCAATTGTTGCCGGCACACACACTCATATTCCTACAGCCGATGCCCATATTCTAAATAATGGAACAGCTTATATTACCGATGTCGGAATGTGCGGTAATTACGATTCTGTATTAGGTTTTGATAAACAAGCTCCGATTGACCGTTTATGTCAACGCTATAATGGCAATCGATTGGAAGTATGCCGAACAAATGGTAGTGTTTGGGGCATCGTTGTTGAAATAAATGATTATAACGGACATGCTCTAAAAATAGAACAATTTCATTTACCCTAACCCTAATAACATAAACACCTTTTCTTCTAAAAAGCTGTCTATTTTTTTGAAATAAAGATCTTTACCATATGTTACTTATAAACTTCCACTAGCTAACGCAAGTGGTATTACCTGTTCCGAACTACGTTCGCCCTGCCCAAAGGCTTCGCAAGCCATACGGCTGGGCTGGTATGTCTACATCTACCTTTTTTCGTAGATAGTGTTACGTTCGAATTATAAAAAAGTAACCCACCGGCTTAGCCGGTGGTTCTTCACAAGCGGGTGTAACCCTAACGGTGCCAGCGAACGCCTTAA
>CALXTF010000043.1 GCA_944391335.1 uncultured Alphaproteobacteria bacterium
ATTTATAACTCAGGTTCTGGTACAATTAATAAAATTTCAGCCTCTTTTGATGGGAATTCTGCTGATAAAGGTGGTGCCATTTCCAATGCGGGTACAATGACTATCAAAGGTTCTACTTTTACCAATAATACAGCAGCAACAGGTGGTGGTGCTATCCATAATATGAGCTCTGCTAAAATGAAAATTACCGGTAGCTCTTTTACCGAAAATGATGCTAATGTCGGCGGTAATGATTTTGGCGGCGGTGCTATTTATAACAGAGGAAAGATTGAAGTTGCTGATACTACTTTTGATGTCAATGAGGCACAAAGAGGCGGTGCTGTTCATAATGTTGGTGATGTAGGCAACTCGGCAGATGCAACATTTACTAATGTTGATTTTAACAACAACCAAGCGAAGATAGACGGCGGAGCTATTTTTAATGGAAATTATAGCGTTATTAATGAATTAACAGGTACTTTTACAGGAAACAGCGTAGTTCATGATGAGCAAGATAACAATCATCGCGGTGGTGCTATTTA
The DNA here is from genome assembly GCA_944391335.1 of uncultured Alphaproteobacteria bacterium. Classification (GTDB taxonomy): domain Bacteria; phylum Pseudomonadota; class Alphaproteobacteria; order RF32; family CAG-239; genus JAFUYI01. The sequence goes on from CALXTF010000043.1 coordinate 522, forward strand.
TAACACTGGTTCTAGTAGTATAAAAAATTTGTCTGCTACTTTTACCGACAATACAGCAGATAAAGGTGGTGCCATTTCCAATGCGGGTACAATGACTATCAAAGGTTCTACTTTTACCAATAATACCGCTACAGCAGATGGTGGTGCTATTCATAATATGGCTAAAGGAGAAATTACTTTTGAAGGAAACAATGTGTTCTCTGGAAATAAGGCTAATGGTAAATTAAATGATATTTACAACAATGGTACAATTACTGTTGCTGAAGGAAGTCATTTGACTTTAGATGGCGGCATTTCAAGATTCTCTAAAGAAGAGAAAGATGGACCAGCAACAATCACCTTTGCGGATAATTCTCATTTGACGGTTAAAGTCAATACAACAACGATTGATAACAATGTAAATATTGGCGAAAATGCTAAATTAGACTTAGTATTTGCAAACGGTTATCAAGAAACCGTATACGATATGATTGTAGACGGTAACAAGGTAACAGGTGAGTTTACGCTGACTAATAAGGATAATGGTCTTTACAAAATCACAAGAGATACTAAAGATGCTCATAAATTTACAGTAGAGAAAAAATCTACTGCAGAAATCGCTGCATCTACTGGAGCTAACTCAAATCAAGCAGGTGCCATTACCGCAATCACAACCGGAAATACCAGTAATACAACCTTTAATGCTGTAGCCGATAAAATTGGTACTTTATTACAGTCATCAAATGCAGCAGATGTTAAGACAGGTGTTGACGCCGTAACAGCTTTAGCTCCTGAGGTTGCGCCAATGGTTCAACATACACAAACTCAAACCGCAAACCAAGTATTTAGTGCAATCGGCACACGTTTGACCGGTGGTTCTGTTTCTACCGGTGGTGAAGGTATGTCTTCCGGTGATAATATTTTTGAACGTGCAGCTATGTGGGTTCAAGGCTTGTTTAATAAATCTAAACTTGATGACACATCAAAAGCTTATGGTTTTGATGCTGATAGTTCAGGTGTTGCCATGGGTGCTGAAAAATATGTTACCGAAGACACCAAAATCGGTTTGGGTTATGCTTATACCAATACCGACATTGACGGATTTATGAGAAGCACCGATGTTGACACGCATACAGCCTTTGTTTATGGCGAATATAAACCCAGCAACTGGTATGTGAACGGTATAGCATCTTATGGATGGTCTGATTATTCCGAGAGCAAGAATGTTTCAGGAATTGGCGTTAAAGCTGACTATGATGCAGAAACCTTTGGTTTGCAAGCCATGACAGGTTATGATATGCAAGTTAAAGGCTTTGGTTTAACCCCTGAGGTTGGTTTGCGTTATGTTCATATCAGCCAAGACGGTTATACAGATTCAGCCGACCAAAAAGTCTCCGGTAATGATTCCGATATCTTAACCGGTGTTATCGGGGCTAAAGTCAGCAAGACTTGGACACTTGAAAACGGTATGAACATTAAACCGGAAGCCAGAATTGCAGCTACTTATGATTTGATGAACGATGATGTTAATTCAGTCGTAACTTTGGCTAATGGTTCGGCTTATATGGTTGAAGGTGATGCTTTAGACCGTTTCGGTATGGAATTTGGAGTCGGCGTAACCGCAGAAGTCAACGACAATGTTGAACTTTCTCTTGGTTATGAAGGTAAATTCCGTGAGGATTATCAAGACCACACCGGTTTATTAAATGCTAAATATAAATTCTAATATTTAACTCTTAATATGATGATGCCCTGTAGCTTATTGGTTGCAGGGCATTTTCTTTTGTATAATTTTATTTTAGAATAAGGATATGATAAAACAGATAATAAAAATTTTAAGCTTGTTAGTCTTATGCAGTTGTTCAACTATAACTGTTCCGCCGGAGTTTACTTATAAAGAAATCAAAACGCAGTATTTTGATATTGCATCTTGGCAAAAAATAACCGAGCCTAAAGGCGTGTATAAAGTTTATATTGAAGGTGATGGTTATGCTTTTAATGCACACGGACGCCCTACACAAGACCCGACACCCAAAGGAACAATAATTCGCGAGTTGACTTTTGGTAATGAAAGTCCGAATGTGATTTATCTGGCAAGGCCTTGTCAGTATGTTAAAAGTCCGATTTGTTCGCAAAGACATTGGACAACGGCTCGTTTTGCATCGGAAGTAATTAATGCCGAATATGAAGCAATCAAAAGTATTGTCGGAAATAGTCCCGTTGTTTTAATCGGCTTTTCCGGCGGAGCTCAAGTTGCAGGTTTGGTGGCAACAGCAAAATCAGGGTTGAATGTCAAAAAAATCATTACCATTGCCGGAAATTTAGATCATTTTGCTTGGACAACCTATCACAACTTGCCGCCTTTGAGCGAATCAATGAATTTGACAAATTATAGTGAGCAGTTTGCTAAGATACCGCAAGTGCATTATGTCGGGAGTAATGATAAAGTGATACCACCGCAATTAATTAAAAACTTTGTCGGCAAAAATAGCAAGGTAATTATGGTGCATGGAGCTACTCATAATGCCGGTTGGAAAAGTATTTATCAAGTAATTCAGCAGGAAAATTAATCTGTAATAAACTTTTAGATGTTTTTTTAACCCATAGAATCAATGTTTTTATTTGGTATAGGTTTTATTACTTTTATCAAATTCGGTTATCCACGGGTTGTTTATGGAGATATGGGATATAATTTTATAAGATATTTATGAAATTTCAAATGATTAACCTAATTCTCAATCGGAATGAGGTTGTTTTTACAACTTTTGTAAAATTTTACAGAAGTTAATTATAATTTGACAAGAAAAGAAGCCCGCCCCTTATATTTTATTATAATATATATTTTTCATACCATAGTAAGAAAAAGATGTTTGTTGTTATAATCGTTTATGTTTAATTTTAATATTTTATTCAAATAATAATATTTAATCTTAAGAAGAATAAAAAATTTTAAAATATAGAAAGAATACTTTATAGCTTTATACGTTACTTTCTAAATATATTTCTTACGTATATTTATTTCTAAGTAGCTTTCTTTATTATCAAATAATTAAATTTATTATTAATTATTTGAATATCTTTATATATAGGAATCAAACAGGAAACAAACAGAGAATAAACAGTCAATAAACAAAAAAAATATACTATTTGGAACTTTTTTTTAGTAGAAACCATAATTTTTACAATTCTATATCATATTTTAACAAAAAAAAGGACAATAAAAATGATTGAAATTGTAAAAAGTTCAGAATTTAATGCACGAGCTGTAAAATCAATAGATTTAGCAAATAAAATCCCTGGATACAATTTTTCATATCCGGTTTTGAATACTATTGATATATGTAATATTTTAATGATTGGAGGTTCAATTTTTATAGGAATTGGTGAAGATATAACATCTCAATACTTGGAAGTTTTGGAATATTGCAAACATGAAAAACTCCCAATTGTAAATATGTTTGTATCTCAAGAAACAAGTGATGAACAAAAACTTTATCAAGTAATTAATGAAGCGATGGATTTTGCAACTAGAGAGGGTATCAAAAATGATAATAAAACAGCTCTTGTCTTTGCAAGTAGAAAGAATATTCCGCTTTTTATTAATATTCCTTATATGAAAGAATTGATATTAGATGATTATACCGAGCTTCACATTGCTAAATCGCATCTAAAATTCTTTAAAAACTAATCAATTTTTATTTTTGTTATTCACTTTTAACCTTTGTTTCTCATAAACAAAGGTTTTTTATACATAAATTTCAATTTTCTTAAAAAAAATTTAGTAGAAACACAAAGACAAACACTTCTATATAACATGAAAAATAATGATAGAAGTAAGCTCGCTCATGAGTTATCTATTCTCTATCCCGATGTTACGGATATTGAATTAAATGAAATGACTACTAATCTTATAAACTTTTATAAAATTGCAGTTGAAGTTGTTTTAGA
>CALXTF010000044.1 GCA_944391335.1 uncultured Alphaproteobacteria bacterium
CAAAACGATAATTTTAATAATTCTCAATATAATTTTATTATTAACACACACCTGCAGCCACTTCTTAATTCTGTTCAAAATAAAGAATTATTAAATATTGATAACAGGCATCCTGTTGTTAAAGATGCATTATACTCAATGAGTGTGCAACATGGAAAAGCCGCGCAAATTGTAAATAATACTTTGCAAGAACTACAGGAAAAAAATGCTAAAGTCGATGATGAAACTTTGCTTAGGGCTTTGTATAAAAAACGTGCAGATTACGTAAAATCATTGCCGGCCAGTCAATCTCCAGGAGATGGAAGAATAACCCAAAATGAAAAAGATAACATTGTTAATAAACGTTATCCTAACGAATTAAAAGAAGCCTTAAAATATTTAGGACTATAATAGATATCCCCCAGTAAACTGGTGGTTCTAAATCAGCTACAAACCTTCGGTTTGACCACGCTCGTTGGCGTGGAGCGGTGTTGTTCCAACACCTTGGCATTCAGCCCCGAGTAAACTCGGGGTTGTCTGTAAGGCAACTAATAAATAATGGCGGCTTAAAAATTAAAGCCGCCATTTTTTGCTTCTAAAACATCAATCAACAAATTATACATATCTCCTTTTAATCTATGTTCCAACATCAACTTTCCTAAAGAAGTATCATTTTTATATTGATTTTTACATTCAAATTCATCACCATTTTCTGAACAAAAATATAAGGATTTATAAATATTAAATCTTGCATTTTCATCTGCTTCTATATTTTTAGCAAAAATATCAACTTCGACTGGTCTTAAGTAGTCTTGAGCTTGCCTTAATATATTGTCCTTGATACAGTTTTTAAGTTTACGTACGCGCTCAACATCGGCAACATTACCAATAATTACGCTATTTTCATTTACTAACGGAATTTTTTGCTCACAGTTTTCATTGATTGTTTTAGCCTGCTGCTCTGCCAACTTTTGAGGAGTTAAATTCTCTTTTGCATTAGCTGAGCTAATCATAAAAAAAATTGCAAATAGACATAAGATTTTTTTCATTTTCAAGCTCCTATTGCTACTATATCATACACATGATATTTCATAGAGTTTCAAAATACAACAAATAATTTACAATCTTAAAATTAGCTCTTAAATATTTTCATCTGACAATTTGATTGCAATATCTTCACCAGCGCTTTTTCGTAATGGCGGCTGAGGTTGCTGCGGTAGAGACCGAACTCATAGCTCAAGACTTTCCAAGGGATTCTGGCGCCGCGTTTCCACACTAGCTTTCTTTCCCAAGGTTCTAGTACTTCCAACCACTCCAAGACCTCATCCATTTGGGTGATTTGTTCCGTTGTCGGACGTATTTTTATCGGTTTTCTATCCATAAAGGCGATTTCTTATGGTGTTGACCACAGCAATTTTTCGACACGCGATGAAGTGGAATATCAATTCGAACGTTTTGAAAAAGAAAAGCAAATGGCTGAAAACCTAAAACAACAAGGAATTGAACCGGAGAACTATCCTCAATTAGGCACTGCCTTTTGGGGCAACAATCCCGAAAATAACTACGGTTTTGGAAATTCGAACATTTCGGCTAATATCGAAAATCGGAAAAATCAAACACCTCTGACTAATGTTGGAAATGCAAATCAAAATATTTGGAATAGAAACCAATACCAAACCCCTACCCCTTGGGCAAAGCAAGAAATCAATTCCTCTTTAGATTCCGCTAAACCTCTCTATAAAAATCCTCATCCCAAGGGGTATTCTGCAGGAGATATTGCTTTGGAAGCCTTAAAAGGATTTGGACAAGGGACCATCGTCGGTCTTGAATCTTTAGCCAACGGAGCAACTTTTGGCGGCTATAATTGGCTAAACAACAAACTTAATTGGGGAATGCAAGAAAGACGTCAAGACTTACAACAAGCTGCAAATTCCGCTGATATCGGGAATACTTTTGACCTAGCAAACAGAGCAACAGAATTTGTTGGCAAAGGATTAGGTAGTTTGGGTGCTGTCAATACAGGTATCCCTGCCGTTGGGCGCGTTTATAATGCCATAAATATTTATAAAGGAACTAAATACCTAGAGAAACAACTTGAAAGAGGAAATAATTTTAATGATATATATTTGGGGCGTATTGATAGAGATAAACTCAATCAAATCAACGATATTCGTCAAAATGTAAATGAACCGACTATAGTTTCAGGAAAAGTTGTAATCCCCAAAGACAGAGTTGAACATATATATCAACGAAGAATTGTAGACTATGGTTACACGCCCAAAGATGCTGCGCATACTATTTCTGATGCTTTATTTAACAAAAAAAGCCAAGTCGCACCTTCTCGCTATTCAACTTTACAAACCATTGAAAGTCCTTCTGCAAATCGTGTTATCTTAGGGAAAATTAGAAATGGAAACAATATTTTTGTAAAGACTGGATACCACAGATAATATGTAAATTCCAAAAAAATAACGGGCAATTTTAATATTGTCCGTTATTTTTTAACGTGTTATCGCCAAGCGCATACTGTCTTTTCCATTTCTTCTTTTGTTGAAAAAATTTCCATTCTGGGATTATCTATATCATTACCCACCGCTATGTAATAAAGATTGCTTGTCACCAGAACAATTGCAGACACGTATCTATCATCAAGTGTTTTTTGAACATATATATCGATTATTTTTTTGCCTGTAATTTCCGGATATAAAAACGAAATATCAATATAAATATTTTTATCCGTGGTCATTATATTTTCAAGAGGCATATTTTTAACGTCAATAATTTTCTCGGCTACAAAGCAATTTAACCCTATTTGATAACAAAAATAGCCATCAAATTGCAAAAACAAGAACTCATTTCCGATTTTAAAAACAAAAGGTCCTAACCAACCATATTTATTTCTTTTTGACTCCTCTAAAAGGGCACTTTGTTCAATATCTGAAATATCTAAATCTATATTTGTCGTTAAAATTTTATCCAAAGTATGATTTATGACTTGCGACTTTAAACAATCAATAACCTCAATTGCATTGTCTGGAGAAAATCTGGAATATCCTTGGTTTGTGGTTTTTATTTTCATTATACATTTTCCGCTTCAAAAATATAGAGTGACTTCGGATGGACGGTGTACCCCATCATTGCAACATGAATACGTCATGTTCTGCAGTTGCACCGACTTTCTGCGCTTCGAAGCCATTCTTTTTCTGAACAAGATTTGTCCTCACCCAGAAAAGCATACCGGATTGACAAATAATCTTTGTGGTATACACATTTCTATATTAGTTTATAAAAATATTATTGTCAACCTTTAATTGAATGCATTATTATTCATCTCATCAATATCTTCACCAGCGCTTTTTCGTAGTGGCGGCTGAGGTTGCTGCGGTGGAGGCCGAACTCATAGCTCAAGACTTTCCA
>CALXTF010000045.1 GCA_944391335.1 uncultured Alphaproteobacteria bacterium
CGCTCCCGCGGGCAGATCCGTATCGACTTGAGTTAAGGCGTAATCGCCGCTTAAAACAGAACCTTGCGCTTTCAGCGTGTCTAACGTCGGTTCAAATACTGCCGCTGTTGCCGAGGTTGAAAGTATCGTCCCCGCCAATAAAAGATAATAAAATTTGTTTGATAGTTTCATAGTCTTAGCCTATTTAGTTATTGATATTTTTTATATAAAGCAAATCCCTATAACAAATCCCTATAAAAAGACCGCTTTTATGAAAATATTATACTATATGTTATTTTAATCTTCAAGTTTTAATTTTAAGTGTTTGTTAATATCTTTAAAACGCTTGTTATTATCGTTTCAATTCCAGATGTTTTTATAATCAAATAGATTTTATTGAAAGTAAAAAAAACGCTCCTGATCGGAGCGTTTTTAATAGGCTTTTAACCCCTCAAAACTCACTATCGGCTATAGAACCACAGCCTCGTCTGTGTTCTGTGTGAGGGAGAGCTTTTTGTTGCTAAACAGCCGCTTAAGACAAAAAATAATTTGCTTGTTTTTTATCAACAACCAATATTGTTTGTTGTCGGCTAATAAGTCCCATCGCTTTCCTTCCACGGCGCACTCGAAAAGATGTCTTAACTCTGTTTCAACTATGGAGGATTTTGCCTTTTCCAACCATTCTTGCCAATTTATTAAAAGATAATAGTTGTATTTGGCAAGAATATTCCAGTTTTGTTTTTGTATGAACAAATCAAAACATTGATAACGGAGCAAAACCTGATATTCTTCTCTTTCATACAGATAAGCCTGTCCTTCTTTTGAAGAACAAAATCTTCGCCATACATCTTCTTCGGTCCATTTGTTAAGAGAACCTCGAGCCGTATATAGAATTGAAAATTGCTTATACTGCCAAAGGATTTCTTCACCACCCAGAATTTTGGTAAGCCAATAGAATTTTTTTAATTCAATAATCCTATCAATCATACCATATTTGTACAAAAGAGCCGCCGCTTCGGCCGGATGATAGCCGTGAGGATTAAGAATAATCTCGTCAAAACGATTGTGTTTCGCTAAAATATTCCATTCCCCCCTTTTGGACAGTTCCAACCATAGTTCGTTTTCTTCCAATTGTTGAACAGAAAGTTTCTTAAGAAGATGTTTCCAACAATTTTTTGCTGTTTTTCCCTCCTTTTTGGCATTTCTGCTAATAATTTCGGCCGAACCTTTTTCTCCGTAAAGGTTGTTCAGAAAGCTCAAGAGATATTTGTTTTCACCAAAATATTCAAATTCATCATTTAAGATAGTGGTGATAACATCTTTTTTATAACTCCACTTCAAGGCTTCAAGAATGTTGATTGTCAATTTGAAATCATTTTTTACCATTAAAATAATGCGTTCGGACAATCCTTGAGCAATGATGGTTAGCATAATTTTTTCTTGATCACTAATTGTCAAGAGAGGTTTTTGTATTTCTTCCATAATTATAAAATTTATAAGATAAAACATAAAAATTATTAAATGAAATTTATATATATCATATTTGACAAAAAATACAAGATGTTTTTTGATGCTTTTTTAAATTGTTTTTGGATTAAAGGAGTTTTTGATGAAAACCATACCCCTCGGCTACAAAACGACCAATAGAATGAATGGTTCCGATTAATTTTTGCAGATTATTATCTGGAAGATAACCTGTATCGGATTTTCCGGGATAAAGTTCATAATGCTGACGATAAAGAGGAAGAGTAATGTTTGGCATAATAACATTCGCACCGGCTTTAAGAGCGCGTATTTGTCCGTTTTTCTCTATAGTTTCCATAGCCGTTGTCGCCGGTATGTTAATGTCAGGCAATAAAAGCCTCGTTAATGCCATTATCTTTAAAGATATTTGCAAACTTCCACCGATAGCACCCCTTAAAGGAGTGTTCGGATGTGGAATAAACGGCCCTATACCTACCATGTCCGCTTTAATTGTTTTAAAAAATAAAATATCGTCTGCATAACTCTCAAGAGTTTGATTGGGTAAACCAACTAAAATCCCTGTCCCTACCTCAAGCCCTGAACGTCCTATATTATGGATGCATTCAATTCTGTTTTCAAAACTCATCTGCGGATCATGTTGAAGATATAAATCCTTATCCGTCGTTTCAATTCGAAGTAAAAAACGATCCGCTCCGGCCTCCTTGTAAGCTCGGTATTCTGAAAAACTTTTTTCACCAATACTTAAAGTTAGAGCTACATCTAAGGACTTTATCAATTGAATAATCCCGCATAGTTTCTCACAGTCAAAATACAGATCCTCGCCTGATTGTAAAACTATCGTCTTTAATCCCATGGCTTGAACAGCATATTCGGCTGTTGCAAAAATAGTGTCTTCATCCATTCTATAGCGTGTAATGTTTTTATTATCCCGCCGTAATCCGCAATAACAACAATTGTTTCGACAAAAATTGGAAAATTCTATTAATCCCCGTAAATGTATGCCGTCTCCAACATACCGCTTCCGAACTTCATCCGCCGCAGCAAAAAGAATTTCATCAATTTCCGGCGAGGATAATAAAAGTAAAATTTCTTCTCTTTCAAGAATATGATCCGTTCGTGCTTTTTTAATTAAATCTTTTAAATCTTCCATCGTATACCCTAATTTTTCCCCCCTTGTTGTATAATGAATAAAAAATTATTGCAAGCCAAAAGATTATGTTATATATCCCAAAAAAAGATGTACATAAATGAAAGTTAAAAAATGCTTCTATTCAAATTAATAATGTTAATCACTTTTATATATATATACGCTCTTCCCGCATATGCGAATCCGGCTTGTGCAGTATGTACCGTGGCAGTGGCCGCGTCATTGGAAATAGCGCGTTATTTTGGTG
>CALXTF010000046.1 GCA_944391335.1 uncultured Alphaproteobacteria bacterium
TGCAGAAAACGGCTGAAAAATATGCGGATATAAGCAAAGACATACAGATAACAGTTAATGAAGTTTTAGATATTGCGGCAAATGTTTCCGATATTATGAAAGGAGCGAATCCTACTCAGAAAAATAAACTGTTAAGTCTTATGCTTGCGGAATGTTATCTAGACGGGCAGAAGCTTATTTATAAATTGCAAAAGCCTTTTGACAAGCTGGTTAATCTCAAAAATGCCAATACCTGGTTTGATTTTGATAAATCCGACATCAAAGAATATGAAACTATGGCCGAAAAAGTGCAGATGTATAAGATTGAGAGGGAACAATCAGTACATTGTATGTAAATATATGGCTATTGTGTTATTGATTACATAAAAATCTTGCATTGTACTAAAATACTAAGTAATGTTTACATAAATTTAGAATGCGAGGTATATCATGGAGATTTTGCAACAAAAAATTACTATTGAAAATTCCTGTTCAATTATAGGAAAAGCTAAAGATCCATTTTCTCCAATCAAAGAAGCTTTCACCAACTCATTAGATGCTATAGTTCAAAGACAAGATACCGGAGTTAATTTTATTCCTCAGATAACACTATCTATGAATTTTTCGAGTGAAACAGATTTGGTAGATAAGACTCGAATTAAATATAATTTATTGTCAGTTTCTATTTGTGATAATGGCTTAGGTTTTGTATCAAAAAATCATGAGCGCTTTAAGGATTTGGGAGAAAAATCGAAAGGACTGAATAATCGAGGAACAGGAAAAATACAGATATTCTGCCGTTTTCGTCAAATAGATATTGAAAGTGTTTATTATGAAGATGCTAAATGGAAAAAATTAAAGGCAACTTGGAAGAAAAATGGTGAATATTCAGATAATATCATAAATATTTCAAATGAAACTGATACTAAGACATGTGTAACAATGTCTGGTCTTCTCAATGAGAAAGAAAATGATTATTTTGCTAAATATGTTGAAAGTATTGATAATTTAAAACGTGATGTTTTAAAGCATTTTTTACTTCGTATGTGGCTTGGCTCTAAATCAAATAGCCAATCTATTAAAATTGAAATTAAGGTAGATAATCAAGAAAAGAGTGTTTTTGTTTTTAATAAGGATACAATACCTTCTCCTGATAAAGAGGATAAAATAAAGATAAGAACGGAACAAGCCGATATAAAACATATTACATCTAAAAAAATTAAAATAGATTGGCTTCCAGTAGATCCTGTCTATGAGTTATCATTTCATCGTTTTAAATTAGCTGCTTCGGATATTAACCAAAATGGGGTATATCTTTGTAGTAAAAACATTGTTGTCGAACCATTTAATTTTACGGCGATAAAAAAAGATTCAGAATTTGAGGGTTACAGATATATTTCTTGTGTAAGTGGCGAGCTTTTAAATAACTCTGATTCTGTTAATCAAATGGTTGAAGGTTTTAATTTTCCTTCAAAAAAGCAAACAGAAAAAGAGATCAAAGAAGAAACTGGCTCGTTATTTAATACTGAAAATAAATATGTTTTTTGGGATGAGATTAAAGAAAAGATAGATCAAAGTTTGGAAAAAAATTATTCTGACATACAAAATTTAAAAGAAAATCGCGAAAAAGATATTGCAAAAATTGCTGAAAAATATGGCATTTCAATTGAAATTGCAGAAGTTTCAGATATTGAATTTAATGATACAGAAGAGGAAATTATTGAAAAACTTTTTCAAGCGCAGGCTCGGAAGTTTGCAAAAGAGAATATGGAAATCCGCCAAACCTATGAAGAACTAAAATCTTTGGAAATGCAAAAATTGAATCCCAGTAGTAAGGATTATAAAGAGAAGTTTGAGAGTGTTTCTCAAAAGCTAATGAACAAAATCCCTCAACAAAATAAAGATGAACTCGCACGTTATATTATCCGGAGAGATATGGTTGTTAAATTATTAGAGCTAGCACGCCGGGATGAGTTGGAGATTCAACGTGAATGGAAAGAAAAAAAGGCTAGAGGAGAAATGGTACATGAACAAAAAGAAGCTATTTTTCATGATTTAATATTTAGAAGAAAAATGAAAGGAGTTCCTAATGATTTATGGATTTTAAATGAGGAGTTTGTTCATTTTGATGGTTATTCTGATATACCTCTAGAAGATTTGGTAATCAACGAAGAAAAATTACTAGCAGATAATGTTGATATTTATGCAGCCCTAAAATCGGTAGGTATAAATAAAGAGACATATTTACAACAGCGACCAGATATATTTTTATTTCCAGAAGAGAGCAAGTGTGTATTGATAGAATTTAAATCTCCTACTGTTGATTTATCGCAACATACGGATCAAATTGCGAGGTATGCAACGTTGATTGCAAATTATTCAAGGAAGCCTAAGCAATTTACGCAATTTTTTGGATTTCTTATAGGAGAAGAAGTCGATTTAATCAATCTAGATAGATCATTATGGAAAAAAGTTCCGTTTGGAAATTATCGTATTTATCCTAATAGGGATATATTATCAATTGGAGAAATTGAAACGCCTATAGCTAGTTTATATCAAGAAATGATTCCTTATTCAGAAATTGCGACTAGAGCGAAATTAAGAAATAAGAGTTTTGCAGAAAAATTAGGAATATCAGAAGAAGAGCTTGAGCGGATTCAAGATACAACGGATGATGAGTTGATAAAACAATAATAAATTTGGCTCGTGAATTGTGAGTTAAGCATCACCAATTTGAAAAGAGGAAGTTTATACTTCCTCTTTTTTCGTTTTAAATCCTTATCAACAAGCCCTTTATTCCG
>CALXTF010000047.1 GCA_944391335.1 uncultured Alphaproteobacteria bacterium
CGCAGGTAGTGTTACGTTCGAATCATAAACCTCCGAAATCTCGGAGGTTTATTTTAATGTTTAGAAGTGTTCATCTACGCGCTTGATAAGTTCTTCAATATTTTCAGGAGGCCACCCCGGAGTTTCCATACCAAGATGAATTCCCATTTTAGCTAGGACTTCTTTAATTTCATTCAAAGACTTACGTCCAAAGTTTGGCGTTCTAAGCATTTCGGCTTCTGTTTTTTGAACCAAATCACCTATATAAACAATATTATCATTTTTCAAGCAATTAGCGGAACGAACGGATAATTCGAGTTCTTCGACTTTTTTGAGTAGATTTTTGTTAAAAGGTAATTCTTCTTTTTCGACTTCGACTTCAGCTTCTGGTTCATCGAAATTAATGAAAGGTTTAAGTTGGTCTTGCAAGATACGAGCAGAAAAAGCGATAGCATCTTCCGGGGAGACGACTCCATTTGTTTCGACGACCAAAGTTAATTTATCATAATCAGTAACTTGTCCGACACGAGTATTATCGACGCGGTAAGAGACGCGTTTTACAGGTGAATAAATAGCATCTACGGGGATTAGGCCGATTGGAGCATCGAGAGGTTTATTTTGACTAGCAGGGATATATCCTTTACCAGTATTAACGATTAACTCCATATTAATTTTAGCACCTGCGTCAAGGGTACAGATAAGATGATCTGGATTTTTAATTTCGACATCGTGTCCTGTTTCGATCATAGAGGCAGTTACTTTACAAGGTCCTTCAGCTTTCAGATACATAGATTTCTGACCTTCGCTATGGACAGCGACGGCGAGACCTTTAATATTGAGAACGATATCGGTTACATCTTCTCTGACGCCTGGGATGACAGAAAACTCATGCAGGACGCCATCGATTTTGATAGCTGTAACAGCGCCGCCCTGCAGAGAAGACAACAAGATGCGTCTTAAAGCATTACCGAGAGTAAGGCCAAAGCCGCGTTCTAAAGGTTCGACCACAATCTTAGCTTTGTTTCCGCCATCGCTAGGAACAATTTCAAGATTAGTTGGTTTAATAAGTTCTTGCCAATTCTTTTGAATCACTTGGATATCCTCATTTTAAAGTGCATATGCATATTTTATCAAAAATCAAAAGATGGCGAGGCTAAAAGGTTAGCCTCACTATCAAAAGAGAGCTAATTACACGCGGCGACGTTTACGCAAGCGGCATCCATTATGAGGGATGGGAGTAACGTCGCGGATAGTTGTAATAGTAAACCCGACGACCTGCAAAGCGCGGATAGCTGATTCTCTACCAGAACCTGGTCCTTTAACTTCGACTTCCAAAGTTTTCATACCATTTTCGATAGCTTTTTTACCAGCTTCTTCGGCGGCGACTTGAGCGGCATAGGGAGTAGATTTCCGAGAGCCTTTAAATCCTTGAGCTCCTGCGGTAGACCAAGCTACAGTATTTCCCTGAGCATCGGTAATTGTAATACGAGTATTATTAAAAGTAGAATTCACATGTGCGACACCGGCTGTGATATTCTTTTTTTCTTTTTTCTTTTGTGTTGCTTTTGCCATTTTGGACCCTACCTATTATTTTTTCTTGTTTGCGACGGTTTTACGTTTACCTTTACGAGTGCGGGCATTTTGTTTTGTACTTTGTCCACGCACGGGCAATCCCTTACGGTGCCGTAATCCTCTGTAGCAGCCGAGGTCCATTAATCTTTTAATATTCACCCCGACATCTCTGCGTAGTTCACCTTCGACCAAATAATCATGATCGATAACTTCGCGCACTTTTGCGATATCCTCTTCGGACATATCTTGCACGCGCAAACTTGGGTTTACGCCAGATTTTGTGCAAATGTCTTGGGCAGTTTTGCGACCGATGCCAAAAATATAGGTCAATGCGATTTCAATTCTTTTGGCAGTCGGAATATTTACACCAGCTATACGAGCCAAATTTCATCTCCATTATTTAAATTAAAACTCAAAAAGTTGATCACCACTTTTCAAAATTAAAGCGGATTATATGCTAATAATTATTTGTGTCAACCATTACTTTAAGTATTTTTTAAAAAAAATTATTTTTAACGAACAGTTATTTCATATTTAGGGCGTTATTTATTCTTTCTGCGACTTCATTGACAGATCCGTTACCATTGATTGCTTTCAACAAGCCTATTTTTTCATAATAAGCAATAGTAGGGTAAGTAAAGTCGCGGTATTTTTTCAACCGTCTTTCGATAGTTTCTTTGGTATCGTCGAGTCGTTTAGAGAATTTTATACCGCCGCAAATATCACAAACACCTTGGACTTTAGGTTTATGATATTTATCGCTATAACTTTCACCGCAAGTCATACAGGTATAACGTCCGAGGATACGATCGACGATGACTTGATCGGGGACGATAATTTCGATAACTGCGTTTAGGGATATACCTTTTTGGGCGAGCATTTTAGACAATTCTTCTGCTTGTTTGATTGTTCTAGGGAAACCGTCCAAGATGAAGCCGTTTTGACAATCGGGTTCATCGATACGAGAAGACACCATTTGGATCATCAACTCATCGGGAGCGAATCCGCCGGCGGCGAGATGGTCTTTTAATTGTTCGCCGATTTTAGTTGCTTTTTTTACTTCTTCGCGGAGCATTTCGCCGGTTGACAAGTGGCAAATACCGTATTTTCTTTTAAGCACGCCGGCTTGAGTTCCTTTTCCGGTTCCGGGAGCGCCGGTAATAACCAGATGTAGTCCTTTCCCATTTACGAAGCTCATTTATTTTCTCTTTCCTTTTTTATTAACCAAAGCAGCTTTTTTAAGGAGTCCTTCATATTGATAGGCGATGAGGTGTGTTTGCACTTGTCCGACGAAATCCATTGTTACTTGGACGACGATGAGCAGGGTTGTTCCGCCGAGGACGAAAGGTACGCCGAGTTTAGAGATTAAGATTTCGGGCAAGATGCAAAGTGCGGTAAGATAAGCTGCGCCAAGCACGGTTAGACGAGTAATGACATAATCCAAATATTCGGCTGTATTTTTTCCGGGGCGTATACCGGCGATAAAGCCGCCGTGTTTTTTAAGGTTTTCGGCAGTTTCCTCAGGATTAAAGACGACTGCGGTATAGAAGAAAGCGAAGAAGATAATTAATCCGGCATATAAGATCAAATGGAGAGGTTGTCCCATACCCAGCATTTGACTTAATGTTTGCGCCCAACCAGGTCCACTATTTGCGGACAGGTTTGCAACGGTAATTGGCAAGAGGAGGAGTGAACTGGCGAAGATAGGGGGGATAACGCCGGTTGGATTGATTTTAAGGGGCAGATGAGAACTTTCAGATGAAGACATCATACGCGCGCCGATTTGACGTTTAGGGTATTGGATAGTAATTTTACGTTGAGCTCTTTCGACTAAGACGATGACATAGATTAGACCCAAGACCATAATCATAAGCAGCAAGATAACCCAAATAGATAAGGACCCGACGCGTCCCAATTCGAAAGTTTGAGCCAAAGCGGCAGGGATATTAGCGATAATTCCGACAGTAATAATTAAAGAAGAGCCATTGCCGACGCCGCGGGAAGTTATTTGATCGCCAAGCCATACAATAAACATTGTACCGCCGACGAGAGACACGATTGTCGTAAATTTGAAGACAAATCCGGGAATAACGACGGCGGAGACGCCTGCGCTGCCGACCATTCCTTCGAGACCGACGGCGATACCGTATCCTTGAATAATAGTGATAAAGACGGTCAACACTTTTGTATAATGCGTCATTTTGCGATGTCCTGCTTCACCTTCTTTTTTGAGGGCGGCAAGGGAGGGGATAACGGATTGTCCGAGCTGCAAAATGATAGATGCGGAAATATAGGGCATGATGTTTAAGGCGAAGATGGTCATACGCTCCAAAGCACCGCCGGCGAACATATTGAACATACCGAGAATACCGCTTGAATTGCGAGAAAAGATATCCGCCAGAATATGAGGATCGATTCCGGGCAAAGGGATAAAAGTTCCGAGACGAAAAACAATTAAAGCCAAAATTGTGAACCATAATCTTTTTTTAAGTTCTTCGGCTTTACCGAACACCGACAAATCCATATTTGCGGCCATTTTTTCTGCAAGTGACACCATTTTTAATTCCTTACTTTATTTTTAAAAAGCCATTTGGGAACATTTTAATACACGATTTTAAAATTTATGCAACAACTTTCTCTCTTCTTCTCTCAAGCTTTTTGAGAGTTTAAAAAATATATTATTTGAGGAGTTGGAATTTATTTTAGGGATATTATATAGAAAGAGAAACTATAATCATTTAAAAATTATTATGAAAAGTTTAGCTAAAAAATTAGAGAATCGCATCATTGTCCGATTATTTGCTTTTATGGGGATTGGTGCGGGAATTTCGGCGGTTACGGCCTATATATTGACCAGAGTGCCGGAATACAGGGACTTTCTCTGTGTCTTAAATGTCGAAAACGAATTAATGCTTTCTGTCAGCGGTTGGATTTTTTTATTTTTGCCTTTAGTTATGTTTTTGGCGATTCCCAAGAACATCAGCACATTAAGTTTTCCGGCTGTTGCGCTTATTTTCGTTTTGTTCTGCAGCCTGATTGGAGCGTCTTTAAGCGGGGTTGCACTGGTTTTTATCAAAGCGGACATAGCCCGTGGATTAATTATATCCGCCGGTATGTATTTTGGAATGTCGCTTACCGGTGCTATTTTTCGCAAAGACATGATTTCATGGCATTGCATTTTATTAACCGCGTTATGGGGGATAATACTCGGTGCTTGCAGTTGTTTATTATTTCCGTTAGGAGTTGTTGACATTGCTGTTGTTTTTGTGACGATTGTGGTTTATTGCGCGGTAACGGCTTATTCCGGAGAAGAGATGCTGCAGATTATTGCAGCCTCCGATCAAACGAAGCTCAACCAAATGGCGATTCGCGGTGCATTAGCCGTGTATCTTAATTTTGTTGGTCTGGCGGTAAAGATGCTTCGTTTTTGGCAAAGCAAAGGGAAATGTATGTAAAAAAGATGCGGAAATTTTTCCGCATCTTTTTTTGTAACAATTTTATTAAATAAATTTAATAAAATTCAATTTTTGATGATTTTGCGATTTTTTGTATTTTCTAACTCCTTGTTTTTTAAAGAATATTATTTTTGG